>JAEUHS010000059.1 GCA_016794035.1 Planctomycetota bacterium
GCACCATCCGAACAGCGTAGACCGGCGAACCGCGACGGTGGCTAGAGTCGGTGCAGATGTCCGCGTCTGCTCCCGCCTCCGGCCGCCCGTGGTCGGGCCTGTGGCACCTCGCCGATCCGAAGATCAGCATCACGTCGGCCGCGGCGATGCTGGTCGGCGTCGCGGTAGCCGTGCACGAGGGACACTTCGCGCCGGGCTGGCTCGCGGTCACGGCGCTGGCGCTGTTCGGCATGGAGGTGGCGAAGAACGCCTGGGGTGAAGTCGTCGACTTCGATTCGGGCACCGACCTCGCGGTGGCGCCCGAGGACCGCACCGACTTCTCCGGCGGCAAGCGCGTGCTGGTCGACCGTCTGCTGACGCGCGGCCAGACCTGGGCGATCGCCGCGGTGTTCGGCGGCGTCGGCGTCGGGCTCGGCGCCTGGATCGTGTTCGGCCGCGAACCGGCGGTGCTGTGGCTCGGGCTGGTCGGCCTCGTGCTCGGCTGGTCGTACCACGGCCCGCCGCTGCGGCTGTGCTACCGCGGCCTCGGCGAGCTGGACGTCGTGCTCTGCTACGGGCCGCTGATCGTGCTCAGCGTCTACTGGATCCAGGCCGGCCCGGGTCGGGTCGACGTGCTGTGGCTGGCGGTGCCGCTGGGGCTGCTGATCGCGGCGTTCCTGTGGGTCAACGAGTTCCCCGACCATCGCGCCGACGCCGCGGCCGGCAAGCGCAACCTGGTCGTGCGGCTCGGCCCGCATCGCGCCAGCCGCGTGCTGCCGTGGCTGCACGCCGCCGCCTACGCGGTGCTGGTCGCGGCGCCGTTCGTCGCGCGCCTGCCCTCGGCGGCGTGGTTCGGCCTGCTGGCGGTGCCGTTCTCGGTCTACGCCTGCGTGCAGACCTGGCGCGCGCCGTTCGACTTCTACCGCCGCCGTCCGGTCCAGCCGGCGTCGCTGCTGGCGTTCTGCGTCTACGCGCTCGGCAGCGGGCTCGGCGTGCTGCTCGCATGATGCGGACGCGGGGGCAGCAGGGCGCCAACCGGGCGCTGGACCTGGTCGTGGCGGTGGCCGCGCTGCTGCTCCTGGCGCCGGTGCTGGCGGCGATCGCGCTGTGGGTCTGGTGGGACCGTTCGGGGTCGATCGTCTACGCCGAGGCGCGCGTGGGGCGCGGCGGCCGGCCGTTTCCGGTCTACAAGTTCCGCACGCTGCGCGCCGGCAGTCCCGTCGAGCCCGCGGTCGCGGTCGCCGGCGATCGGCGCGTCACCGGGCCCGGGGCGCTGCTGCGCCGCTGGCGTCTCGACGAACTGCCGCAGCTCGCCTGCCTGCTCGCCGGCTCCATGAGCCTGGTCGGGCCGCGGCCGCAGACCGCCGACAACCTCGCCGCGCTCGACGCGCAGTCGCGCGACCGCATGCTCGCGGTGCGGCCCGGTCTGATCAGTCGCGCCGCGCTGCTGCACCTCGGCGAGGACGAGGTGCTGGCCGGGTTCCGCGACCCGGTGCGCTGCTACCGCACGATCCTGCTGCCGGCGAAGGTGGGCCTGGAGTTGGCGGACCTCGACACCTGGTCGCTGGCGCAGGACCTGCGCGTGCTGGTGCAGACGGCGGTGCAGGTGTTCACGCCCGGCGCGCGGCGTCGCTCCGAGCAGCGCGTGCGGGACCTGCTGCTGCATGGCGGCGCGGTGCCCGTGGCTACTTCGTGAACGCCGCGAAATCCGCGCCGCCGAGGCCGCGCGCGATCGCCGCGTCCATCGCCGCGACGATGGCCGGCAGCACCAGCAGGCGGTGGGCGCCGGCGGTCTCCTGCATCAGGCGCGCGTCCTTGCGCGCCATCGCCAGCTCGAAGCTGGCGGGGCCGTCGCCGGCCGCGATCACGCGCTGGCCGAGGAACGGCACCGCGCTGCCCGGCTTGAACACGTCGAACAGCTTCAGCAGCAGCTCGGGCGCCACGTCGTTGCCCTTGCCCATCGCCAGCACGTCGTGCATCGCGCCGGCCAGCACGAAGAACAGCGAGTTGCCGGCGAGCTTGTAGACCGCCGCGAGGTCGGGGCGTTCGCCGGTGTACCAGATCTTGCCGGTCATCGGCGCGAGCTCCGGCTGCAGCGCGTCGGCGTCGGGCTGAGGGCCAGCCAGCAGCATCAGGCCGCTGGCCTCGCGCGCGTTGGCCGGCGACATGAACACCGGCGCCGGCACGTAGCGCACGCCGGCGGCGCGCAGCGCGGCGAAGCGCGCCGCGACCCGGACCGGCAGGTTGGTGCTGTGGTCGACGACCGGCACGTCCGCGGCCAGGCCGGGCCGCAGCGCGGCGATCACGGCGTCGACGGCCGTGTCCTCGGCCAGCACCAGGTGCACGCGGGCGGCGCCGCGCACGGCGCTGGCCGGATCTGCCGCGGCCACGGCGCCCAGCTTCACGAGCGGCGCCAGCTTGTCGCGCGTGCGGTTCCAGATCCGGACCGGATGGCCCTTCCTGAGCAGGTTCTCGACCATGCCGGAGCCGAGCAGGCCCGTGCCGAGCAATGCGATGGTGTTCATGGGGACCCGCATGGTCGAGCGTCGCGACCGCTCATGCAATCTTCCCGACCGGGCGCCGTGGCAATTGGCCACTGTGCGCCCGCGCGGCGGGCGCTACGCTGCTGCAACGGTTCAGACCCGGAGGAGATCGGCATGTTGGCAGGCAGACATCTCGCACGGGCGCTCGGCGCCTTCCTGTTCTCGTGGCTCGCGAGCACCGCGGTGGGCCAGGCGTGGCGCATCGAAGCCGTGCCGGAGGCCGGCATCGAATTCGATGCGCCGAGCCGGCTCGAACGGCTGCCGATGCAGCTCGGTGACGCGTCGCTGTACCACCGTGCGCGCCTGCGCCCCAAGGACGACGCCGACTTCGTGCGCGCCCAGTACTACTGGAACTGTGACGTCTACGTGTTCAGCAAGAAGGAGTCGGCCGATGCCGATGCGGACCTGCCGGAGGACATGCCGGCGGAACTGAAGGAGCAGATCAAGCGCCTGATGGCGACGATGGGCTCCAAACGCCACCGGAGCTTCCAGTCCTGGCTCGACGAGGTGAAGGAGAAGCAGGCGGAGCTGAAGGTCGTCACCGCGGGCAAGAAGAAGCGCGGCAAGTCGGGCAAGCTCGACTACGCGCACTGGGTCTGGGTGGTGCCCGACGACTACGGCCCGGCCGGCGTCAGCTACTGCGAGGCGGCCGTGTTCGACTTCCAGGACAAGGAAGTGGCGCTCGTGATCGAGATGCCGCTCGAGAGCAAGAACCAGAAGTCGCCGAAGAGCAAGTGGTCGAACCTGATCGATCGCATCATCGCCAGCGGTCGCGAGCTCGACCCCGACTCCGCGGCGGCGGACTCCGACAAGAAGCGCGACAAGTACGCCGACACGCCGGACAAGCAGGCCGCGTTGGCCGCCGCGAAGGCGAACATCCAGGGCCTGCAGGGCTGGGACTACTTCACGCAGCCGAACTACATCGTCATCTACTCGTGGGACTTCGAGAAGCCCGACGAGCGAACCAAGGCGAAGAAGGACGCGATCTTCTACTCGGAGCGGCTGGAGAAGATGCGCGAGCTCTACCTCGGCAACTACCCGCTCGACGCGACCGGCACCAAGGCGATCATGCCGGATCCGAAGTCGATCCCGAGCCTCGACGGACCGACGACCGGCGTGTCGACGGCGGCGCCGGCGCAGGCCGACGCGGGCGGCAGCGACGGCGGCGAGGGCAGCGAGCCGCCGAAGGAGAAGCTCGGCACGGTGCGCTTCTCGGTGTTCCGCCTGTGCGCGACCTACGACCAGTTCATGAAGTACGGCCAGTCGCCGCCCGGCGTCGTCGGCTGGTTCTCGCCGTCGAGCAAGGAGCTGGTCGTGTTCCTCGGCGGCGACCAGATGATGGGCAAGGGCGCGACCGAGACGGTGACCTACCACGAGGGCTGGCACCAGTACGCCGACTTCTACTTCGACCATCCCGAGCGGACCAAGCACGACTCGCTGCATCGCTGGTTCGACGAGGGCCACGGCGACTACTTCGGGTCGTTCCGCTGGGGCCAGTCGGGCTGGAAGTACGTCGGCTCGGACATGCGCTACAGCGACTGCAAGCAGATGGTGCGCGCCGGCGACTACGTGCCGTTCAAGGAGATCGTGCACTGGGACGTGCAGCGCTTCTATTCGGGCCGCGCGCCGTACTACTACGCGCAGGCGTTCTCGATGATCGACTTCCTGCGCCGCGGCGAGAAGTCCCGGGGCTGGGATCCGCGCTGGGGCACCGCGCTCGACATGTACCGCAAGGTCATGCTGGTGCACGGCGACAGCAAGCTCGCCTCCGACACGGCGTTCTTCAAGTTCACCGACGACGACTGGAAGGCACTCGAGGAGGCCTGGAAGGCCTGGGTCGGCAGCCCGCAGTTCCTGAACGGGAAGTGAGCAGCGATCGGTGTCGTCCGAGGGGCGATGCCGATCGGGACCGTCGGCACGGCCGCCGCGCGGTGGCGAGGCGCCGGCGGATCGGAGCCGTCACCACCACCGCTGCGACGGTGAGGGATCCGGCCACGAGCCCGCGAACATCCCGGCTGGCCGAGCTGCGGCTGCCGTTGCTGCGTGACCTGCCGCGGCGGCGGTTCCGCCTGGTCCGTCAGTGGCCTTGGCTCGCGGGTGCGTTCGTGAGCTGCGCCAGCAGGCGTTCGGCGGCGAGCTTCTCGGCGGCGCGCTTGGTGCGGCCGTGGCCCTCCTCGCGGCGACCGTCTTCGAGCCGCGCGACGACGCGGAACTCCTGCTCGTGCTGCCGGCCCGTGGTCGCGAGCAGTTCGTAGCGCGGCTGGCCGAGCTTGTGGTGCTGGCACCAGTGCAGCAGCGCCGTCTTGCTGTCCTTCTCGGTGTCGTTGCCGCTCGACGCCTCGATGTCCTTCGGCAGCACGTGCCGACGCACGAACGCCTTCGCCGCGGTGACGCCGCCGTCGATCAGGATCGCGCCGATCACCGCCTCGACCAGGTCGGAGAGGATGCGGTCGCTGCAGCGCTCGGTCTCGCGCATGCCCTTGCCCGACAGCAGGTGATCGTGCAGCTGCAGGCGCAGGCCGACGGCGGCGAGCGGGCCGCGGCTGACGATGCGGGTGCGCGTTTCCGTCAGCGCGCCCTCTGCGATCTCCGGATGCGTGCGGTAGAGCCAGTCGGCGCTGGCGAAGTTCAGGAACGCGTCACCGAGGAACTCGAGCCGTTCATAGCTCTTCATGCCGTCGTTGCCGGTCGACGCGTGCGTCAGCGCGCGGTCGAGCAACGCCAGGTCCTCGAACTCGTGGCCGAGCCGTTCCTGCAGTTCGCGCAGCGAACGCTGGCGCGCTTCGAGTTGCAGGGGCGTGGGCTCGGTCATGGCGGTGGGGCGCTGCGCGCAGGGTAGTCACCGGCCCGGCGCTTGACCACTCTCGGCGCTGCGCCTCGCGTCAGCCGGCGAAGCCCCAGTCGCCGGGTGCGGCGAGCGGCAGCCTGGCGACCTCGGCCGCGATCGCATCGACGGCGGCACGATCGTGACCGACGACGGTCGCGTGACCGAGCTTGCGGCCGGCGCGCGGCGACTTGCCGTAGGCGTGCACGTGCAGTCCGGCCAGCGCCAGCAGGCGCGCACGCGCCGGCAGCTCGCCGATCAGGTTGACCATCGTCGCGACGCCGTCGCCGGCCATCGCCGTCGAGCCCAGGGGCAGTCCCAGGATCGCGCGCAGATGGTTCTCGAACTGCGAACAGACCGAACCCTCGATCGTCCAGTGGCCGGAGTTGTGCACGCGCGGCGCCATCTCGTTGGCCAGCAGCGTGTCGCCCCGCAGGAACAGCTCGATCGTCAGCACGCCGGTGTAGTCGAGGTGCTCGAGCGCGGCGCGCACGAACGCGTCCGCGTCGCGCACGACCCGGGCCGGAACGTCCGGCGCCGGCGCGCGGCTGCGCCGCAGGATGCCGCCCGCGTGCTCGTTCTCGACCAGCGGGTAGACGGCGATCGAGCCGTCGCGGCCGCGCGCGGCGATCACCGACAGCTCGCGATCGAAGTCGACGAACTGCTCGACGATCAGCCCGCCGGTGCCGGGGCCAGCGAGGGCCTCCCACGCCGCGTCGATCGTCGCGGCCGGCCGTTCCTGCGCCCGCAGGCGGACCTGGCCGCGCCCGTCGTAGCCGAGGCGGCGCGTCTTGACGACGCACGGCAGGCCGACCTCGCCGACGGCGGTGTGCAGTTGTTCGCGGCTGTCGGCGGTGCGGAACTCGGGCACCGCCATGCCGAGCGAACGGAACAGCTGCTTCTCGCGCAGGCGGTCCTGGCCGATCGCCAGCGCGGTCGGCGACGGCGCGATGCGCGCGTGCGCCTGCAGCCAGTCGGCGGCGGCCGCCGGCACGTTCTCGAACTCGAACGTCACCAGCCGCACGCCGCGCACCAGCAGCCGCAGCGCCTCCGGATCGTCGTAGGCGCCGACCACCAGTTCGCCGACGTGGCCGGCGACGGCGTCGGGTGCCGGGTCGAGGCAGCGGAAGCGCAGGCCGAGCGGCAGGCCGGCGAGCGCCAGCATGCGCGCCAGCTGGCCGCCGCCGAGGATGCCGACCACCATCAGCGGGGCTCCGCGCGCGGGTCGCGACCGGCGAGCACGTCCCTGGTGATGCGCGCGCGGCGTGCCGCCAGCGCGGCCCGGACCGAGGCGTCGCGCACGCCGAGGATCGCCGCGGCCAGCAGCGCCGCGTTGATCGCGCCCGGCCTGCCGATCGCCAGCGTGCCGACCGTCACGCCGCCGGGCATCTGCGCGATCGACAGCAGCGCGTCGATGCCGCGCAGCGCACCGGCCTCGATCGGCACGCCGAGCACCGGCAGCACGGTCTTGCTGGCGGCCATGCCCGGCAGGTGGGCGGCGCCGCCAGCGCCGGCGACGAGGACCTGCAGGCCGCGCGATTCGGCGGTGCCGGCGTACTCCATCAGCCAGTCCGGCGTGCGATGCGCCGACACGACCACGCACTCGTGCGGGATCGCGAGTTCGTCGAGGGTGACGCTGCAGTGCTGCATCGTCTCCCAGTCCGACCGCGAGCCCATGATCACGCCGACGAGCGGCAGCGTCGAGGGGGTCTGGTTCATGGTGAGAGCGGGAAGTTCGCGCCGGCCTGCATCAGGGGCAAGCCGAACACGATGTTCCAGGGGAATGTCACGCCGAGCGCCGCCGCGACGTAGATCGACGGCTCGGACTCGGGCACCGCCAGCCGCATCGCCGCGAGCAGGGTCGCCAGGGCCTCGTGGTCGATCCCGACGTGCGACAGCTCGAAGCCGCCCTTGAAGCCGATCGCCCACAGCAGGTAGAGGGCGATCGGCTTGGTGACCGGTGCCGGGATCTCCAGCGGGCAGCGCAGCAACGGCGCCAGCAGCCCGAGCAGGAAGAACAGGCTCGGCGGGTTCTGCAGGTTGACGAGGGCGGCAGACCAGTCCATGCGAAGCGTCTCCGGGTCGGGTCGAGCGAGGCCAGCGCGGCGCCGCCGGCGCCGCTACACGGTCTCGCGGTGGCGGTCGCTGCGCTTGCGCTCGGTCTCCTTCAGGTGCTGCTTGCGCAGCCGGATCGACTTCGCGGTGACCTCGACCAGTTCGTCCTCGCCGACGTACTCGAGCGCGTCCTCGACGTTGAACGCGCGCGGCGGCGGCAGCTTGACGAACGTCTCCTTGGTCGAGCTGCGGATGTTGGTCGCCTTCTTCTCGCGCACGACGTTGACGACCAGGTCGTTGTCCTTGCAGTGCTCGCCGACCAGCATGCCCTCGTAGACCTCGGCGCCTTCGCCGACGAAGAACGAGCCGCGGTCGCGCAGGCCGTCCATCGCGTAGAAGGTCGTGTTGCCCTGCGCCATCGACACGAGCACGCCGGCGACCCGCTCTTCGATCGCGCCGCGGAACGGGCCGTAGCCGTGGAACACGTGGTGCATCGTCGCCTGACCCTGCGTCGCGTTCAGTAGGCGGCTGCGCACGCCGATCAGGCCGCGCGCCGGCACCGTGAACTCGAGCCGCGTGAAGGTGCCCTTGCGGTCCATCTTCAGCAGCTCGGCCTTGCGGGTGCCGAGGATCTCGATCACCTTGCCGACCGCGTCGGCGGGCGCGTCGACGGTCAGGTACTCGATCGGCTCCTGTTTCTCGCCGTCGACGTCGCGGAACAGCACCTGCGGCTTGGCGACCGCGAACTCGAAGCCCTCGCGCCGCATCGTCTCGAGCAGGAAGCCGAGGTGCATGACGCCGCGGCCGGACAGCTTGAACGAGTCGGCGGTCGTGCCCGGCTCGACGCGCAGCGCGACGTTGACGCGCAGCTCCTTCTCGAGCCGCTCGCGCAGGTGGCGCGACGTCAGGAACTTGCCGCCGTCCTTGCCGGCGAACGGCGAGTCGTTGACGCGCATGACGATGGTCATCGTCGGCTCGTCGATCGCGATCACCGGCATCGCCTCGGGGCGTTCGAGCGAGGCCAGCGTGTCGCCGATCTGGATCTCCTCGACGCCGAAGATGCCGCACAGGTCGCCGGCCTCGACCTCCTTGGCCTCCTCGCGCGACAGGCCGACGAAGCGGTAGACACCGCGCACCAGCACCTCCTTCTGGGTGCCCTCGCGCGACAGGTGCATGACCTTCTCGTTGCTGCGCATGCGGCCGCGGTGCACGCGGCCGATCGCGATGCGGCCGACGTAGTCGCTCCAGTCCAGCGTCGTGACGCGGAACTGCAGCGGCTGGTCGGGATCGTCCTTCGGCGGCGGGATGTGACCGACGATCGCCTCGAACAGCGTGTGCAGGTCCTTGCCCTCGCCGCCCTGCTTGGCGGCCTCGAGGTCGGTCGTCATCCAGCCCTGGCGGCCCGAGCCGTAGAACACCGGGAACTCGAGCGCCATCTCGTCGGCGTCGAGGTCGATGAACAGGTCGAACACCTCGTTGACGACCTCCTGCGGCCGTGCGTCCGCCTTGTCGATCTTGTTGACGACGACGATCGGCTTCAGGTGGTGCGAGAACGCCTTCTGCAGCACGAAGCGTGTCTGCGGCATCGGCCCCTCGGCGGCGTCGACCAGCAGCAGCACGCCGTCGGCCATCGACAGCACGCGCTCGACCTCGCCGCCGAAGTCGGCGTGGCCCGGCGTGTCGATGATGTTGATGCGCGTGCCCTGGTAGGTCACGACCGTGTTCTTGGCCAGGATCGTGATGCCGCGCTCCTTCTCGAGCTCGTTGCTGTCCATCACGCACTCGCCGACCGCCTGGTTGTCGCGGAAGGTGCCGGTCTGGCGCAGCAGCCCGTCGACGAGCGTGGTCTTGCCGTGGTCGACGTGGGCGATGATCGCGACGTTGCGGATGTTCTGGGCCATTTCAGCTCGCGGGGCGCCGGTGGAAACGGGCGCGTATTCGGGCGAAGGATTGTCGCGAACGGCGGCGATTGGTCAACTCCGGTCCGGAGCCCAGGCTGTAGCGCGTGAAGAATCCCGAGGCGAAGGCACCGCGGCGCGGCCGGCGGCGATGGTCGCGACGGCTGGCGTGGGCAGCGGTCGCTCTCGTCGCGGCGATCGTCGGTGCCAACGTGCACGTGCTGGTGGCCGGCGAGCGGTTCGTGTTTCCGGCCGCGGCGGTGGCGCCGGCGGACTGTCTGGTCGTGCCCGGCGCCCGCATCCACGCCGACGGCACGCCGTTCCCGATGCTCGGCGACCGGCTGGAGGCGGCGTTCGATCTGTTCGCCCGCGGCAAGGCGCCGCGCATCGTGCTGAGCGGCCGCGGCGGCGGCGGCATCGCCGTCGACGAGGTGGCGGCGATGCGGCGCTGGTTGCTGGCCCGCGGCGTGGCGGCCGAGGTGCTGCTCGACGATCCGGCGGGCCTGCGCACGCTCGACACGATGCAGCGCTGCCGGACCGAGTTCGGCATGCGCTCGGCGATCGTCGTCAGCAACGGCTTCCACGTCGCTCGCGCCGTGTTCCTCGGCCGCCACGGCGGCCTCGACGCGCGCGGCGTCGCGGCGCCGCAGCTCGCCGACTACTCGACCGGGACCCTGTGGCGCAACCGCGGCCGCGAAGTGCTGGCGCGCGTGCGGGCGTGGCTGGACGTGTTCGTGTTCGGCGCTGCGTGACGTCGCTCCGTCACGGCACCGACAGCCCCAACGCGCGCAGCTCCGCCGCCAGCCGCAGCAGCGGCAGGCCCTGGATCGCCGACTGGTCGGCGCTCTCGATGCGCTCGAACAGCGCGATGCCGAGGGCTTCGATCTTGTAGCTGCCGGCGCAGTCGAGCGGTCGCTCGGCTGTGACGTAGCGTTCGATCTCGGCGTCCGACAGCGGGCGCATCGTCAGCCGCGTGACGTCGGTCCATGCGACCAGTCCGGCCGGGTGCACGATCGCGACCGCGGTGTGCAGTTCGTGGCTGCGGCCCGACAGCCGCTGCAGCTGGGCGATCGCTGCGGCGACCGTGCCGGGCTTGTCGAGCACGGCGCCATCGAGGCAGGCGCACTGGTCGCCGCCGATCACGATCGCGTCGGGGAACCGCGCGGCGACCGCGGTCGCCTTCTGCCGCGCCAGTTCGGCGACGACGGCCGCCGGCTCGCGCCCGGAGCGCTTGACCGCGCCTTCGTCGACGCCGGGCGGCGCACAGGTGAACGCAAGCCGCAGGCGCGCGAGCAGTTCGCGGCGGTAGGGGGACGTGCTCGCGAGCACCAGATCGGCCATCGGCCCATTGCCGCCGCTGGCCGCCGCGGCGTCCAGGGCGAAATCCCGCCTCGCGCGGGGCATTGTATCGGGGGGCGTTCCGCCCGAACTCCCCGCTCTCCACCATGAAGTCCCTCGCCATGCTCGTCGGCAGCGCGCTGTTGCTGCTGCTCCCCGTTCCCGCGCGCGCCCTCGATGCCGCCGTGCCCGCGACCTCGCCGTCGCTGCGCGTGCAGGATCCGAAGAAGCGCCCCCCCAAGCCGGTGCGCGTCGACTACTCGATGGTCAAGCGGCTGTTCGGCATGGACCCGACGGTCGAAGCGGTCGACAACCCGCTCACGCCCGAGAAGGTCGCGCTCGGCAAGTTGCTCTACCACGAGCCGAGCCTGTCCAAGAACGGCAACCTCAGCTGCGCCTCGTGCCACGATCTGTCGACCTACGGCGTCGACAACAAGCCGCGGTCGCCGGGCAGCGACGGGAAGGAGGGTGAGCGCAACTCGCCGACGACCTACAACGCGTTCCGCCAGTTCGCCCAGTTCTGGGACGGCCGCGCCAAGAACGTCGAGGAGCAGTCGACGGGGCCGATGCTCAACGCCGTCGAGCATGGTCTCGCCGACGAAGCGGAGCTGGTGGCCCGGCTGAAGGCCAAGCCGGAGCTGGTCGCGGGCTTCGAGAAGGCGTTCCCCGGCGCCGACGCGGTGTCGGTCCACAACTTCCGGTTGGCGGTCGGCGCGTTCGAGCGCACGCTGGTGACGAAGTCGCGCTTCGACGCCTACCTCGACGGCGACCAGAAGGCGCTGACCAACGAGGAGAAGCAGGGCCTCAACGACTTCATGCAGGTCGGCTGCATCACCTGCCACACGACGCGCCTGCTCGGCGGCAACATGTTCCAGAAGTCGGGCCTGCTGGCGCCGTATCCGAGCGAGGACCTCGGCCGCGGCAAGCTGACCGGCAACAAGGCCGACGACCACTTCTTCAAGGTGCCCGCGCTGCTGAACGTCGAGAAGACGGCGCCCTACTACCACGATGGCAAGGTCGCCACGCTCGAAGAGGCCGTGACCAAGATGGCCAAGCTGCAGCTCGGCAAGGACCTCACCGAGGAGCAGACCGCGTCGATCGTCACGTTCCTGAAGGCGCTGACCGGGCCGCTGCCCGAGGAGTTCGCCAAGCAGTAGCGGCTTGCATCGAGCGCAGGCTCGGCCATCATGGGTCGATGACCGAGCTGCTGGTCGAACGCGCCGACAGCATCCTGACGCTGGTGCTGCATCGGCCCGATCGACTCAACGCCGTCACCGAGACGCTCTACCGGACGTTGGTCGACCGCCTCGCGGCCGCGTCGAGCGATTCCGCGGTGCGCGCGATCGTGCTGACCGGCGCCGGCCGCGCGTTCTGCGTCGGCGCCGACCTGAAGGCGCACGGCGACGGCGAACGCACCGACGCCGAGAGGCGGCAGTACGCGCAGCTGGGCCAGCAGGCCGCCGCCGCGATCCTGGCCTGCGACAAGCCGGTGATCGGCGCCGTGCACGGCCACGCGATCGGCGCCGGGCTCGAACTGGCGCTGGCGTGCGATCTGACGGTCGTCGCCGAGGACGCGAAGCTGCGTTTCCCCGAGCTGGCGCTCGGCACGTTCGTCGGCGGCGGCACCACCTTCACGCTGGTCGAGCGCGTCGGCATGACGCGCGCCAAGCACCTGCTGCTGCTCGGCCGCTTCTTCTCCGGCCGCGACGCGGTCGACTGGGGCATCTGCAACGACGCCGCGCCCGCTGCCGACGTGCCGCAGCGCGCGCAGGAGCTTGCTCACGAGGTCGCGGCGATGGCGCCGCGCTCGGTCGCGTTCTGCAAGCGGCTGTTGCACAAGGCGCGCGAGCGCACGATCGCGCAGGCGCTCGACGCCGAGGCCGACGCGCTGGCCGCCTGCATGGGCACCGAGGACTGGCACGAAGGCATCGATGCATTCCGCGAACGACGACCGCCCCGCTTCACCGGCGAGTGAGACCGGTGCCGTGCTCGATCGGATCCTGCGCCCGCGCGGCGTGGTGATCGTCGGCGCATCGGCGGATCCGCAGAAGCGCGGCTACCAGGCGATCGCGGCGCTGAAGCAGGCGTCGTACGCCGGCGCGATCCTGCCGGTCAATCCCAAGGGTGGCGAGCTGCTGGGCCTGCCGGTGGCGGCGTCGATCGGCGCGACCGTAGGCGACGCCGACCTGGCGCTGATCTGCACGCCGGCGGCGACCGTGCCCCGCGTGCTGGAGGAATGCGCGGCGCGCGGCATCGCCGGCGCCGTGGTGCTGGCGCTCGGCTTCCGCGAGGTCGGCGCCGAGGGGGCGGCGCTGGAGGCGGCGATGCTCGAGGTCGTGCGCCGCACCGGCATCCGCGTGATCGGCCCGAACACGTCGGGCATCCTGAACCCGCACCGCGGCCTGAACCTGATCGGCGTGCCGAACGTGCCCGCGGGCCGCATCGCGCTGCTGTCGCAGTCGGGCAACGTGTCGCTGCAGGTGATGATCGAGTCGATGCGGCGCTCGCGCACGGGCTTCTCGCAGGTGATCGGCGTCGGCAACGAGGTCGACCTGCGCTTCGACGAGTACCTGCAGTACCTCGGCGACGAGCCGAACACGACCGCGATCGCGATGCACGTCGAGGGCTTCCGCGAGGGCCGCAAGTTCCTCGCGGTCGCCGAGCGCGTCACCGCCAAGAAGCCGGTGATCCTGCTGAAGGGCGGCCAGACGCTGCGCGGCAAGGCGGCGGCGCGGTCGCACACCGGCGCGCTGGCGGGCTCGTTCCCGGTGTTCCGCGCCGGGCTGCGGCGCGCGGGTGTGGTGCTGGTGCGGCGTTCGGACGAACTGTTCCACTGTGCCGAGACGCTGGCGACGCAGCCGGCGCGCGGTGGCTACCGCGGCGTCGCGGTGGTCACCGACGGTGGCGGCCACGGCACGCTGGCGGCCGATGCGCTGCATCGTCAGGGGGCGCAATTGGCCGGCCTCGCGCCGGCGACGGCCGCGGCGCTGCAGGCCGCGCTCGGCACCGGGGACGCGTCGGGCAACCCGGTCGACCTCGCCGGCCGCGCCGATGCCGACCCGATGGTGTTCGCGCAGTGCGTCGAGGCGTTGATGCAGGAGGAGCAGGTCGGCACCGTGCTCGTCGTCGGCCTGTTCGGCGGCTACCACCGCCGCTTCGCCGCCGAGCTGCTGGCGCGCGAGGTCGCTGCCGCCAGCGCGCTGGTCGAATGCGCGCGTCGGCACCACCGGGCGCTGATCGTGCACAGTCTGTACGCCGATGCGCCGAGCGAACCGCTGGACGTGCTGCGCACCGCCGGCGTGCCGGTCGTGCGCTCGCTCGAGGTCGCGACGCGCTGCGCCGCCGCCTGCTACCAGCGCGGCGTGATGCTGAGCCAGCGCCGCGGCACGCCGCACCCGGCGCCGAAGGGGCAGTGGAGCGGACTCACGGCCGTGCGCGAGCAGGAACGGCGCGTGTTGCTCGAGACCGAGGCGCGCGAGCTGGTCGCCGGCTACGGCGTCACGTTCGTGCCGGCGACGCTGTGCCGCACCGCCGAGCAGGCCGAGGCGGCGGTCGCCGAACACGGCGGCACCGCGGCGATCAAGGTCGTCGCGGGCGCGGTGTCGCACAAGACCGAGGCCGGCGGCGTCAGGCTCGGTGTGCGCACCGCCGACGCGCGGACGACGTTCGCGGCGATCGACGCCAGCGTACGCGCCTGGTGCGCGACGCGTGGCCAGGCCGCCGACCTGCGCGGCGTGCTGGTCTCACCGCTGTTGCCGAAGCCGGTCGCCGAGCTGATCGTCGGCTGCAAGCGCGACCCGCACTACGGCACCGTGCTGGTGGTCGGCCTCGGTGGCACCGCGGTCGAGGTGCTGAAGGACGTGACGCTGCGCCTGCTGCCGGTCACGCGCGACGACGTGCGCGAGATGCTGAAGGAGATCAAGGGCGCGCGGCTGCTGCGCGGCCATCGCGGCGCGCCGCCCGTCGACCGTGACGCGCTGGTCGCGACGATCCTGGCGTTCGCCGAGTGCGCGCGCAGCAACCCCGAGGTCGTCGAACTCGAGGTCAACCCGCTGTTCGCCTACGAACACGGCTGCGTCGCCGTCGACGTGCGCGCGATGCTCTGAAGCCCTGCTGCGTCCGTCGGGGACAGGGTCACGCCGGCGCTTCGACCTGGGCCAGCATGCGGGCGTAGGCGCCGCGCCGCGCGAGCAGTTCGGCGTGGCGGCCGGCCTCGACGATGCGGCCGCGTTCCAGGACCAGGATGCGATCGGCGGAGCGCACCGTGGAGAGGCGGTGGGCGACGACCAACGCGGTGCGGCCGTGCAGCGCGATGCGCAGGGCGTGTTGCAGCCGCGCCTCGGACGCGCTGTCGATGCTGGCGGTCGCCTCGTCGAGCACCAGCAGGTCGGGCTCGACGACCAGCGCGCGCGCGAACGCGAGCAGCTGGCGTTCACCCTGCGAGAACGTGCCGCCACGTTCCTCGACCTGGCTGCGCAGACCGTCCGGCAGGCGGCGCACGAAGTCGGCGGCGCCGACGGTCTCGAGCGCGCGAAGGACGCGCGCCTCGTCGATCTGCGGATCGAACAGGCGCACGTTGTCGAGCACCGTGCCGGTGAACAGGAACAGGTCCTGGGCGACGAACGCGATGCGCTTGCGCAGCGACGCCGGGTCCAGTGCGCGCACGTCGTCGCCGTCGATGCGCACAGCGCCGCCGGTGACGTCGCGCAGCCGAGCGACCAGCGCCAGCAGCGTGGTCTTGCCGGCGCCGGTCGGGCCGACGATGGCGATCGTCTGCCCGGGTTCGGCGGTGAACGACACGTCGTGCAGCACCGGCGTGCCGGAGTCGTAGGCGAAAGCGACGCAGTCGAACTCGATGCGCGCGGCGCCGCGGCGGGCGCTGGGCCGCGCGTCGGGGTTCGGCGGCGGGAAGCGCTTCTCGTCGAGCAGGTGGAACACGCGCTCGGCGCTGGCGAACGCCGCCTGCAGCACGTTGTACTTCTCGCCCAGCTCCTTCACCGGGCCGGAGAACAGGGCGTAGTAGAGCCAGAACTGCACGAACTGGCCCGGCTGCATCGTACCCTCGAGCACCGCGCTGCCGCCGAACCACAGCAGCCCGACGGTCGTCGCGCGCAGCGCGAAGTCGACCAGCGCGAAGAACACCGAGAAGTGCAGCACGGTGGCGCGCCACGCGTCGGCGGTCTCGTGGTTGCGCGCCATGTACTTCTCGTGCACCGCCGCCTCGCGGCCGAACGCGCGCGTCGTGCGCACGCCGCCGATCAGCTCGGTCGTGTAGGCGTTCTGCAGCGCCAGCCGGCTCCGCACCGCGCGGTAGGCACGCTGCGCGTTGCGGCGGAACAGCACGCTGATGGCGATCACCACCGGCGTCGTCGCCACCGTGAACAGCGCCAGTTGCACGTCGAGGAAGAACAGCACCACCAGCACGCCGCCGATCTTCAGCAGGTCGAAGATCGACTGCAGCACGCCGGTCGAGATCAGCTCGTTGAGGTTCTCGACGTCGCTGGTGATGCGCGTCGTCAGCTTGCCGGCCGGGTTCTTCTCGTGGAACGACAGCGACACGCCCAGCAGGTGATCGAACAGCCGTCGGCGCACGTCGCGGATCACGCGCTGGCCGTTCCAGGCCGTCAGCAGGCCGAAGACGTAGCCGAGCAGCGCGCCGGCCGCCGTGGTGCCGAGGAAGCCGGCGCCGTACCACAGCAGCACGCGCAGGCGCGCATCGTCGTCGCTGGTGGCGTCCCGCATCGGGCCGTCGATCGCGAAGCGCAGCAGCCAGGGCCCGAGCATCTCCAGCACGAACGACACCAGCAGGATCAGCAGGCAGACCGCGAAGCCGCGCCGGTAGGGGCGCACGAACGGCCACAGCCGCGCCAGGAAGCCGAACTGGATCCGACCCTCCATGACGTCGTCGAGGTAGGGGTCGCTCACGCCTCGTCCTCGGGCAGGCTCTCGAGCGCCGCGGCCTCGCTCTGGCGGCGGAAGGCCTGCGCGTAGAGCCCGTTGCGCGCCATCAGGTCATGGTGGTCGCCCTGTTCGAGCACGCGGCCGCCGTCGAGCACCAGGATGCGATCGGCGTCCTGCAGCACCGACAGCCGATGCGACGCCACCAGCAGCGTGCGGCCGCGCCGCTGCTCGTGCAGACCGCGCAGGATGCGCCGCTCGGTCACCGGGTCGACCGCCGACAGCGTGTCGTCGAGCATCAGGCCCGGCCGGTCGCTGTGCAGCGCGCGGGCCAGCGACACGCGCTGGCGCTGGCCACCGGACAGGGTGACCCCACGTTCGCCGACGATGGTCTGCAGGCCCAGGTGCAGCTGGGGCAGGTCCTGGTCGAGCGCGGCGGCGGCGACCGCGGCGTCGAGTTCGAACGTGAGGTCCGCATCGGCGGCGAAGCCGACGTTGGCGGCGACGGTGTCGCTGAACAGGAACGGTTCCTGCGGCGCCAGCGCGAACAGCGCGCGCAGCGCCCTCGGCGACAGGTCGAGCACGTCGTGGTCGTCGACGAACACCGCGCCGCGCGGCGGATCGTAGAAGCGCAGCAGCAGCGACAGCAGGGTCGACTTGCCGCTGCCGACGGGGCCGGCGAGGCCGAGCTTCTGCCCGGGCGCCAGCGTGAACGACACGTCCTGCAGCGCCGGCCGCGTGCTGCCCGGGTAGGTGAACGTCAGGTGCTCGACCCGCACGCGGCCCTGCAGCTCGGGCGACGCGCCGGTGTCGGGCTCGGGTTCGACCTCGAACAGCTCCTCGATGCGGATGCCGGCCGCGTGCGCGCGCGGCAGCGTCGCCAGCGTCCAGCCGAGGATCTCGAGCGGGAACGTCAGCAGCGCCAGGTAGCCGAGGAACTGGAACAGCTGGCCGACCGTGATGTCACCGGCGATCACCTGGTGGCCGCCGACCAGCAGCACGCCGAGCATCACGACGCCGCTGGTCGAGTGCGACATCGCGTTCAGCAGCGCGCGCAGCCGCGTCAGCCTCAGGTTCGCCAGCAGGTAGCGGCGGTTGCGCGTCGCCATCGCCGCGCGCTCGCGGGCGCCGATGCCGAACTGCTGCACGACACGGATGCCGGCGAAGTCCTCCTGCGCGCGCTGCGAGACCTCGCCGATCGCCTCCTGCGACTTCTTGCTCCAGCGGTGCAGGCGCGGCATCAGGACGCGCATCGCGACGAACAGCACGCCGAACACGCCGAGCGACGCCAGCGTCACCGGCAAGTCCATGCTGGCCATCAGCCACGTGCCGGCCGGCAGCAGGCAGATGGTGCTGCCGCCGTGCAGCAGCAACGGACCCATCACGAAGCGCACCAGCTCGACGTCCTGCGTCAGCCGGCTCGTCACGTCGCCGGTGCGCGAGCGGTCGAACCAGGCGACCGGCAGCCGCTGCAGGTGGGCGACCAGGTCGTTCTTCAGATCCTCCTCGACGTTGCGCGACGCGTCGATCAGCGTCTTGCGCGACACGTAGCGGCTGCCGGCCTCGACCACGGCGAGCACCAGCAGCAGCCAGCAGGTCTGCCGCAGCGCGTCGGTCGTGCCGCCGGCCGACAGCTGGTCGAGCGCGTTGCCGAGCAGGCGCGGCATCCACAGCGACACGGCGGCGTGCACGGGCACGAACGCCATGCCCACGAGCACCAGCACGAGGTGGCGGCGCAGCAGCGACGCGGGCCGCCCGAAGGCGCGAGCGATCGAACGCAACGTGGACAAGGGGCGCAGCATCGAGCCTCGCCTCCCGTGTTGCAAATGTCGACATCACGGCCGCCGTGGCCGCGCGCGTCCCGTTGCGGGACGGCGGGGCCGGATCGTCACCACCCGGGCCCGCGCGCCTGCCGATACCGCCCGGGAGTCACGTCGGAGAACGCGCCCTTGCAGGAGAAGCTGACCATGCATGCAACTCGTATCAGGCAGGAAGAAGGTTTCACGCTCGTCGAGCTCGTGTTCGCCTTCGTCATCCTCGTGGTCTGTTCGGTGGCGCTGATCGATCATCTGGCCGTCAACTACAAGACGACGGCGACCGAGCGCGACCGCGTGTTCGCCTACACCAAGGCGCAGGCGATCCTGTCGGAGGTCCAGGGCTTCGTCGACCGCGGCCAGGTCAACGCGGCGGTCGACCTCGACGTGCTCGACGACGGCGTCGTCAACAAGACCCCGCTGACGATCCAGACCGACGCGTTCGGCGCCCTGGTGCCGGCGAGTCACGTCGTTTCGGGCAACTTCCAGCGCAAGGGCCAGTGGGTGTGGTCGCGCCGGATCACGGTGCAGCCGTTCGTCGGCCTCAACAACCGCAACGTGCGCTACGTGACGGTGCGCGTCTACAAGAAGGACGACAGCGGCGTCGACCGGCCGATGGCGGACCTGTCGGCGGTCATCAACTCGGCCGGCAGCGCGTTCCCGACCACGCAGGTGTTCGACATCTACCTGCTGGCGATCGAGAACGTCCCCGGCTGGTGGGTCTTCATGGACTCGATCAAGCCGTTCGTCGAATCGATGGTGACCGACCTCGAGACCCGCAATCCCGGTCTCTCGTTCCGCACCCACTGGATCACCAAGGCGACCTTCGGCCGCAACCAGGGCTATCGGCCGTACACCAACGAGACCACCGACAGCCACGCGGCGATCTCCGAGGTCTACCACTACCCGGGTCGCATGCCGACCGGCAACGCGTCGACGTTCTACTACGTGCCCGACAACATGCGCGGTCGCGTCAACATCGACGGCGTCGATCGCCACGGCTACGACAGCAGCCTGAACCCGCACCCGTACGCGCTCGCCGACTTCTTCAACCACGGCATGCGCTACCCGGACGAGCTGGCGCTCTGGCAGACCCGCGTCGCCGACATCGAGCAGCGGGAGAAGGACATCGTCGACGCGATCGCGCTGGGCAATCCGCCGCCGGCCGAACTCGACGACATGTCCAAGGAGCCGACGATGCGGCTGTTGCTGGAGGACCTGTACAGCAACCCCGACAAGTACAAGAACGCGCTGATGATCAACCTGCACGGCGAGCTGCTGCCGATGCCGGCCCTGCGCAACTACAGCGACGCGGCGAAGGAGCCGGTCGCGCACCCGTACGAGCGCGTCGTCACGCACCCCGAGGAGCTGCGCACGAAGAACAACGACGCCGGCGTCACCGACTCGCTGCAGCTGCGCATGTACGCCTACCGCACGAACGCGCGTGAGGCGGCGACGCCCGATCGCATGACCGACCCGATGGTCGTCGAGATCGTCGGCATGAACCTCACCGACTCGACGAGCCCCACCAAGCTCGACGCATCGGTGACGCTGCAGAACATCCCCGGCGGTGTGTCGGTCGGTGGCAGCTCCGACTACTCCGTCACCTGGCTGGCCGCCAAGCACGCCACCGACTCGCCGGCGAGCGGCGAGATGTACTACACGGCCGAGTTCGTCGACCCGGGTGGCACGGCCGAGCGCTTCACGCGCATCTACCTGTTCAACACGCCGCTGGTCGCGCCGCCGGTCACGCAGAGCGGTCTCGTCTACGGCCTCGCCAACACCGAGCAGGCGCGGCTCTACTGGATGCCGTACATCCCGAGCCCGGTCAAGGCACCCAGCGGCGTGCCGAGCTTCGACACGATGGACCTGACCAAGACCGGCACCGGGCCGAAGAACACCGCGCGCTGGACGGCACGCATCAACCCGTCGGTGCTGACGGGGTCCAAGTTCGTCGACGAGGACGGCAACACCTACAACCCGGCCGGCGACGTCGTGCTGAAGGTCCGCACGCGCATCGCGTCTGGCTACGGCACCAGCACCGACTGGCAGCGCAGCGGCACGATGTGGCCGCCGGCCGACCGCATGATGCCCGACAACCAGTCGGTCACCTACGCCTGGTGGACCAACAGCAAGGAGGACGTGCCGTTCACCGAACGCGCGCAGTTCAACGGCGATCCGCGCCACGTGCCGTACAAGGACTGCTTCAACGGCGGCGACGACTTCCCGAACAGCTACAACTGGTTCCACGACGCGCTGAACAACGCCAGCGAGAACGCGCGCGCGGACTTCACCAGCCTCAACACGTCGAACCTCTACAACCGCTGGAACGGCGAGATGTCGACCGACGTGCCGCGCTACTTCCAGCTGCTGCGCGAGGGCATCACCAAGAGCGCGATCGTCTACACGACGCTGACCGGTTACTCGTACTACTACCTCGGCCTCGGCAACGACATCGGCTACGACTCGGCCAACGGCTACCCGAACTCGATCCCGAGCGACCTGACGCCGCACGGTTCGCCGAGCACCACCGGCTACATCAACACGATCATCGGCCAGCGGCGCTACGTGCGCAGCGCGACCGGTGGCGGCAACTACTGGTGGGGCATGCCGTGGCTCGGCGAGCTCTACCCGGACAGCGACCAGGCCGCGTGGTTCGACACCTCGGGCGGGACCATGCGCGGCAACCTGGCCGCGGGCACCGGCAGCGGCCAGTTCTACCAGGGCACCTGCAACAGCGTGTACGCCGGCAGCAACCGCACCGCCTACGGCACGGCCTGCAACAACTACATGCAGCGCACCTCGGCGCCCGGCTGCACGACGCTGTTCAACATCGGCACGTCGGGGTCGTCGTTCCACCACACGTCGTCGAGCGGCAACGGCACGCTGACGGCGGTCGGCCAGGAGCTGGCCGACAACTACAGCATGTCGATGCCGAACGCGGCGCCGATCACGCGTCCGTTCGGGCTGAACTGGAGCGGCAGCACCGGCGAGCACTGGAGCTACGCCCCGTACGCCACCAAGTACACGGCGTCGCTCTACCGCACCTACTACACGCACGCCTCGGGCGTCGGCTCGGGCCTGGTCAAGCTGGTCGACCCCGGCAACACCAGCGCCGCCTACGTGGTCGTCAACGGCATCAGCAACGCGGTCGACAACGGCACCACGTTCATCGCCAAGTTCTCGGTGCTGTCGCTGGTGCACTCGTTCTTCGAGGCGGGCAGCACCACGAACACGCTGCGCATCCCGCAGCTGCCGCGACTGGAGATCCAGTCGCCGACCGACATCACCGAACTGATCGACCCGACGACGATCGACGTGCAGTTCGACGTCGATTGGACGCGCTGGGACGGCATCCCGTACGCCGCGACCGGCACCTACAGCGAGAACGAGGCTCTGCTCGAGTACGTGCTGATGTACTCGAACGACGGCGGCACCACCTGGCTGTTCATGCAGGACGATTCGCCGGCGACACCGGGGCAGCGGCCGGCGAGCGCCTACGTGGTGGCGGATGCCGGGGTCGGCGGCGAGACCTACTCGTGGAACGTGCCCTCGGCGGCGTTCCCGCAGGGCAGCTACCTGCTGCGCATCGACTGCTACCGGCAGGGCGCGCAGGTGCACTACTCGTACCACAAGACCAAGATCTTCATCCAACGCTGAGGCGCACCATGGCCAGAACTCCCCATCACGCCGCCGCCGGCTTCAGCCTGCTCGAACTGATCGTGGCATCGGCGCTGCTCAGCATCATGGCGCTCGCCGTGTCGACTCTGTCGGTCTCCGGCGCCCAGGGGCAGGAGTACGCCGGGCGGCTCAACCGGGTCACCGAGCTGACGCAGGACGTGGTCGACAAGATGCGGCTCGAGCTGGTCTCGAGCGTGCGTCTGTTCGGCAACGACGCCGAGGGCACCGGCAACCTGGCGCTGCTCGATCTCGGTGGCGCACCGGCGCCGCTGTCCGGATCGACGCTGCCGACGGTCAGCCCGGCGGCGAGCATCCGGACCGACACGGTGAGCAATCGGATCACCGGCAACTCGCTGTTCTTCACCAAGCTCGCCTGGACCGATCGCTTCGTCTGCACCAGCGGCCGCGACTACCTGGTCGACGTCTACCGGTGGGTGTACTACTACCTGACGCCGGTGGACGGTGGCCCGACGCCGACGCGCGCCGTCGGCCTGGATCTGGCGCGGGTGCTCAGCGAACCGCTGGCCGATGCGTCGGCGATCGATCGCATCACCGATCCGGACGACCTGGCCGAGGTGCTGGAGCACCTGCACGAGGCGACCGCGGACGCCGACGGCGTCGTGCATGCGGCGTGCGAGGTCGTGTGGCAGCGCGGCGGCGACCCGACCGCGGTCGGCACGTTCCGGCAGATCGAGGACACCGTGTTCACCCTGTCGGACGACCCCGTGGACGGCAGGCCGGATCCGTGGGTGATCCAGCGCAACGACGCCGACAGCCACGGCCTGCTGGCGTACCGCCACCACTCGGTCGCCACGATCTACTCGCAGGCGAACTACGGCGTCGGGCGCTACGGCTGGGTCACCACGTCGGGCAGCGGTTTCCCGCACGGGCTCGAAGTGCAGGTCGTGGGCCCGAGTTCGGCCCGGCAGGTGCTGCTGCACCTGGTGGTCGCCAGCACCAGCCGGCGCGGCCGCCCGGCCTGGAGCGACCTGCAGGTGGTCGTCGACGGTCGCGATCTCTGAGCGCCGGCGCCCGGCGGTAGACGGCCTGCGCATGGCCGCGGGGCCGTCCCGGACGGGCGACCGGACCGGGTCGGCCGCCGCTCGGGCACCCGGGACCCGGTCGGGCATTGATCCGCCGGGCCGCGCTCCCTACGCTGCTCCGCCCCTCAGGTCCGCCCACAGCCCCCGCGTCAGAAGCCACATGGAACAAAGCCTCCCCCAGGAGCTGGTCAAGCAGGTCGGCGGTTCGTTCCGCCTGACGACGTTGCTGCAGAAGCGCGTGCGCGAACTCGTGCGCGGCCAGAAGCCGCTGTTCGAGACCCGCGAACGCAACTACATCAAGATCGCCAGCGAGGAGCTGCGTCGCGGCCTGATCGAGCTGGTGGCCGACGAGGAGCAGACCGGCCCGACGCGCATCGAAGTCTGACCCGGGGTCGCGTCGCGGTGTCGGCGGCGACCCGGCCACGGCTCCCCGGGCAGGGCCTGTTCGGCGCGCGGCTTCAGCCCTGCCGGCGTTCGCTCTCGATCGTCTCGATCGCGAGCAGCAGTTCGTCCGGCGTGCGCGCGACCGCGCGCGGCGTCGAGCCGACGCTGAGGTGGACGACCGGCGCGGCTTCGACCTGGAAGCCGCTGCGGCCGAGCAGCACGGGGTCGTGCTTCGGATCGAGCATCTGCACGATGCGTGACGGCACGTAGGTCGACAGCGCGGTGCGCCGCAGTTCGACCGACGCCGCGGCGTTGCGGTCGCCGACGATGGTCAGGAACAGCGGTTCGTAGAAGATCAGGTCGACGGCGCGGCCGTAGCCGGCGACGTAGTAGCCGTACTCCTTGTAGTCCTGCGCGAACGACTCGAGCGCCGCGGTGGCCTCGCCGTAGAACTCGGGCCGCCGCGACAGGTACGACAGCCGCACCAGCGACTCCGCCATGGTCGCGTTGTCGAGGATCGAACGGTTGCGGCGCCGCATCGAGCCCTTGTTGCCGGGGTCGTGCAGGATGTCGAAGAAGCCGCCGGACGGCGCCTTGTGGCGCGCGATGCAGCGTTCGGCGATCGCCTCGGCGGGCAGCAACAGATCCGAGTCGCCGGCGTGCTGCGACGCGTCGATCAGCGCGCGGATCAGCAACGCCTGGTCGGCCAGCATGCCCGGCAGGTGGTAGGTGCCGTCCCAGTAGTGGTAGACGTCCTGGCCGTCGTAGAGGTGGTCGAGCAGGAACCGCAGCGTCTGCATCGCCCGGTCGCGCCAGTCGGGGCGCGACAGCACGGCGGATGCCTTCAGCAGGCTCGACACGGCCAGCGCATTCGCGTGGCAGTAGACGGTGCGATCGAGGGTCGGCGCGAGGCGCTCGGCGCGGGCCGCACGATCGCCGACGAAGTAGTCCTGGTCGCCGTTCTGGCTGCCGGCGAACGCGCCGGTGTGCTCGTCGCGCATCGTCGTCAGCATCCAGTCGACGATGCCCTGCGCGGTGCGACCGTACGCGTCGCGGCCGAACACTTGATAGGCCTCGAGGTAGGCGCGCAGCACCAGCGCGTTCTGGTCGAGCAGCTTCTCGTAGTTCGGCGTGTGCCAGTCCGGCGTGCGTGAGTAGCGGAAGAAGCCGCCGTCGACGATGTCGTGCAGGGGGCTCTCCATCATGCGATCGAGCGTCAGCACGACGACCTCGCGCATCTGTTCGTCGTCGCGCTTGCTGACCTGCACCAGCGCGAAGTCCAGCGCCTCGGGGTGCGGGAACTTGCTGCCCTCGCCGAAACCGCCGTGGCGGTGGTCGAGCTTGTCGTAGATCGCAAGCGCGATGTCGTCGACCATCTCGCGGCGCAACGTCGTGCGCACCACCGGTTCGCGGTCGTCGCGGTGCGCCCACAGCTCGCGCAGGCCCTTCTGGATGTCGTCCTTGCGCTTCTGCCAGGCGGTGCGCACGCGCTCGAGCTGGCGGCGCAGCTGCTCGGCGGTCAGGTAGTTCTCGTGCGCGATCAGTTCGCCGTCCGGCGTCAGCCACGCGATCGTCGGCCAGGCGCCGGTGCCGTAGCGCTGGTTGACGTCAGGACGCCGCTCGGCGTCGACGTGCACGGGCACGAAGGCCTCTTCGACCAGTTGCACGACGCCCGGGTCGGTGAAGCTCTTGGCCATCAACTCGCGGCAGTACTGACACCATGGCGCGGTCAGCACCATCAGCACCGGCCGATCGGCCGTCGCCGCGGCGCGCAGGGTGGCCGGCTCGAAGTGCTGCCATCGGATGTTGTCGGTCATGACCGGTGAAGGTGGTCCGCGGTGGGAACGATCTGTCGAACGGGCCGAGCGGGATGGGGTCGGACGGGGCGCTTCCTTTTAGGGCAAGCGGTGGCGCCTGCCACCCTGCCCGCCGGGATGCAGCCGACACCTCACTCCTGCGGTGTCGGCGCATCCGGCGGCGCGCCGGGCTTCTGCGGCAGGAAGGCGCCGAAGCCGTCGAGCGTCGGCTGGCGCACCTCGGTGCGGGCGACCGGCGCCGGCGCCAGGGGCGTGAACGGCACCCGCGGCACGTCGGCCCACAGGTCTTCGAGCGCGTAGTAGGCGCGGGCTTCCGGCAGGAACAGGTGCACGACCACGTCGTCGAAGTCGAGCAGCACCCAGTTCGATTCCTCGGTCTCGAGGCCGCCGGTGTTGCGCCGGCGCCGACCGCGGGTCGCCTTGCTCTCGAGATCGAGTTCCTTGGCCAGGGCCTGGCCCTGGCGGGTGCTGCCGACCGTGGCGATCACGAAGTAGTCGGCGATCACCAGCGGGCCGGACACGTCGAGCACGACGATGTCCTTCGCCTGCTTCTCGTCGAGCCGTTGCGCGATCGCCAGCGCCATCTGGCGCGCGGCGGGGTCCGGGGTGTTGATGGGACGCGGGGAACGCTCGGTTGCGGAGGTGCTCAACTCTGACTTCTCGGGGCGCGGTGAGGAACGCACGACGCCGGAAGGATAGCCGACGTCGTCGGGAGCGTAACCCCCCCGGTCCCGAAGCCAGCACCCGTGCCACGAACTCCGGTCGGCATGGCCGGCCGCGGCCCGGGACTGCCGCGTCGCCTCATGCGAACAGCGGCAGTGCGATCAGCGACGCGATCGTCATCAGCTTCATCAGGATGTTGATCGACGGGCCGGCCGTGTCCTTGAACGGGTCGCCGACGGTGTCGCCGGTGACCGCCGCCTTGTGCGTGTCACTGCCCTTGCCACCCAGGTGGCCCGCCTCGATGTACTTCTTGGCGTTGTCCCAGGCGCCGCCGGCGTTGGCCATGAACAGCGCCATCATGACGCCGGAGGCCGTGGCGCCGCCGAGCAGGCCGCCGACGGCGGCCTTGCCGAAGACCATGCCCATCAGGATCGGCGCCAGCACGGCCAGCAGGCCCGGCGCGGCCATCTGCCGCAGGGCGCCCTGGGTCGAGATCGCGACGCAGCGGGCGTAGTCGGGCTCGCCGCCGGTGCCTTCCTTCAGGCCCGGGATCTCGCGGAACTGGCGGCGCACCTCCTCGACCATCGCGTTGGCGGCCTTGCCGACCGCCTTCATCGCCATCGAGCTGAACACGAACGGCAGCATCGCGCCGACCAGCAGGCCCATGACGACGTTGGCGTTGTCGAGGCCGAGGTCCGGCGGCACCTGGCCGACCCGCAGTGCCTCGTTCGCCGCCTCGACCTTGTAGGCCGAGAACAGCGCCAGCGCGGTCAGCGCGGCCGAGCCGATCGCGAAGCCCTTGCCGATCGCGGCGGTGGTGTTGCCGGTCGCGTCGAGCGAGTCGGTGCGCTTGCGCACCTCCGGCGGCTGGTGCGACATCTCGGCGAGGCCGCCGGCGTTGTCGGCGACCGGGCCGTAGGCGTCGACGCCGAGCGAGATGCCGAGCGTGCTCAGCATGCCGACCGCGGCGACGCAGATGCCGTACATCCCGGCCAGGTGGTTGCACAGGTAGATCGCGACCGCCAGCAGCAGCGTCGGGATCCAGGTCGAGGCCATGCCGGTGGCGAGGCCGTAGATGATGTTGGTCGCGGCGCCGGTCTGCGACTGCTGCGCGATGGTCTGCGACGGCGCCATCTTCTCCGAGGTGTAGTACTCGGTCACCTTGCCGATCAGCACGCCGACGACCAGACCGACCACCATCGACAGGTAGACGCTCCAATGGCCGATCTGCTCGGTCGAGCCGACGGCCCGGAGCGGCTGCGGCTGGATCAGCATCGTCACCAGCGCGCCGCCGATGACCAGGAACACCGACGCGGCGATCAGGCCGCCGAACAGCGCCGACGACAGCTTGCTCTCGTCGTCGGCCTTGACCCGGAACGTGCCGAGGAAGCTGGCGACGATGCCGACCGCGGACAGCACGATCGGGTACATCAGCAGGCTCGACATGGCGTCCGCGTGCGCGTCACCGGTCAGCGTGGTCGGCACCAGCGACCAGCCGATGATCGCGGTCGAGATGATCGCGCCGACGTAGCTCTCGAACAGGTCGGCGCCCATGCCGGCGACGTCGCCGACGTTGTCGCCGACGTTGTCGGCGATGACCGCCGGGTTGCGGGGGTCGTCCTCGGGGATGCCGGCTTCGACCTTGCCGACCAGGTCGCCGCCGACGTCGGCCGCCTTGGTGTAGATGCCGCCGCCGACGCGCGCGAACAGCGCGATCGAACTGGCGCCGAAGCTGAAGCCCAGCACGTAGTTGGCGAAGTTCGTGGTCGCGTCGCGGTAGGCCAGCATCAGCACCGTGATGCCGATCAGGCCCAGACCGACGACCGTCATGCCCATGACCGTGCCGGACTTGAAGGCGATGTCGAGCGCCGCGCCGAGGCTCGTCTTCGCGGCCTGCGTCGTGCGCACCGCCGCGCGCGTCGCGCAGTGCATGCCGAAGTAGCCGGCGCTCGCCGAGGCGGTGGCGCCCATCAGGAAGGCGATCGCGGTCTTGATGCCGAGGAACTGTTCCGCCCTGCCGAAGCACAGCAGCGTGAACACGACGGCGACGAAGATCGCCAGCCACTTGTACTCCGCGTGCAGGAACGCTCGGCCGCCGGTCTGCACCGCGACGGCGATCTTCTGCATCGCGGCGTCACCCTGGTCCTTCCGCATGATCTGCCGGAACAGGATGACGGCGTAGGCGAGCGCACCGCCCGCGATGAGGAAGGACAGGATGTTCCAGAATGCGTACATGGGGGTCGGGGTCGCCGGGAGCGAAGGTCCGGCGCTGAAAAGGGCGCGGCACGATAGCCGCGGGGGGGCTCGGGGGGCAAGGACGACTGCCGGCGCGGCGGCGCGGCCGTCATTCCCGATCGGGTGGTGGCGCCGGTTCGGCCGGCGGCGCGGGTTCGGCGGCGGCCTGGACCTCGAGGGCCGCGGCCGCGGGGCCCGTGGCGTCGGCCGCCGCTGCCGCCGCCGCATCGCCCGAGATCGGGCGCTGCGGCGCGACGAACGTCTCCGCGGGCCGTCGGTGCAGCCGGCGCTGGCGGCGGCGCTTCCACAGCCAGAACCACAGGGCGACCGCGATGCCGGCGCCGATCGAGCCCCAGAGCATGCCGCGTTCGACCTTCTGGACGGTGGCGATCGCGCTCTCGATCACGCCGGCGCCGCGGTAGCCGAGCCAGGTCAGCGTCGGCACCAGCACGGCGATGCCGAGGCCGTCGAGCAGCAGGAAGCGGCGCCACGGCATCTTCATCGTGCCAGCGGTGAAGAACGCGACCACGCGCAGCCCGGCGACGAAGCGGGCGATGACGATCACCAGGTCGCCGCGCCGCCGGAACCATCGGTCGAAGATCGCCAGCCGCTGCTTGGTGACGAAGTAGCGCAGCCAGCGCAGGCGCAGCAGCCGCACGCCGAACACGCGGCCGAGCACGAACGGCACCAGGTCGCCGGCGAGGATCGAGCCGGCGCACCACAGCATCATCCAGTGCAGCGACGCGTGCTCCGGGAACTTCGCGCACACGTAGCCGGCCGCCAGCAGGCCGATCTCCTCCGGCAGCGGCAAGCCGATCCCGCACAGCAGGAACACCAACGCCACCCCGAAGTAGGGGTACTCGGTGATGGCGTTGACGATCTGGTCGAACATGGCCGGTCAGCGCAGGTGGGGCCACAGCGGCTCGAACCGCGGGTCGTCGTACACGGCGCCGAGGTCGACGTCGGTGTCGCCGGCGAGCCAGCGCCGCACTTCGTCGAGTCGCGTGGCCCACTCGGTGGCCAGTTGCCGGTCGCGGACTTCCGCGCTGCGCGAGATCGCGGTCGCGAGCACGCCGAGGGCCTGGGCCCGTTCGCCGGCGGCGAGCAGGCCGGCGGCGAGTTTCGGGGCCAGGAACGTGCGCTGCTCGCGCACCTCGGGGCTGCCGCGCAGCCGTTCGGCCTGGGCGAGGTAGCGGTCCGCCAGCGCCGCGGCGCCGCCGCCGGCCGCCAGCCGTTCGGCCAGCGCCGGTTGCTGCCGGCACGCGACCTCGGGCAGGAACGCCATCGTCTGCAGCAGTTCGACCTCGCGCCGCCCGGCGTCGGCGCGCGCCGATTCGAGCCAGGCCAGCGCGGTCTGCAGCCGGCGCCAGGCATCGGCACCGGTCGGATCGGCGGCGGCGCGGCGCTCGTCGAGCGCGAGGCGGTAGGCGAACACCGCGTGGCCGTCGGTCCAGGTCGGCATCAGGTCGAGCAACTGCCGCGCGCGGGCGAAGTACTCGGCGTCGTCGCCCGAGCGCTGCGCCTCGGCCAGCGCCGCCCAGGTGAACGGCAGCAACGCCGGCCGCACGAAGGCGCCGGCCAGCTGCCGCCACACCGCGGGCGTCGGCGGTGCGACCACCCAGGCGAGCGCCATGCACGCCGCGGCCGCGGCGTTTCGCAGGGATCGTCTCGTCATCGCCCGAGCCTTCGGCGCAGCAGCATCGCGACGATCATGGCCAAAGACCCCGCCGCGAGGGAAGGGATGCACGCCGAGAACGTGCGGCCCGCGAGCACCTCGTGGCCGCGCAGCAGCGACCGCACCGCGTCGTCGGCCGGCCCGGCGCCGCCGATCGTGCCTACGAACAGCAGCCCACCGGCCGCGGTCAGCACCGTCGGCAGCGTCGCCGCCGCCCCGAACAGCATCGCCAGCGCCAGCGCGACGAAGCTCGGCAGCAGGTAGATCCAGGCCGCCCGCACGCCGTTCCACAGGCCCGAGCGGGTGCCGGCTTCGACCGCGACCACCGCGCCGCGCGGGAACAGCAGCGGCACCGTGCCCGACACGAACTCGAGTTCGAGGGTGTGCAGCGGCCGCGCCGGCAGGGGCACGCGCACGAGTTGCAGCGACTGTTCGAACGTCACTTCGGCGGCGGCGGCCGGGGCGCCGTCGACGTGCACGCGCACGTGGGTCGGCTGCCACGGCCCGGTCGGCGGCCCGGCGGCTGGGCGCAGCCGCACCTCGTCGAGCACGCGGTCGCCGAGCGCGAACGAGAGCCGCGGCTGCGTCGCGGTCAGCAGCGGTTGCGGCGGCACCGGCAGTTCGACGTGTGCCACCGCCGTCGCCGGCGCGCCGAGCAGCCGCGCGAAGCCCGTCATCAGCGGCAGTGTCAGCACCAGCTGCGCCAGCAGCGCGCCGGCCAGCGCGGCGCCGCAGCCGCGCAGGGGACCGCGCTGCAGCCGTTCGACCTGATCGCGGCCGGGTCGCCGCGCCGCGAACAGCGGCCAGAAGGTCGCCGCCGCCGCCGCGCAGGCGAACGCGGCCACGACCAGCGGCAGGTGCAGCCACGGCGTCTGCGCGCCGGGCGCGGTCTCGAGGCCGGCCAGCGGCGTGGTCGTGGCGGTGCGCAGCAGCGCGCTCGCGCCCGTCGCGCCCAGCACCGGCAGCAGCGCGCGCCGCAGGCAGTGCACGAACGTCAGCGTGAACGGGTGCCGCGCGCGCAGACCGGTCATGGCTGCCCGCCCCGAGGTCCGGCGAGCCGGCGGAACAGCGCGAACAGGTGCTGCCGCTGGCGTTCGACCGCCAGCACCTCGCCGCCGAGCCGGCGCGCCGCGTCGCCGAGCCGTGCGATCGCGCCGTCGTCGAGGCCGCGCACGACCAGCGCCTGCGCGTCGGTGCCGAGCAGGGCAGCCAGCGTGCCGCGCGCGCGCAGTTCGCCGGCCTGCAGCACGAGCACCTCGTCGCAGATCTCCTCGACCTCGAGCAGCTGGTGCGACGCCATCAGCACCGCGGTGCCCGCGGCGGCGCGCTCGCGCAGGATCGCCATCACGGTCGCGCTGCCGAACGGATCCAGCCCGGCGGTCGGCTCGTCGAGCAGCAGCACCTCGGGGTCGCCGAGCAGCGCGGCGGCGAGCGCGAGCCGCCGCTGCATGCCGGTGCTGAAGGTGCGGATCCAGCGCCGGCCGGTGTGCCGCAGGTCGAGCCGTTCGAGCCAGCGCTCGGCGCGCGCGTCGGACTCGGCGTTCGGCAGGCCCAGCTCGGCGCCGACGTAGGCGAGGAACTCGCGCGCCGACAGCACATCGAGCGGCAGCGGGCCTTCGGGCTGGAACGCGACGCGGCGCCGCAGCGCGCGCGCGGTCGGCGGCTGGTCGAGCACGGTGGCGGTGCCGCCGGTCGGCAGCTGCAGCCCGGCGAGCACGCGCAGCAGGGTGGTCTTGCCCGAGCCGTTGGGGCCCAGCACGCCGACGATGCGGCCCGGCGCGAGGTCGAGGTCGAGCGGCCGCAGCGCGTCCACCGCCTGCTGCCGGCCGCGCCGCGGGAAGGTCACGGCGAGTTGGCGAGCCGAGATGGCAGTTGCCATGTGGGCGCCGATGGTATCCTGCGCCGCGTTCCCTTTCCTCGTGCGCGAGCGCGGAGCTTCGGCTTGAACGGCTACCTGCAGTTGGCGGATGGACGGACCGTGCCGGTGCGCGACGGTCTCCTGATCGGACGCGTCGCCGGCTGCGACGTCGTCGTCGACGATGCCAAGGCGTCGCGGCGCCACGCGCGCGTCGTCGTCGAGGGCGGCGTCGTCGAGATCGAGGACCTCGGCAGCAGCAACGGCACGCTGCTGAACGGCAACCCGGTCACGCGCCGCGTGCTGCGCGCCGGCGACACGGTGCAGATCGGCCAGAGCGCGATCGTCTACCGCGAAGGGCCGGCGCCGGGTGCGGCGGCAGCGGCGGCGCCCGCGGCCGCGGCGACGTTCGACGACGACGACGATCTGTTCGCGGCCACCGCGACGAGCACGCCGGCGAAGGCGCCGCCGCCGCCCGCCGTGCCCGCGCCCGCACCGCCGCCGTCGGCTCCCGCGGCGCCGCCGCGCGCCGCCGCGCCGCCGCCGCCATCGCCACCGCCGGCCGCACCTGCGCGCAACGTCGTCGAGTTCGAGGACGAGGTCGTCGAGCTGCGCCGCGCACCCGAACCGCCGCCGCGCGCCACCGGCAGTGCCGCGGCACCGAGCGGCGGCGAGCCGCAGGTCACGGCCCAGTCGCGCATCCTGCAGTACAGCAAGACCGGCCCCGGCAGCGGCGGCCTGCTCGGCGACGACCTGGCGCAGCTGAGCGGCGGCACGCGTTCGCTGCTCTACGCGGTCGTGCTGCTGGTCGCCGCCGCCATCGTCTACGGCGTCATCCACCTGGTGCGCTGACGGCGCGCTGCGCGTGCAGCCGCCGCCAGACCGCGACCAGCCGCGCCGCCGCCGTCGACCACGCGAACTGCTGCGCGCGCGCGCGCCGCGCCGAGCCGGCCGCGTCGCCGCCGTCGTCGGTGGTCGCCGCGATCGCCTCGGCCCAGGCGGCCGCGTCGTCGGGCGGCAGCAGCCGACCCGCGCCGCCGAGCACCTCGGGCAACGCGCCGCAGTCGCTGGCCAGCACCGGCCGGCCGTGCGCGAGGCCTTCGAGCGCGCACAGGCCGAAGCCCTCGTGTCGCGACGGCACCACGACGGCGCGGGCGTGCCGGTACAGCCGCAGCAGTTCGTCGTCGTCGATGGCGCCGAACCAGTGCACGAACGGGGTCTGCGCCAGTCCGACACCGGCACCGGCCTCACGGCCTACCAGCCACAGCTCGGGGCGGCGGTCCGGCGGCAGCGCCGCGAGCGCGCGCACGACGACGGCGAGGTTCTTGCGCCGTTCGAGGTGTCCGACGTGCAGCAGGTAGCCGTTCGCCGGCACCGGCCGCAACGGCGGCGCCAGACCGGTGGCCGGCAGGTCGACGCCGTTGGGCACCACCGTCGCCGGTGCGCTGCCCGGCACCAGGGCCGCGAGCCGGCGCGCGGTCCACTCGCTCGGCACCACGATCGCGTCCGCGCGCCGCAGCGATCGGCGCAGCACGGCGCGCGCGAGCCAGCGCGGCCAACGCGTCAGGCCATCGGCGGCACGGGTGTCGTGCACCAGCAGGCAGGTCGGCACGCCGACGTTCGGCAGCGGCAGGAAGCCGTGGTCGAACACCGTCGCGTCGAGCTCCCGCAGCATCGCCGGCAGCCGCCGCGCCTCGGCGCGGGCCCGCCCGATCGCCGGCGCGGCCGGGATCGCGATCGGCTGCCACCGCACGCCGTCGTCGGCCGGCGGCGCGAACGACTCCGCGTGCAACACCGTGATGCGTTCGGCGGGCGCCAGCAACGTCGCCGCGTGGTCGACCAGCTGCAGCAGGCGGCGGTTGGCGCCCGACGGCGGCCCGAGCAGCCAGCCGGCGACGGCGACGTGCAGCTTCATCGCGCCACCAGCCGGGTGTGGATCTCGCGCCAGCGGCGCGCGGTCGCGCCGGCCGGGAACGCGGCGGCGCGGCGCGGGCCGGCGGCGACGAGCCGCGCGCTGACGGCCGGCTCCAGCACCCGCAGCAGGCCGGCGGCGATGTCCCGGATGTCGCGCGGGTCGACGAACACGGCGTCGTCGGCGACCAGTTCGCGGAACGGCGCGAGCTCGCTGCAGACCAGCGGCGCACCGGCCTGCATCGCCTCGAGCACCGGCAGGCCGAAGCCCTCGAACAGCGAGCACTGCACGACCGCACGGCAGCGCTGCAGCTGGCGCCGCTTCTCGGCCTCGTCGACGTAGTCGTGCGGCGGTCCGACGAAACGCAACGGCGGCAGGTCAGGGCGCTCGCGGGCGGCGAGCACGTGCGCCGCGGCGACCCGGCCGCGGTTCTTGCGCGGACGATCGTCGCCGAGCACCAGCAGCGGCCCGTCGCGCGGCGCGGGCTCGGCGGCGTCGAGCGGCGGCAACCCGTGCGGCACGTGGTGCAGGCGCCGCGGATCGTGCACCAGCGCGCGCGCGAGGTGCAGCGTGAACTGCGACGGCGCGAGCACCGCGCTGGCCGCGCGCAGCGACAGCCGCGTCGCCAGCCGGCGCCACCGCGGCGTGCGTTCGCCGGCTGCCGCTGCGACCGGACTGTGCAGCACGTCGGCCCCGCGGCGACCGGACTGTGCAGCACGTCGGCCCCGAGCTCGCGCAGCAGGCGCGGCAGCGTCCACTGGCGCTGTGCGGCGCCGCGCGGGGCGGCGACCGTGCGCACGCCGTCGAGGTCCGGCGGCGCCGCGCCCGGCGGCAGCAGCAGCACGAGGTCGCCGGGGAACTGCGCCGCGTAGGCGGTGAGTCCGTGCAGGAATGCGCGGGCGACGCCGGTCACGGGCCCGTCGCCGAGGCAGGTGCCGTCGAACACGACCCTCATCGCGCGACCTCGTGGTAGAGCGCCGCGTGCGCCGCGGCGCAGTCGCGCCAGCGGTAGGTCGCGGCGCGGGCGCGACCGGCCGCGCGGCGGGCGTTCGCCAGCGCCGCGTCGCCGAGCAGCCGCGACACGCCGGCCGCCAGGGCGTCGGCGTCGCCGGGCGCGACCAGTTCGATCGCGCCGTCGCCGAGTTCGCGCATCGCCGCGACGTCGGCAGCGACGACCGGCACGCCGAGCTGCATCGCCTCGAGCGGCGGGAAGCCGAAGCCCTCCCAGCGCGACGGATAGACCAGCAGCTCGGCGTGCTGCAGCAGATGGAACATGCGCGCGTCGTCGGCGGCGTGGTGCCAATGCACGAGCCCCTCGTCTGCGGCCGCGCGCAGCGCCGCGACGATCTCGTCGCACTGCCAGCCGATCGTGCCGACGACGACCAGCAGCGGCCGTGGCGTCGGCAGCCGGCGCCAGGCGGCCAGCAGGGTCCGGTGGTCCTTGCGCGGCTCGATGGTGCCGAGGCACAGCGCGTAGCGGCGACCCGCGAACGGGTGGGCACCGGCCGGGCCGCCGGCCACGTGGTCGGCGCCGAACGGGATCACGCGCGGCGGCGGCGCCGCGGGCACGAACGTGCGCACGTCGTCGGCGGTGGCCCGGGACGGCACGACCACCGCGGCCGCGCGCGCGATCGCCGCGAACGTGCGGTCGCGCAGCACGGCGGCGTTCGGCCCGTGCCAGCTCGCCTCGCGCACGAACGCGAGGTCGTGCACGGTCAGCACGGCGCGCGCGTGCGTCACCGGCGGCTGCACGAAGTCGGTCCAGTGGAACACGGCCACGCGGCCGGCGAGCCGGTCGGCGCCGAGCCCGAGCCGCGCCAGCAGCGGCAGCGACCGACCGGGGATCGGCAGCCGGTGCAGCACCGCGCGCGGCGGCACCGGCACCGCGCGCGCCGCGGCCGCGAGGCTGTGGCCGAACAGGTGCACGATCACGTCGTCGCGCGCGGCCAGCGCCGCGGCCAGTTCGCGGGTCGCGCGGCCGATGCCGGCGAACGACAGCAGCGCGGGGCGGTAGTCGAGGGCGATCGGCAGGGGCACGGCGGGTTCGGATGACGGTTCGAGGACGGCGGCACTCGGACGTGCGCGACGGTATCCTGCTTCCGCGCCGGTCCGTCATGCAACGCAGCTCCGTGCTCTGCCTCCTGTTCGCTGCCGTCGCGGCCATCGCCGTCGCGGTGGCGGTGTACGCCAGTGGCGACGCGCCGGCGCCCGGACCGACGCCGCCGGGGCGCATGCGGTTCCCGCCGCCGGACCCGCACCGGGCGATCCACGGCGACGACACGCCGGCCGTGCCACGCGGCGCGCCGCAGGTGCACGTCGAGGTGCGCGACGAGGCGACGTTCGTGCCACCGCCGCCGGAGCGGGTGTTCGCGCGTGTCGCCGGCGAAGGCGCGTGGTTGCCGGCGACCGTGCTCGCCGGCGAAGGCGCCGGCTTCGACCCGCCGCGCGCCCGCCCGGGTCTGGCGATGATCGCGATCGCGCTCGACGGCGGCCACCGGCTGCTGCGCCAGCTCGCGCTCGGCGACGAGGGCCAGACCGAGTACCGGCTCGGCGCGCGCGTGGTCGTGCGCGGCCACGTCACCGGCGACCAGGACTGGCCGCTGCGCGGCGCCGAGGTGTGGCTCGGCGAACTCGATGCCGACGGCCAGCGCCGCACCGCGACCACCGATGCGGAGGGCGCGTTCGAACTCGACACGCCGGACGGCGCCGGCGTGCCGTGCGTGGTGACCGCGCCGAAGCGGGCCGTGCACTGGCAGGTGCTCGCGGTCGCGCCGCCGGGCCCCGACCTGCGCATCGCGCTGGGCCCGGGCGCATCGCTCGAGGTGCAGCTGGCGGCGGCGGCCGACGACATCGGCGCCGCGCGCGTGTTCGTGGTGCCGACCGGCGCCGTCAGCACGGCGCTGGCGCAGCACCCGTTCTTCCTGCAGGCGCTGACCGACGGCCACGCCGTCGGCGCGAACGGTCGCGCCACGGTGCCGGACCTGCCGATCGACGGGACGCTCGCCGTGCTGGTCCGGCATCCGCGGTTGCCGGGCATGGCGCCGGTGACCGTGACGCTGCGCGACTCGCCGCAGCGCGTGGTCGTTCCGCTGCAGTTCGCCGAGGCGGCGTGGACCGGACGGGTCGTCGACACGGCGGGTGCGCCGCTGGCCGCGGTGTCGGTCTGGTCGCGGCAGCCGGGCCAGCCGCTCGGCGCGCCGGGCTCGGCGCGGCTGCTGCCGCCGCAGGTGCCGCGGCGCGGCGTCTGTGCCACCGCGACCGACGCCGAGGGCGCCTTCACCGTGGGTGCGGTGCCGGCGCCGGACGCGCTCGTGTCGCTGCGCGCCTGGGGTTTCGCCGGGCTCGACGTGGCGGCCACGTCGCTTCGCGCCGCGGCGCCGATCGTGCTGCCGGCGTGGCGCGGCGGCGACCCCGCGTTCCATCTGCTGCCGCCCGCAAGCGGCGTGCGCTGGCAGGCGTCGACGGATCTCGGCGGCGGTGTGCAGGCGGTGTTGGAGCCCGACCAGCCGTGGGTGGTGTCGTTCCCGCACGCCGGGCGGTTCACCGTCGTGGTGACGACCCGCACCGGCGACGTCGTGTGCGGCAGCGAGACGTTCCACGGTCTCGATGTCACCGGCCCGGTCGAGCTGGCGTCGCCGCGGTTGCCCTGATCTTCGACCCCTGGCGCCGTCGCCGGCGCGCGCTGGATCCCGGGCTGGGACGGCGGCAAGCGGCCTTGCCGCGGCCGGGTCCGCATCGCTCGCCGCGGCGCGCCGCGCACGCGCCGACCCGCGTGCGCCGGGCGGGGTATGCTCTCCGGCTCGCTGCGTGTGAACGCTGCGTGCAACCTCGTGTGGCTTCGTTGTGTGGTGGGGGGACCGGGTCCGTCTGGCCCCGGTCCCCACTTTTCTTGGCCGCACGGGACGGCGGTGCTACGGTCGCGGCCGCGTGAGCATCCTGCGCGATCCCGTCCACGGCGACATCGAACTCACGCGCGACGAACTGCGCCTCGTCGACACCAGCGAGTTCCAGCGCCTGCGCGGCATCAAGCAGCTCGGCAGCGCCAGCCTGGTGTATCCGGGCGCCGTGCACACCCGCTTCGAGCACTCGATCGGCACGCTGCACGTCTGTGACCAGCTGCTCGACGCCTGCAACAAGAACGCGGCGCGCGATCCGGCCGGCTGCCATCGTGTGAGCGACGAAGAGCGGCGCGTGCTGCGCGCGGCGGCGCTGCTGCACGACGTCACGCACGTTCCGTACGGGCACAACATCGAGGACCAGACCGGCCTGCTGCCGCGGCACGACGAACCGGCCCGCTTCCAGGCCGTGCTCGGCGACACCGAGCTCGGCGCCGAACTCGACCGCCAGGGCCTGCGGCAGGACGTGCTCGCGGTGCTGACCGGCGCCGGCCGCGCGGTGCCGGCGTTCTGGCGCCAGGTCGTCAGCGACACCATCGACGCCGACCTGCTCGACTACCTGCGCCGCGACGCGCACTTCACCGGCCTCGAGCTGCGCTACGACCGCCGCGTCGTCGACTACTTCCGCGTCGCGCGCGGCGACGGCCGCATGTTCGTCGACTGCGAGAAGAACGGCATGCTGCGCGAGGACATCGTCTCCGAGCTGCTGCGCGTGCTCGAGTGCCGCTACCACTTCAGCGAACGCGTCTACTACCACCACGCCAAGGTCGCCGCCGGCGCGCTGCTGGCGCGCATGGTCGAACTGGCGTTGCGCAGCGCGGCGCTCGGCGCCGACGAGCTGCAGCAGCTGACCGACGAGTCGCTGGTGGTGCGGCTGGCGCAGCTCGACCTCGGCGAGGCCGCCGCCACCGAACGGCTGCGCCGCTTCGTCGCGCGCTTCCGCCGCCGGTCGCTGCCCAAGCGCGTGCTGGTGCTGCCGTACTACCAGAACCAGGCCGTGCAGGACGAGCTGCTGCAGCGCTACTTCGAGCCGGGCCGGCCCGAGCCGCGCTTTCAGTGGGAGGCGGCGATGGAGCAGGCGGCGCAGCAGGCGTTCGGCCAGCCGGTCGACGTGATCCTCTACTGCCCGAAGCGCCGCATGCAGTTGAAGGAGGCGAAGACGCTGGTGCGCTTCCCGGGCGAGGGCGAGCGCACGCTGCCGCTCGATGCCTTCACCGACCAGATCCCGCGCCTGCGCGACCTCGCCGAGAGCTACCCGCGCATGTGGAAGCTGTACGTGTTCACGTCGGCCGAGGACAGGGCCGTGCGCCGCAAGCTGCAGGCCATGTGTCTGGCCACGCTGCCCGCCGGGTGCCGCAACGCGCTGGTGCTGTGATGTGGCGTTGCGCCCTGCCGTGCGTCCTGCTGCCGTCGCTCGCGGCGCAGTTCTACACCACGGACGCCGGCGTGCAGTCGCCGGACCTGCCGTCGCTGCGCGAACGCATCGAGTGGCGTTCGCGCCGCGACGCCGAGCAGTGGATCGCCGAGACCCGCCTGGTCTGGTCGCCGCGGCGCGAGCTGGAGCTCGACCTGACCGTGCCGCTGGTCGCGCGCCACCTCGACGGCGTCGGCGGTCGTTCGGCGCAGCAGGGTCTCGGCGATGTCGTCACCTCGGGCAAGCTGGCCCTGGTGCGCGACGACGGCGTGATGCAGAGCGACCGGCTGTCCCTGCTGCTCGACGTGTCGTTGCCGACCGGCGACGACGATGGCACCGTCGATGGGCTGGACCTCGGTCCGCGCGCGGCGCTCGGCCTCGGCACCGCCGGCGTCGGCGCCGGCATCGGCGGCACGATCGTGCGCGACCGTCACCGGGCGGCCGCCGCGGTGCGCTGGTGGCAGTTCGCGCGCGACGGCGGCTTCGAGCCGGGCCCGATGCTCGCGCTCGACGTCGCGTGGTGGTACCGCCTGACGCCGGCGGTGTTCGCACCGCACGGCGACGAGGTCGAACTGCGGCTGGTGGTCGAGGCGCTGGCGCGCTGGGTTGCCGACGACCGCCGCGGCGGCAACGATGTCGGCAACGGTGGCCACGAGCTGCGACTCGTCGTCGGGCTGCAGGCCAACCTGACGCCGTCCTTCGCCCTCGAACTCGGCGCCGTGTTGCCGCTGACCGAGACCACGTCGTCGCCGTTCGGCGACGAGCGGCTCGGTGGCCTGTTCTCCTGCCGGATGTCCTTCTGATGCACGACCGCCTCCCGTTGACGACGTTCCTGCTGCTCGCCGCCTGCCAGACGACACTGCCGCCCGCCCGCGCGACGCCGGCCGGCCACGGCCTGCAGCGCGCCTGGATCGTCGCGTTCGGCCTCGAGTGACTGCCGTGTGCGAAGGCCGTGGCCGACGGCCTGCGGCGCCTGGATGGCGTCGCCGATGTGGAGGTGGATCTGCAGGCGAACCTCTGTCTGGTGACGCCGCAGGCGGATCGACTGCCGGACCTCGCGGGCCTGCCTCTGGCGGTGCGTGAGGCCGGCTTTCGCGCCGGTGGACTCTGGATCGAAGCGCGTGGCACCGTGTCCAGGCAGGCCGGTGGCGGCGGTCGGTTCACGATCGACGGCACCGACGTCGCGCTGTCGTTCGCGGGTGCCGCCGACGGGCCCGCGACCGTGACCGGTCGTGTCGAGTTCGGCGCGACGCCGGCGCTGGTGGCCGACTCGCCGCCGCAGCGCTAACGGATCACGCCTTGCCGGCCGCCGTCGGCTGCAGCAGCGCGCCGAGCCCGACCAGCACGAACGACAGCAGCCACAGGTAGTAGCCGGGCCGCAGCGACTCGATCAGTTCCTGTTCGCAGAGGTACAGCCAGCTCGCGTTCAGCCCGCCGCAGCCGAGCAGCAGCACGCCGGGGATCGCGCGGTGCTTCTTCGCGGCGAACATCGCGAACGCCGCCAGCATCAGCAGGTTGGTCAGGCACGTCGAGCCGAGCACGCGCGACTTCCAGGCCTCGTCCTGGCTCGGCGGGTCGCCGACCAGCAGGTCCCAGGCGAAGCGGCACGCGCCCCAGCCGGGCAGCCAGTCGGGACCGCTGGCGGCGTGGCTCGACGCCGAGGAGCCGAGCCAGCGCGCCCACTCGGTGCCGGCGCCGAGCAGCTGCTGGCCCTGGAACACGGGCACCAGCCAGGCGACGACGTACAGCACGACGCCGGCGGTGAGCAGCTTGCTGCCGGCACTGCGTTGTCGGGGTTTGCTCATGGTGCGATCACTTCCGGCTCGGCGCCCAGTCGGCGCGGTAGCGCAGGATCAGGTCGCGACAGCGGCGGTAGACCGCGCTGGTCGCGCGCACGTCGTGGGCGTTGTACTCGGCGATCTTCAGGATCTCGCCGCGCGCGTAGGCCGGCGCGACCATCGAGCCGTCCATGACCTCCTTCGGGCTCTCGATGCCGAGCGCCCAGCAGACGACGTCGAGCTTGCTCGGGCCGCGGCCGCGCTGCGTGACGAGTTCGAACAGGTCGAGGTGCGGGCGCAGCGAGAACCGGTTCGACAGCAGGTCGACGCGCGCGGGGATGCCGTGGATCAGGCTGCGCGTGACCAGGAACGGCACGTCGAAGCCGCGGCCGTTGAACGACACCACGCACTCGGCGCGGCCCGCCAGCGCCCAGAACGCGCGCAGCAGGTCCGGCTCGCTCATCGGCCGCAGCCACGGCGGGCAGTCGGCGATCTCCGTGCCCTCGGGCGGCACCGCGAGCACGGTGACCGCGTCGTCGCCCGGCTCCGCATCGCCGTCGCCGATCGCCAGCGACACCACCTTGCCGAAGAACGGCGACATGCCCATCACCGCGGCCGGCTCCATCTCCTTGCGCTGCGCATTGTCGGCCAGCGCCTCGGCGACGGTCGGCGGCAGCTCGCGGCGGTCGAACGCCGGCACGGTCTCGATGTCGAACACCAGCGTGCGACAGCACAGGTCCTCGACCGGCGCCAGCGCCGGGTCGACCAGCTGGTCCGGATCGAAGCCGTCGGCCGCTTCGCCGGGCGCGATCGCCTTCAGCCGTTCGATCACCATCTGCGGCTTGCCCTGCCACTCCTTGACGCGGCCGCGCACCTTGACCGGACCCTGCAGCGGCGCCGCCTTCGTGGCCTCCATCGCCTCCTTCGCGTCGGCCCAGATCTTGGCCTCGATCACCGCGTGCACATCGGCGAGTTCGACCACCAGGAACGGCTTGCCGTCCTTGGTCTGCAGTTCCTTCCACGAACGCAGCTGCGCGAACACGTCCCAGTCGTGGTCGGCGACCTCGAGCGCGGCGAGGTGCTCCGCCTGCAGCACGCGCTGCTTCTGTTCGTCGTGGTTCACTTCGCCTCCGCGTAGGCGCGCAGCCGCGAGATCGCCTCGCGCAGCTGGTCCAGCGACACCGCGTAGCTGAGCCGCAGGAAACCGGGGGCGGCGAACGCGCTGCCCGGCACGACCGCGAGCCGGTGCTGCTCGAGCAGCTGGCGGGCCATCGTGACGTCGTCGAGCCCGCGCGCGCGGCCCAGCGCGCGGGCGTCGACGAGCGCGTAGAACGCGCCGCGCGGCGCCGGCAGCGCGAGCCCGGGGATGTCGGCCAGGGCCTCCAGCAGGAACGCGCGCCGCTCGCCGAACGCGCGCTGGCGCCGCGCCTGGTCGTCGGGCAGCGGCACCTCGCAGGCCGTCAGCATCGCCGCCTGGCTGATCGTGCAGGCGTTGCCGAGCACCTGGCTCTGGATGCGGCCGCAGGCGTCGATCACCGGCTGCGGCCCGGCCAGGAAGCTGGTGCGCCAGCCGGTCATCGTGTGGCTCTTGGTGAAGCCGCTGACGACCAGCGTGCGTTCGCGGCCGCCCGGCAGCGCCGCCGGCGAGACGTGCACCGCGCCGTCGTAGAGCAGGGTGCCGTAGATCTCGTCGGAGACCAGCCACAGGTCGAGTTCGCGCGCCACGTCGACGATCGCCTGCAGCTGCGCGCGGGTCGGCACGGCGCCGGACGGGTTGTTCGGGAAGTTCAGCACCAGGCCCCTGGCGCCGTGCCGCCGCACGGCGGCCGCGATCGTCGCGGCATCGTGCACGAAGCCCTGCTCGGGCACCGCGGGCACGACGGCCGGCACGCCGTCGGCCATCGTCACCAGGGCCGGATACGAGACCCAGTGCGGCGCCAGGATCAGCACCGGGTCGCCAGGCTCGACGAGGGCGGCGAGCGCCATGTGCAGCGCCGCCTTGGCGCCAGCGCACACCATCACCTCGGCGGGTTCGTAGTCGAGTCCGAACGTGGCCCGCAGCCACCGGGCGCCGGCGGCGCGCAGCTTCGGCACGCCGGCCGCGGCGGTGTAGCGCGTGTTGCCCTGTTCGATCGCCTGGATGCCGGCCGCCGCGATCGGCCCCGGCGTCGGGAAGTCGGGTTCGCCGGCACCGAGCGACACGACGTCGACGCCGCGCTGTCGCATCGCCGCAGCCTGCGCCGAGATCGCGAGGGTCGCCGACTCCTCGATGCGGCGGGAACGGGCGTTCGGGGCGATGCCTGCCATGGTGCGAGTAGAACGTGCGTGCCGGACGAAGGCAAACCTGCCCGACACGGGAAGCGCGCCCGCCCGATCGGCGTCACAGACAACCGTGCTGATGCGCGCGGAGCCGCGCTACGCTCCACGCCAACGATGCCGAAGCCCAAGCCCAAGCGCCTGCGATTCCTGCGCACCGTCGGAATCGTCCTGCTGTCGCTGCTCGTCTTCCTGCTGCTGTTCGTCGCCGCGTTCGTCTGGAACCCGTTCGAGGGGTCGCTGCCCGAACTGCGCGACGTGGTGCCGCGCGGCGTCAACTTCTTCGTGCGCAAGCAGCGGCTCGCCGCCGACTTCAGCAGCTTCCCCGAACCGAAGTTCTGGACCGAGTTCGCGGACTCGCGCGCCTATGCCGACGTGATGCAGACGCGCGCCGTGCAGGAGCTGAAGCGCGGCGGCCTCGAGCGCAGCCTGCAGGAGGTCGCGGCGACGCTCGAACGCGTGCGCACCGACAGCAGCGGCTGGATCGACGTGATGCGCGACGTCATCGGCCAGGAGGTGATCGTCGCCGGCTACGAGGTCGACTACACGCAGCAGCCGTCGCGACCGCTGGCGGAGCCGTGGTGGTGCGTCTACACGCGCGTCAGCTGGCGGGTGCGCGCCGCCCACGGCCTGATGCGCTTCGGCTTCGTGCAGGACCAGCTGCGGCAGAACGGCATCGGCGTGCAGACCGACGGCGACCTGCTGGTGCTGCAGCCGACCGGCGTGCCCGGACCGCTGTATCTGAAGCGCCACCTCGACGCCGTGATGATCGCCAACAGCAAGCTGCTGCTCGAGCAGTCGCAGCGCCTGCTCGACGGCAGCCGCGACGAGGAGCCGATCGGCCAGATGCCGGCCTACACCGATGGCGCGCAGCTGCGCATCGACGACTGGGCCCAGCGCAACGCCGTCGACACGCCCAACGTGCTCGAGTTCGTGGTCGAGCCCAACACGTTCGACGCCTTCCGCCGGTTCGCCGCCGGCTGGCCGAATCCGCAGAACCGCGACAGCATGAACGAGCGCGTGCTGGCGAGCTTCGTCAACCTCAAGGGCTGGCAGCAGGTCACCGGCGGCCTGATCTTCGGCCCGCGCGGGCTGACGGCGACCGGGCAGGTCGGTCTGAACAGCAAGCAGCACACCGCCTTCCAGAGCAGCTTCTACCGCGCCGAGCAGCAGCGCCGCGAGGAGTGGCTCGACCCGTTCCTGGCGATGGTGCCCGAGTCGGCCTGCGCGGCGGCGGCGTTGCGCATGCCCGCCGGCGACTTCCTCTACGCGATGTTCGACGCGCTGGATCCGGCCGAGAAGGACTTCATCAACGACGGCATGAAGCGGGCGGTGTTCCAGGGCAACACGCTGACCGACACGCGCGACCTGATCGAGAAGCTGAAGGTCGCGTTCCTGCCGCGCACCGGCTTCGTGTTCCGCCGCAACGTGCCCGACGAGGACCGCGACGACAAGGGCGAGCTGAAGGTGCCGGTCACGGCGCGTTCGCCGATGCCGCAGGTCGCCTGGGTGTTCTGGATCCGCCCCGGCGCCGCGGCGATGGTCGAGGAGTTCGTGGCGATGATGCGCGCGCACTTCCAGACGTTCTACTTCAAGCGCGTCTACTACCTGCGGGTGCCGCACGCGAGCGGCGTGTTCACCGAGCCCGTCAGCGAGTTCACCAACCCGCAGATCCCGGCGACCGGCGCGATCGCGATGATCGTGTTCCGCGACTTCTTCGTCGTCGCCAACTCGGGCCCGTTCGTGCGCGACATCCTGCGCACCCGCTATCCGGCCCTGTCGGGGGCGCGATCGATGCGGCAGCTGCCGGAGTTCGAGGCGTTCCAGGCGAACATGCCCGCCGAGTTGAACGGCGTCGTCTGGTTGCGCGGCGAGAACCTGGTGCCGGTGCTCGACGACTACATGAAGTTCGCCGAGTCGGCGAACGAGCTGCCGGATCCCGATTGGCAGCGCAGCGTGCGTCCCGCGGCAGAGGAGCAGGTGCGGCGGTCGAAGTACCCGCAGTATCCGAGCGTCGCCAGCATGCCGCCGACGATGACCCAGCCCGGCGGCGAGTTCGACCAGGCCGTGGTCGCGCACATGCAGGAGCAGTGGCGCCGCGAGCGCACCAGCTTCACCGCCGACGACCGCGCCCAGATGCAGCAGCTGCGGGCCTTCGCGCGCGCGTTGCGGGCCGGTTTCGTGCAGGTCGAACTCGAGAACAGCTACATCCGGTTCCTGGCCACCCTGATCCCCGATCTGCGCTGATGGGGCCGGTGCCGGGTTGAAAACACCTCCGAGCCGGCTACTCTCCTCGCCCGCTGCGACCGGCCCAGATGGCGGAATTGGCAGACGCACTAGCTTGAGGTGCTAGCGCCCCAAAAGGGCTTGCAGGTTCAAATCCTGTTCTGGGCACCACTCTCCCCGCGGAGCGTGGCAGCGTTGTCGGGGAACGCGACAGTCGTCGGGGAGGCGGTGCACGGCGGGCGCGTCGGCCGCGGGTCCGCCGAGCGGGCAGACCTAAGGACCGCGTCCGCTGTGCGCCGATAGCCGGACCATGAAGAGGGGCGGGGCGTCCGGATCCAGCGAGCAGGGCTTCACGCTGCTCGAGCTGATGATCGTCGTCTCGATCCTCGCGATCATCGCCGGCATCGGCGTGCCGCAGTACGTGTCCGCGCTGCGCATCGCCCGGGTCGGCAAGGCCAAGCACGAACTGGTGACGATCTCGCACGCGATCGAGGCCTACGCGGCGAGCAACGAGGGGCAGCTGCCGCTGACGCTGTACCAGGTCGGGTTCGGCGGCAAGAACGATCCGTGGGGAGTACCCTACTGCTACCTGAACTACGGCGACGGCACCGGCGACGGTCTGCAGTGGGCGGTCGAAGCGGGCCTGGTCGATCCTTCGGCCGTCAAGGGCATGGACAGCGGTGGCGGCGGTGGGGGCGGTGGCGGCGGTGGGGGCGGCGGTGGCGGCGGCGCGCTGCTCGGCGGCAAGCGCGGCGGCTTCCTGTTGCCGCCTGCGTGGGCCGTGCCGCAGGATCCTGTCGTGCTGGGCCGAACGGGCGCCAATGCCGCGGCGACGGCGACCGCCGACAGCGTGCTCGGCACGCTGACGCGCGACGTGCTGTCGAACGAACGCGAGGCGCTGGTCAGCGGCATCGCCGCCAGCGGCGGGTTCCGGATGTTCACCGGCGTGGCGACCGAGACCACGCGCCGGCGCGATCGCTACATGTTCCCGCTGAACACCGACTACGACCTGTTCAGCCTCGGTCCGAACGGGCGCACCAGCGTCTCGCTGGGCGAGTCGATGGGGCAGGACGACGTCATCCGCGCCAACAACGGCGGCTTCTTCGGCACCGCTGCGGACTACTGAGTGTGCTCATGAATCGACGAGTCAGGCGTTGGCGTTTCATCGTGGACTGGAAGCTGCAGGGCAGCCTCTGCGCCCACAGCGTGCTGTACGGCCTGCTGGTGCTGGTCGCGGTCTCGATCGGCATCTTCCTGCCGCTGCTGTGGAACCTCGGTGACGCCGATCGTGCCAGCGTCATGGAGGAGCAGGCGGTGGTGATGCTCTACATGCACGAACGGTTCTGGTGGCTGGCGCTGCTGTGCCTCGTCATCGTCGTGCTCGGGGCCGTCAAGTTCAGCCATCGCATCGCCGGCCCGCTGGTGCGCTTCAAGCGCAACCTGCGGCTGATGGCCGACGGCAAGCTGCCCTCGCCGCTGCGCACGCGCTCCGGCGACTACCTGCAGGAGGAGGTCGCCTGCCTCAACCAGGCCGTTGCCGGCATCACGGCGCGCGTCGAGTCGATGCAGAAGGCGCACGCGGCGCTGCAGCACGAGCTCGCGGCGCTGGCCGCATCCGGTTCGCGACAGGCGCGCGACGACCTCGAGCCGGTGTTCGCCGCGAGCCGTGAACTGCAGCAGAGCCTCGCAGCCATCCAGCGCTTCGACACCCGGGACGACGCGCTGCCGCAGACGGCACCGGCCGGCCGGCCGAGCCTGCAGTTCGCCGGCAGCGGCGAAGGCGGCTGAGTGACGGCGACTCGCAAGCTGGCGCCGAGCGGCATCCTGACGTCGCGCATCGGGCGGCGTCTGATCGCGTTGTTTCTCGGCTGTGCGCTGTTGCCGCTGATCGCCTTCGCCTGGCTGACGCTGTCGCGCGTGACCGAGCAGATGAGCGCCGACACGCGCGAGTCCCTGCACCAGGGCGCCAAGACCGCCGGCATGGGGCTGGCGGCCAGGCTCGGCCAGGTCGCGGCCGACCTGGTGCTGGTCGGCGAACTGGTGCAGAACCATCTCGGCGAGCTGCAGCACGGCGAACCGCTGCCGCTGTCGGCGCAGATCGCCGATCGCTGCGCCGCGGTCTGGCTGTCCGACCAGGGCCGCGTCGTCGTGCTGCGCGGGGAACCGCAGGCGTCCCTGCCCGAGTGGAAACCGGCCGACCTGGCCCACCTCGATGCCGGCAAGCCCCTGGTGCGCGTGGTCGGCACACCGCCGCATCTGCTGATGGTGCGCCGGGTCGGCGATGCCGGCAGCGGCCGGCTGCTGGGCGCGGAACTCAGCGACAACCGCTTCTGGGATCCGCAGGAGCTGCGCAGCCCGGGCGCGCAGTTCGCGGTGCTCGACACGGGCGGCCGGGTGCTGTGCCACTCGTTCGAACAGCTGCCGCAGGTGACGCCGCTGCTGGCGACCGTGGCCGGGCAGCAGGCGTCCGGTACGTTCGAGTGGGTCGCGAACGGTGAACCGCACCTCGCGCGCTACTGGCGCGCGTTCCTGAGCCCCCAGTACGCGATCGACCTGCTGGTCGTGCAGTCGCGGCCGTGTCGTGAGGCGTCGAAGATCATCGACGCCTTCGTGTGGTGGTTCGGACTGACCGCCGCCTGCACGCTGCTGTGCGTGCTGCTCGCGAGCCTGGTGCAGATGCGTCGCACGCTCGGCCCGATCCTGTCGCTGAACGAGGCGACGCGTCGCGTGGCGCAGAACGACCTCGGCGTGCGCGTGTCGATCAAGAGCCGCGACGAATTCGGCGAGCTCGGCAGCGCGTTCAACCACATGACCGCACAGCTGCAGGAGAACGTGCGGCGGCGGGAGCAGACCGAGCGCGAGCTGGTGGCGTCGCGCGACGCGGCGCTCGCGGCGGCGCGGGCCAAGGCGGAGTTCGTGACCAACGTCTCGCACGAGTTCCGCACGCCGATGGCGGAGATCATCGGCGCGACCGAGATCCTGTCGCAGATGGACGACGTCGATCCCGAGGCGCGGCGCGAGTTCGCGGCGATCGCGTTCTCCGGTGCGACGCGACTGGCCCGGCTGGTCGACGACGTGCTGCAGCTCGGCTCGATGGTGGCCTGGGACATGGAGCCGACGGACGTCGCCGCGACCCTGCGCGATGCCGTGGCGTCGATGCCCAGCTCGGTCGCGCAGCGGGTGCGCTGTGACATCCCGCCGGACCTGCCGCGGGTCACGGGCGTCGAACATCGGCTGACCGACATCTGGTGCCGGCTGCTCGACAACGCGCACAAGTTCAGCCCGCGCGAGGCGCCGATCGAGCTGCGGGCGCGCCACCAGCACGGCGAGGTCGTGGTCGAGGTCGTCGATCGGGGGGTCGGCATCTCCCGGCTCGACCTGCTGACGATCTTCGAACCGTTCCGGCAGGTCGGCCGCGACCAGCTGACCGACAAGGCCAACGGCACCGGCCTCGGCCTGACGCTGGTCAAGAACACCGTCGAGCGCCACGGCGGTCGCATCGAGGTCGACAGCGAACTGGGCAACGGCTCGACCTTCCGGGTCCGGTTGCCGATCGCCGTCGAGGCACCGGTCGCCGTCGGCTGACCGCGGCGCCGCCGGCGCGCGTCAGCGCACGGCGCGCTGCATCGCCTGCCAGAGGTCGTCGACGTGCCGCCGTTCGGTCGCGAGCGCGCCGATCGAGACGCGCACCATCCAGCGGCCGTCCAGCTGCGCCGGGGTCAGCCACGCCGCGCCGGTGCGGTGCAGCCGTTCGACCCATGCCAGCGTGTGACGGTCGAGCTCGGCCTCGGTGAGGCCGGGCGGTTCGTGGCGGATGCACACGGTCTGCAGCGGCACCGGCGCCAGCACGCGCCACGGCGGCGTGTCGCGCACCCGGTCGGCGAGCCAGCGCGCATTGGCGAGGTCCCGCCGCAGGCGGGCCTGCAGCCGGTCGGTGCCATGCGTGCGGATCAGGCTCCAGAGCTTCAGCGCGCGGAAGCGTCGGCCCAGCGCGATGCCCCAGTCGCGGTAGTTCTTGACCCGATCGTCCATCGCGGTGCGCAGGTAGCTGGGATTGGTGCTCATGACGCGCACGAGATGCTGCTCGTCGCGCACGAACAACACCGAACAGTCGAACGAGGCGCCGAGCCACTTGTGGGGGTTGGTGACCACCGAGTCGGCCGCCTCGATGCCGTGCCACAGGTGGCGGCACTCCGGCAGGATCGCCGCCGAGCCGGCCATCGCCGCGTCGACGTGCAGCCAGGCGCGGTGCTCGCGCGCGAGTCCGGCGCAGGCGTCGATCGGGTCCATCGCCGTCGTCGCGGTGGTGCCGGTCGTCGCCACGATCGCGCAGGGCCGGGCGCCGGTCGCGCGGTCGGCGGCGAGCTGCCGCGCCAGCGCGCGCGGGTCGAGCGCGCGTTCGGCGTCGGTCGCGATGCTGCGGACGTGTTCGCGGCCGAAGCCCACCAGCAGCGCCGCCTTGGCCACCGAGCTGTGCGCCTCGCGGCTGGTGTAGACCAGCAGCGGTGGGCCGGCGTGCTGCATGCCGGTGGTGGCGGCGGCGTGGCCCGACGCGCGTTCGCGGGCGCACGCGAGCGCGACCAAGGTGCTGGTCGAGGCGGTGTCCTGGATCACTCCCTGCCAGGCCGCGCCGAGGCCGCTCATCTGCCGCAACCAGTCGACGACGCGCTCTTCGAGTTCGGTCAGCGCCGGCGCGGACTGCCAGGCGAGCCCGAGCACTCCGAGGCCCGTCGACAGGAAGTCGCCGAGCACGGCGGCGAGGTCGCCGTTCGACGGGAAGTAGCCGAAGAAGCGCGGGTGCTGCCAGTGCGAGACGGCCGGCATCAGGATGCGGTCGAGGTCGGCCAGCACGGCGGGAAACCCCTCGGGTGCGCGCGGCGGTGACGGGGGCAGTTGTGCCAGCACGTCGCCCGGCGCCGACGTGGAGCACACCGGGCGGTCGGCGACGTCGCGGCGGTAGTCGGCGATCCAGTCGACGACCGTGTGCGCGAGGCGACGGAACTCTTCCGCATCCATCGACAGGCGATCGGGCTCTCGATTCATGGTGTGCTCGGGTGCGCCGCGAGGACAGCGGCCGTTGGGATGGGGCCTTCGGCGACAGGACGTGGCCGGCGCCGATTGCAGCGGCCGCGCATGGCTCCTGCCAGTCCCCCGTGACGTCGCCGCGAAGACCGCCGAGAGCGGTGATCCGGCAGGTGCGTTCGCTATGCTCGCGTCTCACCACCGGCGCGCGGAACGCGTGCCGCGGCGAACCATCGATGAACCAACCGCACGGATCTCCGGAACCGTCCAGCCCCTCGCCGGCGCAGATCGCCGCGACCATCGCGTTGCTCGGCGACGATCGAGGGCCCGTGCAGACCGCGGCGCGGGAGCGTCTGCTGCGCTGGGGCGAACTGGCGCTGGTGCAGTTGCGCGAGGGCGCCGAGTGCGAACACGTGCGCACGCGGGCGCGCTGCCGCGCGCTGCTGCGCACGTTCGAGGTGCGTGACTGTCTGCGCCGCTTCGGCCGGCTGCGCATCGGCCGCGGCGGCCGCGGCTCGGCGCCGGCGCTGCTCGAAGGCGCGGTGCTGCTGTCGAACATGGTGCGCACGTTCGTGCCCGAGGCGGCGGAGCTCGGCCGCCGGCTGCGCCAGGAGGCCCAGCGCCTGCGGCGCGAGTTCGCCGGGCGCAGCCTGCCGACCTGCGCGCGCCTGCTCGCCGAGCGGCTGCACGACCAGCTCGGGTTGCACGGCAGCAACGCCAGCGTGCTCGAACTGGACCATGTGCTGGTCGACCGCGTGCTGAAGCAGCGCATCGGCGTGCCGGTGTCGCTGTCGCTGATCTACCTGCTGGTCGCGCGCTGGGCCGGTCTGTCGGTCGCGGGTGTCGCCCTGCCCGATCACTTCCTGGTGCGCCTGCACGGTGTGCGGCCGGTCCTCGTCGATCCGTTCCACGGCGGTCGGCTGATCACCAAGGCCGACTGCGCCCGCTACCTGCGCAGCAACGGCCACGACCAGGTCAGCGAACACCTGCGCGATCTGACCGATCGCGAACTGCTGATCCACTACCTGCGCAGCCTGCGGCGTGCCGCGAAGTACCGCGCGGTGCCGGAGACGCAGCAGACGCTCGGCCGCGCCCTCGACCTGCTCGAGACCAGCTGACGTGGCTGGTTCTCGGCGGGGGACACGGTGGCCGGCGGCGCTGCTGCTGGCCGGAGCGGGCTGCAGCGGGGTGTTCCAGCACGCGCTGCCGGAGCGGCCGGCCGACTACCGGGTCGTCGTCGAGGCCGCGACCGGGCTGCGGGTCGGCAGCGCCGAATGCGACATCACGCCGGCGGTCGGCGGCTACATGGCGGGTTTCAGCTTGGCGCGCACCAGCACCGCGGTGGCGTCGCCGCTGAAGGTGCGCGCGCTGGTCGTCGAGACCGGCGGCCGCCGGTTCGCGATCGTCGGCATCGACAACCTCGGCGTGATGCGCGAGGACGTCGACTGGATCAAGGCGGGCCTGCCGGGCTTCGCCAACGGCGACGTGTTCCTCTGTGCGAGCCACACGCACGCCGGCCCGGACCTGATCGGGCTGTGGGGCTACTACCTGCTCGGGTCGGGGCGCGATCGCGACTACGTGGTGCGGCTGCGCGAAGCGACCGCGTCGGCGGTCGCGGCGGCGCGCGCGGCGGCGGCGCCGGCGACCTTCGTCCGTGGCGAGGCGAGGTTGCCGCCGACTGGGCTGGTGAAGAACGCCAACCGGCCCGAGGTGTTCGATCGCCGCGTGACCGTGCTGCAGGCGAAGGCGCTCGACGACGGCCGGCCGCTCGGCACGCTGCTGCACCTGGCCTGCCATCCCGAAGTGCTGCCGCGCCGCAACACCGAACTCAGTGCCGACTTCGTCGGCGAACTGTGCGACGCGTGGCGGGCGCGCGGGCACGGCCAGGCGGTGTTCGCCAACGGCGCGCTCGGCGCGATGGTGTCGCCGACCGGGCAGTCGCGCGATCTGGCCGGCGCGCACTGTATGGGGGTGGCGCTCTGCGACCTGGCCGAAGCGGCGCTGCGGAGCGCGGCGCCGTTGGCGGTCGACACGATCGAGGTGCGGCGGCGCGACGTCTTCCTGCCGCTGGTGTCGGCGGGCTTCCGGCTCGGCCGGCTGACGACCGCGCTCGAGCGTGAGCTCTACGCCGGCCATGCGCGCAGCACGGTCGGCTTCCTGCGGCTGGGTTCGTTCGCGGCAGTCGCGGTGCCCGGTGAGATGGAGCCGGGCCTCGCCGAACAGATGCGCGCGCAGCTGCAGCGCCCGGACCTGCTGGTGTTCGGCCTGTGTGACGACGAGGTCGGCTACCTGCTGCGCGAGAAGGACGCCGTCGACCCCGAGTTCGCCTACGAGCGGTCGATGAGTCCGTGTCGGTCGGCCGGCGAGCGCGTGCGGCGCGCGATCACCGGCCGCTGAGCGCGGCGCGTCAGCCGAATCGGGTCGGATAGGGCAGCAAGTGATCGACCGCGTCGAACACCGGCCAGAACAGGTATGGCAGCACGTAGATCAGCAGCACCATGGTGACGATGCCGCTGTACGGCAGGCGCTGGATCGTGTCGTAGAGGCCGCGCAGACCGGGCGCCAGGCCGGTGACGATGCCGGCGCCGTCGAGCGGCGGCAGCGGGATCACGTTGAAGATCGCCAGCAGCAGGTTCAGCAGCAGGAACACGCTGGCGATGCGGCGGATCGCCTCGGTCGTGCCGCTCTCGGGGCGGCCGATCAACCACAGGATCGCGAACGCGATCGCGGCGAGCAGCAGGTTCGACAGCGGCCCGGCGGCGGACATCAAGGCCGCCTTCTTCGGGTTGTGGTAGGCCCAGCGCGCGTCGATCGGCGCGTGTGCGAAGCCGAAGCACATCGAGCCGTGGCTCAGGAACAGGCTCAGCAGCGGCAGGGCGACCATGCCGAACGGCTCGCGCCGCATGTGCGGCAGCGGATTGAGCGTCACCTGGCCGGCGTGGTAGGCGGTGCGGTCGCCGCCGAGCAGCGCGAACAGGGCATGGGCCGCCTCGTGCACCGTGAGGCTGATGATCAGCGTCACGAACAACAGGATCACCAGCTCCCAGTTCACGCGTCGTCCTCGTCCGGCGTCGCCTCCTGGTCCATCGCCGCAGCCAGTTCGGCGGTGACCTTCTTCACCTTGGTCTCGGTCGCGGCGAGCTTCTGCCGGCACACGGCGAGCAGAGTGGCCGCGCGCTCGACCTTGTCCGACAGCAGGTCGAGGTCGATCTCGCCGGACTCGATGTCCTGCAGGATCTGCTCGAGCTCAGCGCTCGCGGCCGCATAGCTGGGCTCGTCGCCCTTCTTCTTCTTGTCGCTCATGGGGAATCGGGTTGCACGTCGGCGACGCGCACGGCGGCGCGACCATCGCGGAACTGTACGACGACGTCGTCGCCGGCGGTGATCCTGGTCGCGGACGGCAGCACCTTGCCGTCCCGCGCGCGCACCAGCGTGAAGCCGCGGCCGAGCACCCGGACCGGGTCGAGCAGCCGCAGCCGTGTCGTGGCGCTGTCCAGCCGGGTACGGCGCCGGTCGAGCTGGCGACCCGCCGCGTGGTCCACGCGGGTCGCGGCCTGCCGCAGGTCGGCCCGTTCGGCGCCGAGGCGGAACACCGTGCGGACCTGCAGTTCGTGGCCGGTGCGCGCGAGCAGCGTGTGTTCGCGGCGCAGGCGCTGTTCGGCGGCACGTTGCACGCCGCGCGCGTGGCGCTGCAGGTCGCGCTGCAGTTCCTGCAGGCGGCGATGCACCGCGTGCTGCAGCCGCTCGGCGCGTTCGTGCGTGTCCTCGCGCGCCGCCTCGATGCCCCGCACGAGCAGTCCGGCGACGGCGGTCGGTGTCTTCTCGGAGTGCGCGATGGCGTCGAGCACCGACTGGTCGCGCTGGTGGCCGATGCCGACGACGATCTTCAGCGGGTGCTTGGCGACGGCGCGCGCGACGTCGAGGTCGTCGAACCAGGCCAGGTCGGTGCGCGAGCCGCCGCCGCGCACGATGCACAGCACGTCGAAGTCGGGGGCGCGGTCGGCGAACCAGGCGAGGCCGCGCAGCAGGCTCGACTTGAGCTCGGCACCCTGCACCTTGATCGGCACCAGCGTGACGTCGAAACCGAGCCGGGCCTCCTGCAGATGGCGCAGGAAGTCGTTCCAGCCGTCGGACTCGGGGCTCGTCAGCACGCCGATGCGCAGCGCCGGGATCGGGAAGCCGAGCGAACGGTTGCGTTCGGCGAGGCCCTGCTGGCGCAGCTCGCCGAGGATCTGTTCGCGCGTCAACGCGAGCTTGCCGAGCGTGAAGGTCGGATCGATGTCCTCGATCACGACCTGGAAACGCCCGCTGCCGACCCACAGGTCGAGCCGCACCAGCGCGCGGATCTCGATGCCGTCGCGCAGGGTCAGCGGGTGGTCGCCGGCCGCCAGCCGCGGCAGCAACCGCTCTGCCGTGCGGCCGAACAGCGCCACCTCGACCGCGGCGATCGCGCGCGGTTGCCGCGGCGACTTCTCGGCCAGCTGGAAGAACCGGTGTTCGCGCCCGGCGGACTTGTCGAAGTCGACGATCTCCCCGACGACCCAGATCGTCTCGGGGAACGCCTGGCGCAGGCTGTCGCGCACCCGCGTGTTCAGCGCCGAGATCGACAGCGCCGGCGCCGGTTCGGCGCCCGGCCCGTCGGCGGGCGGCAGTCGCAGCGCCTGCGCCTTGGTCGCCGTCGCCGTCGTTCCCAGCGTGCCGGCGAGCAGCGAGGGGATCTCGGGCGCGAACTCGAACAGGTGGCGCGACAGGGTCGCGTAGACGCGCTCCACCTGCGCCGCCGGAACGCGCCAGACCTTGCCCTTGGGGTCCCATCGGCGACCGGGCAGGTCCTTGACGAGCGCGACCAGGTCCTCGCGGTAGGGGAATCGGATCAGCAGACTGGTGCCGTCTGGATCGAGTTCCACCGTGCCGCTCATCGACGGCGTTTCATAGCGGATCGCCGGCGGCGGCGAGCACGGAAACCGCGTCGCGGGCGGCCGCCTTGGCCGCGGCGATCGTGATCGGCCGACCGGCCGCGGTGCTGAGGTCGGTCATCACGTCCGGAGACAGGCCGCAGGGACGCACCGCCTGGAACGGGGCGAGGTCCATCGCGACGTTGAGCGCGATGCCATGCAGGTTGATCCAGTGCTTCACGGCGACGCCGATCGAGGCGAACTTGCGGTCGCCGACGAACACGCCGGTGCCGTCGACCGAGGCCGTCGCGGGCAGGCCGAACGCCGCCGCGATCGCGACCCCGAACGCCTCCAGCCGCCGCAGCCAGTCGCGCACGTCGTGCCGCGGCAGGCGCAGCACCGGGTAGACCACGAGCTGGCCCGGACCGTGGTAGGTGATCTTGCCGCCACGATCGGTCGCCACGATGTCCGGCCCGAGTTCCGCGGCGGGGGTCGCTCGGCCGGCGGTGTAGACCGGGTCGTGTTCGACCAGCAGGATGCGTCCCGCGGACTCGCCGCGGTGCACGGCGCCGTGCAGGGCGCGCATCGCCGCCAGCACGGTCGCGAACGGCGCTCGGCCAAGGTCCTCGATTTCGGGGCGCAAGGCGGCAGACTAGCGGATCGTGGGCTTCGTCGTGATCGTCGTCTGTGCTGCCGCGCTGCAGCAACTCGGTGTCGAGCCGTATCCCGGTGAGGTGGGCCGACCCGTAACGGTGACCGCCGCGAACGAATCGGGCCCGATGACCGGGCTGGAGGTGGAGGTCGAACTGCCCGACGGGTCGGGGCGGGCGATCGGCACGACCGATGCCCAGGGTCATCTCGAGTTCGTGCCCGGCGCCGTTGGCCAGCACGTGTTCCGCGCCGTCGTCGACGGCGCGCTGGTGCTGGCGCCGCATCGCGTGATCGCGGCACGGCGCCGGTGGTGGATCGCCCTCGGCAGCGTTCCCTTGGGGCTCGCGCTGCTGTGGCAGATCAGCCGAGCACGCGGTCGACGTGGCCCTTGACGGTGCGCAGGTCGGCGTTGCCGGTGAAACGATCGACCTCCTTGCCGTCCTTGAAGAAGACGCAGGTCGGCACGCTCATGATGCCGAGGCTGGCCGCGGAGTCCTGCGCGGCGTCGATGTCGATCTTGTAGACGTCCATGCGGCCCTTGTAGTCGCCGGCGACCTTCTCGATCGTCGGCGCCAGGGCTTTGCAAGGCTGGCACCAGCTCGCCGAGAAGTCGACGAGGACCGGGTTCTTGGCGGCCTGCAGGGTGCTCTGGAAGTTGGTGTCGGTGAGTTCGGTGACCATGGTTTCTGTGCAGCGGCCGCGGAGCGCGCAGGCCGGAAGCCGTAGATTCTGTCCCACGTCGTGGGACGTGCAAGGTGTTGGTGGGAGGAGTGTGCGCGGTCAGTTGCCGCGGTTCATCGCGGCGAGCAGGCGCTCGGTGGGAATCCCGTTCTGCATCGCGACGTCGGCGATCGAGTCGTGCGGGTTGAAGCCGCAGTTCTGGCAGCCGCCGAGATGGAAGTCGCGCATCAGCACCATGCCCAGCGATGGATCGGCGGTGAGCACTTCCAGCATGGTGGTCTGCGCGGTGAAGGACGTCTGGTGGTCGGTCTTCTCGTTCATGGTCGTTCGGATCTCTGGATTCACTCTGCGTTGAGGATGCTGACGCGCTGGGCCACCTTGCCGGCGATCTCCGACAGGGCGCGGGCGCTGGCCGAGTCGGGCGCCGCGATGGTGATGGGGTTGCCGGCGTCGCCACCTTCGCGGACGGCGATCTCCAGCGGCACCTGGCCCAGCAGCGGAATCCCGAACTCGCGTTCGATCTTCGCCCCGCCACCGCTGCCGAACAGGTGGTAGCGTTCGCTGGATCCCGGCGGCGAGAACCAGGCCATGTTCTCGACCACCCCGAGCACCGGGACGTTGACGGTCTGGAACATCCGGATGGCCTTGCGCACGTCCAACACCGATACGTCCTGCGGTGTCGTGACGATGATGGCGCCCATCAGGTGCGCCTGTTGGCTGAGCGACAGTTGCGCATCGCCCGTGCCGGGCGGCAGATCGACGACCAGGTAGTCCAGGTCGCGCCACGCGACGTCGAACAGGAACTGCCGCACCGCGGAGTGCAGCATCGGCCCGCGCCAGATGACCGGCTGGTCGTCGGCCACGAGCAAGGCCATCGACATGACCTGCAATCCGTGGCGCTCGAACGGCACGATCTTCTTGTCCTCGACTGTGGGCTGGCCGGTCAGTCCGAGCATCAGCGGCACGTTCGGTCCGTACACGTCCGCATCGAGGATGCCGACGCGGGCGCCGGTCCGCTGCAGCGCGCAAGCCAGGTTCACCGCGACGGTGCTCTTGCCGACGCCGCCCTTGCCCGACGAGACCGCCAGCACGTTCTTGACGCCGGGGATCAGGCCCTTCTCGCCGAGCACCGGACGGCTCGCGGTGACCCGCGCGGACATCGTCACGGTGACCTGTTCGACGCCGGGCAGGCCGCGGACCGCACGTTCTGCCTGTTCCCGCATCAAGTCCTTGACCGGACAGGCGGGGGTCGTCAGTTCGAGCGTGAAGGCGACGTTGGCGCCGCAGATTCGCAGATCCTTGACGAACCCCAGATCGACGACGTCGCGATGCAGGTCGGGGTCGCGGACGGCCCGCAGGGCCTCGAGCACGGCGGCTTCCGTCGGTGAGACGAGCGGGGTTGGCATGGCGGCAGAATTAGCCTGAGAATAGGGCACATTTCAAGCTCCGCCGCGGGCGGCCGCGATCCGGGTGTCCCCCCGGCTTCAGCGGGCGGTTACAAGGCGTTGGTGGCGAGCGGCTTGCGGCCCATGCCGCCGACGCCTGCTCACGCTGGTTCCCAGCGATCGACGGGCGCTGCGGAAGGAAGCTCCGTCCCACGCGTCGAATGCTGCCGGCGCCGCCGCCTCGTACTGAGCCAGGCCTGCAAGCCGCCCCGTCATCGCCTGCCCGAGAAGCTAGAGTCCCATGATGCTCATCCGCCGAATCCTGCCACTGCTGCTGCTCGCGACCTGGCTGCCGAGCCAGGAGGACCGTCTCAACGAGAAGGAGATGGAGATGGAGAAGCGCATCCGGATGCGTGCCGAGCGGGGCGAGGGCAAGGAGAAGTCGGAAGACGGGAAGATGTCGGAGGAGGAGGAACTGAAGCGCCTCACACCCGAGGAGCGACTGGCGCGCACGGTGCGGACCAATGCGTCGGCGTTCTGTCGCTTCGTGGCCGCGATCAAGCCGCAGAAGCTGATGCCTGGACAGTCGGGAGTCATGGTGGTCTCGGCCCTGCTGAACGGTCAGGCGGTGTTGCCATCGCCGCCGCCGATGGAGATGGTCGCGGCCCGGCAGCAGGGGATCGTGACGCTGGGCGAACTCGGCTTCCACCCGGCAGAACTGGCGCGTCAGGCAACCGGGTATGTCGGGCGGCCGGTCTACGACAACTACGCCATCTTCGAGATCCCCGTGACGGTCGCCGCGGATGCCACCGTCGGCACCAAGCAGCCCGTCATCATCGACCTGCGCTTCGACATCTACGACGGAGTGACGGCCCAGCCGATCGGACGCTTCTTCGACCGCGCCACGGCGGAGGTCGAGGTCGGGCGCACGCTCGATCCGGCGGTCCAGGGTGGCCGCTCCGTGTCCGTGGAGCCGGCCGTCGTCGATGACGGGTCGGCCGGTTCTGGGAGCGCGCCGGACCCTGTGCCCGGCGTCCCAGCCCAGGACGACGGGAAGGTGATCCGCGGTCAGGAACCGTCGATCGTATCCGAGCCGAGCGCGGCGACCGCCCACGGCCTGCCGGAGCCCGCAGCCCCTGCGGGTGACTGGTCGCCGATCCCCGACGACAGCGGCATGCTGCCGTTGCCGGTGTGGCTTGGCGGCGGGGCGCTGCTGTTGGTGATCGTGCTGATGCTCGCGCGCCGGAAGTAGCGCGGCGAGGCGTGTCCGACGATCTGCACGCGGCGCGGAGTCCGGGTGCCGGGCGCTCGTCCTGGATGCGGCACGGTTCTTGTCGACTTCGATCTCACGGTGCGTCCGAGCCGTTGCTCGTGGCGAACACCGCTGCAGCGGAGTCGGCGTATCACCAGGCTCCGGAACCACTGCCACGGAGGTTGGCCATGATGTTGCCGAAGTTCCTGTCGAAGCGACGGAAGCCCTTGTCCGCCGGACAGCTCGTACCGCTCGAGCAACTCGATCACATGCTGGATGTGACGTCGGACCGGTTCACGTCGACGGTGGAGAGGCTGGCGGGACAGTTTCTTCGTTCCCGCGCCACCCTCGATCTGGCCCAGTTTCGAGAAGGCCGGCGCTCGCCTGTCAATCAGGCAGGCATGCCTGACATTCCGGACCTGCGCGGCACTTCCTACCAAACCGAACTGCGGCGCATCACGCCGATGGACCGGGAGGAAGAATTCCGCATGGCGCGCCGACACGAGTTCCTCCGGGCCCTCGTGATTCGCGGCCTGGTTGCTGCTGGCTTCGACGCATCCGAGGCCGAGCAGCGGATCCATCGCCCGGCCAGGGAGCTGGTGGCGGAGCTGCGTGCCCGCCCGGCGAGCCGTGCCGTGGATGCGTCGTGGCTGGAGCACGTCGTCGGCCAACTGGAAGAGCTGCGCAACCTCTATGTCGAGGGCGCTCTCTACATCGTGTTGAGCACCGTGAATCGCTACCGAGGCCTCGGTGTCGACACCGCCGACCTGATTCAGGAGGGCAACGCATCCTTGTTCCAGGCGATCGACGGGTTCGACTGGCGCCGCGACGTCCGGTTCCGGACCTACGCGCAGTATTGGGTCCACCAGGCGGTGCTGAAGATGCTCTACAACAGTTCGCGCACCGTGCGGGTGCCGATCTGGGTGCAGAAGGTGCTGGGCAAGATCCGCCGCGCCCAGGAGGCGGGGCGGCGGGAAGGGCGCGAGCTGACGCCGGAAGAACTCGGCACTCGCATCGGCATCCCCGCCGAGCGCGTGAAGTGGGTGCTGGCGACGCGTCGCTATGCCGTGAGCCTCGATGCCGAGATCGCGACGGGTGAGGGCGGCACGATGGCGCAGAGCCTGCCCGACCCCAGCTTGGTCCCGATCCCCGAGTCGATCCCGGCCGGCGACCTGCGCGAGGTGCTGAACGAGACCATGGCCGACCTGCCGCCGCGCGAGCAGGGCATCCTGCGGCGCCGCTTCGGTCTCGACGGCGACGAACCACAGACGCTCGGTCAGATCGCCGTCGATCTCGGCATCACCGCGGAGCGCGTGCGTCAGCTGCAGAACGCCGCGCTCGGCCGCATCAAGAAGCCGAGCAAGTTGCGGCGCCTGCAGGCGTTCGTCGAGTGAGCCGAGGCGAGCATCGCGGCGGTCACGCGTCGTCGCGATCCTGCTCCCGGCCCTCGTTGGCGTTCTGCTGCATGTCCGCCCACGCGTCCTCGAAGAGCCGGCGGTAGACGGCCGGGCGCTGGTCGCGATGCACCGGCAGGATGCGGTGCATGGTGCGGACCTTCCGGAGCTCGATCTCGGCGATCAGGGCGCCCGCATCCCCGGTGCCGACCGCGAGCAGTTCGCCGGTCGGATCGACGATGCGTCCGTCGCCGAGGAACGACTGCGGTTCCTGGCTCTTTACCGACGGCTCCTGGCCGGTGCGATTGCAGCCGAGCACGAACACCTGGTTCTCGATGGCGCGCGCGCGCAGCAGGGTGCGCCAGTGTTGTGCCCGGGCTTCGGGCCATTGACCCGGCACCAGCAGCAGCTCGGCGCCCTTGTGGAAGTAGTAACGCGCGAGCTCCGGGAAGCGCAGGTCGTAGCAGACCAGCACGCCGAATCGGCCCAATCGCGTCGAGAAGACCCGCGGTTCGTCGCCCGCCGTGTGATGGCGCGGTTCGAGGTTCGGCGAGAACAGGTGCATCTTGCGGTAGGAGCCGATGCGCTCGCCGCGATCGAAGACCGTCGCGGTGTTGTAGATCTTGCCGTCGGCCGACTCGATCGCGCTGCCGACCGCCAGCAGGTCGTGGGTGGCGGACAATTCCTGCAGCTCGCGATCCGCAGCCTCGGCTGCGGCGACGATCTGCTCGTCGAACGACGTCAGGAACGAGGTCGACCACAGCTCCGGCAAGACGCAGAGGGCCGCGCCGGCATCGGCTGCTTCCTCGACCCCCGCTCGCATCGCGGCGCAGTTCGCCGCCACGTCGCCCGGGCGCACGTCGAACTGGATGCACGCGGCGCGGTAGTCCTCGATCGTCGTTTCGGTGGCGGTCACCGTGATCAGGATAGCGGCGGCGGCGTACGGCCGTAACTGCGAAGACGCCTTCGATGCCGTCCCGGAACGCAACGCGGGGGACCGTCGCACGCGACGGTCCCCCGCGTCGGTACCCGGGTGACGGGATCAGCCCTTGAAGAGCATGTCGTCGGTCGGCAGGCCCGGCGACTTCTTGTTCCTGGGCGCCGCGTTGGTGCGCGTCTCGACGATCAGCTGATCGCTCGGCTTGAAGATGATCGTCTCCTTGTTGGCGACGTCGATGCTCTCGCCGGTCAGCGGGTGCTTGTAGGCTCGGCCCTTGCGAATCCGGCGCTCGAAGGTGCCGAACCCCTTGACCGCCACCTTGCCGCGACCGCGCAGCAGATCGCTGACGGCGTCGAGCACCGCGTCCAGGACGCGTGCGGCCGTGCGCCGCGGAACGTTCAGTTCCTCGGCGACCCGGTCGGCCAGAATGCCCTTGTTGGCTTGGCGACCGAAGGCCTCCTCGGCGGCAGCCGTGACCTTCCCAGTCGCCTGATCCATGCGATCCATCGCATCCTGCTTCGTCGTACGGGTCATCCGTGAGTCCCCTGTTTCCCGGTTGGCTTCGTTGCGGCAGGCTCCCCGCCTGCCAGATTCGTTTGTCCTCTCCGTCAGCTCTTTGCGGCCTGCGGAGTCGTTCGCGGCGCCCCGACGTAGCGTTCGAGGCCCGAGACCAACTTCGCGAGGTAGCGCGCAGCGACGCTGCCGGGGAAGACTTCGCTGAACGGCGCGCGCTTCAAAACGGCGCCCTCAACGGAGCTATCTTCCGGCAGCAGCCCGAGCCAGTTGAGGTCGAAGCCCAAAAAGCGCTCGGTGCAGCCCTTGAGCTTCAAGAACACCTGCTCCGCCTCTTCGGGTGAACGCACGCGATTCACGACGCAGTGGATCGGCTTGGTGTAGCCGTCCTGCACGACGACCTTGACGATCCCGTAGGCGTCTGCGATCGCCGCGAAGTTGCTCGTCGTGACCAGGATCGTGTGGTCGGCGATGCTGACGAAGTCGGTCACGCCCTTCGAGACGCCTGCGCCGGTGTCCAGCAGGACCACGTCGCAGAACGGCGAGAGCTCCTCGATGGCGACGCAGATGCGTGCCCGGCCGTTGTCGTCGAGATTCGCCATCTCCTTGACGCCGCTGCCGCCGCTGATGAACTTCACCTTGCAGGGGCCGGTCTCGATGATGTCGGCGAGTTCGGCCTTGCCGTCGATGTAGTCCGACAGGGTCTTGGTCGGCTTGATCCCCGCGAGGATGTGCGCGTTGGCCAGTCCCAGGTCGGTGTCGACGATGACCGTTCTGTGGCCGCGTCGACTGAACTCGCAGGCGAGGTTGACCGAGAGCGATGTCTTGCCGACGCCGCCCTTTCCCGACGTCACGGCGAAGATGGTCGCTCGCTTGCCCGTCTTTTCGGACATGTTCAGTTTCTCAGACATGTTTCGTCACCGTCCGCCCGCGGCGGCACTGGGCGATTCATCGGCAACGACATCCTCCGAGCTTGTGTCCAACTGCGGGACGTCGCCGGACATGGGTCTCAACGAGTCGCGGCGACCTGTCGATCTACTCCACACCGAGCCGACCGGCGATCCTGCCGGCTTCCGCGTCGGGTCAGGCGGAGCCCAAAGAGCCCATGGCGTCGAATCTGCGGCGAACCAGTGATCGTGACCTCCTGCCACTCGCGGCGTCCGGCATGCGGCATGCGGCGCTGTGGTTGCCGGCGCTGGTGATCGTGGTCACCTCACTGGTCCTGACCGACTATTGCCGCCAGCTGCTGAACGATGCGAAGCAGGCGGCGCCCGGCGCGCTCGACGGGTTCACGCTCTCGTTCGTGCTCGGCGGGTTCGTCCTGGCCAGTGCCGCACTGGTCATGGTCCAGGCCAGTCGGATCGCGAGTCGCGTCGAGGGTCCGGAACGTCGCCTGATCCAGGCATTGCGTCGCATGCGGGGCGGCGATCTCTCGTTCCGCGTGCATCTGCGCCGCGGCGACCCGCTGACCGCCGTTGCCCGCGAGTGCAACGAACTGCTCGACTGGCTCAACGCCAATCCACCGGCGGGGGCGCGGGTCGGCGGCGACATCGTCGACGTCGCCCACGAGCAGCTCGAAGAGGTGGCGCCGTGAGGCTGCACGGCCCACGGCGACAGGAATGGTTCGTGGCCGCCTTGGTGGTGGCCGCCGCGGGGGGGAGCGCGTGGCAGTTGCACGAGCACGCGCGCGCGATCGATGCGCACAGCGCCCGCCGCGAGGAACAGCTGGAGCGGCTGTCGGAACTGTCGCAGGCGACTGCGTTGGCGGATCGTGGCGCGCAGGCCGTGGCCGGCGTGTTCGATGGCCACGAGGTCGTGGTGGCACGTGCGCCGTGGGGCACGCACCTGGCGCTGCGGCCTGGCGCCGCGGAGGGCGAGCGATGATCGACGCCGGTGAACCTGTCGGCTGGTCGCCCTGGCGCAGCCTGTTCGATTCCCCGCTGCTGGTCGCCGCCTGGGGCGCCATCGTCTGCGGTTGCCTCGCCATGCTCGACGTCGGTGCCGCCCTCGAGCGCGCCGAGTCGGTGCGCAAGGCGGCGACGCCGGAGCTGGCGCGCATCGCGGCAGAGACGGCGTTGGCCGAGTTCCTCGACCAGGGCCCGGCGGCCGCGTCCGCCCGGGTCGTCGTCGGCGACGTAGTCGTGAACGTGGCCCGGCGGGAGGGCGAGTTCCGTCTGGTCAGCGAGGTCGGGGACGGCGGCGTGTATCGCTTCTGCTCCGCGGCGATGCCGGGTGCTGCCCCCGGGGTCTTCGCGCACGCCTGCTCGGCGGTGGATCCCACCTGCGCCAAGATCGTCGCTGGCAGTCGCCTGATCACCGCCGAGGATCTGCCGCGGCTCGATCCCGTGCAGCTGGCGGCTGCCGCCCGCGGCGACCAGCTGGCGTCGTTCCGGCTCGACCAGGGCATCGCGTTGCTGTCCTGGGAGTCGGGTACCGACAAGCCCGACTACGTGCTCGATGCGAACCGCATCGGCGACCTGGACCAGACCCGAGGCCTCGTCGTCCTGCCCGGGAACCTGTGGATCGAGGTCGGCGAACAGCCCCTGCGCCTGCGCCTGCAGCGCGACCACGTCGTCGTGGTGCAGGGCAACCTCTACGTCGGTCGTTCGATCCTGGTCGACGGTCCCGGGCGGCTGGTGCTGGTGACGCGCCAGGGGCAGGGCGAACGTTCGTTCGCGGACCTGGACGCGAACGGGCGCTGGTCCCGTGGGGATGCCCTGTGTGGTCCGGGGGAGTTCGCAGGTCCGTTCGAGGGGGCGGGCAACGTCTACCTCGGGCTGCCGGGGTCGAGCCGCGCGCTGGTCTGCGACGCGAGCCTCGTGGTGGACGGCCAGCTGCACATCGGCACCGCCGCGCGGCTCGCGGGCCCGCTGGTGCTGGGCCACGGCGTCCAGGCGATCGCGGTGGGCGCCCGCCTCGAGGCGTGCCGCCAGTGGGCGTTCCACGTCGACCGGGAGTGCGTGCCCGGTTTCGTCACCGATGGCGTGCCGCGGCCCGGGGTGCTCGTGCGGGCCGCGTCCCCGACCCGGAGCGACGAACAGGGTCTTTACCTGTCGGCCCCCGCTCGCTAACGTGCCGCCCCCGATGTGCGCGGGGTCGTAGCTCAGGTGGTAGAGCGATGCGTTCGCAATGCATAGGTCAGGGGTTCGACTCCCCTCGACTCCACCATCCCATCGGGGCCATGGCCGCAACCGCACCACGGTTGCCGAGCAAGGGCCAAGGCCGTTAGGTCTCGGGAGCCTCGCGCTTCCCCCGGATGCCGCGCCGCGCGAGGATCCGGCGGGCGGCCGCCCGAGGTGCTCCTCGTGCGGCCGGCTGTCGCAGGCCCCGCCGCGGCGCCCCCGTCGATCCCGGGCCGGAGCCGGCGTCCGGTAGGGCGCATGGCGCGCCGGCGGACCGGCTCGACGCGGCGCTCGGTGCGAGAGGACATGCGCATGGCAGGTGCTGCCGCGGGCGCCTAGGATGTTCGCCCTCGCGGTCGGTCGACACCGGGCCGTGAGTGTCCACCGAACGGACCACCACCGTCCCCGACAACTGCACAGGAGCCTCCGCGCCATGGGTCGTCCCGTCATCATCTCCGCCTGTCGCACCGCGATCGGCAAGTTCCAGGGCGGCCTGGCTTCGTTCACCGCGCCACAGCTCGGCGGCCTCGCCGTCGCCGAGGCGATGCGCCGGGCCAAGGTGCCGGCCGATCAGGTCGAGGAGGTGCTGATGGGCAACGTGCTGCAGGCCGGCCTCGGCCAGAACCCGGCCCGCCAGTCGCTTCGGGCCGCCGGCATCCCGGATGCGGCCGCTGCCGTCACCGTCAACAAAGTGTGCGGCTCCGGCCTGAAGACGGTGATGCTGGCCGCGCAGGCGATCAAGGCGGGCGACCTGAAGGTCGCGGTCGCCGGTGGCATGGAGTCGATGTCGAACACTCCCTACTACCTGCCAGCCGCGCGCAGTGGCGCCCGTCTCGGCCACAGCCAGGCCCTCGACGGCATCGTCTGGGATGGTCTGTGGGACCACTACAACGACTTCCACATGGGCAACACCGGCGAGATGGTGGCCCAGAAGTACGGCATCACCCGCGCCGAGCAGGACGCGTACGCGGTCGAGAGCCACCGCCGTGCGGTCGCTGCCCAGAAGGCCGGCGCCTTCGACGCCGAGATCTTCGCCGTCGAGGTCAAGCAGCGGAAGGGTGACCCGATCCGGTTCGCGACCGACGAGGGGCCGCGTGCCGACAGCACCCTCGAGGCGCTGGCGAAGCTCCGTCCGGCGTTCCAGAAGGACGGCACGGTCACCGCGGGCAACGCCAGTTCGATCAACGACGGCGCCGCCGCGCTGGTGGTCTGCGACGAGGAATGGGCCAGGGCGCACGGCATCGCGCCGCTGGCGCGCATCACCGGCTATGCGACCGGTGGTCTCGCGCCGGAGTGGGTGATGATGGCCCCCGAGGTCGCCACCAAGAAGCTCTGTGCGCTGCAGAAGTGCAGCCCGCGCGACTTCGACGTCGTCGAGATGAACGAGGCGTTCTCGGTGCAGATGGTGGCGCTGCAGCGCCAACTCGAGATCGACCCCGCGCGCTGGAACGTGCACGGCGGCGCGGTGGCGCTCGGTCATCCGATCGGCTGCTCCGGTGCGCGCGTGCTGGTCACGCTGCTGCATGCCATGCAGCGGCAGGGCAAGGCCCGCGGCATGGCCGGCCTGTGCCTCGGCGGCGGCAACGCGGTCGCCATGAGCGTCGAGAGGATCTGAAACCCATGAGCAACCAAAACCTCCCCAAGTCCGTCGCCGTCATCGGCGCCGGCACGATGGGCAACGGCATCGCCCAGACCTTCGCGAGTTGCGGCGTGCAGACCTACATGATCGACGTGCAGGCCGACTTCGTCGAACGTGGCCTCGCGGCGGTGCACAAGAGCCTCGGCCGGTTCGTCGAGAAGGGCACGCTGACGGCCGAGGTCGCCGAACGCACGAAGAAGCTGCTGGTCGGCACCACCGACAAGCAGCACCTGCGGGAGGTCGACCTCTGCATCGAGGCCGTGACGGAGAGCGTCGAGGTCAAGACCGCGGTGTTCCGCGAGGCCGACGCGGCATTGAAACCGGCCGCGATCCTCGCCAGCAACACGTCGTCGATCTCGATCACGGTGTTGGCCGCGAAGACGAAGCGCGCCGACCGTGTCATCGGCATGCACTTCATGAACCCGGTGCCGTTGATGAAACTGGTCGAGGTGATCCGCGGCAACGACACCAGCGACGCGACGACGGAAGCGGTGCTGGCCTGGTCGCGGTCGCTGGGCAAGGTGCCGGTGCCGGCCAACGACTACCCTGGCTTCGTCGCCAACCGCATCCTGATGCCCATGATCAACGAAGCCGCCTTCGCGCTCATGGAGGGCGTGGCGACCCGTGAGGCCATCGACGAGATCATGAAGCTGGGCATGAACCACCCCATGGGCCCGCTGACGCTGGCCGACTTCATCGGATTGGACGTGTGCGTGTCGATCCTCGACGTGCTCAAGGACGGGCTCGGTGACGACAAGTACCGCGCCTGCCCGTTGCTGCGGCGTCTGGTCGCCGCCGGTCACCTGGGACGCAAGACGAAGCGCGGCTTCTACGACTACTCGCAGGCGAAGTGATGACGAGCACTGCCCTCAACGGCGCACAGGTCACCGATTTCGAGCTCTCGCCGGAGCTGGAGCAGTTCCGGGCCACCGTGCAGGCGTTCGCAGCCACGCACCTCGGCGCCGCGGCGCGATACGATGCGGAGGCCAGTTTCCCGCGCGAACCGGTCGCGGCTGCCGCCAAGGCCGGTCTGCTGCGCACCACGGTCGCCCGTGACTACGGCGGCTCGGCGATGGGCAATCTCGCCAGCTGCATCATGCTCGAGGAGATCAACGCGGTGTGCGCCTCGACCGGAGTCACGATCAGCGTGCACAACTCGCTGGTGAACTCCCTGCTCGGCAAGTGGTGTTCGGAGGCGCAGAAGCGCCGCTGGTTCCCGAAGCTGGTCACCGGCGAGTGGCTCGGCGCCTACTGCCTCAGCGAGGCGTTCTCCGGTTCCGATGCGGCGGCGCTGCGCTGCGAGGCCAAGCGCGACGGCGACCGCTACGTGCTGAACGGCGCCAAGCTGTGGATCACGACCGGCAGCGAGGCGCAGTTGTTCGTCGTGTTCGCGCGCACCGGCCCCGACCGGGTCAAGGGCATCTCGGCGTTCGTGGTCGAGAAGTCGTGGCCCGGCGTCAGCGTCGGCAAGAAGGAGCGCAAGCTCGGCCTGCGCGGCTCGCCGACCACCGAGATCGTGCTCGAGAACGTATCGGTGCCGGCCGACTGCCTGATCGCCGCGGAGGGCCAGGGCTTCACGATCGCGCTGGACACGCTCGACGGCGGCCGGCTCGGCATCGCCTCGCAGTCGCTCGGCATCGCCCGCGCCGCCATCGAACTGATCCGCACCTGCATCGCCGACCAGGTCGACAAGAAGGGGCGATCGACGGCATCGCAGCCGGACCAGTGGACCCTGGCGGACCTCGCCAGCGACCTCGACGCCTACCGCATGCTGACCTGGCGGGCGGCGATCCTGCGCGACAAGGGCGTGCGCTGCAGCACCGAAGCCGCGATGGCGAAGTCGTGTGCCTCGCGGCTCGCCAATCGCGCCGCGCGCGCCGCCGTCTCGGTGCTCGGACTCGCCGGTGCGACCCGGGCCACCGCGGCCGAGCGCCTGTTGCGCGACGCGCGCATCACCGAGATCTACGAAGGTGCCACCGACATCCAGCGCCTCGTGATCGCCCGCGGCCTGACGAGCCCCGCATGACGTCCCAGCCGCCTCCAACCGGTCCCGCTCCCGGCGCCGTGCCGCCCGGCGTGCCGCCCCAGACGCCCTACGGCGCCCAGGGTTGGCCGAACACGGCCGTGCCGGCGCGGGAGTCACGCGGCGTGGCCTTCTTCGTCGCGATCTTCCTCGGCATCCTGTTCGTCGCCTCGGCGGGCCTCAACGTCGTGTTGCTGCTGCTGAGCGTCGGCAGCCTCGCCGGCGCCGGCTTCGGCGCCGACAGCGACGGCAGCTACGACGAGGTCCACGTGGCCGGCGAGCGCGGCTCGCGCACCAAGGTCCTGCAGATCCCGATCCACGGCGCCATCGCCGAGAGCCAGAGCCCGCTGCTCGGCGCCCCGGGCGGCACCGTGTCGCAGGTGCGGCGCGCGTTGCGCAAGGCGGCCGCCGACGACGTGTCCGGCGTGCTGCTGCACGTCGATTCGCCGGGCGGCGGGGTCACCGACTCCGACGAGATCCACCAGATGATCGAGCGCTTCCGCGCCGAGCATCCCGACAAGCACGTGCTGGCGTTGTTCGGCGACATGGCCGCGTCGGGCGGCTACTACGTCGCCGCCGCCGCCGAACGCATCGTCGCGCGTCCGACCACGATCACGGGCAGCATCGGCGTCATCATGAGCGCCTGGAACTTCGCCAAGGCGGCGGAGGACTTCGGCGTGCAGCAGATCGCGATCAAGTCCGAACGCACGCCGTTCAAGGACATCCTGTCGCCGACGCGGCCGATGCGCGACGACGAACGTGCGATGCTGACCGGCATCGTCGACGAGCTCTACGATCGCTTCGTCACCGTCGTCGACGAGGGCCGGCCGAACCTCGATCGCAACCAGGTGATCGCCGTCGCCACCGGAGCGATCTACACCGCCAACCAGGCGCTGGCCAACGGCCTGGTCGACGAGATCGGCGACCACGAGACCGCGGTCGCGTGGTTCACGAAGCGTCTCGGCAAGCCGGTCGCGATCGTCGAGCAGCGCCGCCGCGCCGGGCTCGGCGACCTGTTGTTCGGCGCCGAGGCGCTCACCCCGGCCCCGTCGCTGCAGGAGTCGCTCGGCGGTCTGCTGCGTGCGACCTCGGGGCCGCGCTTCCTCTACTACTGGCAGGGCGCACGCTGAAGCGGACGGCGCCCGACCCGAGAGACATCGTGATGCACAACCTCCAACTGACCGAAGACCAGGACATCGTCGTCGACACGGTGCGCAAGTTCGTCGCCGACACCGTCGCCCCCGTGGTGCAGGACGCCGACGAACACCGGCGCGAACTGCGCGCCGAGTTCGATGGTCTGGCCGAGCTGGGCATGTTCGGTCTGCTCGCTGCCGAGGCGAACGGTGGCGCCGGCATGGGCTTGTTGCCGCTGGCGGCCGCGCTCGAGGCGGTCGGTGCCCAGAGTTCGTCGCTCGCCCGATTGTGGATCGAACAGGCGCAGGCCGCTGCGGCGATGGAGGCGGCCGGCGCCGGCGAAGTCGAGGCGGTGTTGACCGGCGCCGCGCCGGCGAGCTTCGTCGGTCCCGAGCACGGCGTGCGCATCGCGTCCGGCCGCGTGTCGGGCACGGCCGTGGTGGTCGCCGGCGGGGCGGCGGCGCAGAGCTTCGTGGTCGCGGCGCGCGATGGCGACACGATCGTGCTGGCCGTGGTTGCCGGCAGCGCGGTCACTCGCACCGAGGTGCGCAGCCTCGGTCTGGCCAGCGCCGGGTGCGCCGGCGTCGAGTTCCCCGGCGTCGCCGCGGTCGTGCTCGCCACCGGTGAGGCGGCGCAGAAGGCGATCGACGCAGCCCGACTGGTCGCCTGGATCGGCACGGCGGCCTGTGCGGTCGGCGGTGCCGCCGCCGCCATCGAAGCCGCGAAGAAGCACGCGGGGGAACGCATCGCGTTCGGCAAGCCGTTGCTGGTGCAGCAAGCCGTGCAGCGCAAGCTCGTCGAGTGCCGCCGCCATGTCGAGGGGGCGCGGCAACTGACCTGGCACGCGGCGCGCCTCGCCGATCTCGGCCAGGACGCGGCCGACGCCGCCCTGCAGGCGCGCATCGCCGCAGTCGACGCGATGGTGCTGGCGGCCGACGAGGCGATCCAGATCCACGGCGGCTTCGGCTACACCGTCGAGTACCAGGTCGAGCG
>JAEUHS010000085.1 GCA_016794035.1 Planctomycetota bacterium
CAGCAGGAGCTGTTCCTGCCCGCGAACGCGTTCCTGCTGCAGTACGAGCTGTTCCGTCGCCTGGGCCTGCCCGCCGGTCGCAGCCCCGCGGCGCTGCGCCAGCAGACGCTCGCCGGCATCGCGCGCGGCCTCAGCGCGTTCTACGATCCGATCCGCAAGGTGTTCGTGCTGCTGCCCTCGGCGACGCGCGAGATCAGCGAAGCGCTGGCCGGCAGCCAGCTGCCGCTGTTCACCCACGAGCTCGTGCACGCGCACCAGGACGCGCGCGAAGGCGGCCTGCGGGCGTTCTTCGGCGCAGCCGATCGCACGCTCGACACGACGCTGGCGCGCCGCTGCATCATCGAGGGGGAGGCCGAACTGGTCGCGGTCGTGGCGTTGCGCGGCGAGGAGGCCGCGGCGAAGACCGACCTGGCCGCGGCCGGCACGCTCGACCGGTTGCTGGGCGGCGCCATGACCGGGCTGATCTACGAATCCGGCCGCCGGCTGGCCTTCCAGCGCCATCGCGAAGGGGGGCTCGACGCGGTGCGTGCGCTGTGGCGGCAGGCGCCGACCTCGACCGAGCAGGTGCTGCACCCGGGCAAGTGCGGCATCGACCTGCCGGTCGCCGTCGCCGTGCCCGACGTGCCCGGGCTCACGCCGGCGCACGCGACGACCCTGGGCGAACTGATGATCGTCGACCTGCTGCGGCAGCTCGGCAACGACCGGCTCGCGGCGAGTCTCGCCGCGGCCGGCTGGGACGGCGATCGGCTGGTGTCGTTCGACCGTGGCGACGAGGCCGCGGTGGCCCTGGTCTGGCGCAGCGTCTGGGATCGTGCCGAGGACGCCGAGGACTTCGCGGCCCGCCTGACGGCTCGCGACCGGCTGGTCGTCTGTGTCGGTCGCGTCGTCGACTGGATCGCGGCCGAGGACGGCGAGCTGCGCGCCGCGATCACGCAGGCCTGCGCGGCCGCGCGCCCGCAGCCGGCGGCGGCCGACGGCGATGCGGCGAGCACCGCCGCTGCCGAGGCCGAACTGCGCGTGGCGCTCGCGACCAGCCGCGCCGAGGGCGGGTTCTGGCGGCACGAGGCGCTCGGCGTCGAGGTGCCGATGCCGGACGGCTGGGAGATCAAGGAGTTGAACGGGGTCGAGATGCTGATCGACAGCGCCAGCGCGAAGACCGGCTTCGCGATGAACCTCAACGTGATGGCGCAGCCGCGCGGGGAGATCGCCGACCTCGAGGCGATGGTCGCGCAGAGCCGCGACCAGTTCGAGCGCCTGGAGCTGACGGTCGATGCGCTCGAGATCACCCGGCGTGGCGACGTCGACGTGATCGCGGGTGAATACCATGGCCGCATCGGCCGTTCGCCGCGCCTGCACTTCCTGACGCTCGGCTGGCTGCGCGGCGAGCAGCAGGTCTGGGTCACGGCGACGGCGACCGAGACCCTGTGGCGCCGGCACGGTGACGTGCTGCGCGAGCACATGGCCGGCGTGCGCATCACGATGCCGTAGCGGCGGTCAGTGCGCGAGCGTGCGCTCGATGCGGCGGTCGGGCACCAGCCAGATCAGCGCCACCGCGGTGTAGACGCCGACCGCGAGCCACGGCTGCCACGAAGCGAGCGCGATGCCGACCAGATAGAGCACCAGCGACAGCTTGCCCTTCCGGTCGGCGCCGATCGCCTGCGCCAGCGGCGAATCGGCCGCGTGGTGCGCCAGCAGCGCCCGCACCAGCACGTGGTAGGCGAGCGCCGCGCCGAGCAGCACGCCGCCGTAGAGCACGACCGTCGCCGCCGCGAAGTGGTTCTCGCCCATCCAGCCGGTCGCGAACGGCAGCAGCGACAGCCAGAACAACAGGTGCAGGTTGGCCCACAACACGCCGCCGCCGATGCGCGTGACCGCCTGCAGCAGGTGGTGGTGGTTGTTCCAGTAGATGCCGAGGTAGACGAAGCTCAGCACGTAGCTCGAGAACACCGGCCACAGCCGGTGCAGGTCCGCGAACTCGGCGCCGTGTGCGCCGTCGCCGTGCGGCACCTTCATCTCGAGCACCATGATCGTGATGACGATGGCGAGCACGCCATCGCTGAACGCTTCGAGTCGGCCCTTGTGCATGTGGGTACGGGGCGGAGCCTAGCGCCGTGCCGACCAGAATCCCGCCCGGACGAGCCGGTGGGCCCGTGCGCCGCCGCGCAACCGGCGCGACCTTTTCCATTCCTGGCCGCTTTGTCGCACCACAATGCGTCGTGGTGCCCTAGGGTGGGCCCATGGCCAAGACGATCAGCACCGAGAAGCTCCAGACCCTGCGGAAGAGTGCGGAGGGCTTTCTCCTGATCGACGTCACGTCGAAGGAGTCCTTCGACAAGGACCACATCCCCGGCGCGCGCAGCGTGCCTTTGGACGTCGCGGACTTCGTCGGCGCCGTGGCCGAGAAGGCCTCGGGCAGCAAGGCCCGCAAGGTCGTGCTCTACTGCAGCGGCCCCGACTGCGACGCCTCGACCAAGGCCGTGAAGAAGCTGGTCGGCGGCGGCTTCACCAGCGTCATCGAGTACGAGGGCGGACTCGCGGCCTGGAACGAGAGCAAGAAGGCGCGGCTGGCGCGCGCCGGCAGGAACGCCTGACGGCCCGGCCGCCTGCGTGGCGGCGCCCGTCGCGTTGCCGAGCGCGAATCAGTTGCCGAGCGCGAACTCGATGCCGCGGGTCAGGCCGAGACCGCCGCCCGGACACGACGTCGACGAACGGGTTCCGCCGGTGGGGTGGTGGCGGCGTGTCGTCCTCCGCTCCGTCAGAGCGAGAACCCCTGCGCGCACGGAGAATCGTCGGACCCCGGCGCGGCCGCGCGGACCCGCCCACGCGGACAGCCGACGCTGGCGCCCCGCGCACCCCGCCGCCACACTGCTCGGCCTGATGACCGAGTCCGCGCCGAAGCCGAAGCACTACCCCGAAGTCCCCGCCCAGGCGAACTTCCCCGCGATCGAGCAGGAGGTGCTCGCGCGCTGGCAGGAGCACGGCACGTTCCGGCGTTCGGTCGAACAGCGGGCGGCGGGCGACAACGAGTTCGTGTTCTACGACGGGCCGCCGTTCGCCAACGGGCTGCCGCACTACGGGCACCTGCTGACCGGCTTCGTCAAGGACGTGGTGCCGCGCTACCAGACGATGCGCGGGCGGCGCGTCGAACGGCGCTTCGGCTGGGACTGCCACGGGCTGCCGGCCGAGATGGAGGCCGAGAAGGAGCTGAAGGTGTCGGGGCGCGAGGCGATCCTGATGCTCGGCATCGACAGGTACAACGACGCCTGCCGCCGCAGCGTGCAGAAGTACACCGCCGAGTGGCGCAGCTACGTCACGCGCCAGGCGCGCTGGGTCGACTTCGACGACGACTACAAGACCATGGACCTCTCCTACATGGAGAGCGTGCTGTGGGCGTTCAAGACACTGCACGACAAGGGTCTGGTCTACGAAGGCCAGCGCGTGATGCCGTACTCGTGGGCGATGCAGACGCCGGTCAGCAACTTCGAGACGCGCATCGACGACGCGACGCGGCCGCGGCAGGACCCGGCGATCACGGTGGCGTTCACGCTGCACCCGCGGCCCGGTGACCCCGGGCCGCTGCAGATGCTGGTCTGGACGACGACGCCGTGGACGTTGCCGAGCAACCTCGCGCTCGCGGTCGGACCCGACATCGACTACTCGATCGTGCACAAGGACGGCGTGCACTACGTGATCGGCAGCGCGTCGATCGCCGCCTACGGCAAGGAGCTGGCCGGCTTCGAGCCGATGGTCACGCTGCAGGGCAAGGACCTGGTCGGTCGCACCTACGAGCCGTTGTTCCCGTACTTCGCGGGGCATGAGAACTCGTTCCGCGTGCTCGGCGGCGACTTCGTCGACACCAGCGAGGGCACCGGCGTCGTGCACATGGCGCCGGGCTTCGGCGAGGACGACCAGAAGGTCTGCGAAGCGAACGGCATCGAGCTGGTGTGCCCGGTCGACGACCGTGGCCAGTTCACGGCCGAGGTGCCCGACTGGCAGGGCATGCTCGTGTTCGACGCCAACAAGCCGATCATCAAGGTGCTGAAGGACCGCGGCGTGCTGCTGCGCCACGTCACCTACGAGCACAACTACCCGCACTGCTGGCGCACGCGCGAGCCGCTGATCTACAAGGCGCTGCCGGGCGCGTGGTTCGTCAAGGTCACCGAGGTCAAGGACCGCATGATCGCGCACAACCGCACGATCCGGTGGATCCCCGAGCACGTCCGCGACGGCCAGTTCGGCAAGTGGCTCGAGAACGCGCGCGACTGGTCGATCTCGCGCAACCGCTACTGGGGCGCGCCGATCCCGGTGTGGAAGAGCGACGACCCGAAGTACCCGCGCACCGACGTCTACGGCTCGGTCGCCGAGCTGGAGCGCGACTTCGGCGTGAAGGTCACCGACCTGCACCGGCCGTTCGTCGACGAGCTGACGCGGCCCAATCCCGACGATCCGACCGGGAAGTCGACGATGCGGCGCGTGCCCGAGGTGCTCGACTGCTGGTTCGAGTCCGGCTCGATGCCCTTCGCGCAGGTGCACTACCCGTTCGAGAACAAGGACTGGTTCGAGAGCCACTTCCCGGCCGACTTCATCGTCGAGTACGTCGCCCAGACGCGCGGCTGGTTCTACACGCTGGTGGTGCTGGCGACGGCGCTGTTCGACAAGCCGCCGTTCCAGAACGTGATCTGCCACGGCGTGGTGCTCGACGAACACGGTGCCAAGCTGTCGAAGTCGCTGCGCAACTACCCGGACCCGGTCGAGCTGTTCGCGAAGGTCGGCGCCGACGCGCTGCGCTGGTTCCTGATGAGCTCACCGATCCTGCGCGGCGGCGACCTGCAGATCCAGAAGGACGGCAAGCAGATCAGCGAGGTCGTGCGGCTGGTGCTGAACCCGATCTGGAACGCCTACTACTTCTTCACCCTCTACGCGAACGCGGACGCGGTGAAGGCGCAGCAGCGCGGCGACCAGCAGGCCGTGCTCGATCGCTACGCGCTCAGCAAGACGCGCGCGATGGTCGAGGGGGTGCAACGCTGCATGGACGACTACGACCTCGCCGGTGCGTGCCAGGTCGTGAAGGAGTACCTCGACGCGCTGAACAACTGGTACATCCGCCGCAGCCGCGAGCGCTTCTGGGGCGAGACCGGGCCCGCCGATCGGCAGGACGCCTACGACACGCTCTACACGTGCCTCGTGACGTTGTGTCGGGCCGCGGCGCCGCTGCTGCCGCTGCTCTGCGAGAAGGTCTACCGCGGCCTGACCGGCGCGGAATCGGTGCACCTGGCCGACTGGCCGGACGCCTCGCGGCTGCCGCACGACGCCGAGCTGGTGGCGCAGATGGACCGCGTGCGCGACGCGTGTTCGGTCGGCCTGTCGCTGCGCGAGGCGAAGAAGCTGCGCACGCGGTTGCCGCTGCCGAAGCTCACGCTGGCCGGCGCGACCGCCGCCGCGATGCAGCCGTTCGTGCACCTGCTGCAGGACGAGCTGAACGTCAAGCGGGTCGAGTTCGCGCGCGACATCGAGGCGTTCGGTTCGTTCCGCCTGCAGATCGACCAGAAGGCGCTCGGGCCGAAGCTCGGCCCGCGGATGAAGGACGTGCTCGCCGCGACCCGCAGCGGCGCCTGGAGACTCGCCGGCGACCGCGCCGAGATCGGCGGCGTCACGCTGGAGAAGGGCGAGTACGTGCTGCAGCTCGTGCCCAAGGACGGCATCGCTGCCGCCGCGTTGTCCACCAACGACGTCGTGCTGGTGCTCGACACCAACGTCACGCCCGAGCTCGAAGCCGAAGGCACCGCGCGCGACTTCGTGCGGCTCGTGCAGCAGGCGCGCAAGGACGCCGGGCTGCACGTCAGCGACCGCATTGCGCTCGCTGTCGAGACCGATGCCGCGACCGCCGCTGCGCTGCGCGCCCACCTCGGCTACGTGCAGGAGCAGGTGCTGGCGACCGAGGTCGCATTCGGAACGCCACCGACCGATGCCTTCGGCGCCGACGGCAAGGTCGGCAGCGGCGACGGCGCCGCGGTGCGCTTCGCGATCGCCAAACGCTGACCCCCGTCGCCACGGCGACGGAACACCGCTACGATGCCGCTCGCATGTGGAGGTCACGGGTCGCCATCGTGCGCGTTCTCGCGGGGCTGGCCCTGCTCGCTGCGGTCCCGCGCGCCCAGCGACTCGTGGAGTCGGTGCCCGACCCCTACACCGGCGGCGAACCGGCGGCGATGGCCGCGGCCGGCTACGTGTCGTTCGGGCCGTTTCCGTTCGGGCTGCGTCGCAGCAGCGCCGACGTCGAGTCGTTGCTGGGCGACGAGCCGCTGGTGTGGATCGAGACCGCGCACTTCCGCATCGGCTGCGCGCTGTCACCGCTGCGGTTGCGCGGCGACCGCGACTGGGTCGATCGCACACAGGCCGAGCTGACGCAGCTGAAGGAACGTCTGCCGCGCGTGAAGCCGGCCACCCGCGAACTCGATCCGTGGCTGCGCGCGCACCTGATCGCGCTGCGCTGCGAGGCGCTCTACGCCGAGGTGCGCGACAACCTCGGTGCCACCGACGCGACGTTCCAGCAGGCGCCGGCGCACGCGGGTCGCGGCGACCCGCGCGCGTTCGAGGGCTTCGGGCCGCACCTCGGCATGGAGCACAAGTTCTCGGTGCTGCTGCTGCAGCGCGCCGCCAACCTCGCCCGCTACACGCGTGCCTGGCACGGTGGCGAGACGCAGGCGCCGTCGCGGCACCACGACACCGGCGCCGGTCTCGATTTCGCCGTCGCCGAAGAGACCGCGGACGGACTGCTGCGGGACGACTTCGCGCTGCACAGCTACCTCGTGTACAACCTCGCGGCCAACCTCTACAACGGCTACCGCGGTTGCTACCACGAGCTGCCACCGTGGTTGCTCGGCGGCCTCGCGCACTGGCACGCGCGGCACGTCAGCCCGCGCTTCCCGTTCTTCGAGCGACCGGTCGGCGGCGAGAACCCGGTCGGCTACGACTGCTGGCAGTGGGACGAACGTGCGCGCGGCCTGCTGCGCACCGGCGCGTTCGAACCGATCGCCCAGTTGATGGAGCGTCCCGACCTGAAGGCGTTCGACCTCGAGCAGCACATCGAGTCGTGGGCGCTGGTCGACTACCTGATGAGCACGCGCAGGGTCGCGGCCATGAAGTTCCTGCGCGACGTCAAGGACCCGTTCCACCAGCTGCGCCGGGCGCCGACCCGGGAAGAGGTGCACGAGCGGGCGCGGGAGCGTTTCGAGCCGGCGTTCGGCATGACGCCCGAGGCAATGGACGCCGCCTGGCGGGCGCAGGTGGGCGGGCGTCGCAGAAAATAGACTTGTCCATCGGTCACCGGTCGTGCGCTTCGTACTATCGGTCCCGTCGCCGTTCGTCCCCTGGTACCGCCGCGACCTCTGGTCGTGAAGGAGTTGGTCATGCGTTGGCTTGCCGCCCTCTCCGTGCCCGCGTTGTGTTCGTTCGCGATCGCCCGCGACCTGCCGCAGTGTCCCTTCGGGAGCTACGGTCCGCCACCCGGAGGCGGGGCCTCCTATGGCGGGCCGGCCGACACCGCGCCGCCTGCTGCCGGTGGCACCACGGGCCCATCGCCGACCGCGCCGACCGCGCCGACGCCGAGCGGCCCGACCACCGGTGGCGGCGCGCCGGCCGCAGCCCCGCCCGCGGGTCCGACCACCGGCGGCGGCGCGCCCGCCGCGAACCCGTCCGGCCCGACCACCGGCGGTGGTGCGCCGGGCGCTGGCAGAGGCGGCGCCGGCCTGCCCGGCAAGACCGGATCGCGCGGCGTGCCGATGGCGTTCACCCGCGGTGCGACCTCGAAGCAGCGGCTGAAGGTCGAGTGGCTGCATCCGGTGCCGGCCGGGGACGTCGGTCAGGGCACGGCAGCGACCGGCCCGCTGCCGCTCGCCGAGGCGCTGCGGGTGCTGTGGGAGGACGACGACCGGCCGCTGCTGGTGCTGCGTGAGTGCAAGTTCTGCCGCGGCAGCGATGCGGCGCTGTTCGACGGTTCGATGCAGAACGATCGTGCGGCGCTGCTGACCAAGTGGTTCCGCGTCGTGCGCCTGCCGGCGGCCGTCAGCGAGGCGAGCCACCCGTTCTACAACGTGTTCGCGGCCTACCCGACCGAGGGCTCGCCGGCGCACTTCTTCCTGCTGGCCCATCCGGATGCCCAGCCGGTGCAGTTCACGGGCATGCAGACGCCGTCGAGCCTGTGGCGCGGCATGACCTCGGTGCTACAGCAGCGCTACGGCAAGGATCCGCAGAAGGCCGTCAAGCAGTGGGTGGCGCTGCTGGATCAGTTCGACCGGGTCGATGCGGCGATCGCCGCCAGACAGGCCGAACTCTACGAGACCCGCGCCGACGAAGGTCCGACGTCGAGCAAGGCCCGCCGGCTCGAGCAGCGCCTCGACGACCTGCGCCAGGAGCGGGACGCGCTGATCGCCGACGAGGCGAGGGTGCGCGACCTGCACCTGCTGTCGACCGGGAAGCCGAGCGAAGCCACGGCCACGAAGTAGACGTCGCGGCGGGTTGCCGCCGGCGCACATGCCCGATGGCCGGTCTTCGGCGTGGCCCAGGCCCGGCGTTAGGATCCCGATCGCGTGGCAACGACCTCGGCATCGATCCTGCGTGCGTGGGCGGCCGCGGCGCTGCTGGCCGCCGCGCCGTCGGCGCAGGACCCCGCGGCGCGCAGCGCGCCGCCGCCCGATCCCTACACCCGCGGCGAACCGGCGGCGATGGCCGCGGCCGGCTACGTGTCGTTCGGGCCGTTCCCGTTCGGCTACCGGCACGGCAGCGGCGACGTCGTGGCACTGCTCGGCAACGAGCCGCTGGTGTGGATCGAGACGGCGCACTTCCGCATCGGTTGTGCGCTGTCGCCGCTGCGCCTGCGCGGCGACCGCGAGTGGCTCGATCACGTCAAGGCCGAGCTGAAGCAGCTGAAGACCCGTCTGCCGACGGTGAAGACGAACCCGCGCGAACTCGACCCGTGGTTGCGCGCACACCTGATCGCGCAGCGCTGCGAAGCGCTCTACGCCGAGGTCTGTGAGCATCTGGGCGTCACCGATGCGACGTTCCCGAGCGGTCCCGACCAGCTCGGTCGCTTCGACGCGAGCACGTACGAGGGTGCGGGACCGTACCTGGGCCTCGAACACAAGTTCGCGGTGTTGCTGCTGCAGCGCACCGCCAGCCTCGCCCGCTACACGCGGGCCTACCAGGGCGTGGAGACGATGGAGCCCAAGCGGCACTACGACCCGGGGTCGGCGATGACCTTCGCGGTCGCCGAGGAGACGACCAACGGGCTGCTGAAGGACGATTTCGCGCTGCACACGCATCTGGTCTACAACCTCGCCAGCAACCTGTACAACGGCTACCGCGGCTACCACCACGAGCTGCCGCCGTGGCTGCTCGGCGGCCTCGCGCATTGGCATGCGCGGCGTGTGTGTCCGCGGTTCCCCGCCTACGAGCGCCAGGCCGGCGACACCGACCACGAGACCCGCGACTTCTGGAAGTGGGACGAACGCGCGCAGGGCCTGATGCGCAACAAGGCGTTCGAACCGCTGACGGCCCTGCTGGCGCGCACCGACCTGACGCAGTTCGGGATGGAACAGCACATCCAGGCCTGGGCCTTCGTCGACTTCCTGATGGCCACGCGCAAAGCCGCGACGATGAAGTTCTTGCGCGGCATGAAGGACCCGTTCCACGCGCTGCGCAGCGAGCCGACCCAGGCCGAGGTCAGCGAACGGGCCGCGGCGTTGTTCCCGCAGGCCTTCGCACTGGATCCGGCGGGGCTCGAGGACGTGTGGCGCGCGCACCTGCTGAGCGGCCGCCGGAAATAGGCGTCCGAAGACGCGCGAGAGGCCCGTGTCAGCGTGGCGGTGGGTATCATCGCGGGCTGTTGCCTCTCGATCTGGCCGCTGTCCCGACCGTCGCGTCGACAAGGAGTTGCTCGTGAACTGGCGTATCCCAGCCGTCGCACTGCCCGCTCTCTGCTCCCTGGTGCTCAGCCCCTCTGCCCCGTGCAGCACTGCGCCGCAGTGTCCGTTCGGCACCTACGGCAACTCGGCGCCCGCTACTCCGCCCGGACCGGCACCGGAGGTTCCGGCGTCTTCGTCGGGGCCGGCATCTCCTTCGGGACCGACGGGTCCATCGACCCCCGGACCGAGCGGGCCGACGACCGGCGGCGGCACCCCGACCGCGGACGCGCCGAGCGGTCCGACCACCGGCGGCCCCGTGCCCGGGGCGCCGGCCCAGCCCGCCAAGACCGGCGGGCGCGGACTGCCCCTCTCGTTCGCGCGTGGCGACACGTCGAAGCAGCGCCTGAAGGTCGACTGGTTGCACCCGGTGCCGCCCGCGACGCAGACGGTCGGCACGGCAGCGGCAGGACCGCTGCCCCTGGCCGATGCGCTGGGCGTGCTGTGGGGCGACGACGACCGGCCGCTGCTGGTGCTGCGCGAGTGCGATCTCTGCCGCGGCACCGACGACGCGCTGTTCGACCGCTCGATGCAGAACGACCGCACGATGCTGATGACGAAGTGGTTCCGCGTCGTGCGGCTGCCGTCCAACGTCGGTGATCCCGGCCACGCGTTCTACAACGTGTTCGCGGGCTATGCGTTCGAGGGGCCCGCGCCGCACTTCTTCCTGCTCGCGAACCCCGACGCCAGGCCGGTGCAGTTCACCGGCATGCAGACCCAGACCAGCCTGTGGCAGGGCATGGACTCGGTGCTGCAACAGCGCTACGGCAAGGATCCGCGCCAGGCCGTCAAGAAGTGGCTCGCGTTGCTCGACCAGTTCGACCGCGTCGACGCGGCGATGAAGGCCAGTCAGGAGCAGCTCGACGAAGTGCGCGCCGGCGAAGGGCCGCAGTCGAGCAAGGCCAAGCGCCTGCAGAAGCGCATCGCCGAACTCACCGCCGAGCGCGACGAACTGGTCGCTGCCGAGGCCAAGGTGCGGGACCTGCACCTGCTGTCGACCGGCAAGCCGACCGAGGCGAAAGCGTCACGCTGACGACGCAGCCGGCGACGCACGCCTCACCGCGTGCGCGCCGGAGCGCGCAGCTCGATCTCGCGGATGCGCGGCGCCTCGCCCCAGGTGCAGATGCCGATGCGATCGCGGCCGGGGATCACGCGGATCGGTGCCTGGTCGAACAGCACCTGCTCGCCGATGCGCACCGTCAGTCGCCTGGCGAACACCGCGACGACCAGCGGCGTCGGCTTCTTCGCATCGCTGACGTACGGCACGAGGTCGCTCATGTAGATGCGGCGGTCGTAGCGCTCGACGTAGGCGCGCACCTTGTCGCCGTCCGGCTCGAACAGCAGCGTCCAGCCCGACAGCGCGTCGCGCAGGCCGTCGCCCTGGAAGATCACACCGAGCTTCGGCGGCGCGCCACCGGGAGCGAGGTCGATGGTCAGCTCGAAGTCGTCGAGCCGATCGGTCGCCTTCGGCGGCAGCCACGCGAGGTTCGACGGCGAGTCCTTGGGGAAGCCGGGGCGCACGGTGTACTTGCGCCACTCGACCTGGCGATCGTCGGCGGTGCCTTCCATCGCGCCGTTGCGCGCGCGGAAGCCGCCGACCGTGGTCTGCAGCTTCTTCACCGCGCTGTTGTCGCTGCCCTTCGCCTTCCAGCGCGACGCCCAGCGCTCGAGGCCGGGCGGCTCGATCGCCGCGGACTTGCTCGCCGGCGGTTCGACGTCGCTCGACCAGCCCGCCAGCGGCAGGCCGTTGCGCTGCGCGATCGCCAGCGCGAAGCCGGACGCGCCGCCGCCGTTGCGCACCTTGAGCAGCACCTTGTGCCGTCCCTTCGTCAGCGGCACCTGGAAGCGGATCGCGTCGGGCAACAGCGAGCGCCAATCGGGACGCCATGGTCCCAGCGGCCCCCGCGCGAAGTCGTACTTGCCGACCAGTTCGTCGTCGACGAACAGCGTCAGGTCGTCGTCGGCGCGCAGGTGGAACCACGCGTCGAGGTCCTGCTCGGCGCGCACGTGGGTCAGCGCATAGAACGCGCTGTCGTCCTGGTAGGCGAACTCGAACTGCGTCCAGCCCGTGTCGGTGACCGTCACCGGCTTCGGCCCGGGCCGCCGCCAGGTCGGGTTGTTGTTGATGCTCTCGTAGCGGGCCTGCAGGTCGATCTCGAGTTCGGGCGCGAAGCGATACGCGTCGGGATCGACGCGCTCGCGGCGGAACGGACCGATGACCCACCAGTCCTGCACGATGCCGAACGCCTTGGCGTGCGCGTCCGCGCCGGCGCCGCGCTGGTCGAGCTGGGTCGCGATGCGGTCGCGCGGCACCGGCGAGCCCGGGCAGTCGCCGAAGTCCGGGCCCATCGAGCGCCGTTCGGCCGCGCGCTGCTCGAGCGCGACGGCCTGCAGGTCGCTGTCGAGCAACGGCCAGCGGAAGCGCTGCAGGTCCGCGAACGCGGCCTCGCCGAACGCCGCCACCAGGTGGAACGCGAACGCGCGCGCGATGTCCGGCGTGCGCGCGTCGTCGACCTTGCACGCGGCGTAGTCGCGGAAGAAGCGGCGGTAGAGGTCCCAGCGGTAGCCGCTGTCGCTCTTGCCGTAGGTGGTGACGAAGTGCAGCAGGAAGCCGGCGCTCGGCCCGTAGTTCGGGATGCGCCAGTACTCGAGGTCGCGCTCGAGGTAGTCCTGCAGGAACGCGCGCTGTGCGAGGCCGATCGACGCGCGGCCGGCCGCGACCTGGCCGAGTTCCATCTGCGCGAACGCGGCGCCGAAGTCGGCGAAGCCCTCCTTGAAGCCCGCGTAGACCGGCCGCACGTCCTCGACGCAGTGCGTGAGTTCGTGGTAGTAGAGGCCGGTGTCGACGCGCAGCGCCTTCGCCTCGGGGTCGGCGTTGCCGACGTTGATCGCCTTGCCGCCACCGGTGGCGCCGCCGAAGTCCCACAGCTCCTTCCAATAGACGGTGACGCGGTCGCCGTCGGGGTTGGGCACGCGGCCGAACAGATCGGTCAGGTAGAGGTAGGCGAGGTCGAAGCGCAGCAGGCTGTCGTCCGGAATGCCCTCGATCAGCCGTTGCGGGCCGATCAGCACGAAGCGGTGGCTGCAGCGGGTCGCCGTGCGGGCCCAGCTCGCGTGCTGCAGCGCCGCGTCCGCCTCGGCCCGTTCGTCGGCCGGCACGTCGGCGAGCCAGGCGTGCTCGATCTTCTCGCGCGCGGCCCTGGCCTCGGCGCGCAGTTCGGGCGTGAACTCCAGCGTGCGCACCAGCTCGCGGCCGACGGCGCGCCGCGCCGGGTCCTTCGCCAGCTTCATGCCGATCGCCAGCCGCTCGGGTCCGCGCGGGTGCTTGTCGACCAGCTGCGTGACCTCGTCCTCCTGCTGCTTGTCGAGCGCGAACACCTTGTCGGCGATCGCGTCGCGGTTCTGCGTCGCGCGCTGCGCGTCGGCCAGCGCGCCGAGCACCGCGCGGTCGGCCTGTTCCTGCAGCGTGCCGCCAACCTCGTCCAGCAGCAGCAGCGCGCCGAGCAGCCTGCCGCGATCGAACATGCGGCCGGCGACGAGCCGCAGGTAGCGTGCGCGTTCGTCGGCGATGCGCTGCGCGGTGATGTCGCGTTCCTCGAACGTCATCGCCGCCGGCGCCATGCGGCCGACGGCGAGCAGCGCCTTCTGCAGCTGCTGCTTCTGCGGGTAGCCGTCGACGCGGCGGAACGCGAACTCGAGCTGATCCCACGCCGCCTGCGGGTCCTTGCCGGCCACCGCGGTCGCCGCCGCGATCACCGCGTCGACGTCGACGGTCGCCGCCGGCGCGAACTCGAACTCGCCGATGCGCACGAGGCCGCTGCGATCGCCCGCGTCGGCGATGCGCGCGACCTCGCCGGACGCCGGGTCGAGCAGGCCGACGAACACCTCGAAGCGGCCGCCGCCATCGCGCGGCGGCCCGAGCGGGAACGTCAACGGCAGCGCGTAGCTGACCTCGGTGCCCGCCTGCCAGCGGGTGGTCGGCTGCGGCGGCGCGTGGTCACGGCGCTGGAACATGCGCCGCGCGGCGCGCAGTTCGACGCGCACCGAGAACGCCCGCGGCAGCGCCTCGTCGGCGACGAACGTCAGCTGCAGCGTCGCGCGGCCGGCGCTCGGCAGCTGCGTGGTGTCGACCGTTGCGCGCACATGCACCGGCAGCGGCGGCTGCGCCGGTGGCGTGACCGCGAGACCGCCGGCGGCGGCGGTCAGCAGGAGCAGGGCGCGAGGGAGGAACATGCGGCGCAGGTCGCAGAGTCTGCCGCCGACGCGCGCCCTTGTCGCCAGCTACGGCTGCTTCGGCGCCGCATCCGGCGCGCAGGCGCCGCAGCAGCCCGGCATCGCGGCCTCGACCTTCGGCTCGGCGTTGGCCTGCGTCTTCGCGCCCGCGCTGCAGCAATCGCCGCCGGTCGCCGCGTCGCCGCAGCAGGCGCCTTGGCCGCCGCCGCCGGCGGACACGTTCGCGGCCGGCCCGTCGGTCGAGTTCGATTCGGTGCCGACCGTGCCGCAGCTGGCGCAGAGGGCCAGGAGGAGGGTGACGCAGAGGTTCTTCATGGCGCGGATTGTGCCGGGCGGCCGTCGGTCCGCAACGGGGCCGAAGAGGGAACTGATGTCTTGCGTGTGCACGCTCGGGGCGTGTGCCCGGACAGGCATCGGCGGGGTCGGATTTCAGGCGGATTCCTGCCGAACCGCGGTGGTTTCGCCGCGGCAGCTGGTCGGGTGGATGCTGCGCTCGCCCCAGTCCTGGCGCCAGGCGAGGACCTCCGGGGGCGCCAGGGCCCTGGGCAGCAGTCGCAGGCACCACGCCGGACACTGGTGGCTCGCGTCGCGATGGAATCGGCGCCGCACGTAGTTGCGGTAGGCGTGAAGATCGCCAGATGCTCCTGCAGGCGATCCGCCCGCTTCGACGCGAGCCAGGACCTGCGTCGCAGACCCGCAGTTCGATACCGGCCGGTGCATGCGGGGAGGGACCCGATTCGCTATGAAAGAGGCGCATGCCGATCCCCGAACTCCTGGCCGGCTGGCAGCGCTTCCGCGCCGGGCGGTTCCGCGACCAGCGGGCGCTGTTCGAGCGCATCGCGCGCGAAGGGCAGCGACCGAACGTGGCGATGGTCGCCTGCTGCGACTCGCGCGTCGATCCGGCGATCGTGTTCGACTGCGACCCGGGCGACCTGTTCCTGGTGCGCAACGTCGCCAACCTGGTGCCGCCGTACGAGGAGACCGGGCGCTACCACGGCACCAGCGCCGCGCTCGAGTTCGCGGTCAACGTGCTCGAGGTGCGCGACATCGTCGTGCTCGGCCACAGCCAGTGCGGCGGCATCCGCGCGCTGCTCGAAGGGCCGAAGGCGACCGGCATGGCGATGCCGTTCCTCAGCTCGTGGATGAGCCTGGCGCAGGAGGCACGCACCGCGGCGACCGCCGCGTCGCGGCTGCCGATCGCCGAGCGGGTGACGCTGTGCGAGCGGCTCGCGATCCGGCTGTCGGTTCGCAACCTGCTGACGTTCCCGGCGATCCGCGCACGGGTGGAGGCCGGCGGCCTGCGCCTCAACGGCTGGCACTTCGACCTCGGCGACGGTGTGTTGACGATGCTGGACGAATCCAGCAACCGCTTCCTGCCGGTCGACTGCGATGGGGCGCCCGAAGCCGCCAGCTGATCCTCGCCCGCTGGCGCGCGAACGCCGGCCGGTGGCTGGCGGTGGCTTCCAGCGCACGCTTCCCGCGGACCTGTGCGGTTGGTATGGTGCCGCCGAATCGGTCAGTCCTGGAACGGTCGAACGGTAAAGGAAACGGTCATGCGCCACGCCTCGTCATCCACCCTGTCCCTCGTCGCGCTGCTGGCTCTCGCTGCGGCCTGTCAGACGACCGACCCGGTGCTCGTCGAGGCGACCTTCGCGCCGACCCCGGCGTTCTCGACCCACAGCCCCGCCGACGTCGCGGTGCTGCCGGTGGAGGATGGCACCAGCGACGGCACCGTGCAGCGCCACCTGGTGTTCCTGCGGCAGGAGGTCATGCGCCAGTTGCCGGACCGCCGTTTCTCGCCGCTGGCCGCGACGGTCGTCGACGCGGGCCTGCGCACGGCGCCGGCCGCGCCGGCGGGCGAGTCGATCCTGGCGCCGACGGTGCTGAAGGGCATGGTCGGTCACAGCGCCGAGGACGCGGTGTTCGCCCTGCGCGTCGAGCGCTGGGACGAGTCGCTGCTGCTGGTCGATCGCCGGCTGCGCTTCCAGTTCCAGGCGGCGTTCGTCGCCAGCGACGGTCAGCCCCTGTGGAGCGGCACGATCCGCGGCGAGGTGAAGGCCGGCGGCCTCGGTGCGGCGCCGCGCGATCGTGACGGAATGGCAAGGAATTGCGGCGAGCTGGCCCTGCGCGAGATGATGCAGCGGCTGCCGCAGCGCCTGCTGTAGGCCGGTCGCGGGCTCGGCGTCGCGCGGCTCGGCGTGGCGCCGCTGCGGCCGCTTTGTCGATCGACGGTTGCGCGAGGCGGTGGCGGGTCGCTATCCTGCCGCCCTTTTCCATTGCCCATGGGGTTTCCCATCGGGCCGACCGCGCGGCCGGAAGCCCTGTTCTGGCGCGCTGGTGTCGAGCAACGAAGAGGATGCAGGGATGACCATCGCCGCCGAAACGAAGACCCAGATCATCAACGAGAACAAGCGCCACGAGAAGGACAGCGGATCGCCCGAAGTGCAGATCGCGGTCCTGACGGCGCAGATCAAGGAACTGACGGCGCACATGCAGCGCCACCCCAAGGACTACCACAGCCGGCACGGCCTGCTGATGAAGGTCAACCGCCGCAACCGTCTGGGCGTCTACATGCGCCGGACCGACCCGGCCAAGTTCGCGCAGCTCGCCGAGAAGCTCGGCCTGCGCAAATGATTCGCCGCGGGCCGATCGCCCGCGTTCCGAGGAGGACATCGACAACTATCCGAGACGGCGCGCGCAGGATGCGTGGCGCCGACCCGCGGCAGTCCATCCAGAGTGGACCCCCGCACCCCATGCGCGGACCGCGATTGCGCTCCGCACGCCGGCGTCGGCCCGGCACACCCTGATCGAACCGAGCTGCCGCGCCAGGACGGCGCGGCCGCCACAGGGAGCGGCGGCATCGCCCGCCATCATGCTGCGCGCCTGGGCCCCATGTAGGGGCAGCGCGCGGGCCCGACTCGCGGCGACCCCGTTCGCCGCGCGCGAGATTGCAACGAAACGAAGAGAGAACCATGGCAAGCAAGAAGCAGGCAGAAGGTGAGACCCCGACGCGGAGCCGGCAGCCCCGCACCAAATCGACCGGCGCCCGCAGTGGCGCACCGCGCCGCGGCGCGAAGGCCAAGGACGCCGACGATGGTGGCGCGAGCCCGCGCGCCGCGCAGGCGTCGGCGACGGTCGTCGACGGCCGCGTGGTCGTCGAGCGTGAGATCGGCGGTCGCACGCTGAGCCTCGAGACCGGCCGCATGGCCAAGCTGTCGGACGGCGCCTGCGTCGTGCGCTACGGCGACACGATGGTGCTGGCCGCGGTCAACAGCAGCAAGTCACCCGAAGGCACCGACTTCTTCCCGCTGACCGTCGACTACCGCGAGAAGACCGCGGCCGCCGGCATCATCCCGGGCGGCTTCTTCAAGCGCGAAGGCCGGCCGGCGACCAAGGAGATCCTGACCTGCCGCCTGATCGACCGTTCGATCCGGCCGATGTTCCCGGACGGCTTCCGCCGCGACGTGCAGGTGCTGTCGCAGGTGCTGTCGACCGACCGTGAGAACGACCCCGACGTCGTCGCCGCGATCGCGTCGTTCGCGGCGCTGGCGCTGAGTTCGCTGCCGCACGGCCGTTCGCTCGGCATGGTCCGCATCGGCCTCGAGCACGGCAAGCTGATCGTCAACCCGTTGTGGAGCACGCTGCAGGGTGCCGACAACAAGCTGAACCTGACGGTCGCCGGCCACGACGAGGCGATCATGATGGTGGAGGCGGGTGCCAAGGAAGTCTCCGAGCAGGAGATGATCAGCGCGCTCGAACTCGCGCACGGCGTCATCCGGGAGATCTGCGGCATGGTCGACGAGCTGGTCGCGAAGGCCGGCAAGCCGAAGATGGCGTTCACGCCGCCCGAGGTCGACAAGAAGCTGGTGGCCGCGATCGAGGACGAGTTCGGCGACGAGCTGCGTGCCGCCCCGGTCGCGCCCGGCAACAAGCAGACGCGCAGCGCCGCGATCAAGGCCGCGAAGGAGAAGGCGGCGGCGAAGTTCCACGCGCCGCACACCGCGACCGAGTCCGAGCAGAAGGCCTGGAACACCAAGGTCGCCGGCATCCTGGGCGACATCGTCAAGGGCGCCGAACGCGAGGCGATCCTGCGCGGCCGGCGCGCCGACGGCCGCGACACCAAGACCGTGCGGCCGATCACGATCGAAGTCGGTGTGCTGCCTCGCGTGCACGGCTCGGTGCTGTTCACGCGCGGCGAGACGCAGGCGCTCGGCGTCGTCACGCTCGGTGGCACCGACGACCAGCAGATCATCGACGGGCTGATGCCGGAGCCGCGCAAGCGCTTCCTGCTGCACTACAGCTTCCCGCCGTTCTCGGTCGGCGAGACCAAGCGCATGCTGGCGCCCGGCCGCCGCGAGATCGGGCACGGCGCGCTCGCCGAGCGCGGCCTCGAGCCGATCCTGCCGGCCAAGGACGCGTTCCCCTACACGATCCGCATCACCAGCGAGATCCTGGAGTCGAACGGCAGTTCGTCGATGGCGACCGCCTGCGCCGGCACGCTGGCGATGATGGACGCGGGTGTGCCGATCCAGCAGCCGGTCGCGGGCATCGCGATGGGCCTGGTCATGGAGGGCAAGAAGTACGCGATCCTGTCCGACATCCTCGGCAGCGAGGACGGCTGCGGCGACATGGACTTCAAGGTCGTCGGCACCGGCCGCGGCATCACCGCGCTGCAGATGGACATCAAGTGCGACGGCCTGACGCGCGAGATCATGGCCGAGGCGCTCGAGCAGGCGAAGGAAGGCCGGCTGCACATCCTGCGCGAGATGCTGAAGGCGCTGCGTGCGCCGCGCGAGACGATCAGCCCGAACGCGCCGCGGCTCGAGTCGGTGCAGGTGCCGAGCGACAAGATCGGCCTGATCATCGGCCCGGGCGGCAAGAACATCCGCAGCCTGCAGGAGCAGTTCGAGTGCAAGATCTCGATCGAGGACGGCGGCATGTGCACGGTCACCGGCGTCAACGCCGAGAAGGTGATGGCGTGCATCACGCACATCCGTTCGATGACGGCCGAGATCGAGCTGGGCACGATCTACGAGGGTCGGGTCACGGCGATCAAGGAGTTCGGCGCGTTCATCGAGATCCTGCCGGGCCAGGAAGGCCTGGTGCACGTCTCCGAACTGTCGGACGAGTTCATCCGCACCGTGACCGACGTCGTGCGCATCGGCGACACGCTGAAGGTCAAGGTGATCGCGATCGACGACTTCGGCAAGGTCAAGCTGAGCCGCAAGGCCGTGCTGCTGGCCGAGCGCGGCGGTGCGCCGGCGCCGGCTGGTGCGCCCGCGGGTGCGGCGGCCGGTGCGGCGATGGATCGCCCGGAACGTCCGGATCGGCCCGAGAGGGGCGAGCGGTTCGACCGGCGTGATCGCGACGACCGCGGCCCGCGGCCCGATCGTGGTCCGCGCCGCGACGAAGGCGACCGCGGCCCGCGCCCCGAGCGCTTCGATCGTCCGGATCGCCCGGAGCGTTTGGATCGCCCCGATCGTCCCGACCGCCCGAGCGGCCCCGATCGCCCCGATCGCCCGCATCGCCCGGACGGCCCCGACCGCGGTGAGCGCTGGGACCGGCCCGAACGCGGCGACCGCCCGGAGCGCATCGAGCGGCCCGTTCGCGCCGAACGGCCCGAGCGCGTCGATCGGCCTGAGCGCCCGGATCGCATCGAGCGCCCGGAGCGCCCGGATCGCATCGAGCGCCCGGATCGTGGCGGCGGTATGGGTGGTGGTGGAGGACGCGATCGTTTCGACGCGCCGCGCCGCGACGAAGGCCGCGCGCCGCGCGGCGATGCGCCGTTCCGCCCGGCCCGCGAGGAACGTGACGACCGCCCCGCCCGCGGCCGCGACGAACCGCGCCCGAGCCATGCTCGCCGCGACGAGTCGGCCCGCGAGGAGCGCTTCGAGCGCTTCGACCGTGGACCGCGCCAGCCGCGCTCCGACGAGCCGGCGTTCCCGCGCTTCGACGCCGCCGAGGGCGATCGCTCCGGCCGCGGCCCGCGCAGTGGTCCGCCCGACCGCGGCCCGGCCCGTCCGGACCGCGACCGCGAACCCGCTCGCGACCGCGAACCGGCCCGCCCGGACGCCGCGCGCCCCCCGCGCTCGGGTCCGCCCGACCGCGACCCGCGCCCCGCGCGCGAGCCGCGCGACGAGCGCGGCCGTGGCCGCAGCGAACGCCCCGACCCGCGCGGCCGCCCGGCGCTGCCGATGAGCGAGTTCGGTGACCAGGAAGAGGACTTCGACCGTCCGGCTCCGGCCGGCCCGGCCGCTCCCGCCGGTCGCCCCGTCGGCGAACTCGAGTCGCTCGACAACGTGCTCGGCGACGAAGCGCCGCGCGACCGCGGTGATCGCCCCCGCGGCGGCCGTCGCCGCCGCTGATCGGCGGTCAGGTTGTGTGCGGGCGAGGCGTGCTGCCTCGCCCGTTCCGTCGCGTCGGCCGGCGGGCGGCGTCGCGATTGGCGCTGCTCCGGCAGTCTGCCGTCGCGTCGTGATCGGCGCTGCCACCGGGACTGTGCGACGCATGCGCGGTGCGGCTGCGCACATGAGGGGTGTGCCCAGACCGCCTGATGTCCCAAGTGACGCCGTGAGGGGGGAGTGTCTTCCTTGGGCGGCTGGTTACCATCCAGCGGGTCGCGGCTAACCCCGCGTCCCATCCGTTCAGGATCTTTGGAAGGAGGACCTTGGCGATGTCACTCACTCACTCACTCACTCACTCACTCACTCACTCACTGGTTCGTGGCTGACGCTGGTTGCCGGTGCTCTCGCGATGGCGTTCGCGGATGAGAGTGTCCGGGCGCAGCGCCTGACCTACTCCACGCACGACTGGCAGCTGATGGTCCCTGGCAGCAATGTCTGGTCAGCGGCGTGGTCGGATGTGAAGACGCCTGGTGACGGCCGCACCTATTCGCTGGGCACGACGTGGGTCGACAACACGGACGAGAACAACTTCACGGTGACGTTCTCAGGTGTGGGGGGGACAGGATCGTCGTCGCGAACCCAAGGACCAGGCTTGGCCAATGGGGCGGGTGCGATCGCAGCGATCCTGCAGGTCACCGACGCGCAGCAGAACATCGTCTGGCAGCGGTTCTTCCACGGCGATGGTGGGAACGCTTTTCCGAACGTGATCACTTCTACCCACGCCCGCGGCATCTCGGTGTTCCCCGCCGCGACGCCGGTGGAGACCCGCATCGCCATCTGTGGTGAGA
>JAEUHS010000031.1 GCA_016794035.1 Planctomycetota bacterium
CTGGCCGGTCTCGAGCGCGTGGATGGCGATCGTGCCGTGGCCCTTGGGCGCGACGAGGCGCGCGTAGGCGCGCGGGTACTCGTCGATCACGCGGAAGCCGAGCAGGTCGCGGTAGAACGCCAGCGACCGGTCGAGGTCGCGCGTGTAGAGCATCGCGTGATGGAACGCGAGCGTGCTGGTCGGGCGCGCCTTCTGGTGCGAGGCGCGGGTCGGGCGAGCCGTGCGCTTGCCCCGCGGCTTCTTGGTGGCCATGGGCAGAGGCTTACTCGGCCGCCACCGGTGTGAGCGAGCGAGAACCGGCCTCGCGACCGGAATCCCGTTGCCCGCCGACCGGGCCTCGCCTCCGCCCTGCGCTGCGGGTCGCAGCGCAGCCGCGCCCGTGCGGCGTCACCGCCGCAGGAACACCGCCCGCGTCGGGTCGTGCGCCTGCACGGCATGCACCTCCGGCCGGTTCGCGGCCAGGTGCTGCAGGATCGGCCAGCAGTCGGCGGGGTCCGCACCGACCCGCTTGCCCAGCGCTGCCACGTCCTGACCATCGGCCGTCAGTGCCGCCACCAGCTGCTGCTGCAGCGCCAGCACCTTCGCCGCCGCCTTCTTGCCGGCCTCGACGCCGGGCTGGTGGTAGGCGTTGACGTCGATCAGCTCGGCGTAGAGCGCGACCGTGCGCTCGAACAGCGCGACCAAGGCGCCGAGCACGCGTTCGTCGAGGCGCTCGACGCACAGCGTGCCCGACGTGCGCCCCTTGTCGAACAGCGCCGCGCGCGTGCCCTGCCACAGACCGTCGAGGAAGTCGCCGGACGTGACGCCGGGCTCGACCTCGAAGTGGCCGGCGGCGCGATCCTGCAGCACGCGCACGAACAGCGCGAAGAAGTCGTGACGGCCGTCGCGCAGCTGCTGCACGTAGGCGTGCTGGTCGGTCGAACCCTTGTTGCCGTAGACGGCGATGCCCTGGTTGACGACGCGGCCCTGGCGGTCGAGCTCCTTGCCGAGCGACTCCATCACCAGCTGCTGCAGGTAGCGCGACAGCAGCAGCAGCCGATCCTTGTACGGCAGCACGACCATCGCCCGTTCGCCGCGGCCCTTGCCCTCGTGGTGCCAGAACACCGCCAGCATCGCGGCCGGGTTCCGCCAGACGTCGGAGCCACGCGTCGCGTCGTCCATCGCCGCCGCGCCGGCCAGGAACGCGCGCAGGTCCATGCCGAGCAGCGCGCCGGGCAGCAGCCCGACCGCCGACGTGATCGACGTGCGGCCGCCGACCCAATCCCACATCGGGAACGTCGCCAGCCAGCCTTCCTGTTCGGCGCGCCTGGCCAGCGCCGAGCCGGGCATCGTCACCGCGATCGCGCGCGGCGCCATCGCCAGGCCCTGCTGCCGGCAGGCGCGCTCGACCTCGAGCATGCCGTTCCTGGTCTCCGGCGTGCCGCCCGACTTGCTGATCACGACGACCAGCGCGTCCTGCAGCGCGCCGAGCTGTTCGAGCGCGCGGTCGATGCCGTCGGGGTCGGTGTTGTCGAGCACGCACAGCGTCATCGGCGCCTCGGGACCGCCGAACACGTCGGCCAGCAGCATCGGTCCGAGCGCGCTGCCGCCGATGCCGCATAGCACCACCTTGGTGAACGCACCCCCTTCCGGCGGCGCGATGCGGCCCGCGTGCACCGACGCGGCGAACTGCTCGATGCCGGCCAGCGTGCGCACGATCTCCTGCTCGAGGTCGGTCGCCGGCGCGAGCCCCGGCGCGCGCAGCCAGAAGTGACCGACCATGCGCTGTTCGTCGGCGTTGGCGAGCGAGCCTTCTTCGATGCGGCGCATCGCCGCCAGCGCGCCCTGCAGCGGCGCCTGCAGCGCTTCGACGTCGGCTTCGGCGAGGCCGGCGAGGCCGAGGTCGAGTTCGACGAACGGATCCTCGAGCACGCTGCGGAAGCGGAGATAGTGCGCGAAGCGGTCGGCTGGCTGCGAAGCTGGCATGGTTCCTCCGAGGCGCGCGGATGGTAGTCTCGCGCAATGGACCGCTCCACGGCGATCCTCCTCGCCCTCGTCAGTTACTTCGTGGCCCTGCTCGGGCTCGGCTGGATCGCGCGCGCACGCACCCACGACGCCGCCGGCTTCTACCTCGGCGGGCGCACGCTCGGGCCGTGGGTCGCGGCGCTGGCCGCGAACGCCAGTTCGTCGTCGGCGTGGAGCCTGATCGGCGTCAGCGGCTTCGCCTGCAAGGAAGGGCTGGCCGCGCTGTGGCTGCTGCCCGGCTGCCTCGGCGGCTTCCTGCTCAACTGGATCGTCGTCGCGCCGCGGCTGCGCACCGCGACCGGCACCGCGCTCACGCTGACCGACTACCTGGCCGGACCGCCCGGCACGCCGCTGCGGCGCCCGATCGCGACCGTGGCATCGCTGCTGACGCTCGGCTGCCTGGCGATCTACGTCGCGTCGCAGATGCAGGCCGCCGGACCGGCGTTCCTGCGCGCGCTCGACACGACGCCGGCGAACGGCATCGTGCTCGGCGCGGTCGTCGTCGTCGCCTACACGCTGCTGGGCGGCTACCTCGCGGTCAGCATCACCGACATGCTGCAGGGCCTGCTGATGGCCGCGGTCGCGGTCGTGGTGCCGATCGCCGCGGTGCTGCACTTGGGCGGCGTGGGCGCGTTCGCCGACGCGGTCGCGCAGGTGCCGGCCGACGGCTTCGCCGGCGGCTTCGGCGACCGCAGCGGCACGGTCGCGGCCGGGTTCGCCATCGGCCTGTGCGGCATCGGTCTCGGCTACCCGGGCCAGCCGCACGCGGTCAACAAGTACATGGGCATGGCGCCGGGCGCGTCGATGGCGGTCGCACGCGCCGTCGGCATCGGCTGGGCCGTCGCCTTGTTCTCTGGCATGATCGTCGTCGGCCTCGCCGCGCGCGCCGCCTGGGCCGTGCCGCCCGGCGAACACGAGGCGGCGCTGTACGTCGCCAGCCACCAGCTGTTTCCGCCGATCGTCGACGGCCTGGTGCTGGCCGCGGTGCTCGCCGCGATCATGTCGACGGTCGACAGCCAGCTGCTGGTCTGCGCAAGCTGCGTGACGCACGACCTCGGCCTCGGGGGCCAGGGCCGGCGGCTCGGCATGCTCGCCACGGCCCGCGGCACCGTGCTCGCGATCGGGGCGTTGGCCACCGTCGCCGCGCTGCTGCTGCGGAAGAGCGTGTTCGACAACGTGCTGTTCGCCTGGGCGGCGCTGGGGTCGGCGTTCGGGCCGCTCCTGCTGGTGCGCCTCTGCCTGGGGCCGGTGGCCCCGCGCTGGGCGCTGGCCGCGATCGTGACCGGCGGCGGCGGTGCCATCGCCGGATCCTACGTCGAGGTGCTCGGTCCGGGCGTCGCCGACCGGGTGCTGTCCTGGCTGGCAGCAGGATTTCTGGCTTGGATCGGTAGCCGGATCGCGCGCGACAGGTAGGAACGCCGAGTCCTGCCTCGTCCCTCGTCAAGCCGGTCGTTCCGCGCCCGCAGCCTGGACCATGCCTGCCAGGTGTGCCGGGGGGTCGGGATTGCCGATAGGAGCCCGGTGCAAGTCACTTCGACGCGCAGTTCCTACCTCGTCTTCGGCCAGCCGCCGATCGAGGGCCCCGAGATCGAGGAGGTGCTCGACTGCCTGCGCAAGGCCTGGCTCGGCACCGGCCCGAAGGTGGCCGAGTTCGAACGCCGCATCGCCGCCTACAAGGCCGTGCCGCACGCGGTCGCCCTGAATTCGTGCACCGCCGGCCTCCACCTCGCCTGCCTGGTGCTCGGCCTGCAGCCCGGCGACGAAGTCATCACCACGCCGATGACGTTCTGCGCGACGATCAACGCGATCATCCACGCCGGCGCCACGCCGGTGCTCGCCGACGTCGACCCGCGGACCGGCAACCTCGATCCCGACCAGGTGCGACGGCGCATCACCCGCCGCACCCGGGCCCTGCTGCCGGTGCACTTCGCCGGCCGCGCCGCGCCGATGCACGAGCTGATGTCGCTGGCCACGAACCACGGCTTGCGCGTCATCGAGGACTGCGCGCATGCGATCGAGACCGAGTACCGCGGCAAGAAGGCCGGCACGATCGGCGACCTCGGCGTGCTCAGCTTCTACTCGACGAAGAACATCGTCACCGGCGAAGGTGGCATGGTGCTGGCCCGCGACGCGCAACTGGCGCGACGCACGCGCACGCTCGGGCTGCACGGCATGTCGCACGATGCATGGAAGCGCTTCTCCGACGACGGCTACAAGTCCTACGACCTCGAGGAGATCGGCTTCAAGTACAACATGATGGACCTGCAGGCGGCGATCGGCCTGCATCAGATCCAGCGCGTCGAGACCTACTGGCAGCGACGGCTCGCGATCTGGCAGCGCTACCTGCAGGAACTCGCCGACCTGCCGATCCTGCTGCCCGCCGCGTGGCCGGCCGACGAGCGCCACGCCTTGCACCTGTTCACCATCCAGGTCGATCCGCAGCGGTGCGGCCTCACGCGCGACGAGGTGCTGATGCAACTGCACCGGCGCAAGATCGGCTCGGGCGTGCATTATCGATCGATCCCGAGCTTCTCGGTCTACCGCGATCGCTTCGGCTGGCGCCCCGAACACTACCCCGCCGCCTCGCGCCTCGGCGAGACGACGCTGTCGATCCCGCTGTCGCCGCGCCTCACCGACGACGACGTCGGCGACGTGATCGCCGCGCTGCGGCAGATCCTGCGCCGCTGACGCCGTTCGCCCCGCGGCTCGGGCCCGGGCCGAGAACCGCGGGCTGGCGGCGAATCGCCCACGGCATGGTCGTGTGCGCCGGACCGTGCGACGGCCGCCGCAAATCGAGCCGTCGCGCTTCGCCCGGGCGGCGCCCGACGACGATAGGAGCGGCGTATGGGCTCGCGCCATGAGGACCCGCCGCCGGCCGCTGCTGCGCCGACGGCCACGACGTTCGTGCACGGCCTGCACGTCGTGCTGAAGAACCTCGCGATCTACCCACCGGCGCACCCGCGGGTCGCGACCGCGGCCGCCGCGTTCGTGACGACGCTGCACGATCGCAGCGTCAACGCGGGACGCATCGTGCTGCAGGCGAAGGGCGAGCAGGTGCTCGTCGACGGCGAACCGGCGGACGATGCGTGCCGGCTGCCCGAGCGGCTGCGCGACGCGAGCCTGCGTGGCGTGGCCTTCGCACCCGACTGCACGCAGGACGACGTGCTGACGTTCGCGTCGGCGCTCAATCGCAGCCGCGCCCGCACCGGCACGACGTTCGCCAGCATCTGGACGCAGGCGAACCCGCGCATCGAACCGCTGCCCCTGGTGTTCGCCGGCGTGCACTCGGCCACCGACTCGCCCCAGGAGTGGACCTACGAGGACGCGGGCAGCCGGGTCGCCACCGATGCGGCGAGCGCGCGGCGCCGCGACCTTCCGGGCCTGCAGGGCGTGGTCGTACGGCTCGCCGACAGCGAGACCATCCAGGGCCATCTGCGTTCGATCGAGCTGAACGCCTGCGATCCCGAGAGCACCGAGGAAAGGGAGATCGACCTGCTGACGGCGATCGCCACGCTGCTGCCGGCCGACGTGTCGAAGGACCCCGACGAGATCGCCAGCGCGGTGACGCAGATCCTGGTGCGCGTCGAGAGCTCGCTGGCGGAGCTCGTGCGCAAGAACGCCCGCGTCAAGGGCGCCGAGCTGCTGCGGGTCGCGCTCGACATCGCGCGCAAGTACTTCCACACCGACACGCCTTCGCACCTGCCGAAAGCCGAGCTGCCGTCGGGCCGACCCGAGGACGCGCGCATCGTCGCCGACCTGCCGCTGCTGCAGCAGGAGGTCGCCGAGCTGCCCGATGGCCGCACCGTCTGCCTGCCGCGCGCCGAGGACCTCGCCGAGGACTCGCACACGGTCGCGCGGCGCATGTGCGGCATCGTGCTGCACTCGCTGGCGAACTCGCCCAACCCGGCGATCGTGGCGGCCGCCGTGCCGCGGCTGCAGAAGACCGTGCCGCGCGTGCTGTGCGAACTGCTCGACCGCTACCTGGGCGCCAGGGACGCCGGCAGCGCGCTGCCCACCGCCGGCAGCGTGCGCATCCTCGAGACCCTGCTCGAGGCCGGCCACATGGACCTGATCCGCAAGCAGCGCTACATCGACGCGGGCTTCCTCGGCCGGGGCTTCCCCGACACGCTCGCCATCGCCGCCAAGGTGCTGGCCGGCGACGCGACCGGACGCACCACGTTGCGCGACGGTCTGGCGACGCTCGGCCCGGTGCTCGAGATGGGCGGCGCCGTCGCCGCCGCCCGTACCGGCGTGCTCTACCAGCCGAACGTGACCAGCGCGCTGGTCCGCATCGGCGGCGACATCGCCAACCTGCTGCTGCAACAGGCCGTCACCAGCGCGTCGCCGGGCGAACGCCAGGCGCTGTTCGAGTGCGCGCGCACGTTGTCGCTGCCGGCGGCCGAGGTCGCCGCGCTGCGCTCCGTCGACCACGTCGATCTGCTGCCACGCGACTACCTGCCGATGCTGTTCGCGGCCGCGACGCGCAACGACTTCTCCGGTCCGCTGCGCGCCGCGAGCGGCGCGCTGCTGCGGCGCGCCGTGCAGACCGGCGCCGAACGACGGACCCACGACGAGATGCTGTTGGCGATCCAGACGCTGGCGCTGGTGCCCGGACAGCAGACCGAGAACCTCCTGCAGGAACTGTGCGCCCGGGGCCGCTTCACCCGGCTCGGCCCCAAGAGTCGCGCCGTGCGCCGCTGCGCGCGGTCGACCCTGGCCACGATCCTCGGCAAGGCACCCGCATGACCGCGACCGCTCTGATGCCCCCGTTCGACGCCACGACCCAGGCGACGCTGCTGGTCGACGAGATCACCGCCGCGCTGGTCAACGCGCGCATCTACGAACCGACCCACCCGCGCGTGCAGAATTCGCTGGCCGCCGTGCGGACGACGGTGCGTCGCCTCGCCGAGGAGACCGGCGCCGACCCGGTGTGCATCGCCACGGCCGACGGCATGGTGGTGTTCCAGCAGCGACCGCTGCTCGGTGCCAGCATCGGCGCCGCGCGCCTGATCGATCAGCTGCAGCAGTGGGGCGCCGGCGGCATCGCGTTCGGCGCCGCGTTCGAGACGTCGGAGCTGGCCGAGTTCTTCGCCGCGATGGCCGCGCGGCCGCAACCGGGCACGGACTTCACCCACCTGAACGCGACGCTGACGACGCGCAACTGCCGCCACGTCAGCCTGCTCGCGCCCTTCGTCCAGGGCGGCGGCGAGGCCGGCGACGATGCCGCGATGCCGATGCCGGGCACGGTGAAGGTCGGGTTGCGCTTCTACCAGGCCGTGATCGACCTGCTGCAGAACGTCACGGTCTCGGTCTGCCGCGGCGGTCGCATCGACTTCGCGCCGGTGCAGACTCAGGCCGAGCAGCTGCTGAAGCAGCTCGACGACAAGGACGAGCCGCTGCTCGGCCTCGCCCGCCAGGATCAGTACGACGCGTTCACGTTCGGCCATTCGGTGCGCGTCGCCGTGCTGAGCATGAACTTCGCCCGCGCGCTGACCGACGATCGCGACCTGCTGATCCGCATCGGCACCGCCGCCCTGCTGCACGACGTCGGCAAGTCGCTGATCCCGTTCGAGATCCTGCACTCGACGCAGATCCTCAGCGAGGAGGAACGGCGGCAGATGAACCGGCACGCCGAACTCGGCGCCGAGTGCCTGCTGTGCCACGACGACTCCGACCCGCTGGCGATCGCGGCGGCGTTCGGCCACCACCGCGCGCCGGACGGCAGCGGCTACCCGCGCACGGTGCACGACCACGAGACCGACGTGGTCACCGACATCGTCAAGATCTGCGACGTGTTCGAGGCGCTGACGGCGGCGCGTCCCTACAAGCAGCCGATGTCGCCGATCCGCGCCTACCGCGTGATGCTGGCGATGGGCGACAAGCTGAACCGGCGCCTGCTGCGCCGCTTCATCGAGGTCAACGGCGTCTACCCGATCGGCCAGCTGGTCGAACTGGACGACGGCGGCGTCGCGATGGTGCGGGCACAGGGCGCCTCACCGCTGCAGCCGAAGGTCGTGCTGCTCGACAGCGAGCACGACCAGGACCTGGTCGAGGCGGAGCCGCAGATCCTCGACCTCGCCGACGTGGCCTGCGCCGGAGCGCGCGCGATCCTGCGCGAACTGACCCCGGACCAGGCGCGCGAATGCCTGGATCGCGCCGGCGAGCGCTGAACCCGCCGGCGGCGGCGACCTTGCGGCCGCCGACCCGGCCCACCCGGGCTAGCCTTCGCTGATGCGCTCGATGTCGGCGCCGATGCACTGCAGCTTCTGCTCGATGCGTTCGTAGCCGCGGTCGATGTGGTAGACGCGGCGCACGTCGGTCGAGCCGCGCGCGACCAGACCGGCCAGCACGAGGCTGGCCGACGCGCGCAGGTCGCTGGCCATCACCGGCGCGCCGCGCAGCTCTTCGATGCCCTCGATGATCGCGCTCGGACCTTCGCGGCGGATGCGGGCGCCGAGGCGCTGCAGCTCGGCCGCGTGGATGAAGCGCTCGGGGTAGATCTTCTCGGTGATCACCGACACGCCGTCGGCGCGCGCCATCAGCGCCATGAACTGCGCCTGCACGTCGGTCGGGAAGCCGGGATAGGCCATCGTCGTCACGTCGACCGCGCGCAGGCGGCCCGACGACGTCGGCACGTTGCGGATGTGGTCGCGGCCGAGTTCGAGCACGGCACCCGCGGCGCGCAGGCGATCGACGACCGCCAGCATGTGCATCGGGTTGCAGTCCTGCACCGTGACGTCGCTGTTCATCATGATCGCGCCGCACAGGAACGTGCCCGCCTCGATGCGATCGGGGATCATCGTCCACTCGCAGCCGTTCAGCGTGTCGACGCCCTCGATCTCGAGCAGATGGCTGCCGATGCCGCGGATCTGCGCGCCGCAGGCGTTCAGGAAGTTGCACAGGTCCTCGATCTCCGGCTCCATCGCCGCCGACTCGATGAACGTCGTGCCCTTCGCCAAGGTCGCTGCCATCACCACGTTGGCGGTGCCGAGCACGGTCGAGCCCATGTTGCCGCCGAGGAACACCGCGCCACCGAGCGGCGGGCCGCTGATGGTGACGTAGCCGTCCGACATGTCGACGTTGCCGCCGATGTCCCGGAAACCCTTCAGGTGCAGGTCGACCGGCCGGTGGCCGAACACGCAGCCGCCCGGGTAGCTGACGCGGGCGACGCCGCGCCGCGCCCACAGCGGGCCGAGCACGACGAAGCTGGCGCGCATGGTGCGGACCAGGTCGTAGGGCGCCGTGTAGACGGTCTTGTCCTTGGCCTCCATCTCGAGCGTGCCGTCCTCGTGCCAGGTGTGCACGACACCGAGGCGACCGAGGATGCGCAGCAGGTTCTCGACGTCGGTCAGTCGAGGCATGTTGCGCAGACGGATCGGTCCGTCGACGAGCAGCGACGCCGCCAGGATCGGCAGGGCGCCATTCTTGCTACCAGAAACACGGACGGTGCCGCGAAGATCGCGGCCACCCCGGATGCGGATTCGATCCAAGGAGCCCCTCCAAACGCGCCGGCGTGCTCCGAAGAGATCCGGCACGAGGCCGGCCGCCGACGTCAGGCCACGGAAAGCGAGACGGAGAACGAGTCCCGATGGCAGTCCGCAGCGACCCCACTTCCGCACACGCCTGTGGATGACTTTCCACACGCAGGCTCGAGTGGCTGACCGGTCGCTGCGCGCGACCACCGAGTGCCCAGTGTCTTACCGATCGTGCGTCGCGGCGCAAGCACGCTTCGCGAGTTCTTCGCGGCGGCTTCAGCTGCGCGGTGGAAAGTCGTCGAGGTGCTCGCGCAGATCGACCAGCAGGCGATCGAACGTCAGGTCCGCCGCGAACCGCACCACGCGTTCGCCGCCGTGGTCCAGCACATAGACCCGACCCTGTTCGTCGGCCGTCAGGGCGATCGCGTCCCGACAGGCCGCGGCGAACGGCGCCGCCGCGGACGCCCGCTCGCCGCTGGCGTCCAGCACGTGCACGCCCGGCTCGTCGCCGGCGTCGACGACCACGATCCGGCCGCCGCGCAGCCGCAGCACCGCGATCGGTCGCGCCAGCACCCCGGCGCGCGCGTAGCGCAGGTGGCTGACGAACGAGCCGTCGGGCCGGAACCGCTGCAGGCGGCCGTGCAGGGTGTCGGCGACCAGCACGCCGTCCGCGTCGGCCCACACCGCGCGCGGCGCGCCGAACGTCGCCTCGGCATCACCGCTCGCCAACAGCGGCCGCAGCGCCGTGCCGTCGCGCGAGAACTGCTGCAGGCCGCGGCGCCGGGGCCGATCGCCGCAGGCCACCAGCACCCGGTCGCCGAGCAGCGCGACCCCGTGCGGGCGGTCGAGCACCCCGGGCCGGTCGCGCCCGGCGTCGCCCTGCGGCGGCGCCGGCAGACCGAGGTCGCCGAGGTGGCGGCCGAAGGCGCTGAAGTGGCAGACGCGGTCGTTGTGCGGATCGGCGACGAACAGGTGGAAGTGCGCGTCCATGGCGACGCCGGCCGCATCCGAGTAGCCTCGCGCAGTGGCCGGCAGGGTCCACGCCGACATCGGGCGGGCGCCTTCCAGGTCGAACAGGAACACGTGCCCGCGCGCCGCGGACCAGGTCACACAGAGTAGATTGGCCCGCACGGCCACACCGCCCGCCATCGTCGCATGCTACCCGTCGCCTCCGCCACTGCACGCCGCCGCCGCGCCGGCCTCGCCGCCGGGCTGCTCCTGACCGCCTGCTCGGCGCTGCCGCCCGCCCACTACCCGACGTTCGCCGACCATCGGTTCGCGGCCGACTTCGTGGTGCCCGAGGGCGGCCGCCTGTCCGTGCCGGCGACCACGACCGACCTCGTGGTGCAGGAACTGACCGCGACGCCGCCGCCGCAGCGCGAGCTGTTCGGCCGCGACGGCGAACGCTGGTTCGTCTACCCGGCCGGCGCCGAGGTGCGCGTCGTCTGCCGCTGCCGCAGCTACGCGCCGCACGACGGCCAACCGCTGTCGCCGGCGCAGGTGCTGCCCGGCGCGCGCCACCTCGAAGTGCTGACCGCCCCGTGACCGGACCGGACACCTGGCTGCTCGACGACGTCTGGCTGGTGCCGATGGACGGCCCACCGGACGCGCCGCTCGGCGCGGTGCGGCGCGGCGGCCTGCGCGTGCGCGGCGACCGCATCGCCGGCCTCGGCGCGCTGCGCCCCGAGGCCGGCGAACGCGTGATCGCCGGCGGCGGCCGCATCGCCATGCCGGGCTTCGTGCAGGGCCACGCGCACGCGACGCAGACCCTGTTCCGCGGCCTCGCCGACGACCTGCCGCTGCTCGACTGGCTGCAGCAGCGCATCTGGCCGCTCGAACACGCGCACGATGCCGCGTCGACGCGCGCCAGCGCGCGGCTGACGTTCGCCGAGCTGCTCGCCGGCGGCACGACGACCGTGCAGACCATGGAGTCGGTGCGCCACACCGAGGTCACCTGCGAAGAGGCGCTGACCGCCGGTCTCACGGCCGTGATCGGCAACTGCCTGATGGACCTCGCCGACGGCGGTGTGCCACCCGGCCTGCCGACGACGGCGGCGGCGGCGATCGCGACCACCGACGCGCTGCGGCGCCGCTTCCACCGCCGCGACGGTCGGCTCGAGATCGCGGTCGCGCCGCGCTTCGTGCTGTCCTGCAGCGACGAACTGGCGCACGCGGCGGCCGCCTACGCGGCCGAGCACCGGCTGCGCGTGCACACGCATGCCGGTGAGCATCCGGCCGAGGTCGCCGCGGTGCGGGCGCGCTACGGCCGCGACTACCTCGAGGTCCTGCACGACCAGGGCCTGCTCGGCGCGCGCAGTTCGCTGGCGCACTGCGTGCACACCACCGAGCGCGAACGCGAACTGCTGGTCCTGACCGACTCGGCCGTGCTGCACTGTCCGAGCACCAACCTGAAGCTCGGCTCCGGCATCGCGGCGGTGGCGACCTACCGGCAGCTCGGGCTGCGCGTCGCGCTCGGCGCCGACGGCGCACCGTGCAACAACCGCCTGTCGATGCTCGCCGAGCTGCGCCTGGCGGCACTGCTGCAGAACCTCGCCGCCGGCCCGGGTGTGTTCGGCGCCGCCCAGGCGCTGTGGACCGCGACGCGCGGCGGCGCGCGGGCGCTCGGCCTCGACCACGAGGTCGGCAGCCTGCGCCCCGGCCTGCGCGCCGACGTGCTGCTGTTCGACCTCGACGACGCCGCGCTGCCGCTCGTCGCCGACACGCCCGCGGCCATCGCCGGCACCCTGGTCTACGCCGCGACCGAGCGCCAGCTGCGCGCGGTGCTCTGCGGCGGCGAGTTCGTGCTGCGCGACGGCGAACTGCTGCGCTACGACCGCCGCGCGCTGCGCGCCGCCGCCGCGGCCGAACTGCCCGCCGTGCTGCAGCGGGCGGGACTCGCGCGTTGATCGGCCCCGCCGGCGACGATCGTCTCGCTGACGGCGGTCGCACCGGCCGCTACAGTGCGACGATGTTCCGTCGCCGGATCCCGTTGCTCGCCGTCGCCGCCGCCATCGTCGCGTGCAGCAGCCCCGCGCCGCCGCCGCGGGCGCCGGCGCCGGCCGCTCCGGGCGCGGCCGGCCCCGCCGCCGACGACTGGGCGCACGTGATGAAGCAGGTCAAGCTCCGCTACGAACGCATCGAGGACGGGCTGACCGAGCCGGCCGGCGACCTGCGCCGCGTCGCCGCGGCCGCCGGCGAGGCCGCCGAGCTGATGCGGCTCGGCTACGGCCGCTTCGAGGATCCGACCGTGCCCGGCTTCGCGCGCATGGCACGCGACACCGAGTCGTGGTTCCTGCAGCTGGCGCTGGAGGCGCGGCAGGCCCACGGCGACATCGCCCGCGAGCTGTTCCTCGGCGAACGCAAGCGCCACTGCGGCGACTGCCACGACGCGCACGAACGAGTGCACGGATGAGCGACGAGCCGGTCGATCCACCGCGCTGCCTGACCGATCCGACCACCGGCCGGCCGATCCTGATGGCGCCGCAGCGCCAGCGGCGGCCGATGCACACCGGCGCGGCCGCGGTGTCGCAGCCGTGTCCGTTCTGCCAGGGCAACGAGTCCCACACGCCGGCCGAGGTCGACGCCGAACGCGACCCCGGCAGCGCGCGCGACGGCAGCGGCTGGGTGGCGCGCGCATTCGCGAACAAGTACCCGGCCAACCCCCACCACGAAGTGTTCGCCGAGGGCCGCGAACACCTCGAGCAGCCCGCCGACCTCGACCTCGACACCTGGCGGCGGTGCCTGCAGCTCTGGCAGCGGCGGCTGCGCGCGCTCGAGGCGCTGCCCGGCATCGCCTGCACCTACCTGTTCAAGAACGTCGGCGCGCTCGCCGGCGCCTCGATCGCGCACAACCACAGCCAGGCGCTCGGACTCGCCGAGCTGCCGCCGCGCCTGCAGCTCGAACTGGCGCGGCGCCGCGCGCTGGGCCACTGTCCGTGGTGCGCGACGCTGGCGACCGCCGAGGCCGGACGGCGGCTCGTGTTCGCCGGTCCCGCCCACGTCGTGCTGGTGCCCGAACCGCCGAAGCTGCCGAACGAGACCTGGCTGCTGCCGCGCCGCTGCGACGACGACTTCCTCACCACCGACGTCGAGTCGCTGGCGCAGTCGATGCACGCGATGTTCCGCGCGATCGCCGGCGGTTTCCGGCGTCCGGCGTTCAACATGTGGCTGCACCGGGTGCCGGGCGAGGTCTTCCACTGGCACTTCGAGCTGCAGCCGCGCACCGGCCAGATGGCCGGGCTCGAACTCGGCGGCGACATGTACATCAACTCGATCCCGGCCACGGTCACGGCCGACAAGCTGCGCGCTGGGCTGGCTCAGCGCGCCACCGGCACGCGCGAGTAGAACACCAGCCGATAGCCGTCGGGGTCGGCGACGTGGCAGTCCCGCAGGCCGTAGAACTGCGTCTTCGGCGGCAGCAGCGGCTTCAGGCGCTTGCGTTTGAGCCGGCGCGCGAACGCGTCGACGTCGGCGACCTCCAGATAGTAGGCGACGCCGACGCCGGGCCCGCCGCGCGCGAACTGCCTTGCGTCCTGCTTGAGTTGCTCGATCTCCGCCTGGTCCATGCCGAGGTCGCGGGCCTCCTGCAGGGTCGGCAGTTCGCCGAGCATCACCGACTGCTTGCCGAGCCGCAGGCTCGCCCACACCGGGTGCTCGGCGTTCGGGAACGTCTCCGCGAGCTTGAAGCCGAGCTTCTCGGTGTAGAAGCGCGCCGAGCGCGGGACGCTGGCGACGGTCAGGTGGATCGCGTTCGGGTGCGGCTTCTGCATGGAGCGAGCCATGGATGACGAGGCGCGACATTCAAGCGCGCCGCCGGCCCACGCGAAAGTGCGAACAGGATCGGCGCGCCTTTCCCGGGGCTCTCCGTTGCATCGCTGCACCAGCGACGCGACAGTCCCGCTCGCTCTCTCGTCGCCCATGAAGAACCAACCAACGCAGCAGTGGGGCTCGCGCCTCGGTGTCATCCTCGCGGTGTCCGGCTCCGCGGTCGGCCTCGGCAACTTCCTGCGCTTCCCCGGGCAGGCGGCGCAGAACGGTGGCGGGTCGTTCATGATCCCGTACTTCCTGGCGCTCCTGCTGCTCGGCATCCCGATCGGCTGGGCCGAGTGGACGATGGGGCGCTACGGCGGCCGCAAGGGCTTCCACTCCGCGCCGGCGATCCTCGGCGTGGTCGGCAAGGGCGCCATCGCCCGCTACCTCGGCGTGATCGGCGTGCTGATCCCGCTGGCCGTCTACTTCTACTACATCCTGATCGAGAGCTGGTGTCTCGCCTACGCGTTCGACTACTTCAACCCGTGGACCGACGGCATCGGCATCGACAACACCGCGGCGATCACCGAGCAGACCAGGGTCGCAGCCGACCACTTCGACGAGTTCACCGGCGCCAAGTTCGACGGCCTGATGCTCGACGGCAACATCCACGAGTCGGTCGTGTTCTGGGCGATCGTCTTCAGCATCAACGTGGCGCTGGTCTACCGCGGCATCAGCAAGGGCATCGAGAAGTTCTGCCAGATCGCGATGCCGGTGATGGCCGTCTGCGCGCTGATCGTGCTGGCGCGCGTGCTGACGCTCGGCACGCCGGACCCCAACCACCCGGACCAGAGCGTCGCCAACGGCCTCGGGCAGATGTGGAACCCGTCGTTCGAGGTGCTGGCCAATCCGCAGACGTGGCTGGCCGCCGCCGGCCAGATCTTCTTCAGCCTGTCGGTCGGCTTCGGCGTGATCATCAACTACGCCTCGTACATGAAGAAGAAGGACGACGTGATCGTGTCCGGCATCACGGCGTCGGCCACCAACGAGCTGTTCGAGGTCGGCTTCGGCGGCATGATCACGATCCCGGCCGCCTTCGTGTTCCTCGGCGCCTCGGGCACGATCGCCGCGGTGCAGACCGGCACCTTCGGCCTCGGCTTCAAGACGCTGCCAGTGGTGTTCGCGCAGATGCCGGCCGGCAACGTGATCGGCGGCTTCTGGTTCTTCATGCTGTTCCTCGCGGCGATCACCAGCTCGCTGTCGATGCTGCAGCCGGCGCTGGCGTTCTTCGAGGAGTCGCTCGGCGTCTCGCGCCGCAAGGCGACGACGATCCTGGTCGCGATCTCGCTGCTCGGCTCGCTGTTCGTGCTGTTCTTCAGCAAGGACCTGACCGCGCTCAGCACGATCGACGACTGGGTCGGCACGCTCGGCATCTTCGTGCTGGCGATGGTGCAGATCGTCTGCTTCGGCTGGGTGTTCGGCATCGACCGCGGCTGGCAGGAGATGCACCAGGGCTCGCAGATCCGGCTCTGGGGCTTCTTCCGGTTCGTGATGCGCTACCTGACGCCGCTGTTCCTGATCGTCGTGTTCGTGGCGTTCTGCTGGACGAACCTGGGCGACTGGCTCCGCGCCGTGGCCGCGAGCCCGGTCAAGCAGATGTCGATCGGCCTGATCGGCGCGACGATCCTGCTGCTGGTGATCTGCCTGCGCATCGGTGAGAAGCGCTGGCGCGCGATGGGGCTCGACCTCGACGGCAGGCTGCCACCGCCCGACGAGGTACAATCCCGACCGACTGGAGGCACACGATGACGACCGCCGGCCTGATCTCGATGGTGCTCAGCCTGACCTTCGTGGTCGCGCTCGTGAGCTGGTGCTACTACCGCGTGCTGACCGCGCCGACGCCGCCGCCGGAGCAGCTCGAGGAGTTCCACAGCGCCTGAGCGGCGCCACGGCATGGTCGAACCGTCGCTCGGCGCGGCGTTCGTCGCCAGCCTGCTGGCCGGCGGAGTCGGCACCGGGATCGGTGCCGTGCCGGTCCTGTTCGTGCGCCGCATCGCGCCGCGCGCCGAATCCGCGCTGGCCGGGTTCTCGGCCGGGGTGATGCTCGCCGCGGCGTTCGTGTCGCTGCTGCTGCCGGCGCTCGGCATGGTGCAGCGCGACGACGACGGCGCCTTCGCCAGTTGGCCGGTGTTGCTCGGCGTGGCACTCGGTGCGCTGGCGATCGACCTGCTGCACCGCACCTCGCCGCACGAGCACTTCCAGAAGGGCCACGAAGGCCTGACGAACCGCCGCATGGCGCGCGTCTGGCTGTTCGCGATCGCGCTCGCGCTGCACAACGTGCCCGAAGGGCTCGCGGTCGGTGTCGGCGTCGCCAGCGGCGATGCGCAGGTCAGCCTGCCGGTGACGCTCGGCATCGCGGTGCAGAACGTGCCCGAAGGCCTGATCGTCGCCGTCGCGTTCCTCGCCGCCGGTTATTCGAAGACGCAGGCGCTGCTGGTCACGCTGGCGACCGGGCTGGTCGAACCCGTCGGCGCGCTGGTCGGCTACGGCTTCGTGCAGGTCGTGACATCGGCGATGCCGAGCGCGCTCGCGTTCGCGGCCGGCGCGATGCTCTACGTCGTCTCGCACGAGATCATCCCCGAGTCGCACCGCGAGGGCCGCTCCGCGGTGGCGACGTTCGGCGTCGTGCTCGGCGTGCTCGGGATGCTGCAGGTCGACAGCTGGCTCGGCTGACCGCGAGGCTAGAAGTTCGCCCAGCCCGGCACCCGCGGGTACGGGATCGCGTCGCGGATGTTCGCCAACCCGCAGATGTAGACCAGCAGCCGTTCGAAGCCCAACCCGAAGCCGGCGTGCGGCACGGTGCCGTACTTGCGCAGGTCGCGGTACCACCAGTAGTGCGCCGGCTCGAGGCCCATCTTCTTCATGCGCGCGTCGAGCACGTCCAGGCGCTCCTCGCGCTGCGACCCGCCGATGATCTCGCCGATGCCCGCGGCGAGGACGTCCATGGCCGCCACGGTGCGCCCGTCCTCGTTGTTGCGCATGTAGAACGCCTTGATGTCCTTCGGGTAGTTCATCACCACGACGGGCTGCTTGAAGGCCTCCTCGGTGAGGTAGCGCTCGTGCTCGGTCTGCAGATCGCTGCCCCACGTCGCCGGGTACTCGAAGGCCTTGCCGCTCTTGGCCAGC
>JAEUHS010000109.1 GCA_016794035.1 Planctomycetota bacterium
CGCCGTGAACAGGCTGCCGAACAACAGCAGCGCGACCAGCGGCGACAACAGCGGCGTCAGCAGCACGGTCCACGGCGCCAGCTGGCCGAAGAAGTACAGCGTCAGCGGCGCGGTCAGCAGGGTCGCCCAGCACGAGCCGCGGACCGACGCCACGAACCAGCGGCGCAGGCCGGGGTCGCCGGGCGGCATGCCGGCCAGGGCGAGGCCGATCACGGCCGCGTAGCTGAGCAGGAAGCTCGGCCCGAGCAGCGCCTCGGGCTGCCACAGGCACGTCAGCAGCGCCGGCGCCAGCAGGCCGGTCGACAGCGGGAACGGCCGCCCCGTGTGGGTCGCCAGCGCGGCGAGCGCGAACGTCGCCACCGCGCGCACGACCGGCGGCTCGTTGCCGGTGATGGCGCCATAGGCGAACAGCACCAGCAGCACGGCCACGGTGCGGCGGCGGCTGGCGCCGAGCCGGCGGGCGCGGCCGACCAGCCCGAGCAGCATCGCCAGCATCGCCGCGTGCGCGCCGCTGACGGCCAGCAGGTGGCTGAGGCCGGTCGCGCGGTGGGCGTTCGCCAGCCCGGCGGGGCTGCGCGTGCCGCGGCCGAGCAGCAGCACGGCCAGCATGGTGCCGCGTTCGCCGGGCACGAGCCGCAGCAGTTGCCGTTCGAGCGCGCGGCGCGCGGCGGCTGCGGCGCGCGGCAGCGACCAGACGCCGGCGCGGATCTCGGCGGTCGCGGCGCTGCCGTGCAGCACCGGCGGCACGTCGGGCGCCATCGGCTCGGTGAGGCGCGCCAGCGCGCGCACGTGATCGCCCGGCAGCAACTCGACGTCGCCGTCGAACTGCAGGCGCAGCGACCGGCAGCCATCGCCGAGCGTGACCCAGGTGATGCCGTGCTCCGGCGCCCGCACGACGTCGGCGACGGTGCCGGCGGCGACGACGGGCCCGGGGCGCGGCCACGGCAGCGCTTCGTGCCGGGCCGGCACCGCGGCGAGCACGGCTGGCAGCGCGCACAGGCCGGCGAGCCGGCACCGGTGCCGGAACCAGCGGGTCGAACAGAGGCCGAGCGCGGCCCACGCCGCCGCGGCCGGCAGGCTGGCGCGCGCCAGCAGGGCGGCCGGCAGCGCGAACGCCGCGGAGCACAGCAGGGGAGACACCGCCGCGGGAAGCACGAGGTGCTAGGTGTGCCGAACGCGTCCGCGGTTACATTCCCGCGATGGTTTCTGCCCTCTACCCAGGCAGTTTCGATCCGGTCACGCGCGGCCACCTCGACCTGGTCGAGCGCGCGTTGCCGTTGTTCGATCACCTGACGGTGGCGGTGGCGCTGAACAGCAACAAGTCGCCGACGTTCTCGGCCGAGGAGCGCGTCGAGATGCTGCGCGAAGTGCTGCCGCAGGACGAACGGCTGTCGGTGACGACGTTCCGCGGCCTGGTGGTCGACTTCTGCCGCGCGCAGAGGATCGGCGCCATCCTGCGCGGCGTGCGCACGGTCTCGGACTTCGAGTTCGAGTACCAGATGGCGCTGACCAACCGCCACCTCGCGCCCGGCATCGAGACCGTGTTCGTGATGCCGAGCGCGCAGTACAGCTACGTGTCGTCGTCGTTGATCCGCGAGATCGTGCGCAACGGCGGCGACGTCAGCGATTTCCTGCCGCCGCCGGTCGAGCGCCGCCTGCGCGAACGCCTGCGGCCGTGACCCCACTCTCGCCATGAAACTCGAAGCCATCCACACCGCGAACGCTCCCGCCGCCATCGGTCCCTACAGCCAGGCGCAGAAGGTCGGCAACCTGCTGTTCTGCTCGGGCCAGATCGCGCTCGATCCCAAGACCATGCAGATGGTCGGCGCCACCGCCGCCGAGCAGGCCGAGCAGGTGATGCAGAACCTGACCGCGCTGCTGAAGGCCGGCGGCGCCGGCCTGTCGCAGGTCGCGCGCACGACGATCTACCTCGCCAGCATGGACGACTTCGCCGCCGTCAACGAGGTCTACGGGCGCCACTTCGGCGCGCACAAGCCGGCGCGCGCCACCGTCGCGGTCAAGACGCTGCCCAAGAACGGTCTGGTCGAGATCGACTGCATCGCCGCCGTGTGACCGTGCGGTCGGCGCCGCAGCTCGGGCGATGCCGCGCGGGGCGGGCGCTCTCGGCGGCCTGTGTGACGCTGGCGGTCGTGCTGTTGCCGCCGCTCGCGGCGGGCACCGGCCACGGTGCGCCGCCGACGCCGTACGAGGTGGCGGCGCTGCGCGCGGTGCTCGATCCCGGCAGCGAGGGGCCACGCTCCGGCAGTGAGGTCGTACGGCAGTTCCACCGGGCGGCAGTCGGCGGCGATGCCTTGGCATTGCCCGCCGACGAGGCCGGGCTCGCCGCGCTCGTCGGTCGCGCGCGGCTGTTGCAGTTGCTGTCGATCGCGGGCATCTCGGCCCTGCTCTACCTGGCGGTGCTGCTGGCGCGCGGACGGCTGCAGGCGCTGCTTGCGTGCGCGGCCCTCGCGGTGCTGCCGCCGGTGGCGCAGGCGGGGGCGCTGTTGCGGCCCGAAGCTCCGGCGGCCCTGTTCACCGGCCTCGCGCTGCTGCTGCTGCAGAGCTTCGCCCAGACCGCGAGCCGCGCGCCGGGCCGCCGACCGTGGCGCCGCATCGCGTCGCTGGGCGGGCTCGGGCTGTGCGCGGTGCTGGCGCTCGGCCTGGCGACGGCGGCGCTGCCGTCGCTCGGCGCGTCGGTGTTGCTGCCGGGGCTGGTGCTGACGCTCGGCGCGGCGATGTTGCTGGTGCGCACGACGCGCGTGCTGCGTCGGCATGGCTGGCAGCGACTGCCGCACCGGGCGCTCAACGCGCGCCTGTTGCCGTGGACGGCGATCGCGCTGCTGTCCCCGGCGGTGGTGATCGCGGTGCTGGCGGCGGCCGTCGCGGGACCGATCGACGGGCTGCTCGCCACGCCGGCGCAGGTCGGCCTGCTGCCGGCTTCCACCGTGCCGCGCCTCGGCGCCGGGGCCCTGATGGTCGTCGGTGCGATCGCGGCCGTGTTGCGCATCGGCCTGCGGTTCGGCCGCGGCGGTCGCATCGGCGCCGAGCTCGTGCTGCTCGTCTACTGCGCGCTCGAACTGGTGGCCACGCTCGGTGCGCCACCGGGGAGCGACCGCCTGCCCGCGGCGCCGGCGCTGGCGGTCGTGCTCGCCGAGGGCGCGCGCGTCGTCGTGCACGGCATCGCCTGGCTGGCCATCGGCCGGCGGCGCGCCCGCTGAGGCTCACAGGCCGGCGGCGCGTTCGATCACTTCGCGCAGCTGCGCGCGGCCGTCGGTGGTGCCGGCGTGCAGGCCGAGCCCCGCGACCTTGCCCTTGCCGTCGACGACCTGCACGACCGGCCCTTCGACGAACCAGCGCAGCGCGACGTCCTGCTCGATGCCGCTGCCGTCGCCGATCACCGGGAACGTGATGCCGAGTCGTTCGACGTCGGCGTCGATGCGTTCGGCGTCGCGGTCGAGGCAGATGCCGAGCACCACCATCCCGTCGCCGGCGCGCTGCTGCAGCGGGCCCAGGGTCTCGAGCAGGCGCGGCAGGTCGCGGTCGGCGCCGGACCAGAACACCAGCACGACCGCCTTGCCGAGCAGGTCCCTGGTCGCGACTTCGCTGCCGCCGCGGGTGGTGGCGCGGAAGTGGATCGTGTCGTCGCCGGGCCGCAACTGCGTCGCGCGCAGGCGGTCGCGGGCGACGTCGCCCCAGCGGGTCTTCGGCAGGTCGGTCGCGAGCTTCTGCAGTTCCTCGAAGCCCGCGTTGTCGGGCAGGTCTTCGCGGTCGCGCATCGCGTCGGCGCGGTGCCAGCGCACCAGCGCCCGCTGCTCGTCGTCCGCCGCCGCGGCCAACGCCGCCGAGTAGATCGCCTCGCCGCGCCCGATCTCGTGCAGCACGGTCGTCAGCAGGCGCGCCATCGCCATGCGCTCGGCGAGCGGCGCCGGCTTGGCGATCGCGGCGTCGATCCACTGACCGCGCAGGTCGTCGAGCCCGAGGTGCTGTGCCATCGTCGCCGCCGTGACCAGCACCAGCGCCGGCGCGGCCTCGGCCTGGATCGTGCGCAGCGCGGCCGACGCGGCCTGCCGGTCGCCGCTGGCGAGCTGGAAGTCGGCCAGCATCAGCCGGCCGTTCCAGCGGTCGTCGCCGGCGGCGGTCTGCTCGACGAACGTGCGCAGGGCGGCGATCTGCTGCGCGCGCAGCGCCTCGATGGCCGCGCGCCCGGCGCCGTCGCCGAGCGCGCGCGCCTGCTGGGCGAAGCGCTGCTGCAGGTCCGCCAGGGACTGTTGGGCGGTGAGGGGTACCAGGCTGCCGAGCAGCACGAACGCGACCGAGGTGCGGAACATGGGCGGTAGCATAACGAACCGCAGCGTACGCTTGCGGGAACGGGCGCCATGTCGTGCGATGCCGCCGTGCCGGGTCTGCTCGACGTCGATGGGTTCGTGGTCCGCCGTCGTTCCGGCTGGTCGGTGCGCATTCCGCACCTCGCCGTGCAGGCCGGCGAGGTCGTGGCGCTGCACGGGCCGTCGGGCGTCGGCAAGAGCACCGCGCTCGCGGGCCTGTTCGGCCTGCTCGACGGTCGCGACGTCACCGTCGACGGCGCGGTGCGCTGGCGGGGCGGCGAGTGGGGCGAGATGGTGGCGCCGAGCCAGCGCCGCGCGCTGCGGCACGAGATCGCGTTCCTCGGCCAGGATGCCGCGGCGGCGCTGGATCCGCTGGCGCCGATCGGGCGCCAGATCGAGCAGGCCACCGGCCGCAGCATCGAGCAGGTCGCGGCGATGCTGGGCGAACTCGGCGTCGAACACGGCGCCGAACTGTGCCGCCGGCTGCCGCACCAGGTGTCCGGCGGCGAGGCGCAGCGGGCGCTGCTGGCGATCGCCTTCCTGCGCACGCCGGCGCTGGTCGTCGCCGACGAGCCGTCGGCGAGCCTCGACGCCGAGGCCCAGGCCGAACTGCGCGCGCAGCTGCAGGCGCTGGTGCAGCGCGGCTGTGGCCTGCTGCTGGCGAGCCACGACCACGGGCTCGTGCACGACCTGTCGGCATCGCTGCTGGTCGCCGACGGCGGCTCGTTCGTGCCCGGCGCGGTCGTGCTCGCGCCCTGGCCGGACCACGGTCGCGAGCCCGATGTCGGCACCGTGCCGCTGCTCGCCGCCGCGGGCCTGCGGGTGTCGTTCGCCGGTCGCGTCGTGCTGGACGGCGTCGACCTCGCCGTGCACCGCGGCGAAGTGGTGGCGCTGGTCGGTGTCTCCGGCGTCGGCAAGACGACGCTGGCACGGGTGCTGAGCGGGCTGCGGCGGCCCGACGCCGGCGTCGTGCGGCGGCCCGGGCGTGCGCGCGCCGTGCAGTTGGTGCCGCAGGATGCGTTCGCCTCGCTGACGCCGGGGCGGTCCCTGGCGAGCCTGCTCGACGAGACCGCGCTCGGCGACGACGCCGAGTTGCTGGCGGCGCGGCTGCAACTCGATGCGGCGGTGCTCGGCCGGCAGGCCCGGCAGCTGTCGGGCGGCGAACGGCGGCGCGCCGCGCTGCTGCGGGCGATGTCCGTGCGTCCCGACGTGCTGGTGCTCGACGAGCCGACCGCATCGCTGGACCGGGACACCGCGGTGGCGGTGATGCGGTCGGTGCTGGAACTGCAGCGCGATCGCGCCATGGGCGTCGTGCTGATCACGCACGACCTCGAACTCGCGCGCGCGGTCGCGCACCGCGTCTGCCGCATCGACGGAGGCAGGCTGTGCGACGCGTGATCGGTCTCGTCGCGGCCGCGCTGCTGGCTGCACCGTCGGTGTCCTCGCAGGCGCCGGTCTGGACCTGGCAGCCGATGCCGGACGCGACGGCGACGGTGTTCGCGGTGCTGTGGCGGCACGGGTTCGACGACGACGCGGGCCACGAGTGCGGCGCCGCTGGCGCGCTGGCCGAGTGCCGCCTCGCGCGGGCGCGGCGCGCGGCGCCGGGCGTGACCGCCAGCGGCGTGCAGGTGACGGGGGACGCCACGGTCGCCTTCGTGCTGGTGCCCGCGTCGGCGGCGGCGGACGGTGTCGCGTTCTGCGGCGCGTTGCTCGACGACACCGTGGCGGTGGGCGACGACCTGGTCGCGGCCGCGATCGCCCGCGCGGCGCTGGCCGCCGACGACGCGGAGTGGCTGTATCCGGGGCCGGTGCTCGCCAGCCGCGCGCGCCGGGCCGCGCTCGACGGCGCCGCCGCGCATGCCGTCGCCGGCTCGGCGACCGCGCTGCAGGCGTTG
>JAEUHS010000119.1 GCA_016794035.1 Planctomycetota bacterium
GCTGGTCACCCCAGCGATCCTCGAACAGCGCATCACGGGTGCTGCGGGCATGGACCGCGGCTACGCGGCGGTCGACTTCCCGGCGGCGATGGCCGCGACCGGCGGCGTCAAGTTCGCCGCGCAGTGGGTCGTGTTCGATCCCGCGACGTTGCACTACGCGGCGACGTCCCGCTACGAGTTCCGGGTGCAGTAGGGCTGGTGCGGGTCGCGTCTTCCGGCGCGAACGCCGCGGTGGTGGGTCGGCGCAACGTGCGCCCTTGACGTTGCCGTGCCCACTCCGACAGTGCGGGGCATGACCGAACCCGTGTTCGTGCCGTACCCCGACCGCTTCCAGCCGCCGCTGCCCCCCGAGCCGGCCGCCGCCGCGTTCCACGACGTGGTGCGGCGGCGCCGCAGCGTGCGCATGTTCAGCGATCGGCCGGTGGAGCGGGCGACGATCGAGTGGCTGGTGCGCGCCGCGCACAGCGCGCCGAGCGGCGCCAACAAGCAGCCGTGGCGCTTCGTCTGCGTGCAGGATCCGACCGTGAAGGCGAAGATCCGCGCTGGCGCCGAGGCCGAGGAGCGCGAGTTCTACGCGCGCCGCGCCAACGCCGAGTGGCTGCGCGACCTGGCGCCGCTCGGCACCGACGAGCACAAGGACTTCCTGACCACGGCGCCGTGGCTGGTGGTCGTGTTCCAGCTGTCGCACCTCGACGACGGCAGCCAGGTCTACTACCTGAAGGAGTCGGTCGGGCTCGCCTGCGGGCTGTTCCTGGCCGCGGCGCAGTTCGCCGGGCTGGCGACGCTGACGCACACGCCGAGCCCGATGGCGTTCCTCGGCGAGATCCTCGGCCGGCCGAAGCACGAGCGCCCGTTCCTGCTGATCCCGGTCGGCTTTCCCGCCGACGACTGCCGGGTGCCGGCGAAGGCGCTCGAACGGCGGCCGCTGGACGAGGTCATGGTCGTGGTCTGACCGCCGGTGCCGCGGGCCCGACGCCCGGCTGCGGAGGATTTTCGCGGCGCGGCGTGCGCCGGACCGCCAACCGGTCTTCCCGGGTGTCCACCAACCACCCGAGGAACCGAACATGACCCGCTCCACCCTGTCGCTGCTCTCCCCGCTCTGCCTCGCCGCCGCCGCCGCCGCGCAAGGCCCCGACTTCCTGCTGACCTACTCGCAGCCCGAGCTGACGCTGTCCGGCAGCGCCGGCACCGTGCTGCGCTTCCTGTATCCCAACGAGGTCTGCAACCTCGAATGGTCGAACGGCCCATGCTCGAGCCTGTCGGCCGAGAAGTGGGCGCCGCGCACCTGCTACCACACCATGGCCGGTGACGAGGACGGCGACGGGCAGTGGTGGGAGCCGGGTATCTTCGGCACGATCGACGCGCTGATGGAGGGTGTCGCCACCACGCCGGCAGCCGGCCTCGCCAACGCGCGCACGGTGTTCTTCTCGCCGTCGGTGGCGATGGGAACAAGCGTCAGCGGCGCGCCCGGCCTGCGCCCCGGCGACGTCGGCCGCATCATCCGCGACGTGAACTTCAACGACGGCCAGGTCGAGCACTTCATGCGCCAGGAGCAGTTCAACCAGGCGCTCGGCCTGCCGCTGAACACGCCGATCGACATCGACGCGATCGCGTTCGCGCCCGGCTTCGGCGTGTTCTTCTCGCTCGACCAGGACACGCCCGCGCTGCTGACCTGCGGCCCGACGTTCGTCCAGGACGGCGCGATCCTGTGCGTGCCCGACTTCGCGATCACCTACACGTGGGACTTCCGCGTCGCGTCGGTGTGGCCGAACAGCGCCCAGGTCGTCTACACCGAGGCACAGGTGGACGCGATGGTGGTCGGCGCCGGCATCACCAACCGCTTCGGCAACTGCATCCCGAACGCGATCGACACCGAGGCGCTCGAGATCGACTGGAACGGCGCGATCCAGGTCATCACCCCGTGCTCCGGCGCGGTGCTGCAGGTGCCTGACCTGATCTTCACCACCGAGACCATGACCGGCGCCGGCGTCTGCACGACCGCGGGCGGCGGCACGATCTACAACGGCCTCTGCGGCCCGGCGGCGACCAACTGCGGTTCGGGCCCGACGCTCGGCTGGCAGATGGGCATCCAGCCGACCAACGCCACGCTCGGTGCGCCGAGCTACGTCAACGCGCTCGCCTCGACGCGCACGCTGCGCTACTCGATGGAGCCGCAGCAGCACGTCGTCAACGTGCCGCCGGGCGGCCTGCCGATGGGGTCGCAGATGGTCGACGTCAGCTCGCCGTTCGCGACCAACTTCGTGTTCTGGACCCCGTCGGCCTTCCTGCCGAGCACCGTGACGCCGTCGGCGACGCTGCCGTGGGCGGTTCCGCTGTGCTTCCCCGACTTCTTCCTGTGGCCGAACTTCTGGACCAGCTGCAACACGGTCGGCGGCTTCTCGCAGTGGCCGATGGTGCCGATCCCGAACGGCTTCACCGGCAAGGTGGTGTTCCAGTGCCTGGCCTTCCCGAGCAGCGGCAGCTGGGAGCTGAGCACGCCGATCACGGTCGAGTTCCAGTAGTCGCGCGCCGGGGACGCGCCGCACGAGAGCCTGTCGGCCGCGAGGCCGGCGGGCTCTCGGCGTTTCGCCGGTTCCTTCGCCGGGACGATCAGACCTTCACGGTCTTCCATCGCCCGCGGCGGAACATCACGAACGCGGCGAGTGCGAAGCTGGTCTCCGCGATCGGGATCGCCCAGAACACGCCGATCGGGCCGAGTTCGAGCCAGAACGCCAGCGAGTAGGCGAGCGGCAGTTCGAGCGTCCAGAAGAACCAGAAGTGCAGCCACGTCGACGTGCGGGTGTCGCCGGCGCCGTTGAAGGCCTGTAGCGCCACCATGCCCCAGGCGTAGAAGACGTAGCCCGAGGCGATGATGCGCAGCGCGTCGACCGCGTGGGCCTGCACCGCGGGTTCGGTCACGAAGATCTGCACGATCTCGCGCGGCCACAGCTCCATCACCAGCGTGACGAAGGCGAGGAACACCATGTCGTAGGCCGCGGTCAGCCAGACCGCGCGTTCGGCGCGTTCGGGTTTGCCGGCGCCGAGATTCTGGCCGACCAGAGTCGCCGCCGCGTTGCTGAGACCCCACGCCGGCAGCAGCGCGAAGATCAGGATGCGGATGCCGGTCGTGTAGCCGGCGCCCGCCGCCTCGCCGAAGCTGTTGACGAAGCGCATCAGGAACAGCCAGCTGGTGGTCGCGATCAGGAACTGGCCGACGGTCGCCGCGGACAGCTTGACCAGCGTCCACATCGGCCCGGCGTCGAAGCGCAGCAGCGGCTGCAGCCGCACGCGGCCGCGGCCGTGTCGCAGCACCCAGAACTGGTACAGCACCGCGATCGTGCGGCCGGTGCAGGTGGCGACGCCGGCGCCGGTGACGCCGAGCGCCGGGAACGGGCCGAGGCCGAAGATCAGCAGCGGGTCGAGCACCAGGTTGATGCCGTTCGCCAGCGCCAGCGTCTTCAGCGCCAGCATCGGATCGCCGGCGCCGCGGAAGATCGCGTTCTGCAGGAAGAGCAGCGTCACGATGACGTTGCCGCCGAGCATCCACTGCGCGTAGCCGGTGCCGGCCGCGACGACCTTGGCGTTGCCGTCGGTCATCAGCCCGAGCAGTTCGGGTGCGAACACCAGCGCCGGCACGCCGAGCGCGATGCCGACGACGAGCCCGAGCCCGATCGCCTGCGAGCCCGCGATCGCGGCGCCGCGCAGGTCCTGTTCGCCGACGCGCCGCGCGACCATCGCGGTCACGGCCATGCCGAGGCCGAACGCGATCGCGTAGACCATCGACAGCAGGCCCTCGGTGGCGCCGACCGCCGCGACCGCCGCGCCGTGGGTCGGCGCGACGCCGAACCAGCCGTCGTCGATGCGATTGACCCACCAGATGTCGACCAGCGCGAACGTCGACTCGAGCGCCATCTCGAGCACCATCGGGATCGCCAACAACAGGATCGCCGCCGGCAGCGACCCGCGCGTGTAGTCGTGCTGTTCGCCGCGCAGGCTGCCGGTGATGTGCTGCCAGAGGCTGCGGGGAATGGCGGTGGGCTCGGTCATGCGGCGGGGGCGCGGAGCATAGCGAGGGGCATCGCCGGGTCGGCCCGTCGCGCGGGCAGGGAAACCGCCCAGATCTCACCTGCGCGGGCCAAGCCGGCGTCAATCGGTTGTGCCACCTTGTGCACAGGTGCTGTTGCACGTACACTGTGCGCCGCTTGGGAAGACGTGAACCGTCCCCCAGGCCAGACAATCTCCAGACCGGCGCCTTTGCGCCCTGCGCGTTTGCCCGAATGCCCGCCGCCCTCTTGTCGAGGGCTCCAGGACCGGTGCGATGAACACTTGCGGCACTTCGGCCGCTCGTGTGGCTCGTGACGTAGACGGTTCTCGGCTCTGGCGGAGTGACAGTGACTCGATGGGTAAGCGACTGTACGTAGGCAATCTCTCGTTCGACACCACGGAAGGCTCCCTCTCGGATGCCTTCAGCCAAGGCAACCGTCAGGTTTCCAGCGTGAGCGTCATGATGGACCGGGACACCGGTCGTTCGCGCGGCTTCGCGTTCGTCGAAATGGCGAACGACGGTGACGCGCAGGCCGCCATCCAGGCCATGAATGGCGCGATGCTCGATGGCCGCTCGTTGCGCGTCAACGAGGCCGAAGAGCGCGCCCCGCGCTCGGGCGGCGGCGGTGGTGGTGGCCATCGCGGCGGCGGTGGTGGCCGTGGCGGCGGCGGTGGCGGTGGCGGTGGCGGCGGTCGCGACCGCTGGTAGTGCCAACGGGCCAGTGCCATGGCCCGGCCGGCGATCTCCGCCGGCCGGCCCCATCCAGCCGACGGCACTTCGGCGCTTTGGAGAACCCGATCGTGATCCAGGCAGTCAAGACCAAGAAGGGCACGCAGGCGATCACGTCGGATCGCTGGCACGTCGTGCATTCCCGCTTCCAGGGCACGGGTGGCAAGTTGCTGTTCGTGCGCACGGTCCACAGCGAGCACGACGATCGCGGCGGCTGCCTCGAGGCGGCCCGTCTGCTGTGGGGCCGACTGAGCGGCGACGGCACCGTGCCGGTCGCGGAGCGGGACGAGGTGTTCGTCTGCCGCCCCAACTACAAGTCGCTCGAACGATCGCGACACCGCCGGCCCAGGAAGGGCTGATGCGGGGGCGTTGACGGGAACTCCATGGGCTACGACCTGCACATCACGCGCGCCATGGACTGGACCGACAACGCGGGCCAGCAGATCGACGAGACCGAGTGGCTGCAGCTGGCCGCCGAGGACGTCGACCTGACCGCCGATCCGGCCCACGGACCGTTCGCGGTGCGGTTCAAGGCCACGGCCTGGTTCGACTGGTTCGAGGGCAACGTGTTCACCACCGACCCGGACCGCTCGACCGTGACCAAGATGCTGGTGCTCGCCAGCCGGCTGGCGGCGATCGTGCAGGGCGACGAGGGCGAGATCTACGACACGGCCCAGCAGTGGCCGCCGAAGGTCCTGAAGGACCGCTGAGCGCCGGCGCCTAGGTGAGGTCCGCGCGCAGCCGCGCGCGTTCGCGCGACCACAGGCCGTAGAGGCCGATCGCCAGCAGCGCGAGCACGACGATCGTGCGCACGCGCGCGGCGGCCGCGTCGGCGGCCCGTTCGGCCGGCCGCGGCGACACGTTGCCCGGCACCAGCGCGTCGAGATCGACGCTGCGCACCGGCACGCTGTCGCTGCGCGCGACCGCGGCGCGCGTCGCCTGCCGCGTCGCCGTCGGCGCCGAGGCCCACAGCGCGCGCAGCGTGTCGGCGGCCGCCAGCGAGGTCCACGGAGCCTCGGGCCGCGCCGCGGCGACGATCTGCGGCAGCGCCTCGGTGGCGCCCAGCCGCCGCAGCGCGTCGACGGCCGCGAACGCGACCTGGTCCTCGGCCTGCAGCAGCGCCGACAGCGCCCGCACCGTCTTCGGCCCCGGCGCACGCACGCACTGCCGCGCGGCCTCGGCGCGATCGCCGTCGCGCGCCGCGAACGCACGCAGCGCCAGCGGCGAGGTCTTGCCGACCGGGTCGGCGAGCGCCACCAGCAACAGCGCGGCCGGCAGCAACAGCCCGCCGTCGCTGCGGCCGCGCACGCGCAGGTGCGTCGGCGTCGACCACGCGGTCCAGGTCACCTCGCCGCACGACGACGCGCCCAGCTGCAGCAGCTCGGCGCGCGGGTCGCCTTCGACCAGCGTGCCGGCCAGATGGCCGATCACCACCGCGGCGTCGAGCGAGCGCGGCTCGTCGAGCACGTCGGCCTGCAGTTCGCGCAGCACGGCCCGCCACGGCGCCGGCAGCGTGGCGTCCGGCGGCACGAACCAGTCCTCGGTACCGTCGCTGCGGCAGCTCCACAGCCACTGCTTGCCGGCGACGTCGCACGCGCCGGCGGCGACGACGCCTGGCGGCAGCGCGACACCGTCGCCGAGCACCGTGATGCCGTCCGGGCCGAGCCGCACCGCGAACGGCAGCGACGGATCGCGCCCGCGCGGCCATTCGCCGCGGCGCGCCAGGTGGCGCGCGCAGAACCAGTCGATGCCCGGCACCGCGGCGCGCTGGGCGCCGCTGGCGAACGTCGCCTGCACGGTCGGCAGCGCCTGCGCCGGCAGCGCGGCGACGGTCAGTGCGCCACCCAGGCCCGCGGCGGCGAGCCACGACCCGCGGTTCGATCGGCGGCCGGCTCGTCGCTCAGCGACGGCCAAAGCCATCTTCTCCGACGTACTCGCCCGCCTCGGCGTCGGCCTCCGCGTCGACCGGCTCGCCCCAGCCGTCGGTCTCGCCGGCCTCCTGTTCGAAGACCTCGTCGTCGGTCGCCAGCTCGGCGTCGGCGGCGGCCGCCATCGCCTCGGCTTCCGCCTCGGCCTCGGCCGCCATCTGTTCGAGGTGCTCCTCCGACGGCGCCACCAGCGCCACCGTCGCCGCGGCGGTCACGGCCTGGGCGCGCCGGCGCCGCAGGCGGCCCGCCAGCATCAGCACCAGCAGCAGCGACACCGGGATCGTCGTGGCGATCACGCGGTCCTGCAGCGGCATGCGATCCCAGCGCGCGCGCGCGCCGGCCATCAGGCTCTTCGCGTTCGCCAGCGCGCGTTCCATCTCGTCGCTCGGCGGCGGCTTGTCGTCGCCGCGCACCTGCGCCAGCGCGACCTCGACCAACGGCCGCAGCTCCGCGGTCTCCTTGGCCAGCCGGCCCTCGAGCGCGTTGGCGGTGCTCGGCACCGCCAGTTCGCCGAGTCGGCCGATCGCGTAGCGCCGCAGCAGCGGCTCGCGGTGGTCCAGCGCGGCGACCAGCAGCGTCGTCTGGGTCTTCGGGTCGAGCTTGGGCGACAGTTCCTGGAAGCACCAGGTCAACGCCGGGCCGACGCCGATCGCGGGCCGGTCGTCGAGCGCGGTGGCGATGCGCAGCAGCTGGTCGCCGGCGCCGAGGTCGTGCAGCGCCAGCAGCGCCGCCTGCAGATCCGTCGCCGGTCCATCGCCGGTGCGTTCGCCGCGTTCGATCCGGGCCATCAGCGGCGCGACCGCGGCCGGTCGGCGCAACTTGCCGAGCAGCTGGGCGGCGAGCGTGCGAACGCCGACGTCCGCGTCCGCCAGCGCCTCGACGGCGGTGGCGAACGAGGCCGCCTGGGCCTTCTGCGTCAGCGGCTGCATCGCCTGCAGCCTGGCCGCGGCGTGCGGGCTGCCGGTCGCGACCTCGCGCAGCAGCGTCTCCGCCTCGGGCTGGTTCAGCTTGCCGAGCAGCCACGCCGCGCGGGCGGCGACGGCCACGTCGGTCGAGTCGGCGAGCTGGCGCAGCACCTTCGCATCGGCGTTGGCACCGGCCTGTTCGGCGGCGAGCAGCTGTTCGCGGTCGCCGCCCTGGGCGGTCTCGGTCGCGGCGGCCGCCACGACCTCGGGTGGGGTCGGAGTCGCGGCCGGCGCCGGGCTCTGCGGCGACAGCAGCGGCAGGAGACAGAACTCGAGCAGGCGCATGCTGATCATCACTTGCTCCCGTCATCGGCCGGCGGCCACCGCCGGCTAGAGGGCGTTCGTGTCTCGCCGCCGTGGAAATCCCGCTGCGGGCCCGCCAGCTAGCCGACGAGCCAGCGGCCGGCGAACCAGCCGGCGGCGGTCGCCAGCAGGCAGCCGCAGACGGTGGCGGCGACGTTGCCGACGGCCCGGCCGTAGTCGCCGGCCTGCAGGCTGACGAAGGTCTCGTAGCTGAAGGTCGAGTAGGTCGTGAAGCCGCCCAGCACGCCGGCGCCGAGCGCGACCCGCAGCGTCGATGGCACCGCGGCCGTGCCCATCGACAGCGCCATCAGCAGGGCCAGCAGGAACGAGCCGCCGCAGTTCACCAGCAGCGTGCCGATCGGGAACGCCTGCGGCGGCGTGCGCGCGATCCAGTTGCACAGCAGGTAGCGGGCGCCCGAGCCGAACGCACCGCCGACACAGACCCAGAGGACCGGTGGCATCGTGCCATCTTCTACTGCCCCGGCGTTTCACCGCGTAGCGTCACCCTGCCGTGAGCCGCTGTCGGCCCGTAACGTGGGCGGCATGAAGGTCCATACCGAGTACCTGACGGTGCACACGCAGCGCCGCTACGACTGGGTCCATCTGACGCCGCAGATCGAGGACATCGTCGCGCGCAGCGGCGTGCAGGACGGCATGGTGCTGGTGAACCCGATGCACATCACGGCGTCGGTGTTCGTCAACGACCACGAACACGGCCTGCTCGAGGACTTCGGCCGCTGGCTCGAGCGGCTGGCGCCGCACGATCCGGACCCGAAGGCCTACGCGCACCACCGCACCGGCGAGGACAACGCCGACGCGCACCTGAAGCGTCAGCTGATGGGGCGCGAAGCCTGCCTCGCGATCACCGCTGGCAAGCTCGACCTCGGCACCTGGGAGGCCGTCTACTACGGCGAGTTCGACGGCCGGCGCGACAAGCGCGTGCTGGTCAAGGTGCTGGGCATCTGACGCGGCGTGCGGCCGCACCGTCGGCCCACGCGAGACCGGTCAGGCCTTGATGTGGGCCGACACCAGCTTCGTCATCTCGAACATCGTCACCACGGCCTTGCCGCCGAACACGGCCTTGAGGTTGTCGTCGGCGCGGATGTTGGTCTTGACCTTGGGGTCCTGCAGGTCGCGGGCCTTGATGTAGTCCCACAGCTTCTTGGTGATCTCGCTGCGCGGGATCGGCGTCGAGCCGACGATCTTCGCCAGCACTTCGTCCGGCTGCACGGGCTTCATCAGGGCCGGGTTCGGCTTGCGCTTCTTCTTCTCGGGGGCATCTTCGCTGGCCATGTCTCTTCCTCGCTGGGCGATCTCGGCCGGTGGATTCCGGCAGGCGGACGCCGAAGGTCGTAGCACGATGCTGGGGGAATGGGCGGTAGCGCAAGCACTAAGGCAGATCTGTTGTCTTCGGCCCCCGGTCGCGCATCGCCCGGACCGCGCGCGGCGAACGGCGTCGCGCATGCGAGCGGATGCCCGGTCCCCCGTTGGCGGCCTGCTGGCCGACGTGCGCCGCAGCGCGCTGGCATGGGGCACCGCGATGCTCGCGGCGGGGGCCGCGGTCTGGTGGTTGGCGTCGGCCGCGCGCGTGCAGCCGTTCGTCGCGGGCACGGTCTGGCTGCTCGTCGGCTTGGTCGTGATGCCGCTGCTGTTCACCGTCGGCCTCGGCGCGATCACCCTCGTGCTCACCGTGCTGCTGACGGCGCTCTCGCTGCCGTGGCTGCTGCGCGGCCGCCCGACCGGCCTCGGCCCGGTGCTCGCCGAGGCCTGGCAGCTCGCGGGCGCCGTGCTGCCGGGCTACTGGCGGGCCCTGCGGCGGGTGCGGCGGCCGGCGCTGTGGGGTGGCGTGCTCGGCTTCTGCGCCGGCACGGCCACGTTCGTGCTGGTGCACGGTCTGCGGCCGCCCGGGGCCTGAGCCGCATGCATCCGCCGCGCGGGAACGGCGAACCCCGACGCATGACCGCGGCGCCGTTCACCCTGCTCTACGACAGCGAGTGCCCGTTCTGCCGGCTCGAGGTCGAATGGCTGCAGCGGCGCGATCGCCGCGGCCTGCTGCGCGCCGTGGACATCGCGCAGCCCGACTTCGACGCCGCCCGCTACGGCCTGACCCGCGAACGGGTGCACGCGCGACTGCACGGGGTGCTGGCCGACGGCACCGTCGTCGAGGGCATGCCCGCGATCCGCGCCGCCTGGCGCGCGGCCGGGCTCGGCTGGGTCATGGCTCCGACCGGCTGGCCGGTGCTGCGCTGGCTGTGCGATCTCGGCTACGTGATCTTCGCGCGCTACCGCGTGCCGCTGGGCCGGTGGTTCGGCCGCCGCTGCGGCGACCGCTGCTCGGTGTGACGGCGCCGTCCGGCGCCGGGGTTGTGGGCCGCCCGCCCGCGCGGCAACCTTCCCCCGGCCGGACCGACCCCGCATGAACGCGCATCCCAAGCTGCCGGTGTCGGTGCAGGTCGGCTACTCGATCGCCGACGTCGGCATCAACCTCGCGGAGACCGTGATGCGCATCTACGCGTTGGTGTTCTACACCGACCGCGTGGCGCTCGATCCGAGCCTCGCCGCGCTCGCGATCGGCATCGCGATCGTCTGGGACGCGATCACCGATCCGATCATGGGGGCGATCAGCGACCGCACGCGCCATCGCTTCGGCGGCCGGCGCGGCTACCTGCCGGCCGGCGGCCTGTGGCTGGCCGCGGGCGTGCTGCTGGTGTTCTGGCCGCCGGAGCTGACCAGCCAGGCGGCGAAGTTCGGCTGGCTGCTCGGCGCCGGCTGCTTCCTGAACACCGGCATGACCGTGCTGAGCGTGCCCTACATGGCGATGGCCGGTGAGATGACCGAGGAGCCGCACCAGCGCGCGGTGCTGTTCGGCTGGCGCTTCGGCTTCGCGAACGTCGGCGCGCTGACGGCGGCGGTGGTGCCGGCGCTGCTGCTGACCGGGGCCGGCGGCAGCGCGGCCGCGATGCCGGCCACCAGCCTCGCCGCCGCCGCGATCGTCGTCGCCACGGCGATGGTGAGCTGGCGCGCGACGCGCGACGTGCGGTTCGTCCCGGTGCCGCCAGCGCCGGCCGGCGGCCGCGACACGTTGGCGGCGATGCTGCGCAACGCGACGTTCCGCCCGCTGCTGCTCGCCTACGTGGTCGCGACCGCCGGCATCGGCGTCAACGCGGCGACGTTCCTCTACTACTACGAACACCACCTGCAGCTGTCGGGCGAGCGCACGCAGCTGGTGCTGGTGGTGTTCCTGCTGGTGTTCACCGCGTCGATCGTCGGTTGGGTGCGTCTGGCGCGGCACCATGGCAAACGCCGGCCGCTGGTCGTCGGCGCGACCGTGCTCGGCATCGGCACCACGCTGCTCTACCTGCTGGTGCCGCCCGGCGCCTTCGCCGTCGTGCTGGGGCTCGGCGCGATCGGCCTCGGCAGCTTCGTCGGCTGCATCGTGCTGATCGACGCGATGCTGACCGACGTGCTCGACCACGACCTCGTGCGCACCGGCCGGTCGCGGGCCGGCCTGTTCTTCGGCGTCTGGCGCTTCGCCAGCAAGGTCGCGCGCGCGGTCGCCGTCGCCTCGACCGGGTTCGTGCTCGGGCTCGCCGGCTACCGCGAAGGGCAGGCGACGCAGCCGGAGTCGGTCGACACCGCGCTGGTGCTGCTGTTCGGCCCGGGCGTCGGCGTGCTGTTCCTGCTGGCCGCCGCGGTGCTGCTGCGCTACCGCTTCGACGAACGCAAGCAGGCGCAGGTGCGGCGGATCCTCGACCGGCGCCGCGCCCGCGCTGCGGCGTCGGGCGGCAGGGCCTGAACGCGGCGGTTTCGGCCGTCCCCGGCTCCCGGCGCGGGACAAGGTGCGGCTGCCGACCCGTCTGCCCGCCCTCGCCCCCGGTTACCGTGATGTCCATGTCGATGCGTTCCACCCTCGTTGCCGTGCTCGCCGGATGCGCGCTCGGCCCGCTCGCGGCCCAGTCGGGCATCCGTTGGACACCGTCGTTCGACGAGGCCCTGGCCGCGGCGAAGGCGCAGAACAAGGTCGTGATGCTGGCCTTCAACATGGCCGGCGAGCGCGCCAACGACGAACTGGTCGAGGACCACTACCAGGATCCGACGCTGGCGCGGCTGTCGGCGAACACGTTGAACGTGTTCTGCTCGACCGCGACCGAGGCGCGCGTGCGCGGCGTCACCGTGGCGCAGCAGCAGGCCGCCGAGCAGCAGGCGCGCCTGCAGGTGCTGAAGATCGGCCCCGGCGAGGACGTGATCGCGCCGCAGCACGTGTTCCTCGGTCCCGACGGCACCGTGCTCAGTTCGGTCGCCTACCGCATCACCAAGGGCGAACTCGAGTGGGTGCTGCTCGACGCGATCAGGAAGGTCGACCCGACGTTCACCTGGCAGCTGAGCCCGGGCGCGCGCGCGCCGGCGCGGCTCGACTTCGGCAAGGTCGAACGCGGGCAGAACACGGCGCCGCCGAGCAAGGCCCAGGTCGCCGAGGCGCTGAAGGAGCTGAAGAAGTCGCGCGGCGGCATGCTGCGCAACCTCGAATCGGTGCAGCTGGTGATGCGCAGCGACGAGCCCGAGGCGATCGCCTTCATCGACACGACGCTGAAGGGCCTGCAGGGGCCGATGCTGAAGCCGGGTCTCGACACGATCGGCCTGATCTCGCCGCCGGCCTACCACGCGGTGGTCGCCGGCCACCTCGACGACCGCGACGAGGACGTGCGCTACGCCGCCGCCGGCGCGCTCGAACATCTCGCCGCGCCGAAGGCGCTGCCGGCGCTGACCAAGCAGTGGAAGGCGGAGAAGGTCGACCGCGTGCGCGGCCGGCTGCTGCGCGCGATGGCGAGTTCGGCGCCGACCAGCAAGGAGGTGCTCGCGCAGATCGACAAGGTGCTCGACAAGGAGCCTTCGGCCGACGTGCGCGCGCACGCCGTGCTGGCGCTGGCGTTGATCGAGGACAAGGCGAAGGTGCACGACGGGCTGACCAGGGCGATGCGCGACAAGTCGGCGAAGGTGCGCGCGACGGTGGCGTTCGCGCTGGCCCAGCGCCGCGACGTCGAGTTCGCGCACGCGCTCGACGAGGCGGCGGTGCACGAGGAGGACGCCGAGACCAAGGCCTGGCTCGAAGCCGCGGCCGCGGTCGTGCGCGGCGGCGACGGCAAGGCGTTCGCGACGTTCCTCGAGCGCGTGCTCGGCGAGAAGCCGGTGCAGGCGGGCCTGCAGGGACTCGGCGGCGCCGGCGCCGGCGGCGGGGGCGGCGGCGGGCGTCGCGGCGGCGGCTGACGTCCGCGGCGCGGGGGGTGGCAGTCGGCGCACGGACCGGATTCGATGGGCCGACGATGGCCAGCCGAGACACCGAGACCCCGTCGCGCACCGCCGCGTTCCTCGAGCGTGAAGAGCGCCTCGGCGCCCACAACTACCATCCGCTGCCGATCGTCGTCTCGCGCGCGCAGGGGGTGTACGTCTGGGACGTCGACGGCCGGCGCTACCTCGACTGCCTCGCCGCCTACTCGGCGGTCAACCAGGGCCACTGCCACCCGCGCATCACGGCCGCGCTGCGCGAGCAGGCGGAGCGGGTGACGCTGGTCAGCCGCGCGTTCCACAACGACCAGCTCGGGCATCTCTACGAGGTGCTGACCGACATGACGGGCTTCTCGCGCGTGCTGCCGATGAACACCGGCGCCGAGGCGGTCGAGACCGCGATCAAGGCCGCGCGCAAGTGGGGCTACACGCGGAAGGGCATCGACAGGGACCGCGCCGAGATCGTCGTCTTCGACGGCAACTTCCACGGCCGCACCACGGCGATCGTCGGCTTCAGCTCCGAGCCGCAGTACCGCGACGGCTTCGGCCCGTTCCCGGCCGGCTTCCGCCGGGTGCCGTTCGGCGATGCGACCGCGGTCGCCGCCGCGATCACGAAGTCGACCTGCGCCCTGCTGGTCGAGCCGATCCAGGGCGAGGCCGGCATCGTCGTGCCGCCGGCCGGCTTCCTGCGCGAACTGCGCACGATCTGCGACCGCGAACGCGTGCTGCTGATGGTCGACGAGATCCAGTCGGGGCTCGGTCGCACCGGTCGCATGTTCTGCTACGAGCACGACGGCGTGCGACCCGACGTGCTGATCCTCGGCAAGGCGCTGTCGGGCGGCGTCTATCCGGTGTCGGCGATGCTCGCCGACGCGGCGGTGATGGACGTGTTCCGGCCCGGTGACCACGGCTCGACCTACGGCGGCAACCCGCTCGGCGCCGCGGTCGCGGTGGCGGCGCTGCAGGTGCTGGTCGAGGAGCACATGGTCGAGAACGCCGCCGCACTGGGCGCGCATGCGTTCGAACGGCTGGCGCGGCTGCGTTCGCCGCACGTCAAGGAGGTGCGCGGCAAGGGCCTGTGGATCGGCATCGAGCTGCACGCCCGCGCCGGCGGCGCGCGCCGCTTCTGCGAGCAGCTGATGCTGCGCGGCGTCCTGTGCAAGGAGACGCACGAACACGTGATCCGCCTGGCGCCGCCGCTGGTCATCACGCGCGAGCAGCTCGACGAGGTGCTGACGGCGATCGAGACGGTGCTGCGCGCCTGAGCGACGCCGGGGCGGCGCTTGCCACCCAGACGCCGCGGCGGCGGCTCCGCTGCGAGTCGCGGCCGGCCAGCGCCGTCGCCTCGGCACACAGCGCGACCCGGACGGAACCACGTGCGCAGCATGGGCCTCCTCGCGGTCGGAGGCGGCACCGGCCCCGCTGCGGCACGGCTGAGCGCGGGTCGATCGGGAGTCTGCGAGCGGAACCGGCTCCTCAGCGCCACGGTGCGTTCGGCAGCGGCACGATCGCCAGGTGCATCACGTCGGTGCCGTCGTCGACAGTCGCGATGCAGGCCAGACTGCCCCAGTCGCCGAGTTCGGCATAGACGAACAGGTCGTGGGCCACCGGCACCGGCGGCAGCGTGGCCACGCCGGCGTCGCGCTTCAGCCGGTCGATCACGAACGCCCACTCGGGCTTGTCGTAGCCGGAGAACGTCTGGGGGTCGTACGGCACGTAGCCGCCCTGCGCGGTGCAGATGCGCCCGGTGACGCGCGCGTTGCGGCCGTTCGTCGCGGCGATGCGCGCCGCCAGCCGTCGGGTGGCGCTGCCCGGCAGGCCGTGCTGCAGGATCGCGCGGCGAACGGCGGCCGGCGCCCGGAAGCGCACCGACGCGGTGGCGAAGGACGTCGCCGGCGCCGGCCCGTCGACCGCCAGATCCTGCACCGCGGCCGGGATCGGGTCGGCGACGTGGCTGCGGAACAGCTCGAACGGCAGCTCGTCGAACCGCCGCACCACGTCGCGCGTGCCGACGCCCAGCCACACCAGCGCGACCGCGAGCAGCGCCGCGAAGCCGCGCCAGCGCAGGCGCGGCCGGCCGCGCCACACGGTCGCGCCGAGCCCGAGCCAGACGAGGCCGCACGCGCCGCCGACCAGCGCGGTCGGCAGCAGCACGTCGCGCAGCCACCAGGACGAGAGTTCCACCAGACCGATCATCGGCGATCCGGCTCCCTATCGGCAGCCACGTCCGACCGGGCACAGACGCGCGGCAATCCGGCCGGGACTCAGGTCCGCCTCAGCGCGGCCCCCACCAGGGAACGCGACCCCCCGGGGTCTTCCCGCCCGCCCGCCACGTCGTTGCCACGCGTGCGCGGGCGGGTGCTGCGTTCGGGCCGCCTCGTGCCCGGCTGCGACCTCTCGTTCCACGCCGCGCGCGATGCCTGGCGCGGCCGCGCGGTCGACTGGTGCCTCACGGATCGTGCGGGCTGCAACGAAGTCGACCTGCCCGCCGACGTCTACGTCGTCGAGTGCCAGGACGTCGAGGCCTGGACCGCGACCCTGCGCGTGCTGCCCGGCGAACGTGAACTCGTCGTCGACTTCGAGCTGCCGTTGTGAGGCCGGTCAGCTGCGGCGCCGCGCCGCGGCCTTGGCCTTCGCCTTGCGCGCGCGCGGCGCGGCCTTCGCCTTCGCCGGTGCCCCGGCGCCGTCGAGCTGCGCCACCAGCTTCTTCGGCGCCTGCGCCCGGTAGCTCTCGTCGAGCCAGCTCTCGAGCTGTGCGACCGGTGGCGCGCCGTGCTCGAACGACAGCGACACCCAGCCGCTCCTGCCGAGGCCGTACGCGGTCGGCTCGCTGCCGGGCAGCGACAGCGCGAGCGAACACGACAGCGGCAGCTTCAGCGAGACGCCGCCGGCGTCGTCGTCGGACTCCGGCGCGCTGAGGTAGGCGAACGTCTTGTCGTTCACCGCCAGATCGAGGTGGCCCGGCCACGGGCTCTTCAGGTGCGCGCCGGGGTACTTGCGCAGGCCGAGCTGGCGCAGGTGTTCGATCAGGGCCGCGGTGGGGGAGGGCTTGCGACGGGTCGCCATGGCGCGCAGTGTAGCGCCGCCGGCCGTGCGACTCGGGGGAGCGCACGCCGCGTCCCGGCGGGGTAGCATGGGCGCTGCTCGACCGGAGGCCCCATGTTCCACACTCGTCGCTTCGTGCCCGTCCTGGCCGCCGTGCTCTCGGGTGCGGTCGTGGCCCAGGATCGCGTGGCCGTTCCACCGGCTGCAGGTGCTGCCGAACTCGCCAGGGCAGCGGCCCGTGCGCAGGTGCACAACAAGCGCGTGCTCGCCGTGCTCTGCGCTGCAGGCGCGGACTTCGCCGAGGTGCTGAAGAAGGACCCCACGTTGTCGCGCAAGCTGCTGTACGAGTTCGAGACCGTGCAGTTCGTCGGTGAGCAGGCCGACGCGCAGGCGCTGACGTGGCAGTTCGCCGAGGCGGTACGGGAGAAGCCGGCCCTCGTCGTGCTCGGCGCCGATGGCAAGGTGCTCGCGCGGCTGCCGCGAGCGGCGTGCACGACCGGCACCGGTCCGGATGCGGCGCGGCTGCTGCCGCTGCTCGAGCCGCACTTCTGCCCGCCGGTCGACGCCGACGAGAAGCTGGCCGCGGCCCTGGCGACGGCCAAGAAGACCGGGCGCAACGTCTTCATCCGTTTCGACGCGCCCTGGTGAGGCTGGTGCAAGGTGCTCGAGGAGTTCCTCGGGCGAGACGTGACCGCGCCGATCTACCACAAGGGCTGGGTGGACGTCATGGTCGACGTCGACCGTGACTCCCACGGCAAGGCGCTGAACGAACGGCTCAAGGGCACGCGTCCGGGGGGTCTGCCGTGGATGGTGATCCTCGACGCCGACGGCAAGGAGATCGTCAGTTCGAACGAGAACGGCAGCGGCGGCAACATCGGCGGCCCACGGTCCGAGGCGGAGTGTGCCTGGTTCGTCGAGATGCTGCGAAGGAGCAGCGGCGAGCGCGTCAGCGAAGCCGAACTCGCCACGCTCGCCGCCGACCTCGAGGCCTACGCGGGCCCCGAGCGCAGGCCGCGACCGGTCGCGCCGCCGGCCAGGAAGCCTCGTCGCGGCGGCTAGCCGGGTCCGCCGCCGAACGCGCCGACTGCGTCACGTCGCAGGTCGTCGGCCAGCAGGAACAGGACGTTCGGCCGCCGCAGCGCGGCGGAACGCAGCTCCACGCTGCCGTGGTGATCGCGGGCGGCTGGCTGCACGGCTCGCGACGTCGCGCTCGAAATGGTGGGCCGTGCTGGATTCGAACCAGCGACTTCGACCTTGTGACGATCGCACTCTACCAACTGAGTTAACGGCCCGACTTGTCAGCGCACGCAGCGCCCGGAGGGCCCTGCGGGGCGGCGACGCTAGCGAGCGTTCCGGCATCTTGCAAGCAGTTGTCGGGGCCGCGGGACCCGGGCGCCTGGCTCAGCCGCGGTGCTTCGGCGCGGCGGGCAGGGCGCCGTAGAACGCGGTCTGCAGGGTCAGCGTCGTCGCCTGGCAGCTGAGGCGGGCCCACGCGGAGACCATGGCGCGCGCGATCTCGGGCGTGCGGCCGGAGACCATCGTGAAGGCGATCACGCCGGGGCCGTGCCCGCAGATGGTGGCGCCGGCAGCGCCGGCGTCGACGGCGGCCTCGAGCACCTCGGGCAGGCCCGGCACCAGGCGGCGGCGGTACGGCAGGTGCACCTCGTCGAGGATGCACTCGCGCAACAGCGGCTCGTCACCGTGGTGCAGCGCCTGCAGCACGCCGAGCGTCCGGCCGGTGCTGCGGGCGGTCACGGAGTGCGGCAGCGTCGGCGGCAGCACGCGCTTCATGTCGGCGGTGCCCATCTGCACGTCGGGCAGCGCGATCACGTAGTGCCAGTCGTGATGGATCGGCAGCTGCAGCACGCGCTGGCGCAACTGCATCTCCTGCTGCGACGAGACCTGCACGGTCGCGCACAGGCCGCCGAGCAGCGCCGCCGCGCCGTGCGCCGGGTCGCCGCCGAGCGGCACCAGCGCGTCGAGCAGTTCGTCCGACGTCTTCTTCTTCCTGCCGAGGCGGACGGCGATGCCGATGCCCGCCGCATAGCCGGCCGAGATCGTGCCCATGCCGGTGCCGCGCGGAATCGTGCCCTCGACCACCACCGACAGGCCCTTGCCGAGCGAGACGTCGAGCAGCTCGGCGCCGCGGCGCAGCCCGCGCAGCACGGGATCGTGGCGCGGGTCCTCGGAACGCGCGCCCGGATCGTCGCGGCGCTCGACGACGATCTCGCCGTCGGTGCGCGGCTCGACGGTGATGCCGAGCGGCAGGTCGAGTGCGAGCGCGATCGTGCCGTAGCCCGGCCCCAGGTTGGCCGCGCTGGCCGGCACGTGGAAGGTGATCGGGCTGGGCTTGGCCACGCTGCCTTATCGGTCGGGGAAGGCGCTCAATTGCCGCCGAACTTGATGCCCTGCGCCAGCGGCAGGCTGTGGCCCCAGTTGACCGTGCTGGTCTGGCGCCGCATGTAGACCTTCCAGGCATCGGAGCCGGATTCGCGGCCGCCGCCGGTCTCCTTCTCGCCGCCGAACGCGCCGCCGATCTCGGCGCCGCTGGTGCCGATGTTGACGTTGGCGATGCCGCAGTCGCTGCCGGTCGCCGACAGGAAGCGCTCGGCCGCCCGCACGTCGCGGGTGAAGATCGCCGAGCTGAGGCCCTGCGGCACGTCGTTGTTGCAGGCGATCGCCTGCTCCAGCGACTTCACCGGCACGATGTAGAGGATCGGCGCGAACGTCTCCTCCTTGACGATCGGCAGCATGCCCGGGCAGCGCACGATGGTCGGCTCGACGTAGGCGCCGCCCTTCAGCGTGCGGGTGACCTTGGCGCGTCGGCCGCCGCAGACGACCTTGCCGCCCTGCTGCAGCGCCTGCGCGACCGCGTGTTCGAACGCCTTCGCCGCCGCCTCGTCGATCAGCGGTCCGACCAGCGTGCCCTGCTCCATCGGGTTGCCGATCTTGCACTGCGCGTAGGCCTTGGCCAGCCGCCTCTGCAGCGTGTCGACGACCTGCTCGTGCACCAGCAGGCGACGCGTCGAGGTGCAGCGCTGGCCCGCGGTGCCGACGGCACCGAACACGGTGGCGCGCACGGCCAGGTCGAGGTCGGCGTCGTCCATGACCGCGATCGCGTTGTTGCCGCCGAGTTCGAGCAGCGTGCGGCCGAAGCGCTGCGCGACGCGCGGGCCGACGATCCTGCCCATGCGCGTGCTGCCGGTCGCCGACACCAGCGGCACCTTCGGGTCGTCGAGCAGCGCGCTGCCGACGGTCAGGTCCGGGCCGATGCAGAGCCCGACCAGCGGCGCCCACTCCTTGCCGAGCACCTTGGCGGCGATCTTCGTCATCGCGATCGCGCACAGCGGCGTCTTCAGCGACGGCTTCCACAGGTTGGCGTCGCCGCAGACCAGCGACAGCATCGCGTTCCACGCCCAGACCGCGACCGGGAAGTTGAACGCGGTGACGATGCCGACCGTGCCGAGCGGCTGCCACGTCTCGCGCATGTGGTGGTTGGGCCGTTCGCTGGCGATCGTCAGACCGTAAAGCTGGCGCGACAGGCCGACCGCGAAGTCGGCGATGTCGATGCACTCCTGCACCTCGCCGAGTCCCTCCTGCACGATCTTGCCGGCCTCGAGCGTCACCAGCTGCCCGAGCGCCGTCTTGTGGTCGCGGAACGCGTTGCCGATGCGCCGCACGTATTCGCCGCGCTGCGGCGCCGGCAGTTCGCGCCAGCGCAGGAACGCCGCGTGAGCGGCCTTGCTGACCGCGGCGTAGTCCTTGGCATCCGCCATCTGCACGGTGCCGACGGTGTGGCCGTCGATCGGCGAACGTACGGTGAGCGTGCCGCCCTTGGTCTTGCGCCAGGTGCCGTCGAAGGCGCCGCTGTTCTGTTTGCCGAGTCCGAGTTCCGCCAGGAAGGTGAGGTTCATTCGCGCCGCACTGTCCACGATCGGCCCGCCGGTCGCAACGGAACGGGTGGCGCGGAAACGAAACCGGCCCGGGGTGCCGAAGCACACCGGGCCGGTCGCGAGTCGTGCGACTCGGGATCAGGTCACTGCCAGATCCAGTTGTGGTTGGCGCGCAGCAGCGCGTTCTTCAGCTTCGACTGCTGGCTGCGGTGCGAGCTCCACGGCGACGTGTAGGGGTGCGCCGCGAGACTCGCGACCGCCTGCTCCATCAGCTGCGCGACGGTCATCGTGCCGAGGCACGGGTCGCGCAACACGCAGGCGGGGTGCACCTTGCCGGTCATCAGGTTGGCGTGCATGGCGGTGACCTGCGCCGACAGCGCGTAGCCCATGTTCCAGCTGTTGGCGAACAGCAGGTACCACTTCAGGTGCAGCAGGTTGCCCGGCGCGACGCGCTGGCCGCAGGTGTTGACCAGCTGCAGCGCCGGCAGGGTCGGCAGCACGCCGAACTGCTGGATCTTGCACAGGCCGTGGTAGGAGTACCAGTAGCACAGCGGCTTGGCGTCGCACGGCAGCATTGCGACCGCGCCGCCGAAGTCCTGGACCACGAGGTCGGCGCAGGCGCAGACCTGGGCGGCGTAGGAGCCGGCCGTGGTCGCGATGTAGCCCGAGGGCAGCACCAGCTCGACCGAGTAGCTGCCGGCGGCGACGTGCTGGAAGCGGTAGCGCCCGTCGGCGTCGGTGACGGCCGACACCGAAGTCGAGTCGGTCACGAGCTGGACCTCCCAGCCGGCGAGCGGGCCTTCGCCCGGATCGCGCACGCCGTCGCGGTCGGCGTCGGCGAACACGATGCCGGTGACGTCGCTGCCGTCACCGTCGTCGACGGCGAACGCCTCGTAGGAGCGCACGATGCACTCGCCGGTGGTCGGGTTGACGCCGCCGGCGAGCAGGTAGGGGTTGTCGGGACCGTTCGTCAGGTCCCAGGCGTTGCCGAAGTTCGCGTAGAACTTGCACGGCGAGAACTCCGACGAGCGGAACGTCAGCAGGATGCTCTGGCCCTGGCCGCCGAGGCCGAGGCCGAACGTGGTCGGCACCTGGTTGTTCGTGAACGGCAGCGACAGCGTGATCACGCCGCCGGTGTTGGTCACGTTGACGAACCGGTCCATCGGATCGTTGGTCGACACGACCTCGTCGAAGCCGTCGATCGGCCGGTCGGTGACGTGCAGGTAGTAGGTGCCGCTGGCGAGGCTCGGGTCGAAGGCGACGTAGACCGCCTCGGTCGAGAACTGGTAGACGGTCTCGCCGGTCGCCGGATCGACGCTCGAAGCGACGACGTTGCCGGCCGCATCGACGAGGTGCAGCGGATAGAGGTTGTCGGAACAGAACTGCGCCGACGTCGCGGTCGCGAACAGGGTGGCGGCGCCGAGGCCGAGGATCGTGTTGCGGAGCATTGGCTTGCTTGGGAGCTTTGGGCGGAAACGAGGTCGAAGGAGGCTACTCCCACCGTTTGCGGCGCCCGGGAAGCCGGTCGGGGTCCGGCGCACCCGGACGCGGCCGCCTGCCGCGTGGCCTCGATGCCATCGGCGGTGCTCGGCGCGATCCCGGTGTTGGACAGCTGCCGGCTTTTCTTCGCCGCGACCGTAGCCGCGCGCAGAGCACTTCACCGCCGTTCTGCTTGCGTTGCCGCGCGGCGGTGATACCAACGCATCCGTGCTGGAGCAGGTCCTGCTCGAACTCGCGTTGTTGTTCGCGCTGTGCGTCGGCGTGGCGGTGACGTTCCATCGCCTGCGGCTGCCGCCGATCGTCGGCTTCCTGGTCGCCGGTGTGATCGTCGGGCCCCATGCGGTGGGCCTCGTGCAGCACGAGGAGATGGTGCGCGAACTGGCGGAGGTCGGCATCGTCGTGCTGCTGTTCGCGGTCGGACTCGAGGTGCCGCTCGGGCAGCTGGCGCGGCTGCGGCGCACGATCCTGGTCGGCGGCGGCATCCAGGTGGTCGGCACCGTGCTGGTCAGCGCGCTGGTCTGCTGGGGCATCGGCATGACCTGGGAGCAGGCGGTGTTCCTCGGCTTCCTGCTGAGCCTGTCGAGCACCGCGGCGTCGACCAAGGTGCTGGTCGACCACGGCGAACTCAGCGCGCCGCACGGTCGCATCGTGCTCGGCATCGCGATCGCCCAGGACCTGGCCGTGGTGCCCATGATCCTGCTGATCCCGCTGCTGGCGATCGGCACCGACAGCGGCTCGTCGTCGATCGGGCACTCGCTGCAGAACTTCGGCCTGCTGGCGGTCGTGATCGTGGTGGCGCGCCTCCTGTCCGGGCCGCTGGTCGCGCTGGTCTGTCGTACCCGCAGCCGCGAGCTGTTCGTGCTGTTCCTGGCCACGTGGTGCCTCGGCCTCGCGGTCGTCACCGCGCACCTCGGCCTGTCGCTGGCGCTCGGCGCATTCCTGGCCGGCATGCTGCTGGCGGACAGCGACCACCACAGCCAGGCGGCGGCCGAGATCGAACCGTTCCGCGACGCCTTCGCGAGCCTGTTCTTCGTCTCGATCGGCATGCTGTTCGACTGGCGCGTGATCGCCGAGGCGCCGACGACCGTCACCGTCTGCGTCGCCGCGGTCGTCGTCGGCAAGACGGTCGCCGTCATGGTGGCGGCGAGGCAGCTCGGGCAGCCGGGCTGGGTGCGCCTGCGCGCCGGCCTGACGCTGGCACAGGTCGGCGAGTTCTCGTTCGTGCTGATCCAGCTCGGCCGGCGTTCGGGCCTGATGCCGGCGCTCGCCGAGCGCATCTTCGTCGTCGTCGCCGTGCTGTCGATCGCCGCGACGCCGCTGCTGTACGTGCTGGGTCGGCGGCTGGTGCAGCGTGCGCGCGGCGACTCCGCACCGGCCCGCGGTGGCGGCGACGACCAGCTGCGCGACCACGCGATCGTGATCGGCTACGGGCCGACCGGTCGAACGGTCACTGCCGGCCTGCAGGCGCTCGGCATCCCGGTCGTGGTCTCGGAGATGAACGCCGCGACGGTGAAGGCGGAGAAGCAGAAGGGCGTGCCGATCCGGCTCGGCGACGCCACGCGCGTCGCGGTGCTGAAGTCGCTCGGCATCGAACGCGCCCGCCTGCTGGTGCTGGCGGTCAACGACGGCGGCGCCACGTCGCGCATCGCGCAGTTGGCGCGGCAGTTCGGCCCGCAGGTGCACGTGCTGGCGCGCGCCGTCTACACCAGCGAGGCCGAGAGCCTGCGCCGGGCCGGCGCGCACGAGGTGGTGCCGCAGGAGCTGGAGGCCTCGGTCGAGATCCTGGTGCGCGTGCTGCGGCGCTTCCTGGTCACCGACGACGAGATCGGCCGCCAGGTGCACGAGGTGCGCCGCGAGGCCGGCGGCGGCGAGCGGGCCTCGCCCGTCGGCAACGTCGAGGCCGCGCGCATCGCCGAGTTCGTGCCCGGCATCGGCTTCCAGGTGTTCCGGGTCGAACCGGGCGCCGTCTGCGCCGGCCAGACGCTGGCCGCCGTCGGCATCCGCCGTCACACCGGCTGCAGCGTGGTGGCGCTGCGGCGCGACGGCAAGAACCTGCCCGTGATCACGCCCGAGACCCTGCTGCAGGCCGGCGACACGGTCGTCGTGATCGGGCCGCAGGCGCGGCTCGCCGACGCCGCGGCGTTGTTCGTGCCGCCGGTGCACGCGGCCGCCGCCCGGGAGGAAGGAGCATGAAACCGAACTACACCGTGCTGACCGTGTTGTGCCTGCTGCTCTGCGTGCCGCTGATCGTCGTGCTGATGCACCGGCGCTCGGCCACCGCGGCGGTGCCGGTGGTGCGCTTCGCGACCTTCAACGTGGCGCTGAACCGACCCGCCGCCGGCGACCTGCTGACCGAGCTTCGCTCGGGCCAGAGCGTGCAGGCCAAGGCGATCGCCGAGGTCGTGCAGCGCGTGCAGCCGGACGTGCTGCTGCTGTGTGAACTCGATCGCGACGTCGCCGCCGAGGCGGCGCAGGTGTTCGCGCGACAGTACCTGGCGGTGTCGCAGAAGGGGGAACTCGGCATCGACTTCACGTTCTCGTACGCGGGCCCGGTCAACACCGGCGAGCCGTCGGGGCTCGACCTCGACGGCGACGGCCGCAGCGACGGGCCGGGCGATGCGTTCGGCTACGGCGCGTTCCCCGGCCAATACGGCATGGTGCTGCTGTCGCGCCACGCGATCGTCGACGACCAGGTGCGCACGTTCCGGCAGCTGCGGTGGAGCGCGATGCCGGGCGCGCTGCGGCCGCCGGGCTGTCGCGACGAAGCCTGGGCCGCGCTGCGGCTGTCGTCGAAGAGCCACTGGGACGTGCCGCTCCGCATCGGCCCGCATCACGAAGTCGTGCACGTGCTGTGCAGCCACCCGACGCCGCCGGTGTTCGACGGCCCGGAGGACCGCAACGGCTGCCGCAACCACGACGAGATCCGGTTCTGGGTCGACTACCTGACGCCCGCGGCGTCGGGCTGGATCGTCGACGACGCCGGCATCGCCGGCGGCCTGGCCGCCGCGGCGAGCTTCGTGCTGATGGGCGACCTCAACTGCGATCCGGTCGACGGCGACGCGCGGCGCGACGCGCTGCTGGCGCTGCTCGCGCACCCGCGCGTGCAGGACCCGCAGCCGCGCAGCGAGGGCGGGGTCGCCGCGCAGCAGGGCCAGTGGGGCGTCAACGCCGACCAGCGCGGCGATCCGGCGCTCGACACCGGCGACTTCCCGGACGTGCCGGGCCAGGGGCCCGGCAATCTGCGCACCGACTACGTCCTGGTCGATCGGGCCAGGCGCGTCGCGCGCAGCGGCGTGTTCTGGCCGCCGCAGCACGAACCGGGCGCCGCCGCCGCCGAGGCCTCGGACCACCGTCTGGTGTTCGTCGACGTCGAGGTCCGGTGAGCACGTCGCCGGCATGATCACAACGGCATGAACTTCCCCCGCATCGGTCGTGTGCTGGCCGGCTTCGTCACCTTCTTCACGGTGGCGCAGGTCGCGCCGCTGATCGTCGCCGCGACCGAACAGGCGCCGCCCGGCGAGTCGGCGGTGGCGGGGTTCGTCGGCAGCATCGTGCTCGGCGCCGCCGTCGTCGCGGTGCTGCTGTTCGCCGGACGCGGCGCCGGCGGTGAGTTCCACCGCCGCGACACGCTGTGTGTCGCCGGCATCGCCTGGTTCCTGGCCAGCCTGCTCGGCGCGATCCCGTTCCAGTGGAGCGGTCTGCTCGCCGATCCGGTCGACGCCGTGTTCGAGAGCGTCAGCGGCCTGACGACCTGCGGCGCCACCGTGCTCGGCACCGCCGGCAACCCGGCACCCGAGGCGACCGCGACGAGCCTGCTGCTGTGGCGGGCGATGCTGCAGTGGCTCGGCGGCATCGGCATCGTGCTGATTTTCGTCGCGCTGCTGCCGTCGATGGGCAGCGCCAGCCGCAACCTGCTGATGGCCGAGTCGGTCGGTGTCAGCCAGGACGGCTCGCAACCGCGCGTGCTGACCCAGGCGCGCGGGGTCGTCGGCGTCTACCTCGGCCTGACGCTCGCCTGCATCGTGGCGCTGATCGGCATCGGCGGCCTGGGCCCGTTCGACGCCGTCTGCCACGCGTTCTCGGCGCTGGCCACCGGCGGCTTCTCGACCCGCAGCACGGTCGCCGCGTTCGACAGCCTCGGCGCCGAGGTCGTGCTGACCGTGTTCATGTTCCTCGGCGGCTGCAGCTTCACGGTGATGGCGGCGTCGGTGCGCGAGGGCTGGCCCGGCATCCCGAGCATGCTGCGCACGGCGGAGTTCCGCATCTACTCGTTGTTCACCCTGCTGGCCGTCGGCGGCGTCACCATCGACCTGATGCGCGGCGGCGTCGCGTTCGGGCCGGCGCTGCGCATGTCGTCGTTCAACGTCGTCAGCATGCTGAGCTGCTGCGGCTTCGCGACCGCCGACTTCCACGCCTGGCCGCCGCTGTCGCTGCTGGTGATCCTGACCTGCACGCTGGTCGGCGGCTGCAGCGGCTCGGCGGCGGGCGGCATGAAGCAGGTGCGCCTGCTGGTCTGTCTGAAACTGCTCGCCTACACCGTGCGCCGGTTCGTGCGGCCGAAGAGCGTCGAACGCATCCGCCTCGACGGCGAGGTCATGCAGGCCGCGACGATCTCGCAGGTGCTGGCGATGGTGCTGTTCTGGCTGCTGGCGGTGCTGCTCGGCGCGATGGTGATCGCCTGCGACCAACGCCTCGGCCTGCTCGGCGCCCTGTCGGCCAGCGCGAGCATGCTCGGCAACTGTGGCCCGGCGATGGCGACCGTCGATCCGGCGGCGCTGGCAGCCGGCATCCCGGCGATCGGCCAGTCGGTCGCGGTGGTGGGGCCGAACATCGGTCCGCTCGCCGGCTTCGGCGATCTCGGGTCCTGGACCAAGATCGCGATGAGCTTCGAGATGGTGCTCGGCCGGCTCGAGCTCTTGCCGCTGCTGGTGCTGTTCCTGCCCGGCTTCTGGCGCCGGTGACCGCCGGCGGGCGCGCGGCACGATGCCGCACCCGCTCGGGCGACGATGGTGCTTCGTGCCGGCCGCCCGCGGCGCCATGATGGCCGCGCCTTCCAGACCCTCGCGAGACCCCTCCGAAGTGACCCACGCCCTGCTGTTCGGCCTGTTCGCCGTGACCCTGCTCGGGATCGCCCGGTTCCACAAGTACGCGCTGCAGATCGCGCTCGGCGGCCTGTGCCTGGTGCTGCTGACGCGCGTGTCGCTGACCGAGTTCGCGCTGGTCACACACCTCGAGCACGAGGCTTCGATCCTGCTGAACCTAGCCGGGCTGCTGCTCGGCTTCTCGGTGCTGGCCGACTACTTCGAACGCAGCCACCTGCCCCAGCGGCTGACCGTCGTGCTGCCGCCGGGCAGACTCGGCGCGTTCCTGCTGCTGGTGCTGGTGGCCGCGTTGTCGGCGCTGCTCGACAACATCGCCGCGGCGCTGATCGGTGGCTCGGCCGCGATCACGCTGTTCAGGCGCAAGGTGCACATCGGCTACCTGGCGGCGATCGTCGCGGCCAGCAACGCCGGCGGCGCCGGCTCGGTGATCGGCGACACGACCACGACGATGATCTGGATCGAGGGCGCGTCGCCGTGGTGGGTGGCCGAGGCGAGCATCGGCGCCGCCGTCGCGCTGCTGTTCTTCGGCACCGTCGCCAGCAGCCAGCAGCACCGCCTGCAGCCGCTGGTGCGCGACGCGCACGCACCGCCGCCGGTCGACCTCGGCAAGGTCGGTGTCGTGCTGCTGATCATCGGCGGCGCCATCGCCGCGAACGTGCTGCTCGATCACAACCCGGCGATCGGCGTCTGGGGCGGGATCCTGGTCGGCGGTCTGCTGCGGCGGCCGAACTGGAAGGTGCTGCCCGGCGCTGCGATCGGCATGTTCTTCCTGGTCAGCCTCGTCCTGACCGCGTCGATGATGCCGGTCGAGTCGCTGCCGGATTCGACCGCGTGGACGACGCTCGGCCTCGGTTTCGTGTCGGCGTTCTTCGACAACATCCCGCTGACCAAGCTCGCGATCGAGCAGAACAGCTACGACTGGGGCATCCTCGCCTACGCGGTCGGCTACGGCGGTTCGATGCTGTGGTTCGGCTCGTCGGCGGGCGTCGCGCTGTCGGGGCTGTTCGTCGAGGCCAAGTCGGCCAGGCAGTGGGTCGTGCAGGGCTGGCACGTCATCGTCGGCTACGTGCTCGGCTACTTCGCGATGCTGCTGATCGTCGGCTGGCACGCGCACCCGTTGCCGAAGAAGCACGCCGCGCCGGGCCACCACGTCGAAGCGCCGGCGAACGGCGCCCCGTCGGACGCCGCGCCGCCCGAGCACCGCTGAGCCGGCCCCGGCGGCCGCTACCTGGCAGGCGCGGCGAGCAGCGCGCGCGCGTTGCGCACCGCGTCTTCCTGCGGGAAGCCGTAGGTGTTGGTGGTGCCGGCCCAGAAGTGCAGCAGCGGCTGCTGCGGCACCGCGGCGACGGCGCGCTGCAGCAGCCGGCTGCCCTGCTGGCGCCGCTGCGCATCGTCGCTGGCCTGCAGGGTCGCGCCGAGACGGGCGAACACGTCGGTGAGTTCGGCCGCGAGTTGCGGGTGGAACGGCTCGGCGGCCTCGGCGGCCTGCAGCGCGTCGGCGAGTTCGACCTTCGCCGTGGCGCCGAGCGCGTCGTTGCGCAGTTCCTCGATGCGCGGCAGCAGCGGCTCGATCGCCGCGGTCGAGCGTGCGAGTCGGGTGCCGCTCGCGCGCCAGACGAGTTCGGGATCGGCGACGGCCGCGGCGACGTCGGCGGCCCCGACCGCGAGCGGCGCCGAGGGCAGCTTCATGCGCACGCGGCCGCGGCCGTGTTCGAGCCAGGCGCGCGCGAAGCGCGGCGAACCGTCGGCGAGCACCGCACAGGCCTCGACCGCCGTGCGGGCGTCGGCGGGCGCGCCGGTCATCTGCACGTCGTACCACGACTGGCCGTCGCCGGCGTCGCTCGCCTTGTTGCAGGTCGCGAGCACGCCGACCGACGCGCCGCCGAGCGCCGCGTGCAGGAACGCGCCGATGCGTCGCTGGTACTCGCCGTCGTTCTTCAGCAGCGTGTGCGGCGCCCGGTGCGTCGCCGGCAGCATCCACAGCTGCTTCTGGCCGCCGTAGGCGCGGAACGTCTGCGCCAGCGCCACGCGGTCGCGCGCGGGCTCGAACTCGGCTCCGAGGAACAGCGCCGGCAGCTGCAGCCGCGGCGCACCTTCCTCGGGCTCGATGTCGTCGGGCATGCCGGCGTACTCGACCAGGCCGGCGGTGAACGCGCTCATCGCCGAACCGTCGTCGGCGACACCTTCCTTGACGATCGCGCGCGGGCTCGGCACGTGCTCCAGCACCAGCGCGCCGCACTGGTGCTGGGTGCGCGCTGCCCACAGTGCCGCGACGCTGCCGAGGCCGGTACCGAAGTACGCGGTGCGGGCCGGGTCGAAGTCGGGGCGCGCGCGCAGCCAGGCCAGCAGTTCGGGCAGGTCGTGGATCCAGGCCTGCAGGGTCGGCGTGCCCTTGCTGCGGCCGAAGCCGCGCGGGTCGAACACCAGCACCTGGAAGCCGGCCTCGTGCAGGAACGTGTAGTACGGGTGCAGCACGCTGCAGTTGCTCTGCTCGTCGTGGAACACCACCACGGTGCGCTTGTCGGCGCGTTCGTTCGGGATCCAGAAGCCGGTCAGCGATGCGGCGCTGTGCAGCACGATCTCGAACGGCTCGGCGGCGAGGCCCGCGTCGGCCGGCTCGGCGAGCCAGCCCGGCGGCGGTCGCAGCAGCTGACGGCTGAGGTCGTCCTGCACGGTGCTGCAGGCGGCGAACGCGAACAGGAACGACAGCGCGGACAGGGAGCTTCGAGGCATGGTGTGGGGTTCTTCAGGCGATGTCGATCGCGGCGGCGAGCAGGTCGCCGTCGGTGCCGCGCGAGGTCGGCACCTTGAACGGCAGGAAGCAGTGGGCCGCGGTCGTCACGTGCACGGCGATCTGGTTCTCCGGGGCCTGCAGGTCGATCTCGTTGTCGCCGCAGCGCAGCAGCACGCGGTTCGGGCAGGCGCGATCGACGGCGCCGGCGCCGTCGAGCGCGACCTTGGCGCCGAGCCGGGTCTCGAGCCACTCGCCGAGCCGCATCGCCGCGGCCAGCGCGCCGGTGCCGTGGCGGATCTGCACGTCGGTCGCCGTGCCCGGCGCGAACTCGATGCGCTCGAACGCCTCGGCCAGCGCCCGACGCCACGGCCGCAGCCGCAGCCAGCTCAGGTCGGTGATCGCGAGTCCGTCCTGCCGGCGCGCGTCGAGGTGACGGATCTCGACCGCCGGCGAACGGAAGCGCCGCGTGTCGACGACGACGTGTTCGCACAGCGCCGCGAGGTCGTCGAAGAGGCGTTCGTTGCGCGGCCAGCCGGTGGCCCAGAACAGGTGGTCGGGCAGGTCGTTGACCAGCATCGGCCGCACCAGGCCCGGCATCCGTTCGAGGCCGGCGGTCGGGATGCGGATCGTGATCTCCTCGAGCACGATGTCGTGCGTGCCGCCCGACAGTCGCGTCGTCGCCGAGACCTCGGCCGTGACGGCTCTGGTCGTGTCGTCGAGCAGCAGCAGGAACGCGCGGCACGGCGTGCGGCGCTGCAGCCGGTCGACGGCCTGGCGCAGGTCGGCCTCTTCGGCGGCGCTCGCGACGCCGACGAAGTTGATCGCCAGCGAGCGCGCGACGTCGGCGTCGCCGATCTCGCTGGTGCAGGAGCGCCAGATCGCCCGCAACGCGTCGGGGATCTGCGGCAGCGACGTCGCGCGCGGCGGCGTGCGGCACAGGGTCGGGGCGCCGTTGCTCACGGTTTCCTCCACTGGCGGCCGGCGGTCAGCAGCGCGTCGGCGCGCTCGGGGCCCCAGGTGCCGGCGACGTATTCCTCGGGCCGATGTCTGCTCTGCTTCCAGCCGCCGACGATCGAGTCGACGATGCGCCACGCCTCCTCGACCTCGTCGCGGCGCGCGAACAGGGTGCCGTCGCCGAGCATCGCGTCGAGCAGCAGGCGTTCGTAGGCGTCGGCGGTCTCGCCGCCGAACGCGGTGCCGTAGCGGAAGTCCATGCGCACGTCGCGGATCCGCACGTCGGGACCGGGCACCTTGGCGCCGAAGCGCAGCGCCACGCCCTCGTCGGGCTGGATGCGCAGCAGCAGCACGTTGCTCTGCAGCGGCCGGCCGCCCTGGAACAGCAGGTGCGGCGGCTGCTTGAACTGGATCGCGACCTCGGTGACGCGGCGCGGCAGACGCTTGCCGGCGCGCAGGTAGAACGGCGTGCCCGACCAGCGCCAGTTCTCGACCTGCAGGCGCACCGCGGCGTAGGTCTCGGTGGTGGAGTTCGCCGGCACGCCCTGTTCCTCGCGGTAGCCCTTGACGTCCTCGCCGCCGAACGAGCCGCCGGTGTACTGCGCGCGCACCGTCTCGCGGTCGACGTCGGCGGGCTGGAACGAGCGGATCGCCTTCAGCACCTTGACCTTCTCGTCGCGCACGCCGTCGGCCGACAGCGTCGCCGGCGGTTCCATCGCGACCAGCGTCAGCACCTGCATCAGGTGGTTCTGGATCATGTCGCGGATGATGCCCGACTCCTCGAAGTAGCCGCCGCGCGAGCCGACGCCGATCGACTCGGCGACGGTGATCTGCACGTGGTCGACGAACTTCTCGTTCCACAGCGGCTCGAAGATCCCGTTCGCGAACCGCAGCGCGAGGATGTTCTGCACCGTCTCCTTGCCGAGGTAGTGGTCGATGCGGAACACCTGCCGCTCGTGGAAGCCGGCGCGCAGCTGCTCGTTGAGCGCGACCGCGGTGTCGAGGTCGCGGCCGAACGGCTTCTCGACGATGATGCGCGCGAACTTGCCGTCGTTGTCCTTGGACAGTCCGGCGGCGGCGAGGTGGCCGAGGATGCTCGAGTACGCGCTCGGCGGCGTCGCCAGGTAGAACAGGCGGTTGCCGGCGGTGCCGTGCTGGCGGTCGATCTGGTCGAGCTTCTGCTTCAGGCTCGCATAGCCATCCGCGTCGCCGAAGTCCGACTGGTGGAACGAGAACGAATCCGCCAGCGCCTCGAACGCAGCCACGGTGTCCGAGCGGCCGAACTGCTCGACGCCCTCGGCCAGTTCCTTGCGGAACATCTGGTCGCTCCAGTCGCGGCGCGCGAAGCCGACCACGGCGAAGCCCGACGGCAACAGCCCGTCCTTGGCGAGGCCCATCAGCGACGGCACCAGCTTGCGCTTGGTCAGGTCGCCGGTGGCGCCGAAGATCACCAGCGCGCACGGCTTCGCGGTCCGCCCGCCGCGAAGTTCGTCACCGAGGGGATTTCTGTGAACGGCCGCGTCTTTGGTCTTCGACATGCGCGGGCGTCATGTTGCCATCTGCGGGCTCCGGTTGCACGGGCCGGCACGTCGCGGTTGACAGCGGACGCCGCGAGGCCTCGCCTTGCCGCCGTTCTCACGGCCATGCACGACGCCGCGTCCTTTCCGGTGACCGAGGCCTACCGCGGCATGCGGCTCGACCGCTTCCTGCAGCGCATGGTGCCGCGCATGTCGCGCGCGTCGGTGCAGGCGGCGATCGCGACGCGCGTCACGCTCGCGTCGGGGGCGGCGGCCAAGGCGTCGCGCCGGCTGGTCGTGGGGGACGTCGTCGCGATCGGCCCGAGTGCCGCGGCTGCCGCCTGCGACGTGCTCGTGCCGACGCTCTGCGACGGCGGCGGCTGGCTGGTGGTCGACAAGCCGCCGGGCCTCGCCTGCACGCCGAGTTCGCGCCGGCCCGGCGCCGACGTGGCGACCGTGCTCGGCCATGCGCCGGCACATCGTCTCGATCGGTTCACCAGCGGCTGCCTGCTGCTCGCGCGCGATCCCGCGACGGCGCGCGCGCTGGCGCGGGCCTTCCGCGACCACGCGGTCGAGAAGGACTACCTCGCCGTGGTCGAGGGCGTGCCGGATGCGCCGTGGTTCGAGGTCGACGCGCCGCTCGGCGTCGATGCCGCGAGCCGCGTGACCGGCAAGGTCGCCGTGACCGCGCGCGGTGCGCCGGCCGCGACGTTCTTCGAGGTGCTGGCCCGCCGCGGCGACCGCACGCTGCTGCGCGCGCAGCCGCGCACCGGCCGCCGCCACCAGATCCGCGCGCACCTGGCGCACGTCGGCCACGCGATCGTCGGCGACGTGCTCTACGGCGGCGACGAGCGGCGCTTCATCCGCCTGCAGCGCGGCCAGCCGATCGACGTGCCGCCGGGCCTGCAGCCGGGCCGCCATCTGCTGCACGCCGCGCGCCTCGCGTTTCCCGATCCGGGTACCGGGCGCCGCGTCGAGGTGCACGCGCCGTTGCCGGCCGACTTCGGCCTCTGGCCCGCGCCTGGCGCGGTCAGCTGATCGCGAGCATGCGTTCGAGCGGCAGCAGCGCGCGCCGGCGCAGATCCTCGGGCATCTCGATGCGCGGCTGCAGATCGCGCAGCGCGAGGAAGATCTTCTCCAGCGTGTTCAGCTTCATGTGCGGGCACGCGTTGCAGCCCTGGCACGCGGCGCTGCGGTCCTCGTAGGGCACCGGGATCAGCTCCTTGTCGGGTGCGGCCTTGTGCATCGTGTGCAGGATGCCGGTCTCGGTGCCGACGATGTACTTCCTGCCGCCGTCCTTCTGCACGAACTCGAGCAGCTTCGACGTCGAGCCGACGAAGTCCGCCAGCAGCAGCACGTGGTCCTCGCACTCGGGGTGCGCGATGAACTTCGCGTCCGGGTGCCTGGCCTTCAGCGCCGCGATCTTCTGCGAGCTGAACGTCTCGTGCACCATGCAGGCGCCGGACCACAGGTCCATCTGGCGGCCGGTCTTCTTGACCAGGAACGCGCCGAGGTTCTTGTCGGGGCCGAACAGGATCGGCCGGCCCTCCGGCACCGAACGGATGATCTTCTCGGCGTTGCTCGACGTGCAGATGATGTCGCTCTCGGCCTTCGTCGCGGCGCTGCAGTTGATGTACATCACCACGTAGTGCTCCGGGTGGCGCTGCTTCCACGCGCGCAGCTGGTCGGCAGGGCACTGCTCGGCCAGCGAGCACCCGGCCTTCAGGTCCGGGATGATCACGATCTTCTGCGGGTTCACGATCTTGGCCGTCTCGGCCATGAAGTGCACGCCGCAGAACAGGATCACCTCGGCGTCCTTCGCGTCGCGTGCGCGCTTCGCCAGTTCGAGCGAATCGCCGAGGTGGTCGGCGATGTCCTGGATGTCCGGGTCCTGGTAGTAGTGCGCGAGGATCACCGCCTTGCGCTCGCGCTTCAGGCGCTCGATCTCCGCGAACAGATCGACGGTCGGGTCGACGGGAGCCTGTGCGGTGGGCATCGCGGGCATCATCGGACGTGCGCGCGGTGACGCAAGGGTCGCGGGCTCGACGGTGCGCCGAAGGCCGATGCGTCGCTGCACTTCCTGGTCCGTCGGTCCGGCGGCCGCAACGGCTTTGGTAGCATCCTGCGGATGCCACCGTCCCGCCGCCGCCGTCGCATGCTGCTCGCGGCCATCGCCCTCGGCCTCGGCACCACGGTCGCGCTGCTGCTGCTCGAAGGCTTCCTGCGGCTCGCCGATCCGATCGGGCTCAACTACGACCGCGAGTTCGCGACCTACCGCACACAGGCGCTGAAGTACGCGTGGGAGGGCGTGGCGCCGGATGCGTTCGACCTCGACGGCCGGCTCTACCAGCACAAGCCGAACCTCGACCTCGACTGCGGCAGCTTCCGGCTGCGCACCAATTCGCTGGGCTGCCGCGGGCCCGAGGTCGCGCGCGAGAAGCCGGCGGACGTGTTCCGCATCGTCGTGCTCGGCGACTCGGTCGCGTTCGGCTGGGGCGTCGACGACGAGGTCACGTTCGTGCGGCGGCTGGAATCCGAATGGCGACCGGGCCCGTCCGGCAAGCGGCTCGAGGTCGTCAACACGGCGCTGCCGATGTACGACACCAACCAGGAACTGGCGGCGCTGCGCGAAGTCGGCCTCGGGCTCCAGCCCGATCTCGTGCTGCTGGTCTACGTCGTCAACGACGTCGAGCCGACGCGCGACGTGGTCGAGACCCTGCTGACCGGCAGGCCGCCGCCCGACGGGTTCTCGATGGCCCTGCCCGACGACGCGTGGAGCTGGCTCGGCGACAAGATCGGCGTCGTGCTGCCGGCGACCGGCAAGCTGCTGACCTCGCAGAGCGACCTCGACGCGCGCATCCAGCGCGCGTTGCCGCCGGGCGAGACCTACTCGGCCGAACGCCACGGCCGCGGCCCGCGCGGCTGGCCGCGCAGCCAGGCGGCGCTGCGTACGATCCGCGACGAGTGCCGGCGGGCCAACGTGCCGCTGCTGCTGCTCGACCACACGCTGCCGGCGATCCAGCCGTTGCCCGCGTTCTGCGAGGCGGAAGGCATCGCCTACGCGCCGCTGCGCTTCACGCGCGAGGACCTCGAGCTCGGCCTCGGCAACTCGCGGCTCGACACGCACGCGAACGCGCGCGGCCACGACCTGCTGCTGCAGCGGCTGCGCCAGGTGCTCGACGAACGCGGCCTGCTGCCGCACTGACGCGGGACGGATGGCTCGAGTGTGCGTCCGGCGGCACGCCCGCCTGGACGGCGTCGTCTGTCCGCGGCTACGACGCGGGCGCCGTTGCCAACCGATCAGCTGCCGCCACGAAACCTGATGGCCCGGCCGGAAAATCCGCCAGAAATCCGACCCCTCCGATCCACGTCAGGGCACGCCCCCTGAGCGCGCACACGCAAGACATCAGTTCGGTCTACCCGCCCTTCTTCGCGGCCTTCTTCGCCGCCTTCTTGCGCCGCGCGGGCTTCTTCGCCGGGCCCTTGCCTTCGCGCGCCTTCAGCAGTTCGACGGCGCGCGCCAGCGTCAGTTCGTCGGGGTTCTCGTCCTTGTTCAGCGACGCGTTCGTCGTGCCGTCGGTGACGTAGGGGCCGTAGCGGCCGTCGAGCAGCTTGATCGGCGCCTTGGTCTCGGGGTGTTCGCCCATCTCGCGGCGCGCCTTCGCCGGGGCGCCGCGGCCGCGGCCACCGGTCTTCGGCTGCGCGAACAGTTCCAGTGCCTGCTGCATGGTCACCGTCAGCGGCGTGCTGCCGGCCGGGATGCTGCGCGTCTCCTTGCCCCACTTCAGGTAGGGGCCGTAGCGGCCGTTGGCGGCGAGGATCGGCTGCTCCTCGTCTTCGTCCTTCGGCTTCCCGGTGCCGACGGTGCGCGGCAACGCCAGCGTCGCCAGGGCGTCCGCGAGCGTCGCGGTCTCCGGCTCCATGCCGGCGAGCAGCGACGCCATCTTCGGCTTGTCCTCGGGCTTGAGCTTCTTGCCCTTCTTGCTCTCGGGCGCCTCGCCGAGCTGGAAGTAGGGGCCGAAGCGGCCGACCTTCAGGAACACCGGCAGGCCGGTCGCAGGATCGGTGCCGAGTACCTTCGGGCCGTCGCCGCCCTTGGCCAGCAGCTCGATCGCCTTGGCCAGCGTCATCTCGTCGGGCGGCATCTCGTCGGGCACGCTGGTGCGCTTCTCGCCGCACGACAGGAACGGGCCGTAGCGGCCGACGCGCACCTCGACCAGTTCGCCGTCCTCGTTGGTGCCCAGCGGGATCGAGCAGATCTTGCGCGGGTCGATGTGCTCCTCGACGCCGGCGACGCGCTCGCGCAGGCCGGGTGAGCCGCCCTTCTTCTCGGTGCCGAGGAAGAACTGCGTCAGGTAGTCGAGGCGCTTCGCGCGGCCGTTGCTGATCTCGTCGAGGTCGTCCTCCATCTTGGCCGTGAACTGGTAGTCCACGAGCCAGCCGAGGTACGACGCCAGCAGGTCGACGACGGCGAACGCCGTGAACGTCGGGATCAGCGCGGTGCCGCGTTTGAACACGTACTCGCGCCGCACGATGGTCTCGATGATCGCGGCGTAGGTCGACGGGCGGCCGATGCCGCGCGATTCGAGTTCCTTGATCAGGCCGGCTTCGGAGATGCGCGGCGGCGGCTGCGTGGTGTGGCCGCTCGGCGTCAGTTCCTTCGCGGTCGCGTGCTGGCCCTGCTTGAGGTCGGGCAGCACACGCTCGGCGTCGGCCAGTTCGCTGTCGGCCTCCTCGAGGTCCTCGATGTAGGCGAGCCGGTAGCCCGCGAACTCGATCGTCTTGCCGGTGGCGGTGAACTTCGCGGCGCCGCGGCTCGCGGTCGGCATCCTCAGCGTCATCGTCGTGCGCTGGCCCTTGGCGTCCTTCATCTGGCTGGCGACCGTGCGGCGCCAGATCAGCTCGTAGACCTTGCGCTCGTCCTCGCCGACCTGCTGCTGGATCTCCTGCGGGTGCACGAACTCGGTGCCCGCGGGGCGGATCGCCTCGTGTGCCTCCTGGGCGTTCTTGACCTTGGTCTGGTACTGGCGCGGCGTGTCGGGCAGGTACTGCGGCCCGAACTCCTTGCCGATCAACGAGCGCGCGGCGTCGATCGCCTGCGCGCTCAGCGTCGTCGAGTCGGTGCGCATGTAGGTGATGAAGCCGTTCTCGTACAGGCGCTGCGCGGCACGCATCGTGCGCTGCGCGGCGAAGCGCAGCTTGCGTGCGGCCTCCTGCTGCAGCGTCGACGTCGTGAACGGCGGGTACGGCCGCTCGGTGTAGGGCTTCTGTTCGACGTTGGTGACCTCGGCCTTCTGGCCCGTCAGCTCGGTCGCGAGCGCGGTCGCGTCCTGCTCGCCGAGGATCGCCAGCGACTTGCCGTCGGCCTTGGCCTTGCCGGTGTCGGGGTCGAAGTCGCGGCCCGTGGCGACGCGGGCGTCGGCGAGCGCGACGAGGTTGGCGGTGAACGGCGTGTGGTCGCCCTCGGCGCCGGTGAACGTCGCCTCGACGCTCCAGTAGTCGGCCGGCGTGAAGCGCATGCGCTCGCGTTCGCGTTCGACGATCAGCCGCACGGCGACGCTCTGCACGCGGCCGGCGGACAGGCGCGGCCGGACCTTCTTCCACAGCAGCGGCGACACGGTGTAGCCGTAGAGGCGGTCGACGATGCGGCGCGTCTCCTGCGCCTCGACCAGGTCCATGTCGATCTCACGCGGCGTCTCGAGCGCCTCGAGGATCGCCGTCTTGGTGATCTCGTGGAACACCAGCCGCTTGGTCTCGCACTTGGGCTGCAGCTCCTGCACCAGGTGCCAGCTGATCGACTCCCCTTCGCGGTCTTCGTCGGTCGCGAGGTAGAGCATCGACGCGTCCTTCACCATGCCTTTCAGCTTCTTCAGGTGGGCCTGCTTGTCGGCCGGCACCACGTAGAGCGTCTTGAAGTCGTGCTCGACGTCGATGCCGAGCTTGGCCCACTTCTCCTTCTTCAGCGCGGCCGGCACTTCGCTGGCGTCGCTGGGCAGGTCGCGGATGTGGCCGATGCTCGCCTCGATCCGGTAGTCGGAGCCCAGGAACTTGCCGATCGTGCGCGCCTTCGCCGGCGACTCCACGATCACGAGAGGGGTTCCGTCCTGCTTCTTCTTGCTGGCCATGCGGTTCGGGGGCCCTTGTTAGGGGCGGTGGGAACGGGCTGTCAAGGATCGGGTCGTCCGGCGGCCGGGCCGTAGCGGTTCCCGGCGTGCGGCTGCCGGCCGCCGAACCGCCGGTGCGCGCGCCCCGGCCGCGGCGCCTGCAACCGGTGACCGGACGCCGTTTTCGCGCGGCGGCCGCGGCCGGATCTGCGGGCCTGCGGCGCGGGCGGCGCGGGTGGTTCGGATCGCGGCGGCGCGGCGCGTGGATCTTCCGCCGCCCGTGCTGCCGGTGTGGCGAAGGATCATCCGCTCTTAACCCCGTCTGCACACGCGTGCCTAGCTTCCGTCCGCGTCGAGGCGCGGCGTCTCGGCCTTCTTTCCTTCTTCGACCCCGCAACACCAAGACACCCACCACACCATGCAGCTTCCCAACTACCTCCAGGGCACCCTGATCGCGCTCGGTCTCACCGGCGCGGTTTCGGCTCAGATCGTTCCCACGGTCGTCGTCGCGGCGGACATCGCGACCTCGACCGTCTGGGGTCCCCCGAACATCTACGAACTCGACGGCGAGATCCACGTGCTCGACGGCGCGACGCTGACCATCCTGCCCGGCACCGTCATCGCCAGCGACACGACGGTCAGCTTCCCGACGCCGGGCTCCGGCCCGGCCTCGCTGACGATCGATCGCGGCGCGATGATCGTGGCGAAGGGAACCCAGACCAACCCGATCGTCTTCACCTCGAAGTCGGACGGCACCACCCCGGCGACGACCATCGAGCCGATCTCGGGCGCGCAGACGACGTCCCGCAACCTGAACGGCGCCTACCGTCCGGCCGCCACGGCCGAGTGGGGCGGTGTCTCGATCCACGGCGAGGGCTACGTCAGCTACTGCAACGCCGGTGTGACCAACACGCCGGTGCCGAGCAGCTCGAACGAGGCGCCGATGGAGGGCCTGCTGCGTCCGAACATCCGCAACTACGGTGGCGGCAAGGTCGTCACGGCGTTCGGCGGCGGCTTCACCAGCGACGGCCAGGGTGACAACGACGACAGCGGCGCGTTCGAGTTCGTCTCGATCCGCTACAATGGCTTCGTCGCCGCGTCGACCGTCGAGCTGAACGGCCTGGGCCTCGGCGGCGTCGGTCGCGAGACCGACCTCAGCCACATCGAGAGCCTGAACAGCCTCGACGACGGCATCGAGATCTGGGGCGGCGCTGCGCGGCTCAAGTACGTCGAGATCTGGGCCTGCGGCGACGACAGCATCGACTTCGACCAGGGCTGGCGCGGCGCGCTGCAGCACGGCCTGGTCGTGCAGGGTTACACGACGCCGTCGTCGCAGGGTTCGGGTCTGTCCGACAACTGCTTCGAGATGGACGGCGCCGAGCAGTGCTTCTGGCAGCCGGTCTCGTCGGCGGTGATCGCCAACGTGACCGTCGTCGGCATGCCGGACGCGATCGGCACCGGCGACCCGGTCAACGGCAACAACGGCGGCGACCACGCGATGGCGTTCCGCGACAACGCGCGCGTGCAGTTCCACCGCATGGTCTACCTGGACATCGGCGACCGCCTGGTCAGCAACGACAACACCGACGGCGAGCGCTGCAACAACGCCTCGAGCGGCATCCCCGGCGCCGGTGGTGGCTACGGCTGCAGCGGCACGCTGTCCTGGGCCGCGACCTGGACCACGGCCACCGGCACGCTGTCGACCGTCAGCCCGTTCCCGGGTTTCCCGGAGAGCACGCCGACCGAGGCCTACATCACGGCGTCGAACATGGACTTCGGCGCCAACGGCAAGCTGAACGAGGTCAAGGACAGCCTGATCTACACCGGCAACAGCAGCGTCGCCTACCTGGTCGAAGCCACGGCGCGCGGCGTGCTCGCGCTGCCCGCCGACGACGGCGTCAACAACAACAACGGCGCCAACGTCGTCACCGGCACGCTGCCGATCGCCGCGATCTCGCGCGATCCGGCCGTCACCATCGGCGGTCTGACGGGCAGTCCGTCGAGCGTCGACGTCGCTCGCGTCAACTTCCTCGACCCGCGCCCGGCCACGGCCGACGCCAGGCGCAGCTACGAGTGGGAGGCGGGCAACACCTTCCTCGACGGCTCGCGGTATCGCGGTGGCTTCGGTCAGGACCGGCTGTGGACGACCGGCTGGACCGCCACGGCGCAGTACGGCCTGATCGCGACCGACACCGCCAACTACGACCTCGGTGGTTGCAACAACCCCGGCAGCCGCGGCTGCACCGAGCTGAGCATCACGGGCAGCTGGGCAGCCAGCACCCTGGTGACGTTGACGGCCCGCAACCTCGCTCCGGTCCCGAGTGTCGGTCTGCCCGGCGGCGCCTGCGTGTTCGTGATCGGCTTCGCGCCGGCCTCGCCGACCGCTCTGCCGCTGTTCGGCGGTGTGCTCAACGTGCTCCCCGACATCCAGGAAGGCGCGTTCGGCATCGCCGGTGAAGCGACCGTGTCGTTCGTCTACGGGCGTGGTCTGCCGCCGGCCACGATCTTCACGCAGGTCGTCGCGTTCGACGACGCCGCGTTCGGTTCGCCGCTGCCGTTCCCGACCGGCGCGTCGTTCTCGAACGTCGTGATGAGCCGCATCCCCTGATGTCGGCGCCCGAGCTGCATCGGTGACCCGCCGATGCGCACCACGGCAGGTCGGTGGCTCGCTGAGCCGCCGACCTGCGTTCTGAATTTGTCACCACTGTGTCTGCCACGCTCATGAAGATGTTCCCCTCATCGTCTTGTTGGATCCTCACGTCGATGGTGCTGGTCGGCGCCGGCTGCTCGTCGGACGTCGTCGCGGCAGCGACGCAGCAGCAGCCGAAGCCCGTCGCGACCGGCGAGCCGGCGCCCGCCGTCCCGGCGCCACATGCCGAGGACTCACGCCGCGAGCTGGGACCGGTCGTCGACGCGCCGATCGATCCGTACCGGCGCGACCTGCTGCACCTGGCCTATCAGGCGGCGGCAGCGCTGCCCGTGGACCCGCACGCGAAGAGTCGCGCCAGCGCGCAGGAACTCGTGGTGCTCGCCTGTCTCGACCTCGAGCAGCCGACCCTGGCGCTGAAGTTCGCCGAGGAGATCGGCAACTGGCGCCGTGGCACGGCCCTGGCCGATTGCGCGCACTACTGCGCGCTGCACGGCGATCTGGACGGCGCCGCCCGGCATCTCGCCGCGGCGGAGAAGATCGCTGGCGAGATCCGTCTCGACGCCGACCAGCAGGCGTGGCGCTACGACAGCATCGTCATGAAGCTGGCCCGCACCCATGCGTGGCTCGGCGATCGGCAGAAGGCCGAGCAGCTCGCGGCGGTCGTCGACCAGACTTCGGGCCAGGCGTTCGACGGCGGCTGGGCCGCCAGCGTCGCGTCGCGGGCCGACCTGGTCACGGCCGACACCCTCGACGCCGAGCTGTCGCAGCTCGACGGCATCATCGCCAGCGCCACGTCGGGCGAGGCCTACAACGCCGTCTCGGTCTGCACGCGCCTGTTCGACCGGTTCTACGCCGATGCCGAGCAGCGGGAGAAGATCGCCCGGCGCGTCCGCACGCGCGACAGCAAGCTGCCACCGGACCTCTTCACGAGCGGTCTGATGGAGCTGGCGCGGATCGCGATCAAGCACGACGACAAGGCCGCCGCCAAGGACCTGCTCGCCGAGGCGCGCCACTTCCTGTCGGTGTCCGAACTGACCAAGGAGTTCCGGCTCGGGTTCACGCCGCTGATGGCCATCGTGCGCTTCCAGGCCGGCGACGTCGGCGCGGCGCAGGGCGAGCTCGAGGCCGGACTCGAGGTCTACCAGAACGAACGTGAGACCTACCGGGGCACCAAACGTGCCAAGATCCTGCGGCCGTTCGCGGAGGCGTACCAGGTGATGGGCGACACGCAGCGGGCCGGCGATCTCTACGAACTGGTCGTCGAGGAGGGCATGGAGAATCCCAACTCGCGGCCGCGCGCGCACGACATCAGCGAGACGTGTCTGTCGATGGCGCGCCATCGCTTCGCGCCCGACCAGAAGCTGCTGGCCCGCATCCGGGAGATCGTCGGCGGTCTCGGTGATCCTTGGTAGCAGGCCGCAGCTCGCTGGCGGTGGCCGCGGCGCTCACGCTGACGGTGAGCGCCGTCGCGCAGCAGGCGGGGTCGCTGCGCGGCACCGTCTACGACCGCGAATTCAACGCGCCGATCGCGGACGCCCAGGTGTCGGTCGTCGAGACCGGCCAGCGCGCCGTCACCGATGCGCAGGGCGTGTTCGTGTTCGCGCAGCTGCGACCGGGAACCTACACGCTGGTGGTCGCCAAGGAGGGCTACGTGCGCCAGGTGCGCGCCGACCTGCTGATCACGGCCGGCCAGCTGACCGACCTGTCGATCCAGCTCGCCGGCGACTTCACCGACCTCGAGCCCTTCGTCGTCTCCGACGTGCTGCGCATCGGCGCCGAGGGTGACGCGGCGTTGCTCGAGCTGCGGCTCGAGAGTCCGGCCCTGGTCAACACGATCAGCTCCGACCTGATGAGCCGCGCCGGCGCCGGCGACGCCGCCAGCGCGCTGCGCCTCGTCAGCGGCGCGTCGCTGCAGGACGGCAAGACCGCGGTCATCCGCGGCCTGCCCGACCGCTACGTCAGCTCGCAGATGAACGGCGTGCGGCTGCCGTCGGCCGACGAGGACAAGCGCGCGATCGAGCTGGACCAGTTCTCGTCGGAGGTGATCTCCAGCATCCAGGTGACGAAGACCTTCACCCCCGATCAGCTCGGCGATGCATCCGGCGGCGCGGTCGACGTGCGCCTGCGCGGCGTGCCCGAGGAGCCGTTCCTGTTCAAATGGAGGCTGCAGACCAGCCACAACACCCAGGTGACGGGGCGCAGTCGCTTCCTGTCCTACCGCGGCGGCGGTCTGCACTACTTCGGCGACCCCACCGGTTCGCGAGAACCCCAGGCGATCGGCGACAGCTGGGACGGTGCGGTCGGCGTGACGGAGACGGAGGCACCGCTCGACTACAAGTGGTCGCTGTCGACCGGTGGCAAGGTCGAACTCGCCAAGGGGCTGCGCCTCGGCGGCACGGCCAGCCTGTTCTACGAGCGCGACAGTTCGTTCGAGGACCGCGGCATCGACGACTCGTATCAGGGCAGCACCCTGCGTGGGGCGCCGCTGGTGCCGGCCGTCAGCGGCTCGGTGCAGACGGGTGACTTCAGCACGTCGCTGCTGGACATCACCCAGGGCAAGCAGTCCGTGCAGTGGGGCGGCCTGGGTACGCTGGGCCTCGAGACGGACGAACACGCGGTGACGTTCGTCTATCTGTCCACGCTCAGCGCCGACGACGTGGCCACCAGGGCCGACGACACGCGCGGCAAGCAGTACTTCTTCCCCGGCTACGACCCGGACGAGCCGTCGTCGCCGGGCCAGGACGGAGCCCCGTACCTGCGCCTGCAGACGCTCGAGTACACCGAGCGCCGCACGGAGACGATGCAGCTGCACGGTCTGCACCGCCTCGCCCCGCTGTCGTTGGCGAAGAAGGCGCCGGCCGAAGTCGACTGGACCATCGCCCGCAGCAGCGCGGTGCGCGACCAGCCCGACAAGCGGTTCTTCGCCACCCAATGGGCGAACGGCGCCTACTCGCCGTTCAAGCCGGCCGCGTCGTTCCTGCTCGGCAACCTGCAGCGCACCTACAAGAAGCTGACCGAGGACAGCGACCAGCTCACGGTCGGGCTCAAGCTGCCGTTCGAGCAGTGGAGCGGCCTGAAGGGCTATCTGAAGTTCGGGTTCTTCAGCGACCACGTGGATCGCAAGTACGACCAGAACACCTTCAGCAACTTCAACGACAACGGCATCAGCTTCCCGGGGCAGTTCGACGAACTGGACTGGAGCGCGAACTGGCCGTTCGAGAACCACCCGATCTTCACCGATGGGCTCGACAACGGCATCGACGAGGGCACCGACGTCGACTACGTGGGCACGCAGAAGGTGCGCGCCACCTACGCGATGATCGACCTGCCGCTGGCGCGGTCGCTGAACCTGATCGGCGGCGTGCGCTGGGAGTCGACCAGGGTCGGCGTGACGCTGACGCCGGAACCGGGCGCCACGTGGCTGCCGGAGGGGCAGAGCCAGGAGACGGCCCTGAATCCGGGCGATGCCGACGTCGACTTCCAGTCGCACGACGTGCTGCCGTCGGCCGCGCTGGTGTTCCGCCCGCTGGACGCGGTCACGCTGCGCGCGGCCTACAACGAGACCATCGCGCGGCAGACGTTCAAGGAGCTGACGCCGATCCTGAACCAGGAGTACCTCGGCGGCCCGGTGTTCGTCGGCAACCCGAACCTGAAGATCAGCAACGTCCGCAACTACGACCTGCGGCTCGACGTCACGCCGCTCGAGGGCAGCCTGTTGTCGGCATCGTGGTTCCGCAAGGACATCGAGAACCCGATCGAATACGTCGAGCGCTCGGTGACGTTCAGCTTCACGTTCCCCGTCAACTACCCGCGCGGGCGCCTGTCGGGGCTCGAGTTCGAGGCCCGGCAGGAGCTGGCCCCGCTGTGGGAGCCGCTCGCGGGACTGGAGGTCGGCGGCAACCTGACGTTGATCGACAGCACGGTCAACCTGCCGGACAGCGAGATCCTGACCTTCGAGTCGCTGTACGGCGAACGACCGCGCGGCTCGCGCGACATGACCAGCGCGCCGGACTACCTCTACAACCTGTTCCTCACCTACGACGTCGCGGCCACCGGCACCCAGCTCGGCATCTTCTACACCGCGCAGGGCGACACCCTGTTGATCGGCTCCTCGGCGGAGAGCATTCCCGCCACCTACCTGACCCGCTTCGGCACCCTGAACCTGAGCCTGTCGCAGCAGCTGGGCAGCGGGATCCGGCTCGCGTTCGCCGCCAAGAACCTCACCGACGCCGAACGACGCGAGGTCTACCGCTCGGACTACGTCAACGGCGACGTGCTGCGTCGCTTCGGCACCGACGGCATCGAGTACTCCCTGTCGCTCGGCGGCGAATACCACTTCTGACCATGCACACCCTTCGTCGCACCCATTCACAATCCGCCATGAACAGCATCCCAGGAATCCGGCGCGGCTCGGTCGGCCGGTTCGTCTCGTCGTGCCTGATGGCCGCCTTGCTGCTGTCCGCACTCGCGCCGGCACAGCAGGTGGTCGGTCCCGATCTCGACGCCACGCGCGCGGCGTTGGAGCAGTGGACCGAAGCCAGCCGGCTCGTGTCGCAGGAGAAGAAGGACTGGCAGCTCGGCAGGGAGACGCTACGCGACCGCATCGACCTGCTGCGGCGCGAGATCGCGGCGATGGAGACGCGCATCGCCGACGCCAGCGCCAGCATCGCCGAGGCCGACCGGAAGCGCGGCGAGCTGGTGGCCGAGGACGAGCAGCGCAAGACGACCGAGGCGATGCTGGTCCAGCGCGTGAGCCAGCTCGAGCACAGCGTGCTGACGCTGCTGCCGCGTCTGCCCGAGCCACTGCGCGAGCAGATCAAGCCCGTGAGCCAGCTGCTGCCGACGCAGCCGGAGGAGGCCAGGCAGCGCATCGACGAGCGCTATCGCAACGTGCTCTACGTCTGCAAGCAGATCCACAAGTGGAACCGTGAGGTCACCCTGAAGAGCGAGGTCCACACGCAGCCCAACGGCACCAGCGTCGAGGTCGCGGTGATGTACGTCGGCATCGGCCAGGGCTACTACGTCAGCGGTGACAGCAGGGTCGCGGGCAGCGGCACCGCGACGCCGGCAGGGTGGGTCTGGACGCCCAACAACGAGCTGGCTGCCGACATCCAGCTGGCGATCGCGATCCTGAAGAACGAGAAGGTGGCCGCCTTCGTGCGACTGCCGGTGCAGATCCTGTGACCGACCGCGAATCGAGGAACACTCCCATGCTCATCAAGCCCTGCTCGCTCCTGTTGCCGTTCGCGATCGGCCTGCTGATCGGTGCCGCCGACGCCCAGGCTCCCCTGCCGCAGGACCGGCCGTCGTTCGACACCGTGGCCGCCGACGTGCAGCGTCAGCTCGCGCAAAGCCTCGCCGAGCTCGCCACGCTGCGCGAACGGATCGCCGCCGAGAAGCTGCCGATGGACCGCGAACTGCGTGAGGCCGAGGCCGACCTGCAGGCGGTGCGGACCCGCTTCCAGGAAGTGTCCCGCACGCTCGAGCTCCGGTCACTGGACCTGAACAACCTGCGTGTCGACATCGACAAGCGACGCGACCAGGCGACCTATCTCGGCAACGTGCTCGGCGAGTACATCCGCGAGATCGCATCGGGCATGCACATCACCGAACTGCAGCGCTACGACGGCGAACTGAACGCGGTCAAGCTCGCGCAGGAAAACACGTCGATGCCCGAGAGCGACGTGCTGGCCGCCCAGATCGGTTTCGTCGCGACGTCGATCGTGCGGTTGCACGACGTGCTCGGCGGCACGCGCTTCGAGGGCTCCGCAGTGGACGGCACCGGCCTGGTCAAGCCGGGCACGTTCGTGCTGGTCGGCCCGGCGGCGTTGTTCCGCGCCGCCGACGGGTCCGTGATCGGCGCCGCCGAGCAGCGCATCGGTTCGCTGGAGCCGACCGTCGAATCGTTCAGCGAGCAGGCGGACCGGGAGTCGGCGGCGCAAATGGTGCTCGGCACCGGCGGACGCTTCCCGTTCGACCCGACGTTGGGCAGCGCGCAGAAGATCGCCGACACCAAGGAGACGCTGCTGCAGCACTTCCAGAAGGGCGGACCGGTCATGTACCCGATCGCGGCCCTCGCGACCGCGGCGTTGATCGTCGTGCTGCTGAAGTGGCTGTCGATGCTGCGGGTGCGCCGGCCATCGCGCAAGCTCGTCGACGAACTGCTGGAGCACGTCGAGGCCGGTGACCAGGCGGCGGCGATCGAGCAGGCCGAGGTCGTCGGCGGCCCCGTCGGCGCGATGCTGCTCGCCGGCGCCGAACGCGTCGGCGAGCCGCGTGAACTGGTCGAGGAGGTCATGTTCGAGCAGGTGCTGTCGACGCGGCTGCGTCTGCAGGGCTGGCTGCCGTTCGTCGCCATCGCCGCCACGTCGGCCCCGCTGCTCGGTCTGCTCGGCACCGTCACCGGCATCATGCGAACGTTCACGCTGATGACCGTGTCCGCCAGCGGCGACGCGAAGGCGCTGTCCAGCGGCATCTCGGAGGCGCTGATCACGACCGAGTTCGGCCTGGTGGTCGCGATCCCGTCACTGCTGCTGCACGCGTTCCTGTCACGGCGCGCGCGCAGCATCGTCGACGAGATGGAGAAGGCGGCGATCGCGTTCCTGAACCGCATGCGATCCCGGGCCTCGAGCCACGAGCCCGATCCCGCGCAGATCGAGGTCGCCTGAGCCATGGTCTCGCTCGTGGAACCGACTTCCGTCGTCGACGCGTTCGCCAGCTTGTGGCAGGAGGCCATGCGCGTCTGGTACGACGGCGGCTGGGCGATGATCGCGATCGCCGGCAACGCGCTGCTGATGTTCGGCCTCGGCGTCGACATGTGGCTGCGCCTGCAGGCCAAGGGCTTCCGGTCGGTGCCGGAGAAGATCTGGCGCCTGTGGATCGAGCATGCGAAGCACCGGGAGGGCAAGATCGGCCGCCTGCTGGACAGCGTCACCGGCGTCGAGTCCATCGCGCAGTCGGCCGCCGTGTTCCAGGGCATCCGCGCGGCCGAGATCGCGCCGTTCGCGCGTGACCTGAAGGTGATGAAGGTCTGTGTCGCCGCCGGGCCGCTGCTGGGCCTGTTCGGCACCGTCACCGGCATGCTGGCGACGTTCGGCGCGCTGGCGAGCGGATCGGGCGGCGAGAAGACCATGAGCGCGGTCGCGAAGGGCATCTCGGAGGCGCTGATCACCACCGAGACCGGCCTCGTGGTCGCGCTGCCGGGCCTGTTCTTCCAGTACCAGCTGACCCGGCACAAGGAGCGCTACTCGGCGTTCCTCGCCCACCTCGAGACCGTCTGCACGCAACACCTCTACCGCCGTCTGCGCCGCGACACGACGGCGGCCTGAACCCCGAACCGAGAGACATCATGGGACGCTTCCGCGAAACTCCGGCCGACGACACCTCGGAAGGCGGCATCGACATGTCGCCGATGATCGACTGTGTCTTCATCCTGCTGATCTTCTTCATCGTCACCACGACCTTCGTCGAGGAGACCGGTGTCGAGGTCGACAAGCCGCAGGCGGCATCCTCGGTCAACCTGCAGAAGAACAGCATCCTGCTGGCGTTGACGGCCAACGGCGACGTCGTCTACGGCGGCAAGAACATCGGCATCCAGGGCGTGCAGCAGCTGGTGCGGCGCATGGTGCAGAAGGAGAAGGGCGACGAGCTGCCGGTCATCGTCCAGGCCGACTCGGCGGCGCCGTCGGGTCTGCTGGTGCGCATCGTCGACGAGTGCAAGCTCGGCGGCGCCAAGCGCGTCAACGTCGCCACCAGCCGCACCGCCACGCGAGGGTGACCGCCGTGGACACGCAGCGACCACCTTCTTCGTTCCTGCGCTTCGGTCGCACCCTGCTGGTCGTCACCGGCGCGCTGCTGCTGTCGTTGGCGTGCTTCCTGGTGCTGCCGCTGCTGCAGGCGATCGGCAGCAAGCCGGTGATGGACCTTGACGTCAGGCCGTTCCAGACCGCCGAGCTGCCGCCGCCGCCGGTCGCCGAGGAGGAGCAGAAGAAGGAAGAGCCCAAGCCGGAGGAGAAGCCGCAGCTCGACGAGGAGGCGCCACCGCTCGACCTCGCGCAGCTCGAGATGGCGCTGAACGCCGGCATGGGCGACGGCGCGCTCGGCGGCGACTTCGTGGTCAAGATCCAGGGGCTCGGTGGCGTCGGCGAAGGCGTCGACGCGTTGTTCTCGCTGAACGACCTCGACCAGAAGCCGCGCGCCGTGCACCAGCCGCAGCCGGTGCTGACCGCGGCGCTGCGCAAGAAGATGCCGGCCAAGGTGACCGTGCTGTTCATCGTCGACCAGAGCGGTCGCGTCGAGAGCCCGATCGTGCAGAGCTCGTCGGACCCGGCGTTCGAGGCGGCGGTGCTGTCGGCGATCAAGCAGTGGAAGTTCGAACCAGGCAAGCGCGACGGGCAACCGGTCCGGTCGCGCATGCGCCAGCCGTTCCAATTCGAAGGATGACAACGATGCGCCTCTCTTCCGTCTGTGTGCTGCTGCTGCCGCTCTGGTGCAGTTGTGTCTCGCCGAGTGCGGCGAAGGTCACGGATTCCGCGGTCGGCGTCGCCGAGCCGGAGCCCGTCGCCGCGGCACCGCAAGGTCCCGTGGCCATGCCGGCGTCGGCGACCGACGCTCCGCAGCTGGCGATCTGGCGCGATCCGGTCTTCCAGCAGCGTTTCGCCGAGAGCTACCTGGCCGAGACCGACATCGAGCCGCCGCCGCTGACCGACGACGAGCGCGAGGTCATGCAGGAGGTCGTGGGTCTGCGCGCCGACAACCAGCTCGACCAGGCGATCGCCCTGATGCGGGAACGCGCCGGGCCGAAGGCGAACGCGGTGTTCGACCTGACGCTGGCCAAGCTGCTGCTGGAGCGCGAGCGCAACGAAGAGGCCGCGGCCGCCTATCGCGTGGCGGTCGAGAAGTGTCCGAAGTTCCGCCGCGCCTGGAACGACCTCGGCCTGATCCACTACCGCCAGGGCGACCACAAGGCCGCCGCGCAGGCGTTCGGCAGGGTCGTCGAACTGGGCGGTGCGAGCCCGATGATCTACGGTCTGCTCGGCTTCGCGCACGCGAACAACGACGACGCGCTCGCCGCCGAGTCCGCGTTCCGCATGGCGTCGATGCTGGATCCGGCGACCGTCGACTGGCGCATGGGGCTGGCGCACAGCCTGTTCAAGCAGCGCCGTTTCGCCGAGGCTGCGAGCCTGTTCGGTGCGCTGATCGCGCAGCAGCCCGATCGCGGCGACCTGTGGCTGCGCCAGGCGCAGGCGTACCTCGGCATGAACGAGACCGGCAAGGCGGCCGAGAACCTCGAACTGGTCGATCGCCTCGGCCAGTCGACCGCCGAGACGCTGGACACGCTCGGCAACATCTACGTCAACGACGAGCTGTACGATCTCGCCGCAGGCGCCTACGAGCGCGCGATCCACAAGGACGGCAAGGGCGGCCTCGCGATCGCGTTGCGGGCGGCGAAGGCGTTCGGGGCCCGCAGCGCGACCGCCGAGACGCAGCGCATGCTCGACAGCATCGCGGCGATGCCGGCGGACCAGATCGACGCGGCGACCAGGAAGGACTTGCTGCGGCTGCGCGCCCGCATCGCCCTTGCCAGTGGCGGCGGCGAAGAGGAGGCGAAGGTGCTCGAACAGATCGTCGCGATGGATCCGCTCGATGGCGACGCGCTGATCAAGCTGGGCCAGTACTACCAGCGCAAGGGCCAGATCGAGGACGCCGTGTTCCGCTTCGAGCGCGCCGCGGGCATCGCCGAGTTCGAGGCCGACGCCAAGGTGCGCCACGCGCAGTTGCTGGTCGGGCAGGGCAAGTACGGCGAAGCGCTGCCGCTGCTGCGGCGCGCGCAGGCGCTGCAGCCGCGTGACAACATCCGGCAGTATCTCGAGCAGGTGGAACGCGCCGCACAGGGTCGGTGAGACATCGCGGCGCGGATTCGCGCCGCGCTCGCTCGCGCAGCGCCACGGCGCGTCCCGACTGTCCCGGTCAGTTCTTGCGCAGCGGCCGCACGATCAGGTCCTTCAGCGCGAAGTTGCTGCCTTCGCCGACGCGCGTGACGAACAGGTCGTTGAAGTGTCGGATCAGACCGAACTCGTCGAAGCACGCCACGCCGCCGCATACTTCCATCGCCAGCGTCAGCAGATCGCTGGCGCTGCGGCTGCAGTCGACCTTGACCTTCGCCGCCTGCTCGCGCGACAGCTTGTCCTGTTCGTAGAGGCGGCAGCAGTGCATCAGCCAGGTCAGCCCGCGCTCGAGCGCGATGTCCATGTCGACGATCACGTCCTGCACGCGCTGGAAGCGGCCGATCGGCTGGTCGTCGAACTGGATACGTTCCTCGGCGTAGACGCGCGTCTTGTCGAGCGCGAACGCCAGCGACGCCAGCGCCAGCGAGGCGATGAACAGCCGCCCGCCGTTCAGCGTCGTCACCATCACCTTGAAGCCGTCGTTCTCGGTGCCGAGGATCGCGTCGTCGCCGACCTCGACGTTCTCGAACATGATCGAGCCGGTCGAGGACTGCTCCCATACCTTCTTGCCCTGCATCTCCTGGTAGAAGACGCCCTTCTGGTCCATCGGCACGATCAGACAGGTCGAACGCTTGCCGTTGGCGCCGCTCGGGTTGGTCAGCGCGTGTACGACGACGTGGCTCGCCCAGCGCGCGTTGGTCGACCAGCACTTCTCGCCATTGACGACCCACTTCGAGCCCTTGCGCACGGCGGTCACCTGCGGGTTGGCGGCGTCGCTGCCGCGGCCGGGCTCCGACAGGCCGAACACGAACATGCGTTCGCCGCGCGCCAGCGCCGGCAGGTGCGCCTTCTTCTGCGCCGGCGTGCCGAACAGCTGCAGCGGCTTGGCGCCGAGCGAGATCGCGGCGCCGGGCGTGATCGCGACGGCCTGGCTGTGGTAGCCGATCGCCAGACCCATCAGCACGAGGTCGGTGTGGTCGCCGCCCTGGCCGCCGTGTTCCTCGGCGATCGGCAGGCCGAACAGGCCCAGTTCGCCCATCGCCTGGATGCACGAGTCGGGAACCAACTGGTGTTCCCGTTCCCAGTGCAGCAGATGCGGCGCGATCTCCGCATCCCCGAAGTCGCGCACCGCGTCGTAGAAGGCGAGCTTCTCGTCGCCGATCAGATCCTTGAGATACGTGTCGATTCGCCGGGCCATCGTCGGCGCAGCGTAGCGCGGCGCCGCCCCGATGGCGACGCTGCGCATCCGGAGGACTTCAGCGGACCTTCGGCTCGGTCGGCGCCGGCTCGAGCGCGGCCAGGAAGGTCTGCGCGGCGCGGTTCTCGGGCGTGATCTCGAGCACCCGACGGAACGCCTTCGCGGCGGCCTCGCGCTGCTCGGAGAAGCGCAGGTTGTAGCCGTGCACGAGGTGGGCCTGCGCGTCGTAGGGCTTGCTGGTCAGGTAACGTTCCAGCGCCGCCATGTGCTCGTCGAACTGCTTCGGGTCGCCGTAGTAGTCGCGCTTGTCGGCGTCGGCCGTCGCCAGCGCCGGGTCCAGCCGCACGGCCTCGGCGATCAGGAACGCCGCGTAGTGGTAGTCGCCGTTGGCGAACGCCGCGTCGGCCAGTTCGAAGTGCAGTGCGCCGTCGTCGGGGGCGTAGGCGCGGGCCCGGCCGTAGGCGTCCGTGGACTCGGCGAATCGCCCCGCGGAGAAGTAGAAGCGACCCAGCTCGACGTACTTGGCGGCCAGATCGTCGGCCGGCAGGCCGCGCGCGCCGACGTCCGTGGGCAGCGCCGGTGCGCGGCCGACGGCTACGCCGGCGGCCGGTGCTTCCGCGGGCGCCGGGTCGGAGACGACCACGACGCTGCTCGGCACCTGCAAGTAGATCGGGCAGTAGGTCGTGCTCGGATACCACCAATAGTTCGTCGAGGCGCAGTACGGGCGCGACCAGCTCTGGTACCACGAGTACGAGTAGCAGTCGTCCCACCAGCCGGTGCGGTAGAAGAGCCACGGATTCCACAACGAGGCCGACCACGAGAATGCCCCGTAGCCGCCGTACCACGACCAGCAGTTGTTCCAGTAGCTGCCGTGGCGGCACCAGGGATCCCACCACGAACTCCAGAGCACGCGGTTGCAATACGAGTACGAACGGTGCGACGAGCGGTAGGGGTAGCCGTAGGTCGACGACCGCGCGACGCCGGTGGCACCGGCGACCAACGACGTGTTGCCGCGCGGGGCGCCCAGGCGGGGTGCGTCGCTGCGCGGAACCAGCCGCGCCGACGGGGTGCTGATCGCGGCGCTGGAGTCGCGCGTGCGCCGGGTGGGCGCGGTGGCGCCGGCGCGCACGCTGGTCCGGTCACCGGCCGCCGACGGTGTGCGCTCGGTCACGCGCGCGGTGCTGCGAACCCGGTCGATCGAACCATCGGCCGAGGGCCTGGTGCTGACCGGCCGGCGCGCGGCTTCGGGCCGCGTCGGCGCGTAGCGCGTGTCGGTCACGTTCGGGCGGCGGGTGCCGCCGGCGTCGTTGCCGCGGCGGATCGAACCGGTGGTGGTCGTGGGCAGCACGCGGCGCGTTGGCGTGGCTGCGTCGATGCGCGTCGTCGGTCGCGTGATCGTGCCGTCGACCGGTCGTGAACTGCCGCCGTAGCGGCCGCTGTCCGAGCGATCCGAATCGCGCCGCGTCGGCGCCGGGCGGGTCGTCGGTCGGGAGAGGGTCGGCGGGGTATCGGAACCGATGCTCGGACGGGTCGTCGGGCGCGTGTAACCCGGTGCCGTCGGCTGCGGTGTCGGCCGGGTGTAGGTGGGCGGTGTCGGCGGCGTTCGCGGCGTGATCACCCGAGGCGTCGGCGCCTGCGGTTGCCGCACCACGTTGTCTCGTGCGTTGCTGCGCGGCTGGGTGATGCTGGGCCGCGGTGCCGTGACGCGTGGCGCCGGGGTCGGCGCGGGCCGCGGTGCCGGCATCGACTGCTGCGGTGGCCGCGGAGCCGGCGCGACCGGGCGCGGTGCGGGTCGCGGTGCCGGGGCCACCGGGCGGGGGGCCGGCCGCGGCGACTGTGAGCTGGGCGAAGGCCGCGGCGATGGCCGGGGTTGCGACCCGCGCTGGGCGGCCAGCGGGATGGCGAGACCGAACAGGAGCAGGACAGTCAGGGCCGTGCAGCGACGTGTGTTCATGTGACCTCAGCGCGGAACGCGGGCCCGCGCGCCAGCAACAAGGATACCGCAACCGGAGGGTCGCGCCCGGAGCCCGTTGCGGGGCCCACCGCCAAGGCTGATGACTTGCGTGCAGGTGCCTGCGCGAGAGGTTGGGGGCTCTTGATCCGGGCGTGTCCGGCGCGGCGGCAGCGGTGGTCTGACGCGCGCAGCGTCATGCGTTCTGTCCGCGTCCGCCGCTGCGCCCGTCCCGCCGCCGCGTTTGTGTCCCGTCACGAATACAGCCGGTGGCGGATTTCGCCCGACCGCGTGGCACGATGCAGCGATGAAGTTCCTGGCCAAGCTGTTCTTCCGCGGCCTTGCTGCGATCCTGCCGCTGGCGCTGACGGGCTACTTCGTCTGGTGGGCCGTGTCGACCGGCGAGACGCTGCTGCACGGCCTGGTCGTCCGCTTCATCCCCGAGGAGCGCTACTGGCCCGGGATGGGGTTCGCGCTGTCGATCGTGCTGGTCATGGTGATCGGCCTGCTGATGTACTCGTTCGTCGTCCGGGCGATCTACTCGCGCCTGACGGCGCTGCTCGAGCACATCCCGGTCGTCAAGTCGATCTACGGCATGATCGTCGACGTCGTGCGCCTGTTCGGCAGTGCCGAGCAGCGGCCGTTCCGCAAGGTCGTGCTGGTGACGTTGCGCGACGGCATCGAGCAGGTCGGCTTCCTGACGCGCGAGAACTTCGCCGACCTCGAAGGCATCCCCAACGAGCGGGTCGCGGTCTACCTGCCGATGAGCTACCAGCTCGGCGGCTTCACGATCATCGTCGCCCGGGAACACGTGCGGGAGATCGCGATGAGCGCCGAGGAGGCACTGCGCTTCTGCGTGACCGCCGGTGTGGCCCGGCACGAGGAACGGCCCACCCGCTGACCCAGAAGGGGCGTGGCTGCAGGCGCAGAGGCCGTAGGATCCGCGGTTCGCATGTGCCACCGACTCGCCGCCGCCGTTCTCCTCTGCCCTGCGATGCTGTCGGCCCAGGCGGACACGGGGCCGTACGCGATGCGATACGGGCCCGCGCTGACGACGACGATCGACTGTGGCGGCCGCAGCGGCTTCACGGTGAAGGGACTCGTCGTGCACTGCGGGGACGGCGGCACCGTGGTGTTCGACACCGAACTGCTGCGGCTGTCGGCGGCGTGGACCGACGGGTGGCTGCGGTTGCGCGGGACCGCCTACGACGGCTCGCACGGCCCGATGCCGGGTCGGCGCGGACGCACCGTCGTCGAGACGGCGCCCGGTCCGGGTTGGGCGCACGACGGCAGCTTCGCCGATCCGCGGCCGATTCCGCACGGGCCGCTGCCGCGCGAATGGGGCATGTTCCGCGGCTACTGGCTCACCGGTGACGATGTCGTGGTCGGCTACCGCATCGGCGACATGGACGTACGCGAGGCGTTCGGCGTCGACGGCGAACGGCGCACGGTCACGCGCACGCTCGAGCTCGGGCCGAGCACGATCGAGCAGCGCATGGTGGTGCTCGACGCTCCCGAGACGGGAGCCGGTTCGGCGGTGATGGCACTGCCGGAACGGGTCGCCATGCTGCAGTGGCAGCCGGTGGTCCCGGTGCCGGTGGAGATCGCCGCCGCTCAGTCCTGGGACGACCTCGCGATGGGCGGGCCCTCGTCGGGGGACTACCTCGACGCCGCCAGCGGCACCGGCGCGACGATCGACGTCGTGCCGGGTTTCGCGCCGTTGCGCGGCGCCGCCGGCGCCCTCGTCGACGGCGCCGCGAACGACGACGGCGCGGTCGACTTCGACCCGCTGCGGCGCGGCGACGACGATGTGCCCGGCCGGCTGCACGTCGATCTGCAGCACGTGGTGCCGGTATCGCGCATCCAGGCCTTCAGCTGGCGGGCGGGCCGCAGCGGCGCGCAGCGCTTCACGGTCTACGCCGCCGAGGGCGAGGCCGCGCCGGACGCGGCTTCGGCCGACCCGGCCACAGCCGGCTGGCGTGAACTGGCCCGGGTCGACACCGGCGACCTCGTCGAGGGGCCGCGGCACGCCAGCGCCATCAGCCGACCCGAAGGGCTCGGCAGCTGCCGGCACCTGTTGTTCGTGTTCGCGGACGGGGCCGTGCCGCTGCAGGAGATCGACGTCTTCGCCGGTCGCTTCCGGGCCGCCGTCGACGCGAAGCCGCGGCCGCGACAGAACCTGCTGTGCGTGCTGCGCGGTGCGACCGGGCCCGAACTGGAGGTCGAGGCCGATCGCATGCTGTTGCGGGTGCCGCCGCATGCGGCGCCGCTGCGGCTGCAGCTGGTGATGACCGGCGGCGACGAAGCGGCGATCACCGCCGCGATGCCCGCGATCACGGCGGCGGGTGACGTGCCGGCGCTGTCGACGCTGCCGGCCCCGCTGCGTTGGGGCGCGCCGCTCGTGACGCTGGGCCACCGCGCGCCCGACGACGGTCCGTTCGCGGTCGACACGATCACGATCCCGCTCGACAACCCGTTCCACTCGCGCATGCGCACCGGAGCGTTCGACTTCTTCGCGGACGGTCGCGCCGCGTTGTCGACCTGGAACGGTGACGTCTGGATCGTCGATGGCATCGACGACGATCTCGACGAACTGCACTGGCGACGCTTCGCGACCGGCCTGTTCGATCCGCTCGGCCTCCGCATCGTCGACGACGTCGTCTACGTGCTCGGTCGCGACGGCATCACGCGGCTGCACGATCGCGACGGCAACGGCGAGGCCGACCAGTTCGAGTGCTTCAACCACGACGTGTTGATCACCAACGCCTTCCACGAGTTCGCCTTCGACCTGCAGACCGACCGCGACGGCAATTTCTACTTCAGCAAGGGCGCGCCGGTGAAGCCGGGCGGCCGCGGCTTCATGAAGATCGTGCCGCACCACGGCACGATCCTGAAGGTCAGCAAGGACGGTGCGCGCATCGAGACCATCGCCACCGGCCTGCGCGCGCCGAACGGCATCGGCGTGTCACCGACCGGGATCGTCACGTCGGGCGACAACGAGGGGACCTTCATGCCGCGGTGCCGGCTCAACTGGATCACCGAGCCCGGCTTCTACGGCGGCGTCAAGGACACCGCGCACCGTACGCCGGTGCCCGCCATGCCCGACCTGCCGCTGTGCTGGATGCCGATGGAAGTCGACAACTCGAGCGGCGGACAGGTGTGGGTGACCGGCGCCGGCTGGCCCGACCTCGCCGGTCGCCTGCTGCATCTGTCCTACGGCACCTGCTCCGTGTTCCTGGTGCTGACCGAAGAGGCCGAAGGCCACGTGCAGGGCGGCGTCGTGCGGCTGCCGGCGGAGTTCTCGTCGAGTTGCATGCGCGGCCGCTTCTCGCCCCGTGATGGGCAGCTCTACGTGATCGGTCTGCAGGGCTGGCAGACCAGTGCCGCGCGCGAGGGCGGCTTCCACCGCGTGCGCCGCACGCAGGCGCCGCTCGGCCTGCCCGTCGCGCTGCGCACCTGCGCGAAGGGCGTCTATCTGACGTTCGCCGAGCCGCTCGACGTCGCGACCGCGACCGACCCCGACAGCTTCGGCATCGAGATCTGGAACTACCTCTACTCGCCGAACTACGGCTCGCCCGAGATCTCGGTGCTGCACCCCGAACGCCAGGTCGAACAGGGCAAGCCGAACCGCGATGCGCTGATGGTCGCCGGGGCGAAGCTGTCGCCGGACGGTCGCACGGTGTTCCTCGCGGTCGACGGCATGCGGCCCGTGCACCAGATGCGCATCACCTGGAACGTCGATGCCGCCGACGGCCGGCAGATGAAGGGCGAACTGCACCATACGATCCACGCGCTCGTGCCGGACCCCGGCTTCCCGACCGGCAAGTGAACGAAGGAGCGCTGTGATGGTGAGACGTGTGCTCGTGTCGATCGTGTGCCTGGTGTCGGTGGCTGCCGCCGTGCGGGCCCAGCAGCCGGCCGCGAACCACCCCGGCGATCGCGTGCGCGGCGTCAGGGTCACGCTCGAGCGCGACCATGGGCGCGACGGCAAGCAGGTGACCGACACCCGGCTGCTGCGGTTGTTCTCGCTGGCGGTCGAGCGCGGCGAGACGCCGTCGCCGCTGCTGGCGCCGGGTTTCTTCCGCGCGACGTTCGCCGCCGACGTGTCGCTGCCGGTGCGCGATCGCCATCGCTTCCGCCTCGAAGGGCGTGGGCGCGTCACTCTGTCCGTCAACGGCGAGAAGGTGCTCGACGGCACGCTGCGTCCCGACAAGCCGATCGAGACGGCGGCTGCCGTGCGGCTGCAGAAGGGTGACAATCGGCTGCAGCTGGTGTTCGAGAGTTCGGCGATGGGCGACGGTCAGGTGCGGCTGTCGTGGGCCGGCGCGGACTTCGGTTTCGAACCGATCGCACCCGAACGCCTGTCGTGGTCGGCGGACGACGCGGAGCTGCGGCACGGCGCGCAACGGCAGCGCGGGCAGGCTCTGTTCGCGGCGCGCCGTTGCGCCCGCTGCCACGAGCCGGAACCGCTGCGCGTCGGCGAGTCCGCGTTCGCGGAGCTCGACGCCACCGGCCCGGACCTGCGTACGATCGGCGGCCGGGTGCGGCAGGACTGGCTGGCGGCGTTCCTGCGCGATCCGCGCCGCTTCCGCAGCGACACCTCGATGCCGCGGTTGCGGTTCGAACGCGAACAGGACGCGGACGACGTCGCCGCGTGGCTGGCAGGCACCGGTGTGCCGCTGGCGGCGCCCGAGTTCGACGACGCGGCGGCCGACGCGGGTGCGGCACTGTTCCGCCAGTTCGGCTGCGTCGCCTGCCATGTGACGCCCGGCGGCGATGCCGGTGGTCCGGAGCTGGAACGAAGCGCGCTCGACTTCGTGGGCCAGAAGTGGCATCCGGCGGCGCTGGTCCGCTACCTGCAGGAGCCGCGCGGCAACCACGACCACGCGCGCATGCCGGACTTCCGCCTGCAGCGCGAGCAGGCGATGCAGCTGGCCGCGCTGCTGCTGCTCCGTGCGGCCGCGCCGTCACCGCTGCCGGCGTCGCACGGCGACGCCGAGCACGGCCGGCACGTCGTGCAGCAGCACGGCTGCATCGACTGCCACGCGGTCGACGTGCCGCTCGGCGCGCCGCGGGCGCCGCAGCTGGCGAACCTCGACGCCGACCGCGGCTGCCTGGCGACGAAGGCCGATCCACGCGCGCCGGACCACGGTCTCTCGGCCGAGCAGCTCGCCGATCTGCGCGCGTTCCTGCCGTTCGCGGCGACCGCGCCGTGGCACGCCTCGCCGATCGACTTCGCGACCCGGCAGCTGACCGCGCTGCGATGCACCGCCTGCCACGCCTTGGACGGCGAACCGTCGACGTGGGCGCGCTGGGCGCGTGCCGCCTCGGCGACGCAGCCGTTGCCGGCCGCGCAGGATCCGATCGCGCAGGCGGTGCCCGCGCTGACCTGGGTCGGGGCCAAGCTGCAGCCGTCGTGGCTCGACCGCTTCGTACGCGGGCAGGAGCCCTCGCCGCGGCCGTGGTTGCACGCACGCATGCCGTCGTTCGACCGGCACGGCGCCGCGATCGCGTCCGGCCTCGTACGCGGGCACGGCTACGGTTCCGCCGACGAGCCGCCGGTCGCCGCCGACGCCCAGATGGCGATCCACGGCGAACGGCTGCTCGCGATGGGCAAGGGCTTCGGCTGCGTGCAGTGCCACGCGCTCGGCGATCAGCCGGCCGTGCAGGTGTTCGAACGTGAGGGCATCGAGTTGCTGACGGCGCGTCGGCGGCTGCGGCACGAGTACTACACGCGCTGGCTGCTCGACCCGACACGGCTCGATCCGGACTCGCGCATGCCGAAGTTCGCCGATGCCAGGGGCCGCACCGCGCTGACCGACGTGCTCGGTGGCGACGCGGCGCAGCAGTTCGAGTCGATCTGGCAGTATCTCGGCAGTCGCCTGCCCAAACGCCACTGAGCGCCACGGATCGCCGCGATGACGCAGCCTGGCGAACCGTGCCGGCCCGCGGAGTTCGCCGACGTCGTCATGTTCCTGGGTGACAGCACGCCGGCGACGCCGTTGCCGGCCGGGAACTCGCCCAGGTAGCGCCATGGCCGCGGCGACGCGGCGCCGCCATAATGCGGCGATGCAGATCGACTTGGTGGTCGCGTTCGTGCTCGGCATCGCGGCCGTACTGCAGGCGACGCTGAACAGGCAGATCGCGTCGCACGCCGGTCTCGCGGCGGCGACGGCGCTCAACATGGCGGTCGCGGCGACCTTCGCGCTCGCCTTCGCGATCTACTGCGGGCTCCGCGGCGAGCAGGCCGGGCTGCTGCGCTGGAACCTGGAAGGAGCGGCGTTCCGGGTCTGGTGGCTGCTGCCGGGCATCGTCGGCTTCCTGATCGTGCTCGGCCTGCCGTGGTCGGTGCAGCGCATCGGTGCGCTGTCGACGTTCGTCGCGCTGGTCGGCGCGCAGATGCTGACCAGCGCCCTGTGGGACCACTTCGCCACCGGCATCCCGATGACGGTGTCGCGGGTGCTGGGCGCGCTGTGCACCGTCGCCGGGGTCGTGCTGCTCGCGAGAACCCCGGGGTCGTGAGCGCGGCCTTCGAGTTCACGCTGAACGGCCGCCCGATCGCGGTGGCGGGTGTCGATCCGAACACCACGTTGCTGGCGTTCCTGCGGGCGCGGGGTCTCACGGGCACCAAGGAGTCGTGTGCCGAAGGCGAATGCGGTGCGTGCGCGGTCGCGGTGGTGGTCGCGCATGCCCGCGGCAGCCGGTTCCAGGCCGTCAACAGCTGCCTCGTGCTGCTGCCCGAAGTCGCCGGCGGCGAGGTGTGGACCGTCGAGGGCGTCTGCGGCGGCGCGCCGGAGGACCTGCACCCGGTGCAGCGCTCACTGGCCGAGCACAACGGTTCGCAGTGCGGCTACTGCACGCCGGGCTTCGTGATGAGCCTGTTCGCCGGCTACTACGACACGCCGCGCTCCGAGCCGCGCGCCCTGCTGGCCGGCAACCTGTGCCGGTGCACGGGCTATCGACCGATCTGCGAGGCCGCGGCCGCGCTGCCGGCACCGACGGCCGGGGACGTGCACGTCGCCCGCCTGCAGCGCGCGGCCCCGGGACCCACGGCGGTCGAGTACGGCGCCGGCGGCGCGCACTTTCATCGCCCGACCACACTCGAGCAGGCGCTCGCGCTGCGCGCGCGACACCCGGATGCGACGCTGCTCGCCGGCGGCACCGACCTGGTCGTCGAGCACAATCAGGAGGGTCGCCGGCACGAACGGGTGATCGCGCTCTCGGCGGTCGCAGCGCTGCGCGCCATCGAGGATCGTGCGGACGAGTTCGTCGTCGGCGCCACCGCCACCTGGCACGACGTCCTGCAGCGCCTCGGCGACCGCGTGCCGATGCTGGCGCAGATGGTGCCGTTGTTCGCCTCGCCGCTGATCCGCAACCGCGGCACCCTCGGCGGCAACCTGACGACCGCGTCGCCGGTCGGCGACGCGGCGCCGGTGCTGCTGGCGCTGGACACGAACGTCGAGGTCGCGTCGGCGACGGCGCGCCGCACGCTGCCGCTGCGCGAGTGGTTCCTCGGCTACCGGCGTACGGCGCTGCAGCCGGACGAACTGCTGGTGGCGATCCGCATCCCGAAGGTGCAGCCGACCGCGAGCCGCTTCTACAAGGTCAGCAAGCGCGAGCTGGACGACATCTCGAGCGTCAGCGCCGCCGTCGCGGTGTGGCAGCACGGCGGTCGTGTCACGCAGGCACGGTTCGCGTTCGGCGGCGTCGCGGCGACGCCGGTGCTGGCGTCGGCGGCAGGCGCCGCGCTGGTCGGCCGATCGCTCGATGCCGCCGCGCTGCGCGACTGCCAGGCCGCGGTGCGCAGCGCGTTCACGCCGATCGACGACGTGCGTGCCAGCGCCGCGTATCGCGCGGCGATGCTCGAGAGCCTGCTCGCGAAGTTCTGGAGCGAGGTGGCGCCGTGAGCGCTTCGGGCCACGAGAGGGCGTCCCGGCACGTGACCGGCGACGCGCTGTACGTGCACGATCTCGCCGTGCGCGACCCGGCGACGCTGCATGCGTGGCCGGTGCAGTCGGTGCACGCGCACGCGCGGGTGACGGCGATCGACGGCGGAGACGCGCTGCGCATGCCGGGCGTGCGCGCGCTGCTGACCGCGCGCGACGTGCCCGGCGCCAAGACGATCGGTCCGGTGCGGCACGACGAGCCGCTGTTCCCCGACGAGGTCTGTTACCACGGCCAGCCGGTCGCCTGGGTGCTCGCCGACGGCGAATCGCAGGCGCGTGCGGCGGCTGCCCGCGTTCGGGTCGCCTACGAGGTGCTGCCCGCGGTGCTGTCGATCCAGGCCGCGATCGCCGCGGACAGCTTCCTGACCGAACCGCAGGCGATCGTCGCCGGTGACCCCGACGCCGCGCTGGGGGCCGCGTCGCACCGGCTGGCCGGCGAACTGCACGTCGGCGGGCAGGAGCACTTCTACCTCGAGATGCAGTGTGCCTGGGTGCACCGCGACGCGACCGGCGGCTTCGTCGTGCACTCTTCGACCCAGCACCCGGCCGAGACGCAGGCGACCGTCGCGCACGTGCTCGACGTGCCGGCGCACCGGGTCGTCTGCGAATCGCTGCGCATGGGCGGCGCCTTCGGCGGCAAGGAGTCGCAGGCGAACCTGTTCGCGGCGATCGCGGCGCTCGGCTGCCACGTCACCGGGCGCCCGGTCGTCGTGCGGCTCGATCGGCGCCGCGACATGACCATCACGGGCAAGCGTCACCCGTTCTTCGCCCGCTACGAGGTCGGGTTCGACGGCGACGGGCGGCTGCAGGCGCTCGTCGTCGAGCTGTGCAGCGACGGTGGCTACAGCCTCGACCTCAGCAATGCGATCCTCGGCCGCGCGTTGTTCCACATCGACAACTGCTACCGCGTGCCGCACCTGCGCGTGCGCGGCCGCGTCGCCCGCACGCACCTGCCGTCCAACACCGCGATGCGCGGCTTCGGCGGGCCGCAGGCGATGGTGGTCGTCGAGGAGGTCGTCGATCGCGTCGCGCGCACGCTCGGGTTGCCGCCCGAGGTCGTGCGGCAACGCAACTTCTACCGGCCCGGCGACCGCACGCACTACGGCCAGCAGGTGCGCGACGCGGAGCGCATCGATCGCATCTGGCGGGAACTGCTGGCGACCAGCGACTACGCGTCGCGGCGCGCCGCCATCGACGCGTGGAACACGGCGCACCCGCACGCCAAACGCGGGCTCGCGATCACGCCGGTGAAGTTCGGCATCTCGTTCACGACGACGGCCCTGAACCAGGCGGGCGCGCTGGTGCTCGTCTATCGCGACGGCAGCGTGCAGGTCAACCACGGCGGCACGGAGATGGGGCAGGGCCTGCACAGCAAGGTGCTGGCGATCGCCGTGCGAACGCTCGGCGTCGCGCCGCAGCAGGTGCGCATGATGCCGACGCGCACCGACAAGGTGCCCAACACGTCGGCGACGGCGGCGTCGAGCGGCAGCGACCTGAACGGCGAGGCCGTGCGGCGCGCCTGCGACGAGCTCCGCGGCCGCCTGCTGCCGGTCGCCGCGGCGATGCTGGGGTGTGCGGACGACGAGGTCGGGATCACCGATGGCGTCGTGCGCGGCGGTGGTCGCGAGCTGCCGTTCGCCGAGGTGGTCGAGCGCGCGTACCAGCAGCGATCGCCGCTGTTCGCGACCGGCTACTACGCGACGCCGGGCATCCACTTCGACGCGGCCGCGGGTCGCGGCGAACCGTTCCGCTACTTCGCGTGGGGGGCGGCCGTCGCCGAGGTCGAGGTCGACGGATTCACCGGTGCGCATCGGTTGCGCGCGGTCGACATCCTGCACGACGTCGGCGACTCGCTGGCGCCGGCGATCGATCGTGGCCAGATCGAGGGCGGCTTCCTGCAGGGCATGGGCTGGCTCACCTGTGAACAGGTCGTGTTCGGCGCCGACGGCGCGCTGCGGTCGCGCGGCGCGTCGACCTACAAGCTGCCCGGCGTCGGGGAATGTCCGCCGCGCTTCGTCGTGAACATGCTGTCGCGGGCGACCGAGCCGGGCGCGGTGTTCGGCAGCAAGGCGGTCGGCGAGCCGCCGCTGATGCTGGCGATCGCGGTGCGCGAGGCGCTGCGCGACGCCGTGGCGGCGTTCGGCGGCGGCGGCCCGGTCGCGCTCGCGTGCCCGTCGGTGCCCGAGACCGTGTTCTGGGCGATCCAGGCGGTGCGCCGCGCGCCAGCCGCGACCGCCGCCGCTGCCGACGATCAGCGGCCGCGCAGCTGCCGGTAGCGTTCGCGGTACTTCTCCGCCAGCTCCGTCTGCTTGTTGCGCAGGTCGACCTGCCGGCCTTGTACGAACGCCAGTTCGATGTGTGTGGTCAGGTCGAACGGGTGGCCGTCGGCGACGAACAGCGTCGCTTCCTTGCCGGGCGCCAGCGAGCCGAGGCGGTCGCCGACGCCGAGGATCTCGGCCGCGTCCTGGGTGATCGCACGCAGCGCGCGCTGCCGGTCGAGGCCGAACGCGGCGGCGGTCGCCGCGTGGTACGGCAGATTGCGGTCGTTGCTGAAGTCGGAGCCGGTGCCGATGCAGAATCGCACGCCCTGTGCCGCCAGCCGCGCCGGCAGCGTGAACGCCTCGTCGTAGGCGCTGTCGTCGCGGCGCGGCAGCCGGTGCACGCCGTTGACGATCACCGGCACGTTGCGTTCGCGCAGCAGGGTCGCGCAGGCCTCGGCGTCACGGCCGCCGACGACCACCGCGCGCAGCTGGCGCGACGTCGCCCAGCGCACGGCCGATTCGATCTGCTCCTGCTCGTCGGCCAGCAGGAACACCGGCACTTCGCCGCGCAGCGCGTCGACCAGCGCTTCGTGGCGCACGTCGAGCGCCACCGTCGGATCGGCGGTGCGGGCGTCGAGCCAGGCGCGCGCGGCCGTGAACGCGTCGTCGATGCGCCGGCGCGCCTTCCGGGTCGCGCTGTCACCGTCGCCGTCGCCGCTGCGCTCGGCTTCACCGCGGTCGGGTCCGCGGCGGCTGCGGCGCGACCGCGAATCGGCCGGCCAGGCGACGACCGGGCCCGCGGCGCCGCGCACGGTCATGTCCGCGTTGGTCCAGCCGTCGAGCCGGATCACCGAGGCGCGGCCGGGCAGCAGGCCGCCGTCGGGGAACACGCCGGCCGTGAGCACGCCGTTGCTGCGCGCGACCGGGATCGCCGTCGAGTCGGGATTCAGCGCGACGGCGGCGGTGGCCTCGGGACTGGTCTCGCCGACCTCGCGCAGGTCGTTGGTCTGCCGCACGGCGCCGATCTCGACCAGGCCGAGCGTCGTGCACGCCGACACCAGCCCGGGGAACACGTGCTTGCCGGCGAGGTCGAGCACCAGCGGCTCGACCCCGGTGGGCAGCGTCGGCGCGGTGTCGGCGGGCAACACCTGGCCGATCCTGCCGTGCTCGAACCACAGCGAACCGCCGAGCACGACGCCGCCGGTGACGGTGTGCAGCACGGCGTTCTTCAGCAGCACCGGGCGGTCCTGCGGCGGCGCCTTGGCGAGCAGGTCCTGGGACCGCGGTGCCGCGGCGACGAGGCCGGCCAGCGCGGCGAACAACAGGCACGTCGAACGGCGACTCATCGTGCACCTCCGGCGCAGTCGCGACAGCAGTAGTCCTCGGTCAGGTCCTCGGCGGCCCAGTAGGCGTCCTTCGTGTCGTCGTCGCGCGACGACTTGCCCTTCGGCGCCGCCGCCGCCCGCTGCAGCAGGCGCTGGCGTTCGCGGGCGATCGCGGCGCGCGCGTTCCGGTCGTCGTCGAGCGAGAACAGCAGCCGCCCGTCGACCCAGGTGCGCTCGCAGCGCGCCGCGTAGCTCAGCGGATCGTCGGACCACAGCGCGAGGTCGGCGTCCCTGCCGGTCGCGAGCGAGCCGGTGCGGTCGGCGATGCCGAGCTGGATCGCGGGATTGCGGGTGACGAAGCACAGCGCCTCGGCCGGCGGCAGCCCGCCGTACTTGACCGCCTTGCCGGCCTCGGTGTTGAGCCGCCGCGCGTGTTCGTTGCTGTCGCTGTTGAACGACACGCACACGCCGGCCTCGAACATCAGCGCGCCGTTGTCCGGGATCGCGTCGTAGACCTCGAACTTGTAGGCCCACCAGTCGCTGAAGGACGACGCGCCGATCGCGTTCTCGGCGATCGCATCGGCGACCTTGTAGCCCTCGAGCACGTGCTGGAACGTGCCGATGCGGATGCCGTGCTCCCTGGCGATCTGGCACAGCATGAAGATCTCGTCCTGGCGGTAGCTGTGGCAGTGGATGCGCCGCGTGCCGGCCAGGACCTCGGCCAGCGCCTCGAGTTCGAGGTCGGGGCGCGGCGGCTGCCGGCGCGCGCGCTCGGCCGGTGGCAGCGACGCGTAGGCCGACTGTTCGCGCTGGTACGCCGTCGCCGCCGCGAGCCGGTCGCGGATCAGGGCCTCGACACCCATGCGCGTGTTCGGGTAGCGCGAGTTGTAGCCGCTGGAGTTGGCGCGGCGCGGGTTCTCGCCGAGCGCCCACTTGATGCCGGCCGGCGCGCCGGCGAGGTGCATGTCGTCGGGGTTCTGCACCCCGTAGCGCACCTTCGTCGTGCAGCTCTGGCCGCCGATCGCGTTCGCCGAGCCGTGCAGCTGGTTGACCGTGGTGACGCCGCCGGCGAGCTGTCGGTACCAGTTGACGTCGTCGGGATCGAGCACGTCCTCGATGCGGACCTCGGCGGTGACCGCCTCACCGCTCTCGTTGACGCCGCGCGAGATGCCGGTGTGCGAGTGGCAGTCGATCAGGCCGGGCGTCAGGTGCTTGCCGGTGGCGTCGATCACCGGCACGCCGTCGGGCACCTCGGGCAGGCCGGAGTCGGGGCCGGCGTAGACGATCCGGCCGCCACGCACGTAGACCGAACCGCCGCGGATCACGCCGCGTCCGTCGCACGGCCACAGCGTCGCGTGCGCGACCACGAACTCGGTCGCCGCCGGCGGCGTGACGAAGCCGTAGCCGCCGAGCGGCGTCGGCAGCGGGTCCAGCGACGGCGGTGGCCCGCGTTCGGCGCGCTCGCCGGCGGTGCGCTCGTCGCCGCTGGCCGCGGCCCGTTGCGCGCGCACCGCGACGTCCTGGCCGTCGGGCGCCGTGCGCACGCCGGCCAGGTCGTCGCCTTCGCGGTAGAGCCGCAGCCAGTGCACGCCGTCGGCGCCGAGCGCCGCGCCGGCCAGCCGGAACGCGACGCTGTCCGGTTCGCGATCGACGGCCGTCGCCTTCAGCTCGTCGTCGCCGACCTTGCAGCGCACCTTGTCGCCGTCGATGGTCAGCAGCGCCTGCTCGGCGCCCGCCGTGGGCCGGCCCGTCGACCAGTTCCAGGTGCCGTCGAGGCCGCGGTCCTCGACCGGCGTGATCTCGTGCCGCACACCGCCGACCCAGACGTCGCGGATCTCGGTGCCCTCGGCGAACAGCTCGCCGGTCGCGACCACGAGGTTGGCCAGCTTGCCCGCCGCGAGCGAGCCGGCCTGGTCGCCGATGCCGAGCAGGCTCGCGGGTCGCGTGGTCAGCAGCGCCAGTGCCTGTTCGGCGGTGACGCCGCAGTGCATCGCGTCGCGGATGCGCGCGCGGAGGTCCTTCTTGTCCTTCAGCCGCGCCGTCGTCCAGGCGATGTCGATGCCGGCGTCGAGCAGGCGTTTGCTGTTGGTCGGCGCCTGCTCCCACGATTGCAGCTGGCGCAGCGACACGCGTTCGGCCGCGGCGGCGGTCGAGACGTCGGGCGTCTCCGGCAGGTTCAGCGGCACGACGATCGGCGCCTTCGCCGCGGCCAGCGCCGCGAGGCGGCGGAACTCCATGCCGCTGCCGACCAGCACCGGCTGCTGCCGGAACTCGGCGGCGATGCGCAGCGCGCGCAGCGCCTGCAGTTCGTCCTGCACGTCGAACCACAGCGGCAGGTCCTGCTGGTCGACCAGCGCCTGCAGCGCCGCCTGGGGCCGCGGTGCGGCGCCGGGCGTCGCCCGGCAGCGCGCGTACCACTCGGCGTCGGCCAGCGTCTGGCGCAGCAGCGCGATCGCGCCCATCTCGCTGTCGGGGTAGCCGTCGCGCCGCGTCTGCAGACTCGCCAGCCGGTAGGCCGCGCGGCGCAGGATGCCGACCGGCTCGGTCGCCGTCGGCTCGTCGAGCTGCACGACGCAGCTGGTGCCTTTCAGGATGCCGCCGGTCGGCACGCAGGCGACGGTGGTGAAACCGAGGCGACGCAGCGCGGCGCGCTCGTCGGCCGGCACCAGCGCGCCGTCGAGCGCGTTCCGCTGCGGCTGGATCATCGGGTTCCAGTGCCGGTCGGTGGCGCCGGGATCGAGCGCCGGCACATCGGTCGGCACGAAGGCGTCGATCAGGCCCGGGTAGATCCACAGGCCGGTGCAGTCGATCACCGTGGCGCCGGCGGGCACGGCCCCGCCGTCGACCGCGGCGATGCGGCCGTTGCGCAGCACGACCGTGACGTCGTCGACCGTGCGGCCCGGCGCCAGCACCACGTGCGCCCCGGTCAGGGCATGCCAGCCCGGATCGACGGGGCGGGGGCCGTTGTGCGGCGGCGTCTGCGCGAGGCCGCAGGTGGTCAGGAACGCGACGGCGACGGCGATTCGGACGCGCATCGCCGCAGCATACGGCCGGTGCACGCCGACCACGAACGAATGCGGGCCGGCTGGCGACTCACGGCGCGGCGTCGGGCGGCGGTCCGAAGCGGTTCAGCATCGAGCGCAGCTTCGGCACCGAGACCGGCTTCGACAGCACGTCGTCCATGCCGGCGGTCAGGCACGAGTCCCGATCTTCGGGCGTCGTGTTCGCGGTCAGCGCGACGATCGGCACGCGCCGGCCCGAATCGGTCTCGCGGCGGCGGATCTCCTGGGTCGCCTCGATGCCGCTCATCTCCGGCATCTGCATGTCCATCAGCACGACGTCGAACTCGCGGCCCGCGAACAGCTCGCAGCACACCCGGCCGTTCTCGGCGACGGTGACCTCGTGGCCATCGCGCTGCAGCAGGCGCTCGATCAGCTTCTGGTTCACCGGGTTGTCCTCGGCGACGAGGATGCGCAGGCGCGTCGCGGGTTCCTTGGCGGCGGGTGGCGCCTGCGCCGGGACCGCGGCGCCGCCCGCGGCCGGCGCGGCCAGGGCGTGCAGACGGCTGGCGAGTTCGCGGGCCGACACCGGCTTGGTCAGATAGCCGGCGAACTGGTTCTCGCGGCAGCGCGAGGAGGCGCGCGACAGGTCCTGGAACGACGTGACCACGAGCGCCGCGCGCACGCCGCGCGGGCCGATCGGCAGCCGATCACACAGTTCGCCGTCGCGATCGGGGTCGCGGTCGTCGACCAGCACGATGTCGTGCTCGCCGAGCGGGCCGGTTGCCCCGAGCCGCGAGCGATCCTCGACGGCCACCGCCGTGACGCCGAGCCGCCGCGCGATCGACGCCAGCGTCTGTTGCAGCGACCGCGATTCGCTCAGCACCAGCAGGCGCGTCGCCGGCGCCAACGTCGGCAGCGGCGGCAGCGGGCTGTCGCAGACCTCGAGCGGCACGCGGACCCGGAACGTCGTGCCCTTGCCGACCGTGCTCTGCACGCGGATCATGCCGCCCATCAGGCGCGTCAGGCGCTCGGTGATCGACAGGCCCAGACCGGTGCCGGCGAAGCGGCGCGTGATCGTGCTGTCGGCCTGGGTGAACGGGGTGAACACCGCGTCGAGGCGGTCGGGCGGGATGCCGACGCCGGTGTCCTCGACGACGAGTTCGAGTTCCTGCACACCGCCGAGGTCGGCGACCGACGCCAGGCTCACGCGCACGAACCCTTCGCTGGTGAACTTGATCGCGTTGCCGACCAGGTTGGTCAGGATCTGGCGCAGGCGTACGTCGTCGACGCAGAAGCCGGGGGCGACGTTCGCGTCGATGTCGAACGTCAGCTCGAGGTCCTTGCTCTGGATGCGTGCGGTCAGCGGGCGCAGCGCCTCGAGCACCAGCGCCTCGATGTCGGTCGGCACCGGCGACAGTTCGAGCTTGTCGGACTCGATCTTCGACAGGTCCAGCACGTCGCACAGGATGCCGAGCAGGTTGGAGCCGGCGCTGCGCACCACGCCGAGATACTCACGCATCTCGCGCGGGTCCTCGGTCTCGGCGGCGAGGTCGGTCATGCCGAGGATCGCGTTCAGCGGCGTGCGGATCTCGTGGCTCATGTTGGCCACGAACGTCGACTTCGCGCGCGTGGCCGACTCGGCGACCTCGAGCGCGCGCGACAGTTCGGCGGTGCGTTCCTTGACCTCGCGCTCGAGGCCGTGCGCGACCGAGGCGACGTGCGCGTCGCGCTCCTGGATCGCTGCCAGCATGCCGTTGATCGCGTGGACCAGATCGCCGATCTCGTCGTTGGCCGCGGCGGTCGCGCGCAGCGCGTAGTCCTCGGTGCGGCGCACCTGGTCGGTGGTCCGGACCAGCGCGGCGACCGGGCGCAGCAGTCGGCTCAGCAGCCAGTGGGCGGCCATGCCGAGCCCGAGCAGCGCCACCAGCGTCGTCAGCACCAGGCTCTCGAGGTAGTCGCGCAGTCGCTGGCGCAGCGGCGCGCCGGACGTGCGCACGACGACCTGTGCCCGCTGGGTCTCGCCGGTCGCGTCGCGGTACGTCATCGGCACGGAGCCGACCCAGTCGTCCGCGCACGGTCCGGTGACGTAGATCTCGCTCGGCAGCAGCAACGGATCGCCGGCCGCGGCCAGCGTCCTGCCGTGGGCGCCGATCACCGCGGCGACCTGCAGCCCCATCGTCTCGACGATCGTGCGCAGGAAGCCGGCGACCTCGTCGGGAGCGTGGAATTCGAGGCCGCTCCTGATGTTGACGCCGACCATGCGCGCGCAAGCCTCGAGGCTCGTGGTGGTGACCTGGGCCGTGATCGCGCGCTCTCGGCGGTAGGAGTCCAGGCCGATCACGACGAGCGCGCAGAACGTCAGCAGCGTGCACAGTGCCGTCAGCCGGCGCCGCAGGGAGACCCGGCGGCCGCTCATCGGCGCGGGCCCTTGCGCGACAGCTTCAGCAGGTGCGGACTGGCCTTGATGCCCTGCAGCTTCAACGCCTCGACGTTGATCTCGAAGCGCAGGTCCTTGTCCTCGACGAACAGCTGCACCGCGCCGCCGTCGGCGGCGAAGCCCGGGCGTTCGCAGACGATCGGCATCGGCTTGTCGACGTGCATCGCGACCACGCGGGCCAGCACCTTCGGATCGATCGAATCGGCGACGTAGAGCAGGTCGCAGGCGTCGGCGGCCTTGCCCTCGATCGCCTGCAGCGTGTCGACCTGGACCACCGTCACCGTGGTGTCGCCGATCGGCTTGCCGGGCAGGGTCTTCGCCGCCGTGCAGGTGACCGCGTCCTTGCCGAGCAGGCCGATGCGATACGGCGGCGGTTTGCCTTCGGGCTTCGGTCGCGGGCGTTCCGGCGTCAGGTAGCTGGCGAGCTTCAGCACCGTGCCGGCACGCAGTTCGGCCGGCGTCGGCGCCTCGGGAGCCGGCTTCGGCGCCTCGGCCTGCGCCAGCGCGGCGGCGGCGAGCAGCAGCCAGGCCAGGAGCCTGGCCGTGCACCTCCCAGCGGGGAGCCCGTTCCGAAGTCGCGGCATCGCCGGCGGATCATCGGCGGTGCGAGCGGCCCGTCTTGACGCCGGTGGGCTCCGGCCGGTGGCGGCGGTGCCACGGCGGTGTCGCGTTTCGCGACGCCGACGTCGCGGGGCCCGTGCGCCCGGTGCTCCCGCTCTGGATCGAGGTCCTGCCGGGATCGCGGCGCGGGCGGGCGCCCCCGCCCTCAGGCGTACAACCGTCGCAGCCCGTGCCAGGTCGCCGCGGCGGCGCGGCGCAGGTCGTCGAGCACGAGATACAGCGACGGCACCAGCACCAGGCTGATCAGGGTCGCGAACATCACGCCGAAGCCGAGCGAGATCGCCATCGGCACCAGGAAGCGCGCCTGCACGCTCTTCTCGAGCAGCAGCGGCAGCAGACCGCCGAACGTCGTCAGCGACGTCAGCATGATCGGCCGGAAGCGTGCGGCGCCGGCGGTGCGCACCGCCTCGAGCAACGAGTCGTGTGCATCGCGCCGCTGGTTGACCCAGTCGACCAGCACGATGTTGTCGTTGACGACGACGCCGGCCAGCGCGATCACGCCGAACATCGACAGGATGCTGAGGTCGTAGCCGGTCAGCATGTGGCCGAAGATCGCGCCGGCGATGCCGAACGGGATCGCGGTCATGATCAGGATGGGCTGCAGGAACGAACGCAGCGGGATCGCCATCAGCGCGTAGATGCCGAACAGCGCCACGACGAAGCCGCCGGCCAGCGCGCCGAGCAGGTCGCGCTTCTTCTTCTGGTCGCCTTCCGGCGCCCAGCTGAGGCCCGGATGGCGGTCGATCAGCGCCGGCAGCACGGTCTCGCGCAGCCGCTGGTTGATGGCCTCGGCGCTGGCGTTGGGGTCGTTCTCGTCGATCTCGCCGCTGACGCGCAGCGCGCGCTTGCGGTCGACGCGCTGGATGCTCGAGAACGATCGGCCGCTGCGCGTGGTCGCCACCTCCTGCAGCGGCACCTCGTCGCCGCTCGGCGTGCGGATGCGCAGCGAGTCGAGGTCGCTCAGCGAGCGCCGCTCCGCCGCCGGGTAGCGCACCATCACCTTGACGTCGTCGCGGCCGCGCTGCACGCGCTGGGCCTCCTCGCCGTAGAACGCCTGCCGCACCTGCCGTGCCAGCGCCTGCTGGTCGAGGCCGAGCGATTCGGCGGCGCGGCGGATCGACAGTTCGATCTGCGGCTTGCCGAGGCGGAACGAGTTGCTGACGTCCTTGATCTCGGGCATCGAGCGCAGCTCCGTCTCCAGCTCGGCGACCGCCGTGCGCAGCACCGACATGTCGGCGTGGTACAGCTCGACGTCGATGTCCTTGCCGGTGCTGAAGAACGAGGTCGTGAACTGCAGGTCGACGGCGTCGGGCACGGCGCCGACCCGATCGCGCATGCGGCTGAGGATCGTGTTCGAGGACACCTCGCGGCGTTCGGAGGCCTGCAGCTGCACGTTCAGCTCGGCCAGATGCGAGCCCGACTGGAACTGCGCGTCGCGCTGGCCGCCGTTGCGGGCCTGCTCGACCGCGTACGGCTGCGCGCCGACCGTCGCGAGCATGTGCTCGAGCACCGGCGCGTCGTCGGGGCGCTCGCGATCGACCGCGTCGCAGACCTCGCGCGCGGCCGTCTCGATGCGCGCCAGCGTCGCGGCGGTGACGTCGAGCGGCGTGCCCTGCGGCATCGTCAGCGAGACGACGATGTTGTCGCCGTCGACGGTGGGGAAGAACACGAAGCGCGGGAAGCCGGCGGCGGCGCTCGCCAGCGTCAACAGCAGCACGGTCACCGCGCCGGCGACGGTCAGGTAGCGCCAGCGCAGGCAAAACTCGAGTGAAGGCTGGTAGACGCGGCGCACGAACCAGTCGAGGCCGCGGTGGAAGCGGCTCTGCACGGCGCCGAGCAGACGTGCGCCGAGCCACGGCCGATGGTCCTTCGGCTCGACGCGCATCGTCGCCAGGTGCGCCGGCAGGCACAGCTGCGACTCGACGAGGCTCAGCACCAGCACCGGGATCACGACCAGCGGGATCACGCGCCAGACCTGCGCATCGGCGCCGGGCACCGAGAACACCATCGGCAGGAACGCGCACACCGTCGTCGCCACCGCCGCGAACACCGGGCTGCGCACGGCGGCGCTGCCGCGCAGCGACGCCAGCATCGCCGACATGCCGGCCCTGCGGTGCTGGACGATGTTCTCGCCGACGACGATCGCGTCGTCGACGACGATGCCGAGCACCAGCAGGAACGCGAACAGCGAGATCATGTTGATCGAGACGTCGAACACCGGCATCAGCGCGACGGCGCCGAGGAACGCCACCGGGATGCCGACCGCGACCCACATCGCGACGCGCGTCTGCAGGAACAGCGCCAGGATCACGAACACCAGCAGCAGCCCGTTGATCGCGTTGTGGAACAGCAGGTCGATGCGGCCCTTCAGGATCACCGACTCGTCGCGCCAGGTGGTCATCTGCACGCCGGGCGGCAGGATGCGGCGGCTCGCCTCGGCGACCCAGTCGCGCACCGCCTGCGTGACGGCGAGCGCGTCCTGTTCGCCGACGCGGAACACCTTGACCAGCGCGGCCGGCTTGCCGTCGAAGCGCGCCAGCAGGTCGTCCTCGGCGAAGCCGTCGACGACGCGCGCGACGTCGCCGAGGCGCACGCGCGTGCCGTCCGGTTTGGCGAGCACGACCAGCTGCGCGAACTCGTCGCCGCGGTAGGCCTGGCCCTCGACGCGCAGCAGCGTCTGACCCTCGCCGGCCTTGATCGCGCCGGCGGGCAGGTCGAGGCTGCCGCGCCGCACCGCCGCCGCGACGGCGTCGAAGGTCAGCGCGTGGCGGCGCATCGCCTGCTCGCTGAGTTCGATCGAGATCTCGTACGGGCGCACCGCCGACAGTTCGACCTGTGACACCGTGGCCAGGGCGCCGAGTTCCTCGCGCGCGGTCTCGGCGATGCGCTTCAGCGTCGCCTCGTCGGCGTCGCCGTAGACCGAGACGTTGATGACCTCCTTGCGCACGACCAGCCGCGAGACGATCGGCTGCTCGATCTCGACCGGGAAGTTGGTGATCGAGTCGACGCGGTTGCGCACGTCGTCGAGCACGCGGCCGACGTCGGCGTCCTGCAGCGTCTCGATCACGACCAGGCCGACACCTTCGTTGGCGCTCGACGTGACCTTGTCGACGCCGGTCACACCCTCGACCGCCTCCTCGATGCGCAGGCAGACGCCCTGCTCGACCTCGGTCGGCGCTGCGCCGGGATAGGTCACCTGCACCGTGACCACGTTCGGCGCGATCTCGGGGAACACCTCGCGGCGCACGCGGCCGGTGACCAGCGCGACGATGCCGGCGACGATGAACGACAGCGCGATCAGGGTCGCGGCGACGTGGTTCTGCACGAACCAGGCGAAGAAGCCGCGCCGTTCGTCGGCCGGGATCGATGGATCGTCGTGCATCGGGCTCACCTCGGCGCGGTGGTGGACTCGATGGGGCCGGCCCCGTCGGCGATCGGTCGCACCGGCATGTCGTCGGTGACGGTCTCCAGCGGGCTGACGCAGACGACCTCGCCCTCCCGCACGCCGCCGCGCAGCACGATGCGGTCGCGTTCGAGGCGCAGCACGTCGACGTCGCGCCGTCGCAGCCGATGTTCGGCGTCGACGATCCAGACCTGGTCGCCTGGGCGCAGCGCCGCGCGCGGCAGCACGACGACGTCGGCGAACGTGCGGCCGCGGATCTGCGCCTGCACGAACATGCCGACCAGCAGCGGCGGCCGGCCCTCGCGCGTCACGAACGGGTCGTCGACGCGCGCGACGACGGTCAACTGCCGCGTGCGGCGGTCGATCTCGCCCTCGGTGCGCACGATGCGGCCCTGCCACCGGTGCCGTTCGCCGGCGAAGTCCGCGGTCAACTCGACCGGCGTGTCGATCGCGGGCCCGTCGGTGACGCCGAGCGGCAGGTCGACGAAGGCCGCCTCCGACGCCGGGATCGCCAGACGCGCCTCGACCGCGGCGAGGTCGAACACCACGGCCAGGCCCTGGCCCGGCTGCACGATCTGGCCGACCTCGGTGCTGGCGCTGCGCACTCGCCCCGCGAGCGGCGCCCGCACCTGGGTGCGGCGGCGATCGAGACGCGCCTGCTCGAGCATGGCGCGCGCCGAGGCCAGCGACTTCTCGGCGTCGGCGACCTGCGGCTGGCGCGAGACCAGCGGATCCGCCGCGCGGTCGCCTTCGAGATCCTGCCAGGCGCGCACGGCCGCGTCGGCCTCGGCGCGCTCCTGCAGCAGTCGCAGCTCGGCGCGCGCGACCGCGGCTTCCTGCTGCACGATCGCGAGGTCGAAGTCGGTCGCGTCGAGTTCGACCAGCACGTCGCCCTCGGCGAAGAAGCCGCCCGGCCGCAGCTCCGGGTGGATCGTCGTGACCCGGCCGCCGACCTCGGCGGCGACGACCATGGTGCGGAACGGTTCGACGGTGCCCTGGGTCGGCACGTCGAGCCGCACGTCGGTGGTGCGGGCGACCGTGGTGCGGACCAGCGGGCCGCGCTGCGGCGGCGCGGCGAGCTTGGGTTCGTTCGGCCGGTTGGCGATGCGCCAGGCGAGTGCAGCGCCGCCGGCCAGCACGACGAGGGGCAACAGGATCTGCAGCGTCAGGCGTAGGGGTCGGTTCACGGTCGGGCTCCGTCTGCGGCCGCGGGGAAGCCGCCGCCGAGCGCCAGGAACAGGTCGATGCGGTTGTCGATGCGCTGGCGCTCGACGTCGATGCGGGCGGCCTCGGCGAGGTAGGTCTGCCGTTGGCCGTCGGCGACGGCGAGGAAGTCGGTGAGGCCGAGCTGCCAGCGTTCGCGGGCCAGGTCGCGCGCCTTGCCGGCGTGTTCGGCGGCCCGGGTCACGGTCGCGAGCCGTTCTGCGAGCAGCACCTCGCTGGCGAGCGCGTCCTCGACCTCGGCGAACGCGCGCAGCACCGCGCCGCCGTAGCTGGCCATCGCCTCGGCGCGCAGCGCGGTGGCGCGCGCGACCTCGGCGCGCAGCGCGCCGCCGCGGAACAGCGGCTGCAGCAGGTTCGCGCCGAGGCTCCAGATCCGGAAGTCCTCGTCGACGAGGTCCTCGAGGTCGGTGCTGGTGGTGCCGCCGCTGGCGGTCAGGCTGAGGCGCGGATAGAGCGCGGCCTTCGCCGCGTCGATGCGACAGCCGGCGGCGGCCAGACGCCGCTCGGCGGCGACCAGGTCGGGGCGGCGCTGCAGCAGGTCGCTGGGCAGGCCCGCCGGCACCGCGGGCAGCGTGCTCGGCAGCGGTGCGGCGCGGCCCGCCCGGCCACCGGGCACGCGGCCGGCGAGCACGTCGAGCCGGTGGCGGGCTCGCTGCCGTTCGTCGCGGCGCTGGACGACGTTCGCCTCGGCGTTGGCGAGGTTCGCGGCGGCCTGGTGCACGTCGATCGCCGGCCGCATGCCGCGCCGATAGCGGTCGCGCACGTCGTCGGCGGTGGCGCGGAACGCGGCGACCGTGGCCTCGGCCAGCTCGAGCTGCCGATCCGCGGCGATGGTCGCGAACCACGCCTTGCACACCTGCGCGGTCAGGCTCGTGCGCGCGCCGGCGACGTCGGCCGCGGCCGCCTGCAGGTCGCCGATCGCCGCGCTCTCGCCGCTGCGCACGCGGCCCCACAGGTCGAGTTCCCAGCGCAGGCTCAGCGTCAGACCGTAGGTCGTCGTCGTGCTGCTCGGCACGCCGCCGCCGCCGAACGGGAAGCCGAGGAACAGGCGCCGCGCGCGCACCGGATCGAACGATGCGTCGAGTTCCGGCAGGCCGGCGGCGCCGGCGATGGTGCGGTTCGCGGCGGCGGCCTCGAGCCGGGCCAGCGCCGCGCGCAGGTCGCGGTTGTCGCGCAGCGCGGTGTCGACGACCGCGTCGAGCTGCGCGTCGCCGAAGCCCGACCACCACGCACCGGTGGATGCGCTCGCGGCCGCGTCGACCGCGGCGGCCCAGCGTGCGGGCAGTTCGAGGTCGAGATCGGCGGCCGCGGTCGGCGGCGGCGCGGTGGCGCACGCGGCGAGCGCGAGCATCGGCCACCAGCGCGGGCGACCCGCAACGCGGCCGGTCATGCGTGCGCCCTCACCGATGGCCGGATCGGCGCCGCGTGCAGGCCGCCGATCGCGAACGCGACCCGGTGCTCGGCGAGCGCGTCGACGTCGTCGGGGTCACGGAGTCCTCTGGTGCGATGCGCGCGCGCCGCTGCGTTCGGAAGCGTCTGGGCCATGGCATCGCCGACGAAGTGCAGGCGCCGCGACAGCGAGGCGGCGCCGTGACCGGGCAGGACGTCTGCCGGGCCAGCCTGGAAACGTCGCCCGACGGCGCGGAATTGCCGGGCGAGGTCTGCCTTGCTGCCGCAGTGGCAGTGCACCGCCGCGAGGTCGACGCCGGCGCGCCGGGCCCGCTGCCGCAGCGACGTCGCGGCGCCGCCCGGCTCGGCGAACAGCAGCTCGGCCGCGTCGAGGATCGTGCGCTTGGTCGCCTGACTCGCCATCGAGCGCAGCAGGCTAGGCGCCGCTCCGGCGTGGTGCCAACGTTTGTTGGCGCTCGCGACCGGGCCGGATCAGAGCGCCCGCGCCAGGTACTCGTACTGCCCGATCGAGTTGTAGATCTGCGGCGAGATGCGCAGCAGCCGCAGCTGCGGGTGTGGCCATCGCATCACCGGCACCTCGATGCGGTGGCGTTCGAACAGGGCGACGTGCAGCGGGTCGAGCCCGTGCGGACCGACCGGCGCGGCGTCCGTCGGCGGCAGCACGACGCTCGCCAGCGAGCCCAGCATCGACTCCGGGGCGAGCGCGTCGGTGCCGAGCCGTTGGCACAACAGCGCGCGACCGCGGCAGGCGAGGTCGTGGTTGTGCCGCTGCAGCGCGGGCAGACCGCCGGGCAGCAGGCCGGCGAGGAAGCGCCGCGCCGCCGGCACGCACAGGAACGGCGTCGGATCGTCGGTGCCGGTGAAGTCGAACTCGAGCCGGAATCGCGACCGGTCGCCGCGCGGCGAGTTGGCGCCGTGGCTGATCGCCAGCGGCCGGATGCGGTCCTGGCGGTCGCGGCGCACGAACAGGAGCGCCGAGCCCTTCGGCGAGCAGAGCCACTTGTGGCAGTTGCCGGTGTAGTAGGCGGCGCCGAGCCGGGCGAGGTCGAGCGGCAGCATGCCCGGCGCGTGCGCGCCGTCGACCAGCGTGTCGACGCCGCGCGCGTGCAGCGCCGGCACGATCGTGTCGATCGGCAGCACGAGGCCGGTCGGGCTGGTGACGTGGTCGATCAGCAGCAGCCGCGTGCGATCGGTGACGGCGGCGAGCACCGCGTCGTGCACGGCCTGCGCCGACGGCACCGGCACCGGGATCGCCACGGTGACGATGCGCGCGCCGCTGCGAGCGGCGACGAACTCGAGCGCGTTGCGGCAGGCGTTGTACTCGTGGTCGGTCACCAGCAGTTCGTCGCCGGGCGCGAACGCCAGCGACCGCAGCACCGTGTTGACGCCGGTGGTGGCGTTCGGCACGAACGCGAGGTCGTCGGCATCGGCATGCACCAGCTCGGCCAGGTCGCGCCGCGCCGCGTCGAGCAGGCCTTCGAGTTCGCGGCCGAAGAACAGCACCGGTTCGCGTTCGAGCCGTCGCCGCAGTTCGTGCTGGTGCTGCAGCACGACGCGTGGGCAGGCGCCGAAGCTGCCGTGGTTGAGGAACACGACCTCGGGATCGAGGTCCCAGTGCGCCGCGAACGCCGACGGCGCCGGCAACGTCATGCGCGCAGGCACTCGTCGGCCGCCGCGACGATCGACGCCTCGTGGGCCAGCAGCCACTGCTTGCACGACAGCCCGCCGCCGAAGCCGACCAGGCTGCCGTCCTTGCCGATCACGCGGTGGCACGGCATGACGATCGGCAGCGGGTTCCTGCCGTTCGCGGCGCCGACGGCGCGCATCGCCTTCGGCCGGCCGATCGCTGCCGCCTGCTGCTGGTAGGTGCGCGTCTGGCCGAACGGGATCGCCTGCAGCGCCTGCCACGCCGCCAGCTGGAACGGCGTGCCGGCCGGCAGCAGGTCGAGATCGAACTCGCGCCGCGCGCCGTCGAAGTACTGCTCGAGCTGACGCGCGACCCGGTCGCAGCAGTCGCCGCGTTTGTGGCGCGGTGCCGACGGCGTGTCGCGGCCGGTACCGTCACCCGGCAGGTCGAGCTGCCGCAGCCGACCGTCGTCGTCGACGACCAGGCGCAGCAGGCCGATGGGGGACGGGAGCGCGCGGGCGTGCAGGGCCATGCGGCCAGGATAGCCGATGCCGGCGGCGTTCACTGCACCGGCAGCGACATCCGCAGCACCGGCGCCGCCAGCTTGTCGACGGGCGGTTCGCCCTCCTGCAGGTGCAGGAACGGCTGCGTGATCACCGCGCCGCGCGCGGTCAGGCGCAGCGCCGGCAGCGCCTCGCGCAGCCGCCGTTCACCGTCGGCGCGCCGCGCCGCGAAGTCGCCCTCGGGCGGGTAGACGACCAGCCATCGGCCGGCCGGCACGGCGCGGATCGTCCAGCCCGTGGGCGGTCGGAACGCCGGACCCTCGGGGCGGCGGCGGAACGGCGCCGCGAGCCACGCCGCGTCGTCCTCCTGCCACAGGATCGGAAAGCCGGCGACCTGCTGGTCCTGGCGCAGCAGCTCGGCGTGCAGCGGCGCATAACGTTCGCAGCGTGCCGGCCACGTGCCGGGGTCCGCGACGACGACCCAGTTCGTGGCCGCCGCGTCGACCACGAACGGCACCGGCGAGCGCGCCTCGCCCGTGGCGGCGGCCAGACGCGTGGTCGCCCCCGACGCCGGTGCGACGGCGTCCCGCGGACCGGCGGTGAAGAAGTCCGGAGCCCAGGCGAGGTCGTCGACGACGAACTGCAGCGTGCACTCGCCGAGCCCGTCGAGCGCGGCGCGCTGCACCATCCAGGTCGTCGACGTGCGCAGGTAGTCGACGCAGCGCACTTCGCCGTGGCCGCCGACGACGCGGTCGGGCAGCAGCGTGCCGGGCCGCAACGCGACGCGCGCCGTCGAGCCGTCGGGCTGCGGCAGTTCCCACTCGACCGGACCGATGCGGCGGCAGCCGCGCGCGCGATGCAGCGGTCCGAGCAGCGCGCCGTCGAGCAGCGTGCGCAGCCGGCGCACGCGATCGGCGTCGGCGGCGGCCACCGGCTGCGTGTCGTCGCCGCCGAGGCGTCGGACCTCGTCGTGCAGCAGCAGCCAGCTGCCGGTCGCATCGAGGGCGCGCAGCTTGTCGGGCAGCTCGGCGAACAGGCGCACTTCGTCGCCGCCCGGCAGTCCTACGATCGCGGCGATACGGTCGAGGCGGCCGCGCAGCGGCCGGTGGCATTCGTCGAGCACCGCGGCGACCAGATCCGCATCGGCGATCGTCGTCAGGTCGACGGCGCGCGGCGTTGGCCCCGCGGCTGCTCCGCCGCCGCAGGCCGCCAGCAGCATCGCCGCGGCGGCGCCGGCTACTGTCCGCGGTCGAACGCCTTGCGCCACGCCGACACGTCGTAGCCGTAGTCGGCGCCACCGGCAAGGTCCGACAGCGCCTTGCGCGCGTGCAGCCGCACGTTCTGCACGGTCTCCTGCGGCCCGAGCAGCTGCAGCACGTCGGGGGCGAACTGCTGCGCGTTCATGCGCGCGATCGCGACCGCCGCGGCCATGCGCAGGAACGGCGTCGGGTGCCGCAGGAACGGCGCCACCAGCGGCGCCAACTCGGCGTTGCGCGCGTAGCCGAGGCCGCGCACCGCCGTCACCAGGGCGCCGATCGGCATCTCGTCCTTGTGGTCGGTGACGAAGCGGCGCCAGATCCCGACGAACGGCGCCTGGTCTTCGGCCACGGTCTGCAGGCGGTACAGCGCCCACGCCGCCTGCACGCGGCCGTCGACCGGGTGGTTCTGGCGCTCCGCGATCGCCGCGAGCACGCCCGGCGGTGTCGCCGGCGAGCGCAGCACCGCGAGACCCAGCACCGCGCGGTCGACGCGGAACGGATCGTCGAGCTGCGCGCCCTGCAGGATCAGCGGCATCATCTGCATGTCGCCGGAGAAGCCGAGTGCGGCCAGCGCGATCGCCTGTTCGTTGCGGTCGCTGCTGTCGCCGGCGGCCGCCTGCAGGCGGCGGTAGTTGGCGCCGGGGTCCGGGATCCGGTTCTCGCGGCCGATGCGCGTGGTGCCCTGGTCGAGCACCATCTCGCGGATCGTGCGCTCGAGCCGTTCGATCTGCTTGTCGGCGCGCGGTTCGCCCTGGTTCGACAGCGCCTGCACGTAGCTGTCGATCGACTGGTCGAGCCGCAGCAGCACGGTCTGGAAGTCGCGTCGCTTCTGCTCGGCGGCCCGCAGCGAGGCCTCGCGCACCGCCTCTTCGGGCGCCGGTTCGGTCGCGGGCGGGTCGCTGGTCGCGGCGCAGGCGACGAGCAGGAACGGCAACAGCGGGGCCAGGAACTTCATGGGCGGGGCTTGGAAGGCGGTCGGACCGTATCCTTCCCGACGGCTGGCCCCGGCGCCAGAATCGCGGCATGACTTCGACCGACGCGCTGGCCGCGGCCGACTGCGAACAGGTCCTGGTGGTGCGGGATCGCGACGCCGATGTGACCGCGATCGTCGCCGTGCACGACACGCGGCTCGGCCCGGCCCACGGCGGCATCCGGCGCTGGCGCTATGCGGACCTCGGCGCGGCGCTCGCCGATGCCGTGGCCCTGGCGCAGGCGATGACCTGGAAGTGCGCGTTGGCCGAGATCGCGGCCGGCGGCGGCAAGAGCGTGATCCTCGACCGCGACGGGCTCGACCGGGCCGCGGCCTATCGGCTGGTCGGTCGCACCGTGGCGCAGCTCGGCGGCCGCTACTTCACCGGCCCCGACGTCGGCACCGGCGACGACGACCTGCGCGTGGTCGCCGATGAGACGCGCTTCGTCGCCCTCGACCGCGACGGCGCCGGGCCCGGCGACCTGACCGCGGCGACCGCGACCGGGGTGTTCGCGGCCCTGACCGCGCTGGCCGAGCGCCTGCACACGCCGGTCGGCAGGCTGCGCGTCGCCGTGCAGGGTCTCGGCGCCGTCGGCCAGCAGTTGTGCCGGCAGCTGCACGCGGCCGGCGCCCAGCTGGTGGTCAGCGACGTGGTGCCCGCGCGCGCCGAGGCCGCGGCCGCGGCGTTCGGCGCCACCGTCGTCGCGCCGGCGGACATCCTGGCCGAACCGTGCGACGTGCTGGCGCCCTGCGCCCTCGGTGGGGTGCTGAGCGACGCCGTCTGCGAACGCCTGACCGCGCGCGGTGTCTGCGGCGCCGCCAACAACATCTTCGCCGGCGACTCGGCCGCGACGATCCTGCACCGGCGCGGCGTGCCGGTCGTGCCCGACTTCGTCGCCAACGCCGGCGCGCTGATCCAGGGCGCGACCTGGCACCTGCACGGGGAACGCGTCGGCGAGGCGCGCCTGCAGCGCATCGCGCGCACCGCCGGCGAACTGCTCGACCGTGCGGTCGCCGAGAACGTGCCGCCGTCGGTGCTGGCGCTGCGGGTCGCGCGGGAGCGGGTGGGCGGGAGCCTCTCTCCGTAGCGCGCCAGCGGTCCTGCCGCGCCGAGGCGCTGGGACTCGCCGAGTTGCGGCGCTGGCTCGGGTGCCTGGTGACCTGCCGCTCGACGGCCCGTCCGGCGCCGTGATCGGCTGGCTCCGGTTGGTCGTGCGACTGGGGCGTGGAGCGGTGCCGCAGGTGAACCGGCGCCCCAGGTCGAGTCGCGCGCCGACAGTCGCGATCGCCGGGAGAAACTACGCGCCGCCCAGCTCCGGCGGCAACCGTCGCAGCTTGCCGTCGCGGCCGACACAGGCGAGCTTCGTGCTGCCGGTCGCGCACACCTCGCCGTCGGTCTCGCGCCGCGCCTCGTACTCCAGCGTGACCGCGGCCTTGCCGGCGGCGGCGACCCGCACGCGGATCGCCACGACGTCGTCGTAGTCGACGGGCTTGTGGTAGCGGCACACCATCTCGACCACCTGCAGCAGGTTGCCCTCGTCCTCGATCTGGCGGTAGCTCTTGCCGCGCGCGCGCATCCACTCGGTGCGGGCCTCCTCGAACCAGGCGACGTAGCTGCCGTGGTGCGCGACCGCCATGCGATCGGTCTCGCAGTAGCGCACGCGCACGCGGTGGGCCGGGTCGGTGAACTCGTTCGGCGGGGTCGTCGTCACGCTGCCGACAGGCTGCACACCGGCGCCCGGCATTGCCACCGCGGCGTGCGCATTCCTTGCCCCCTCCCGCCGGCGCCCCGGGGTTCTCGCAGCGGACCGGCCGTTCGCGTAACCTGTGCGGCCGGGGGCGGAATCCTGTCCCGCCCCCTGCGTAGCCCCGCGCGCATGACCCTGACCCCCGAAGTTGCCTTCGAGCAGCATCGCGAGCGCCTGCTCTCGGTGATCTACCTGCGCATGGGGCCCAATCTGCGCGTGCGCATGGATCCCGAGGACGTGCTGCAGGAAGTGGCGATCGAGGCGGTGCACAGCTGGCAGACGCTGTCCGATCCGCAGAACGCCGGCGCGTGGCTGGTGACGCTGGCGCGGCGCAAGGTGGCGCGCATCCTGCGCGACCAGCTCGGCGTCGCCGCCCGCGATCCGCGCCGCGAACACGCGATCAAGACCGACCTGCCGATGCCGGACCGCCGCTCCGGGCCGGTCACGCACGCGGACCGCAAGGACCGGCTCGAACTGCTGGCGCAGGCGCTCGAACGGCTGTCCGACGACCACCGCGAGGTCGTGCTGCTGATGAAGATCGAAGGCCTGTCGGCGAAGGAGATCGGCGAGCGCATGGGCCGCAGCGAGAACGCGATCCACCTGCTGCTGAGCCGCGCGCTGAAGCGGCTCGCCGAAGAGTTGAAGTTGTGAAGCCGACGCCGCCGACCCCGAACGAGCAGCCTGCACCGCGACCGGCCGACCCGGACGATGCGGCCGACCTGCGGCTGCTCGACGTGCTGCGCGGCTCCAGTTCGGGCGCCGACCTGCGGCGCGAACTGCAGGCCGAGCGCACCGAGCAGGCATCCGACCTGCTCGGCCGGCTGAACGCGCTCGACTTCGTGCACCAGGTCGTCGGCGACACCGCCGACATCCCGCAGCGGCTCGGCGACTACGAGATCAAGGGCCTGCTCGGCCGTGGCGGCATGGGCACGGTCTACCTCGGCTGGCAGGCCGAACTGGAACGCGAGGTGGCGCTGAAGGTGCTGTCGCCGCACTACACGGCCGATCCGACGATGCGCAAACGCTTCCGCGCCGAGGCGCGCGCGACCGCGGCGTTGCACCATCGCCACATCGTGCCGATCTACGACTACGGCGAGTCGCAGGGCCGGCTGTACTTCGCGATGGAGCGCGTCGACGGCATGAGCCTCGACAAACACATCGGCGCGGCGCGGCGCCAGCGGCGCCGCCCGCTCGAGCCGCTCGAGGCCGCGCGCCGCTTCGCCGGCGTCGCCGACGCGCTCGGACTCGCGCACCGCCGCCGTCTGCTGCATCGCGACGTCAAGCCTGGCAACATCCTGGTCGGCAACGACGGCACGATGGCGCTGACCGACTTCGGCCTGGCGAAGGCGCTCGACCATGCCTCGATGCACCTGACGTCGAAGGGCGGCGGCTTCCTCGGCACGCTGCACTACGCGTCGCCCGAGCAGGCGCTCGGCGTCGAGCTGACGCCGGCCAGCGACCTCTACTCGCTCGGGGTCACGATCTTCGAGGCCGTCGCCGGCGAGTTGCCGCTGCACGGCAAGACCACCGAGGCGCAGCTGCAGGCGATCCTGCACGGCACGCCGCGCCGGCTGCGCGAATGCGTGCCGAAGCCGCCGCGCGACCTCGAGGCCGTGCTCGACAAGCTGCTGAGCCGCGAGCCCCGCGATCGCTACCAGGACGGCGAGGAGCTGGCGCGCGACCTGCAGCGCATCGCCGACGGCGAGCCCGTGCACATCCGCCGTCAGCCGCTGCACGTGCGGTTGTGGCGGCGCGCGCGCAAGAACCCGGTGCTGGCGGGCGCGATCGCGGCGGCGATCGTGCTGCTGCTGGTCACGGTGTCGCTGGTGACGGTGCTGCGGCGCGAGAAGGGCCAGAGCCTGGTCTCGCGCCACCAGAACAACCTGGTCGCGATCGCCAAGGACGTCGGCAGCGAGCTGGGGTCGCCGTGGGGGCCGCCGGCGCTGATGTTCGCGCTGTGCGGCGTCGAGCTGCCGGTCGTGCCGCCGAGCGAGGCGGTGCTGGCCGCGCTCGACCGCGCCGAGCGCGAGCTGGCCGACGAACAGGTCGGTGCGATGCGCAGCGCCTACGTCGTCGATCCGCAGCCGACCGCCAGCGCGTTGCTGCGCGAGGGTCGCGGCTACGAGGCGCTGCAGCTGTACGACCGGGCCATCGCCGATGCGCTCGCCGCGCGCACCGACCGCGACCTCGCCGTCGACCTGCTGCTCTACGGCCTCTACCTCGGCCGGGGCACCGCCAACCTGACGGCGACGGTGGCCCGGCTCAACGACGCGCGCACGGACCTGGCGCTGGCGTCGTTCCTTCGCCCGGGCGCCATCTTCCCGCGCGTGATGACGGACGTGCTGGACGTCGCGCAGAGTTCCGACGTCGCCACCGCCGCCGCGCGCCTCGCGCACGATCTCGAACTGGCCTCGCCGGAGCGGGCGCGCGTGGTCGGCCTGTTGCTGTGGAACCTGGCGCGGCTGCGCCCGGCGGCGAAGTGCAACCTGATGGACTTCGGCCTGCCCTTCCCGAAGCGCCGTCTGCTGCACGAACTGGCGGAGCGCCTGCTCGGCGAGCCGCCGACCGACCTGGCGCCGTGCGGGGCGCCGACCGGACTCGCCGGCGACCTCGCGGTGATGGCGGGCGAAGCGCTGCAGCGGCTCGCCGAGCCGGCGGTGCTGCGCGACCTCGCCGAGGCGCTGCGGCGCCGCATCGATCGTTCGGTGCATCCGGAGTCGCCGCTGCAGGGCTGGCGCTCGGTGCTGCAGCTGCTGGAGACGCCGACGCAGCGCGGGCCGCTGCTCGACCGCGAGGGCAAGCCGCTGCCGCCGCGCGTGCAGCTGGCGACCTGGGAGGACCTGCTGAGGTTGTCGCCGCGGCGGCAGACGCTCGCGGTCTGGTTGCCGCGCTTCGAGGAGCTGCGGCGGCAGTATCCGAGCCTGTCCGGCATGCTGCGCACGGCCGCGCAACTGCACCAGCTGGCCGGCACCGAGTCCGCGGCCGCGCTGACGCAGGCCTGGTTCGTCGAGGCAGAAGGCGATCCGGAGGCGCAGCTGTGGCGCATGCGCGCATCGCTGCGCCGCGGCGCGATCGAGGAGGCGCGCGACGACGCGATGATCGCCGTGCAGGAATCCGTCGACCGCCGGGAGACGATCGACCAGATCGTGCATGCCTGCCAGGAACTCGGTCCCGAACTCGAACCCGGCATCGCCGAGGGAGCGCAGGTGCTGGCGCAGTTGTTCCGGTCGCTGCTGGGCACGGGCGGCGGCCTCGAGGTCGGGGGGCCGCGATGACGCAGACCTGGACCAGGAGCCGGCGGCCGGCGTGGGCGTGGCTGGTCGGCCTCGTCGTGCTCGCCGCGCTGACCGTCGCCGTGTGGTCGTTGGTCACGCAGACGCGGCGCCACGCGGTCGCGCCGCCGGACGCCGGCGCCGAGGCCGGCGCCCCGGTGGTGCCGCCGGCTGCCGAAGTGCACCGGCTCGACACGCGGTGGGCCGCGCAGGCGGTCGGCGGCACGGTGCTGCTGCCCGGCGGCGGGCCGGCCGCCGGCGCCACGGTGACGATCCAGCGGGCGATCACCGCCTGGCCCGAATGGCGCGCCGAGCGCATCGACCAGGCGATCACCGGCCCGTCGGGCACGTTCGAGTTCCGCGTGCGCCAGCGCCCGGGCCTGCTGCTCGAGTTCTCGCATCCGTCGTACGCCGGCGGGCTCGAGCAGGTGCCGCTGGCCGAGGCGCCGGTGCGCCTGCAGCTGCAGGAGGGGTTCGAACTGTTCGGCGTCGTCACCAATCTCGCCGGGGCGCTGATGCCGAACGCACGCGTGGCGATCGAGTCGGTGCTCAGCGACGACCGGCGGTCGCAGACGACGACGACCGCCGCGAACGGCGCCTATCGGTTCAGCAACCTGCGCGCCGGGCCGGTGCGCCTGATCGCGCACCACGAGGCCTGGTATCCGGCGACCGTGCCCGTGGTCGTCATCGGCGATCAGGTGCGTCGCGACCTGACGTTCGAGCGACCCGGGCTGGCGCCGCTGCGCGGCCGCGTGACCAGCGCGGTCTCGCAGCTGCCGATCGCCGGGGCGACGGTCGAACTGCTGCCGGTCAACACGCGGCCCGGCCTCGCCGACCCGATCGTCGCCGAGTCGGCCGAGGACGGCACCTTCCTGCTGTCCGGGCTGCCGCGCGGCAACATGCGCATCTTCGTGCGCCACCCCGAGTACGGGGCGTTCACCCGGACGCTGGCGGTCGGCCCGGTGTCGAGTGACGTCGCGATCGAGCTGCCGCCCCGCTCGCAGCTGTCCGGCCAGCTGTTCATCGAAGACGAGTCCCGCGCGTTCCTCGGCGGCCAGCTGCTGCAGTTCCGCGACAGCGCCGGGCAGCTCGAACACTGCCTCGCCGACGCCGATGGTCGGTTCCGCTGCGAGACCTCGTTGTCGCCGGGCTGGGCGAACGTGCGCCTGCTGGGCAGCCCGTTCGTGTTCCTGCGCAGCATCGAGGACGAGTGGTCGGTGCGCGTCGAGGATGCCGGTCACACCGAGGTCGAACTCGCCATCGTGCAGGCGCGCGCCGCGCGCGGCAGGGTCGTCGACGAGAACGGCGAACCGCTCGCCGGCACCGTCGTGTCGCGCACGCGGCTGTTGGCCGAGAGCGCGCGCATGATCGGCAACGCGTTCGTCGGTCTCGACATCACGTCGGTCGGCAGCCAGGTGGCGCAGCTGTTCCGTGACGAGCGCGACGAGGTGGTCGCGATCGCCGATGCCGAGGGGCGCTTCGAGGTCCGCGGCCGCAAGCCCGGCCCGCTGCTGGTGCGATTCGACCTGCCGGGACGCGGCAGCCGCTGGCTCAGCCTGATCGTGCCCGTCGACGCGACCCCGGCCGAACTGCCCCCGGTCGTGCTGCCCCGCGGCTGTGGCATCACCGGCCGGGTCCTGCGCGGTGGACGCGGCCTCGCCGGGGCCGCGGTGACCGCGGTGGGCACCGACTCGCAGGCGATGACGGTCACGCGCGGCGACGGCACGTTCGCGTTCGACGACATGCTGCCGGGCGACTACCGGCTGCGCGCGCGCCTGCCGTCGCTGCCGAGCGGCAGCCGCGAGGTGATGGTCCGCACCACGGCCGACGGCCCGGCGGGCAACGTGATGCTGGTGCTCGACACCGGCCGCACCGTGCGCGGCGTCGTCAGCGGCAGCGACGGCCAGCCCGTGCCGAGCGCGCTGATCACGGTGCGCGGCGCGATCGGCCAGACGACGCTGAGCGACAGCAGCGGCGACTTCCTGCTCGAACTGCCCGAGCGCGAGGTCGAGTTGCAGATCTCGCTGGCCGATCGCAGCCGGCAGCAGCTGATCTCGGTGCCCGCGGGCATGCAGACGCTGACGGTGCACCTCGACACGCCGTCGACATGCACGCTGTCGGGACAGATCGCCGGCCTGCCGGGCAAGCAGCGGCTGGCCGGTGCGCTGCTGCGCTGCGTGACGCTGGACGGCGATGGCGCCGACGCGCGGGCGCGCTGGGTCGAACTGCAGAACGGGCACCTGCAATGGTCCTTGTGCCCCGTGGGCCGCGTGCGCATCGAGGTCTGGAGCGACGGCTTCGCGCCGTTCGTGCTCGAGCGCGAGTTCGTGGCCGGCGAGACCTACGACCTCGGCGAGGTGCTGCTCGAGCCCGGCGCGCGGCTGGCGGGCGTCGTGCGCGACGAGAACGGCGAGCCGGTCGCCAACGCGGCGATCTGGCTCGGCGAGGAGTCGGACGCCGATCTGTTCGAGCCCGCGGTGCGCACCGCGGCCGACGGCGGCTTCCGCATCGGTGGCGTCACCACCCGTTCGTCGCGGCTGGTCGTGCGCGCCACCGGCTACGCGCCCGGCACGGTCGACCTGGTGCTGCCGCAGGACGTGCTGTCGGCGACGCCGCTGGTCGTCACGCTGGAGCGCGGCGCCACGATCGAGGTGCAGCTGTCGCGGCGGTCGTCGTTCGACGGCGGCTTCGTGCAGCTGCGGCAGCGCGGTCGCGTCGTCGCCAGCACCGACTTCGACGAGGCCGGCCGGGCCTGGTTCGCCAACCGCAGCGCCGGCCGCTACGCGATCGCCCTGCCCGGCAGCGAACTGCCGGCGCTGGACGTCGTCGTGGCGCCCGGGGTGCCGCTGGTGCGTGTGCGCGTGCCCTGATCGATCGGCGGAACGGGGCGCGGCGACCGGGCGATCCGGACGACGACGGCCGGCGCGGCGATGCACCCGAAACCGGTCCGCGCCGCGAAGCGCCGCGCGCCGCTTTGAGTGCTCGCCACCGCCGAGTAGGGTGTGCCGCCGCGATGGACTCGATGCGCAGCAGCCGATGGCATCCGTTCTCGCTCGCCTGCGCCGTCGTCGCCGCCGCCGCGGCCGTCGGCGGCGGCTGGCTGCAGCACCCGCTCGGCGGCGCGACCGTGTTCGCGGTGCTGACGGTGACGGCGCTCGACACCGGCTGGCGGCTCGCGTCGTCGTGGCTGACCGGGTGCGCGCCGTCGCAGCGCATCGCGGCCGCGCTGCTGCTGTTCGAGGCGATCGCGGCCGGCACCGTGACGCTGCTGGGCTCGTTCGGCGTGCTGTCGGTGCCGGGGGTCGCGACCGCGATCGCCGTCCTGCACGCCGTCGCGGTGCGGACCGGGCGTTCGTCGCTGTCGCTGCGCGACCTGCTCGGCGAGGTGCGCTTCGGTTCGGGCGCGAACCCGCTGGCCGACGCGTGCCTGCTGGCGGTGCTGGTCGTGCTGGCGTTCGTGGCGATGCTGCAGGTGCGCTTCGTCGTCCAGGACGCCGACAGCATGTGGTACCACCTGGTCATGGCCGGCGAATGGGTGCGCACCGGCTCGATCGCGCCGATCGACGCGATCCCGTTGATCGGCGTCGGCTATCCCGGCTTCCGCCAGGCGCTGATCGCGTTCCTGGCGCTGCCGTTCGGCAACGAACACCTGGCGCTGCTCGGCGTGCTCGAGTTCCCGCTGCTGGTGCTGTCGATCTACACGCTGGCGCGAACGTTCGGCTGCGGCCGTTCGCTGGCGCTGGCCGGCGGCCTCTACGGTGCGACGACGCCGGTGGTGATGGGGGCGCTGAGCACGCAGGGCAACGACCTGTCGCTGGCGATCCACCTGCTGCTCGCGGTGCTGTTCCTCGGCCGCTTCTTCGCCGACGGCGACCGGCGGCAGGCGGTGCTGGCCGGCCTCGCGCTCGGGGCGCTGGCGTCGATCAAGTTCTCCGGGCCCGGCTATGCGGTGATCGCGCTGCTGGTCGCGCTCGTGCAGTACGGCTGGCGTCGGCTGCGTCCCGGCGCCGGCGCGCTGCTGCTGCTCGTTGGTGCGCTCGCGCTGGCGCTGCCGTGGTACCTGCGCAACCTGCTGGCGTTCGGCAACCCGCTGTATCCGGCGCGCGTGCAGCTGGGCGGCCAGGTGCTGTTCGACGGCCCGCTCGGCGCGGACTACTTCGCCCGCGACCGGCTGGGCTGGGACGTCGGCCCGCTGCTCGACAACCTGCACCACTTCCCCGACGCGCACGGCTGGCTCGTGCCGCTGGTCGCGCTCGGGCCGCTGCTGGCGGCGCTGGCGGTCCGCCGCGCTGCGCCGCGCCGGCCGCTGCTCGGTCTGGCGCTGCTGCCGGTGCTGCTGTTCGTCGCGTTCCTGCACCATCCGTTCAACCGGCCCTGGGTCGAGGCCGGCGCCGGCTACACGCATCGCTATCTGGTGGTCTGGTTCACGGCGTCGACGGTGGCGGTGCTGGTCGGACTCGCCCGCCTGCCGGCGCGCGTGTTCTGGGTGCTGCTGTTCCTCGGCGCGGCGTTCGTGGGGCTGAGCGCGATCACGCACTGGGTGCCGATCCTGGTCGGGTCGGTGGTCGCCGCGAGCCTGGTGTCGTTCTGGTTCGACGTGCCGGCGCTGCTCGATCGCTGGCTCGAACGGCTGCTGCGCGTGCGCATGCGGGCGGGTCTGCTGCTGCTCGCGTGCATCGCCGCGACCTGGTCGCTGGCTCGCTACCGCGGACACCAGCAGTACGACCCCGTGTGCGGCTACCACGACGCCGCCAGCGAACGTGGCTGGGGTCCGGTCGTCGCCTGGGTGCACCAGCACGTGCACGGCGCGCGCGTCGGCCTGCACGGCAGCCTCTACATGTTCCCGCTGCTCGGCGAACCGTGGTCGAACGAGGTGTTCCTGGCCGACGACCTGCACCTGGACGTGCCGCGGCGCAGTGTCGCCGACGTCGCCGCCTGGGCGCGCGACCGGCACCTCGACTACCTGGTCTGCTGTGTGCCGCGGCTGTCACGCACGGGGTCGCGCGACTACGTGTTCGGCAACTCGATCGCGGCCGAACTGCTGACCCTGGCGCCGGGAGAGTTCGAGCAGGTGTTCGCGAGCCGCGGGGCGGCCGTGTTGCAGGTGCATCGCGGCGACGGCCGATAGCCGAAGGTCCGCATGCAGAACGTGCTCGTCGTCGTGCCCTGCTACAACGAAGCGAAGCGGCTCGACGGAGCGGCGTTCGTGCAGTTCGCGCGCGCCAACCCCGAGGTGCGGTTCCTGTTCGTCGACGACGGCAGCAGCGATGGCACCGCGTCGATGCTCGAGCAGATGACCGCCCAGCTGCCGCGGCAGCTGCTGTGGTTCTCGCTGCCGCACAACCGCGGCAAGGCCGAGGCGGTGCGGCAGGGGTTCCTGCGCGCGTTCGCCGCCGAGCCCGTGCCGGCGGCCGTCGGCTTCTGGGACGCCGATCTGGCGACGCCGCTGGTCGACATCCCCGCGTTCGCCGCGGTGCTGGCGCAGAACGCGCGCCTGCTGGCGGTGTTCGGCTCGCGCGTCAACCTGCTGGGCCGCGACGTCAAGCGCAGGCTGTGGCGGCACTACCTCGGCCGCGTGTTCGCGACCGCCGCATCGGCGGTGCTGCGGCTGCCGATCTACGACACCCAGTGCGGCGCCAAGCTGCTGCGCGTGACGCCCGAGGTGCAGGCGGTGTTCGACCGGCCGTTCGTGTCGCCGTGGATCTTCGACGTCGAGATCATCGCCCGCCTGCGCGATCGCCTGCTGGCGGCCGGCGGCCCGGCGGCGCGCGACGTGATCTACGAGTACCCGCTGCTGATCTGGCGCGACGTCGCCGGTTCGAAGGTGCGGCTGCGGCACTTCGTCAGCGTGTTCTTCGACCTGCTGCGCATCTGGTGGCGCGGGGGCCGGACGTGATCGGCGCCGTGATCGTGCCGGCGTGCCGGGCCTGCCTGCGCGCGCTGGTCACGCGGCGGCCGCGCGTCGGCCGCGCCGAACGCCTGCTGCGCGCGCTGCTGCTGCTGCCGCCGTTCGGGTTCGTGCTGGTCGTGCTGCGGCTGCGGCTGCTGGTCGCCGGACCGCTGGTCGTCGACGGCGTCACCGACGACGGCGTGCGCCTGCGCTGCCGGCTGCCGGACCTGATCCAGATGTACGTGCACCTGTTCGGCTGCTGGGAGCCCGACCTGGCCGCGTTCCTGCGGCGGCGGCTGCGGCCCGGCGACTGGTTCGTCGACGTCGGCGCCAACATCGGTTGCATGACCGCGCTCGCGGCGCGGGCCGTCGGTCCCGAGGGCCGCGTCGTCGCGATCGAGTGTTCGCCGGCCGTGCTGGTCGAACTGCGCGAGACGCTGACGCGCAACCGGTTGGCGAACGTGCGGCTCGTCGAGAGCGCGGCGTCGGACCGGCGCGAGGAGCTGACCCTGTTCGCCGGCCCGAGCCACAACGTCGGGCTGACCGCGACCGTGTCGCACCGCGGCCTGCAGGCGCAGGGCAAGGTGATGGCCGCGCCGCTCGGCGACCTCGTCACCGCCGACGAGCTGGCGCGCGCGCGGCTGGTCAAGATCGACGTCGAGGGCGCCGAGGACCGCGTGCTGGCCGGCATGCTGCCCGTGCTCGACGGTCTGTCCGCCGCGGCCGAGATCGTCGTCGAGCTGTCGCCGACGTGGTGGACCGACGCCGGGCGGCGGCCGATCGACGTGCTGCAGCCGTTCCTCGACCGTGGCTTCCACGTCTACGTGCTGCCGAACGACTACTGGCCGTGGCGCTACCTGTGGCCCGACGACGTCGGTGCGCCGCGGCGCCTGCGTGACCTGTCGCTGCTCGCGCGCCGCATGCCGCGGCTCGACGTCGTGCTGTCGCGCCTCGATCGCGACGCGCTGTAGAAGCGCCGCGGCATCCTGTCCGCCGTCGGCCGGAACTGCCCGAGGTCCGGGCGAATCCCAGCGGCCGCGGGCGTTGACGCGCGTCGCGGCCGCAGCGGATCCTGGTGCGATGCACACGTTCCGCCTGGTGGTGCTCCTCGCCCTCGCCGTGCCGCTGCGCTCGCAGATCCTGCTGCCCAACCCGATCGCCTGGCCGCTCGGCTGTCCGGTGCCGAGCACGATCGAGAACAACACGACGCAGGCGTTCACCTACACCTACTGCACGCCGACGGTCACCGACCAGTTCGGCCAGGTGGTGACCTGGGGCATCTGCCTGCAGGCGGATCTGCTGCTGCCGCCGGGCGAGACCGTCACCAGCTACTGGAACCAGACCGACCTCGCCGGTCAGCAGGTGCCGCCCGGCATCTACCATGTCAACGGGCGGCCGTTCGCGATCGGCAACGCCGAACTCGCGCTGGCGCCGCTCGGCGCGCCGCACCCGGGCGCCAGCCGCTCGATCGAGCTGTGCGCGACCGGCGGCGCCGGTCTGGTCTACGCGCTGGGCGCCTCGTTCAGCGCCGGCGCCGGCATCTCACTCGGCTGCGGCGTGCACCTGCCGATCGACTTCGACTGGCTGCTGGTCGAGTCGGTGACGAACGCGGCGGTGTTTCCCGGCTTCGTCGGCGCGCTCGACGCCGACGGTCGCACGGCGGCGCCGACGATCGTGCTGCCGCCGGTGCCATGGCTGGCCGGCATCACCTTCCAGCTCGCGTTCGTGACCCTGAACCAGGCGGCACCGTGCGGCTTCGAGCGCGCCAGCGGGGCGGTGCAGGTCACGATCCAGTAGCCGTCCCGACCGGATCTCGTAAGGTCATGCCTCGATGCGAACACGAGGCAAGGTTGCGGCGCCGGCGCGGCGATCGCCGCGATGGCTGGGCATGCTGCCGTTCCTGCTGGTCCTGTGCGCCGGAGTGGTCGCGTGGTGGGGCGTGTGGCGCGGCGAGTTCCTGTTCGACGACGGTCCTGCGATCGAGGAGAACCAGGCGCTGCAGGCCGGCGACTGGTGGGGGGCGGCGTTCGGCGAGACCCACCAGCCGTTGGCCAACCGGCCGCTGAGCTGCGTGTCGCTGGTGATCGATCTCGCCCTGTTCGGGCCGGGTCCGTTCGGACCTCACCTGACCAACCTGTTGCTGCACCTGGGCAACGCGCTGCTGCTGCTGGCGACGCTGCGCCGCGTCCTGCTGGCGCCCAACCTCGCGGGCCGCTTCACCGCATCCGGCGCGACGGCACTCGCGACGGCCGTGGCCGCGGTCTGGGTCGTGCACCCGTTGGCCGGCGACGCGGTGGCCTACGCGACCCAGCGATCCACGCTGCTGTTCTCGGGGTTCTTCCTGCTGGCGTTGCATGCCTCGGTGCGCGCCGACGTCGCCCGAACGGCCGCCGGCGCGGGCCGCTGGCGGCTGCTCGTGTGGGTGGCCGTCGCCGGTGGCATGGCCAGCAAGGAGGAGATGGTGGCGGCGCCGCTGCTGCTGGTGCTGTTCGAGCGGGCGTTCCTGGTCTCGTCCTGGTCCGCGATGCGCGCACGTATCGGTCGGTATCTCGCGTTGGCATGCACATGGGTGGTCCTGGGCGCGTGCGTGACCCTCGGACCGGGCAACTCGACCGTCGGCTTCCACACCGAATCGCGCATCGGCCCGCACGAGTGGCTGATGACCCAGGCCGGTGTGGTCGCGCAGTACCTGCGCCTGTCGTTGTGGCCTCACCCGCTGCGCGGCGCCTACGACTGGGACATCGTTCGCACCCTCGGCCCGTGCGTGCTGCCGGGCCTGGTGGTCGTCGCGCTGCTCGTCGGCACGGCGGCATGCTGGCGACGATGGCCCTGGTGGGGCTGGCTCGGGGCGATGTTCTTCCTGCTGCTGGCGCCGACCTCGACGATCCTGCCGATCGACACCGAGGTGGTCGCCGAACGGCGTGCCTATCTGCCGATGCTGTTCCCGATCGTCACCCTGCTCGTCGCGGGCCGCGGCTGGCTGCAGGCCGGCATCGGGCAGGCGACTCGATGGCTGGGGCCGGCGGTGGTCGTCGCCATCCTGGTTGCCCTGACGTCGGTGACCCGCGGGCGGGTCGCCGTGTATGCCGATGGACCGACCTTCTGGGCCGACGCGTTCGCCAACCGCGACCCCGCGAGCCGCTCGTTCCTGGCGTCCCAGCTCCTGTGCAGCCATGCCACCATGCTCTGTCGACAGGGTCGCTTCGACGAGGCGAACCTGCTGTTCGACGAAGCGATGCAGTGTGCGCGGCCATCGGCGATCACGCGCATGTACCACGCGACATCGCTGCAGCAGCGTGGCGACAGCGACGCGGCGATCGCCGCCTTGCGGCAGCTCGTGCACGAGTACCCTGCGGAAGGATCGGTGTTCGGCGAACTCGGCAGTGCCCTGATGCGGACCTACCAGCCGGGCCGATGGGCCGAGGACGATGCGCGGCTCGTGGAAGCGGAGTCGGTCCTGCGGCGCGCCGTCGCCCTGCGGCCCGGTCGCGCCTCGTACTGGAACTCCCTGGGCAACGTGCTCAGTGCGCGCGGCCGGCTGGCCGAGGCCGAACCGGCGTACCGACGCAGCACCGAGCTGACCACCGACCACCCGGAGGTGTACTTCCGTCGCGCCGCGGTGCTCGAGCAGCTCGGCCGCGGGGACGAGGCGGCGCCGATGTTCGCGCGGCTGCTCGCGGCCCGGCCCGGCGACGTGGCGCTGCGGCTGCGGCTGGCCGAGATCGACGTCGGCCGGCGCGACTTCGCCGCGGCGCGTGCCCTGCTCGCCGAGGTGCTCACGCTCGACCCGCAGAACGCGCGGGCGATCGCGCTGCAGCGTCAGTGCGCCGGCGGTCGCTGAGGCGTCGTCGTGGCGCTCAGCGCGCTGCCAGCCGCCGCACCGCGGCGTCGAGCAGCGCGACGCCGAAGCCGGTGCCGCGGTCGCCGCGGAACGACGGCGAGGCGAGGTCGACGTGGCCCCAGCGCGCCTTCTGGCCGTCGAGGTGCCAGTGCACGAACTCGGCGGCGCAGCTGACCTGCGCGTTGCTGCGGCTCTTGACCGAGTTGCGCATGTCGGCGATCGGGCTCGTGAACTCGGAGCGGTAGAACTCCGGCACGCACGGCAGCGCCCAGCACAGGTCGCCGGTGTCGCGGCCGGCGGCGAGCAGCGCCTGTTCGACCTCGTCGTCGTTGGCGACGACCGCCGCGTGCAGGTCGCCGGTGGCGACGCCCTGCGCGCCGGTCAGCGTCGCGGCGTCGAGCACGACATCGGCCTTCAGCACCCGGGCGGCATAGCTGCAGCCGTCGGCCAGCAGCAGGCGGCCCTCGGCGTCGGTGTTGTTGATCTCGACCGTCTTGCCCGAGTGCATCGTCAGCACGTCGTCGGGCTTGTAGGCGGCCGGGCCGATCGCGTTCTCGGCCAGACACAGCAGCAGCGACAGCCGGCACGGCGCCTTGCGCGCGAGCACCGCGAACGCGCCCAGCACGGCGGCGGCGCCGCCCATGTCGCTCTTCATCGTCTCCATGTGGCCGCGCGACTTCAGGTGCAGGCCGCCGGTGTCGTAGGTCACGCCCTTGCCGACCAGCGCGATGTGCGGGCCGCGGCGGCCGCCGGCCGTGGCGATCAGCAGCCGTGGCGCCGATCGTGCGCAGCGGCCGACCGCGTGGATGCCGCCGAGCTTCGCCCGCAGCAGCGCGTCGCCGGTGATCTCGCGCACGGTGACCGTGCGCAGCGGCCGCAGCAGCCGCTTCGCCGCCGCCGCGAACGCCGCCGGATCGAGTTCGGTCGGCGGCGTGTCGACCAGGTGCGCGGCCTCGCGTGCACGTGCGACGACGTCGCGGGTGTGGGCGTCGAGCGCCACGGGCCTGCCGTCGCGCAGCACGCAGTGGATCGCCAGCTTGCCGCCGGTCTTCGCCGCGCTCTTGCTGGTGAACGTCGGCAGCGCGCGGCCGATCGCGTTCGCCGCCGCCAGCGCGTGCGCCGCGTCGTCGAGCACCAGCAACACGGCGCTGCTGCCGTTGGCCGGCAGGTGCGCGGCAGCGGTGACCTTGCGGATGCCCTCGGCGCGCGATGCCGCGGCGTGGCGCGACGGCTCGTCGGGCAGCGCGCCGACCGTGAGCCGCTTGCCGGCGGCGGTGCGGGACGTCGCCGTGCCGCCGAGCAGGCCCGGTGCGGCCTCGCGGCCCAGTTCCATCGCCAGCGCGGCCAGCTCCTTGCCGAGCAGTTGCGTCAGCGCGCGGGCGCCGCGCGCGCGCGGTCCGAAGCAGGCCTTGGGGGCGACGACCAGCAGATGGTCGACGGACGGCAACGGGCGGCCCGGGCTCGGAAACGAGAAGTGCATGGGCACGGATCCTACGGTGCCGGTGGCCGGCGTTCGTCACCGCGTTCGCGCTCGCGGCGTGCCGCAGGCCCGCACGGTATCGTGCGCCCGCGATGCCCTACGACCCCGCCCGCCACGGTCCGCGCCGCATCGTCGGGCCCGGTTTCCACGCCGCGGTGCACGAACTGGTGCGCGCCGTGCCGCCGGGCCGGGTGGCGACCTACGGCGACCTCGCCGCCGCGCTCGGCAACGCGCGGGTCGCGCGCCACGTCGGCTTCGCGCTCGCGGCCGCACCCGACGACGGCAGCGTGCCGTGGTGGCGCATCGTCGCCGCCGGCGGCCGGCTCGCCCGCGCGGGCACCGCGGCGGCGAAGCGGCAGACGGCGCGGCTGCGGCGCGAAGGCGTGGTTGTGCGCGGCGATCGCGTCGCCGACTTCGGCGGTCGGCGCTGGACGCCGTGACCGTCACTTCGGCGCGGTCGCGAACGCCGCCCGCACGCGCACCGCGCGCGCGAGTCCGTCGCGCGACTGCAGCACCTTCTTGCGCACGTCGTCGCTGAGTTCCGTCGTGGCCAGGAACTCGTCGACGATCGCCAGCGCTGCCGGGGAGCTGTGGCCGTTGACGAACGCGTCGAGCCACGCGGGCATGAAGAAGATGCGGCGGTTCTGCTTCACCCAGTCGACCTGCGCCAGCGCCTTGCCGAGATACGGCAGCGTCAGCTCCTCCTGGCCGCGCCAGTGGAACCACGACAGGCTGTCCTGGGTCCACTGCTCGGGCGGCGTGTCGAGCTGCAGGTACAGCTGCCAGTACTCGGCCTTCGCGGCGGCGGTCGGCGTCGCGGCGCGCGCGAGGAACAGTTCCTTGCCGACGTCCTCCTTGGCGAACGTCTGCTGCAGCCGTTCGATCTCGCCGTCGTCCTTGCCCGCGGCCAGCAGCGCGGCGGCGGCGAGGAAGCGGTCCTGCTTGCCGATCGGGGCGGCCACCATCGCGCGGCACATGGCGTCCACCGGCGCACCGCCGCTGTTGCGCGCCAGGTAGCGGAAGATCGGCATCTGGCGGGCCGGGTCCTGTTCGAGTCCGAGCTGCTGCAGCAGCAGTTCGGTGGCGCGGTCGCGCAGCGGCTGGCCGCGTTCCGGCGACAGGTAGCGCTGCAGCGTCGTCGCCAGCAGGTCGAGCAGCCAGCCGTGCGTGTCGGCGTCCGTCTCGCGCGCCAGCAACGAGAGCAGCGTCGTCGCGAACGCGGCGGGGTCGAGTTCGGCCTCGCGCACCGCTTCGCTCAGCGCCTGCGTGCCGACGGCGCGCACCAGCGGATCCGGCTCGTCGGGCAGGTGCGACAGCAGCCAGGCGCGACTCTGCGCATCCGGCAGGAACTGGCCGTAGGCGACGTCGTGCGGATTGGCCAGGATCGCCGCCGGCGCGGCCTTGCCGACCAGGTCCGCGATCTCGATGCGTTCGGCGTCGCCGCCGACGTGCAGCGTCTGCCGACCGCCGGCGAGGTCGAACACCAGCAGTTCGAGGTCCAGCGGCCAGGTGCCGTCGCCGCCGACGGCGCGTTGCACGACGCTCGCGGCCGTGACCAGACCGTCGGCGTCGCGCGTCCACTCGACGCGCACCTGCGGCATCGACGGCGCCAGCAGCCAGCGCTCGGACCAGCGGCCGAGGTCGGCGCGGGCGGCGCCCTCGAGCGCGGCGGCGAGGTCCTGCCAGTCGGCGTTGCCGAACGCGTGCTGTTCGAGGAACCGCTGGAGTCCCTGCTGGAAGACCTTCGCGCCGAGCCGCGCGTGCAGTTCGCGCAGCACCGCCGGCGCCTTGTTGTAGACGATCGCGCCGTAGGCCGACTTCGCGTCGGCGAGATTCTGCAGCTCCTGGAACACCGGCGTCGTGCCCGGCGTGCCGTCGACCTCGTAGGCGCGCGGCTTGACGCGCTGCAGGAAGCGCAGCCACGACTTCCGCTCCGGTTCGAGCGCCTCGAGCGCCTGGAAGCCGAGGAACGTGGCGAAGCCCTCCTTGAGCCAGAGGTCGTCGAACCAGCGCATCGTCACCAGGTTGCCGAACCACTGGTGGCTGAGTTCGTGGTAGACGAGCGTGCTGCGGCGCACGAGCTCGGCGTCGGTCGCCGGGTGGTCGAACAGCAGCGCGGTCTCGCGATAGAAGATCGCGCCCGCGTGCTCCATGCCGCCGTACGGGAAGCCCGGCAGCAGCACCAGGTCGAGCTTGCCGAACGGATAGGGCACGCCGAACTGCGCGGCGAGCCAGCGCAGGCCCTCCGTGTGCATGGTGACGAGCCGTTCGCGATCGAGGTAGGGCACCTGCGACTCGCGCACGAACACCCGCATCGGCTGCGTGCCGTCGAGTCCGGGCAGCTGCGGGTTGCCGCCGTCGACGACGGTGAACGGACCGCACGCGAACGCCATCAGGTAGGTCGGCAGCGGCTGGCTCGGGGCGAACTGCCACAGCGTGCCGATCGCGGCGGGGCCGCCTTCGGCGCGGGTCTCCACCCGCGGGGTGTTGGCGACGGCGGTCCAGTCGCTCGGCAGGTCGAGTTCGACGCGGAAGCGCGCGCGCAGGTCGGGCTGGTCGAAGCACGGGTACAGCCGGTGGGCGTCGGCCGGCACGACCAGCGTGTAGTAGTACTCGCGACCGTCGGCCGAGTCGCGATAGACCGACAGCGGCGTGCCGGTGGCGCCCACCTTCGAACGGAAGTTCGCGTGCACGCTGTTGCGACCGCGCACCAGCAGGTCGGGCGGCAGCAGCACGTGGTCGTGCACCGCGCTCGGCACGGTCGAGCGGCCGTTGACGCGCAGCTCGGCGAGCTCGTCGCCGCCGAAGTCGAGCACCAACGGCGCCTGCAGATCGCGGTCGTCGGGCAGCACGAAACGCAGCCACACGGAGCCACGCACGTCCTTGGCGCCGGCCTCGAGCCGGAAGCGCAGGTCGTATTCGACGTCGCGCACGACGGCTGCCCGCTCGCGGGCGAGGGCGCGGTCGACACCGGGGAGGGGGTCCTGGGGCACGACGGAACCTGACAGGGCGAGGGCGAGCGCGAGCATCCGGACCGCAGAGGCTATCCGGGGCGCGCCGCCGGTGTCGATCGTGGCCGCCGCCGAATCAGGCGTGCTGCGCCCACGCGGCGGCCAACGTCGCGGCCGTGATCGCCATGTGCGACGCGTGCCAGACCGGCCGACCGTTCGCGAACAGGATCGCCTGGGGCGACTCGTGTCGCACGCCGCAGCGCTCGGCGATGCCGCGCGCGGCGGGCCGGTCGGCGATGACGTCGACCAGCGCCGTCGGCGCATCGGGATGGCCGGCGCAGAACGCCCGGTATTCCTCGTAGGCCGCCGCGCTGATCGGACAGGCGGTGCTGTGCTTGAACAGCAGCATGCGCGGCTGTTGCAGCGCACATTCGAACTCGGCCAGGTCGTGCACGGTTTGCTGCACCATCGGTTCCTCTTCCGTCGCCTTCCGTCGTTGCCGGAGGCGCGCGTGATGCTAGTCGCGGCGATCGGCCGTGCAACCTTCGGGTTCGCGTCGCGGGCCGCTAGCATGCCGACCCGGAGGTTACCGTGCCGTTCCGCCGTCGATCCATCGCCGCCCTGCTCCCGCTCTGCCTCGCAGCATGTCAGTCCGCGCCCGGGTCGGCGCCGCGGCTGGAGCTGACGCTGGTGCTGCTGAAGACCGGCCCGCGCGCGCAGCCGTTGTCGGACGCCGAGAGCAAACAGGTGTTCGGCGGCCACTTCGGCAACATGCAGAAGCTGGCGCGCGAACGGCAGCTGCTGCTGGCCGGCCCGTACGGGGCACAGAAGTCGGATCCGCGGCTGCGCGGTCTGTTCGTGCTCGACACCGCCGACCCGGTGCGCGCGCGACAGCTCGCCGAGACCGATCCCGGGTTCCAGGCCGGCGTGTTCGCGCTCGAGTACCACACGCTGTCGACCGCGGCGCCGCTGCGCGCGGTGCTGGCCGCCGAACTCGCCGACCAGGAGGCCGCGCGGGCGGCGGGGCGCACGCTGTCACCCGGCGACGGCTGCCGCAACTACGTGCTGCTGACGGTCGAGGACGGCGCCGCCGCGCAGCGGGAACTCGCGGGCCATCCATCGGTGCTCTGGCTCGCGCAGCTCGACGGCACGCGCGCGCTCGTGCTGCTCGACGCGGTCGATCGGGTCGCCGCGCAGGCGCTGGTGCAGCCGCTGCTGCAGCAGCTCGGCGCGATCCGGCTCGACGAGTGGTTCGCCAGCGGCCACCTCGCCGATCTGCCGCGGCCGTCGGGCGGCTGAGCCCGTGGCCGGCCACACGCTGCACCCCGACGCGTTCGGCGGCGACTACCTGGCGCTGCTGCGGCAAGGCATCCGCCGCAGTCGCTACTTCACGACCAACAACCTGAACCGCGACTTCGTCGGCACGCGCGGGTTCTCGATCGTCTTCCATGCCGGCGCGCGCGACCGCGTGATCGCCGACTTCCCGTGGTGCGAGCCGTTCCTCGCGCGCGCGCTGCGCGGCGACTGCAATGCGTTCTACCTGAACCCGCTGCAGCTGCAGCTGGGCTCGCACGTCGCGCCGCACATCGACCGCAGCCTGCGTGCGTACGTGCTCGACATCGATCCGCCGTTGCAGGTCAGCGTGCTCTACGTCGACGTGCCGAAGGACCTGCGCGGCGGCGAACTCGTGCTGCGCCGCGGCAGGAAGTTCCTCGGCCGCGTGCCGCCGCGCGAAGGCCTGCTGGTGCAGTTCGACGGCGACCTCGAGCACGGCGTCGAGCGCGTCGACGCCGAGGGCCTGCGGCTCAGTCTGGTCTGCGAGCAGTACCTGCTGTCCGAGCAGCAGCTGGCGATGGTGCCGCCGTACCGCATCGAGTCGCGCGCGAAGGCCTATTGAGACACGTGCGGGCAACGCGCTGCGCCCGTCGATGCCGGAGCTGACGGCGCTGCGCGCCGCAGCGCAGCGGCGAGCGGCCGGGTCGCAGCGTGGTGCCACGCCTCGGGGACCGTGTCCGCACGGATGGAGCACTACCGACGGCGCCAGCGGTCGGCTTCCGCACCGCGCCCGAGACCGTCGAGCGCGTCGACGATCGCCGCCGCCGCGCGGCGCCGCCAGGTGACCAGCGTTGCCGGCAGCGCGTCGTGGCCTGCGGTCAGCCACGGCAGCGCGGCCTCGGCGCGGCCGAGCGCCGCCAGCACGAGGCCGTGCTGCACGCGGTAGATGGCCGGCTCGGGCTGGTCCGCGGGCAGCACGGCCGCGGCGCGACGGGCGAGGTCGGCGGACATCGGCTCGGCCTTGCCGGGGCGGTCCGTCGCCAGGTAGACGTCGATCAGCGCGCTCTCGGCCGCGAGCGCGAGGTCGGTCACGGGCGGGTCGGCGTCGCGCGCGTCGCGGCGCGCATCGAGCAGGGTCTGCTGTGCTGCGGGGAACTGCTGCAGTTCGATCAGCAGACGGCCCTTGGCGAGCTGGAAGCCGAGCGGGTACCGATGTCCGGGTCCGAGGTGTTCGCGCGCCATCGCGGTCGCCTCGTCGTAGAGCGCCACGGCCTGCTCTCGCTGGCCGGTCTTGCCCAACGCGTTGGCCAGGTTGTTCATGCCGATCAGCAGGCTCGGATGGCCCGGCGGCAGCACCTCGCGCTTGACGTCGAGGGCCTGCTGCAGCAACGGCACCGCCTTCGCCGGCTGGTCGAGGTCCTGGTAGATCGTGGCCAGGTTGTTCAGCGCCTTCAGGGTGTCGGGGTGCCGCGGCGTCTGCACGCGGACCTGCATCGCCAGCGCCTGCTCGAAGCAGGCCGCGGCTTCCTCGTAGCGCTGCTGGTCCTGCAGCACGCTGGCGAGGTTGTTCAGCACCAGGATCGTGTGTGGGTTGTCGGCGCCCTCGGCCGCGGTCCGCACCGCGAGCAGCCGGCGCAGCAGGACCTCCGCCTCGCCCGGGCGACCTGTCTTCCGCAGGGCGATGGCGTACGAGGACAGCGTGGCGATGGTGTCCGGCGCCTCGTCGCCGAACTGGGCGCGGCGACCCTCGTAGCTGCGGCGCAGCAGCGGTTCGGCTTCGGCGCCGCGGTCGAGCGCCAGCAGTACGCCGCCGAGATCGTGCAGCGACTCCAGCGTGTCCGCATGTTCCGGTCCGAGCACGCGTTCGCGGATCGCGAGGGCCTGCTGCAGCTGCGCGAACGCGTCGTCGTAGCGGCCCAGCGAGTAGTAGGCGCCGCCGATCGAACGGCGCAGATCGGCCTCGACGACCGGCGGGCCGGCCATCAGCTGATCGACGTTGTTCGCCGCGGTCGCCAGCACGCGCCGCAGCAGCGCCGTGTCCTCGCCGCGCGCGATCGCGGGATCGAGGCTCGTCATCAAGTGCTCGAAGAAGCTGGCGATCGCGCGGAAGCGCCCGAGTTCGGTCTCCGCCCGCTCCCGTTCGGCCTGTGCCATCGCCGTCTGCTGCTGCGCGCGCCGAGCCTCGACCATCGCCACGGCGGTGCCGACCACGAGCGACACGGCCACCAGGCCGGCGGCAGACAGCGCCAGTCGGTGACGCCGCACGAACTTCGTCGCGCGGTAGACGCGGCTCGGCGGACCGGCCTGCACGGGCTCGCCGCGCAGGTGGCGCTCGATCTCGTCGGCGAGCGCCGCGACCGAGCCGTAGCGCCGGTCGCGTTGCTGCTCGAGGCAGCGCATCACGATCCAGTCGAGTTCGCCGCGCACCTGGCGTGCCGACACCATGCCGTCCGCCGCGCCGTCGCGCTCCAGCCGCGCGCTCGGCCGCAGCGGCTCGGCGTCGTGCACGCGCTGCAGCACCGCCGCCACGGGCGCGTCGCCGTCCCGTTCGCCGACGAACGGCGTCGTCCCGGTCAGCAGTTCGTACAGCAGGATCCCCAGCGAGTAGACGTCGGACCGCGTGTCGATGTCGGCCGATCCCGCGGCCTGCTCCGGACTCATGTAGGCCGGCGTGCCGATGCGCTGCCCGGCCCGCGTGTGGTGGGCGTCGTCGGCGTGCTCGGCCATCGCCTTGGCGATGCCGAAGTCGATCACCACCGGCGCGGGCCGGCCGTCGACCTCGGCGACCAGCACGTTGTTGGGCTTCAGGTCGCGGTGGATGACGCCCTTGTTGTGCGCGTGTTGCACCGCGTTGCAGACGGTCAGGAACAGCCGCAGCCGTTCGTCGACGCCGAGCCTCCGCTCGCGACAGTGCTGCGTCAGCGGCACGCCGTCGACGAACTCCATGACGATGAACGGTCGCCCCTGCGGCGTCGTGCCGGCATCGAACACCTTGTTGATGTTCGCATGGTCCATGCGGGCCAGGGCCTGCCGTTCGGCCTCGAAGCGGGCGATCACCTCGCGGCTGCCCATGCCCGGCTTGATGACCTTCCATGCCACGCGCCGCCGGATCGGGTGCTCCTGTTCGGCGACCCACACGGTGCCGAACCCCCCGGTCGCCAGCTCCCGCACCAGCCGGTAGTGCCCGATGCGATCACCCGGTCGGTGCTCGGCATCGAGCACGGGTGCCGCCGCGGCGAAGGCCGGCAGCGTCGGGAGCACGGCAGCGCTGCGGTCGTGCGCGGCGAGCAGCGCCAGCACGCGGCGTTCGAGGTCTCGATCGCCGGCACAGGCTGCCGCGACCAGGGCGTGCCGCGTGTCCGGCGTGCGTTCGACGAGATCGAGGAAGATGGCCTTCGCCCGCGCGCTCGGCGATTCGTTCATGCGTCGTGCGCTCCGAGCAGTTCGGCCAGCCGCGCGCGCGCGTAGGCCCACTGGCGATGGACCGTGCGCAGGGACACCTCGAGCGCGAGCGCGGTCTCCTCGGCGGTCAGGCCGGCGAAGTAGCGCAGCCGCGTGACCTGCGCCGCCTCGGCGTCCTCGCTGGCCAGCCGTTCGAGGGCCTGGTCCAGGTCGAGCAGCCGGTCGGCGTCGACCTCCGCCGGCGCCGCCGCGGCGCCGAGCGTGACCCGCAGCGCGCCGCCACCGCGCTTCTGGCTCTTCACCCGCCGCGCGTGGTCGATCAGGATGCGGCGCATGGCCTCGGCGGCGGCGGCGTAGAAGTGGCCGCGATCGCGCCACTGCACCTGCTCCTGCCCGAGCAGGCGCACGTAGGCCTCGTGCACCAGGGCGGTCGCCTGCAGCGTGTGGCCGGCGCGCTCGGCGCCCATGCGCCGGCCGGCGACCGACCGCAGCTCGTCGTAGAGCAGGGCGAGCAGCTGGCCGTGGTCGGCGTCGGGATCGCGCAGGAGCCGGGTTACGTCCGCAGGGTCGGGCATGTCGGTCGGACGCCGCCGGTCGCGCCCCCCGACGCGGCCGCGGGCCGGCGCGCCAGCATAGCTGCCCCGAGAATCGTGGCCCATCCTGGCATGGCGGACGGCCGCCTTGCGCGGTGGGAGGACATCGCCGCGGGCCGCATCCGCCCGCCGGAGTACTCCATCCGGCGGCCGGCATCGAGGCCGCGGCGGCCGCTACGGAATGACGCGCACCTTGCCCGCGGCGTCGCCGACGATCACGCGGCCCGCCATGCCGACGAACAGGCCGTGGTCGACGACGCCGACCAGCGCGTTCAGGTGTTCGTCGAGCCACGCCGGGTCGTCGATGCCGTCGTACTTGCAGTCGAGCACGTGGTTGCCGTTGTCGGTGACGAACGGCTTGCCGTCCTGCTGGCGCAGGGTCGGCTTGCAGCCGGTCGCGGCGATGCGGCGTTCGGTCTGCTTCCAGCCGAACGGCAGCACCTCGATCGGCAGCAGGAAGGCCTTGCCGAGCACCGCGACCAGCTTCTTCTCGTCGACGACGACGACCATCTCCTTGGCCGCGGCCGCGACGATGCGCTCGCGTACGTGGGCGCCGCCGCCGCCCTTGATCAGGTTCTTCTGCGGGTCGACCTCGTCGGCGCCGTCGATCGCGAGGTCGAGCCGTTCGACCGCATCGAGTTCGAGCAGCGGCACGCCGGCCTTCCGCGCCGCCGCCGCGGTCGCCTGGCTGGTCGCGACGCCCTGCACCTTCAGGCCGTCCTTGATGCGCGCCGCGAGCCGTTCCAGCACGAACAGGAACGTCGAGCCGCTGCCGAGGCCGATCGTCGTGCCGTCCTGCACGAGGTCGGCGGCGGCGAACGCGGCGGCACGTTTGGCGGCGTTGGGGTCGCTCATGCTGCGAAAGCTAGCCGCGGTGGTGGGGCGGGCGCAGCAGCAATCCGGTTCAGGGCCCCGGGCGGCGCTGCTGCAGCAGGGCGGTCAGCTGCTCCGACAGCTTCAGGTGCACGTCGCGCTGCGGGAAGGCGATCTCGATGCCGGCCTCGCGGAAGGCGCGGTCGATCGCCAGGTAGATGTCCGTCATCCAGCGGTACTCGAGGGTGTTCTGGTCGACGAACAGCCACAGCTTCAGGTCGAGGGTGCTGTCGCCGAAGCCGACGAACACCGCCTGCGGGGCCGGATCGGCGACGACGAAACGCGACGACCTGGCGACCTGCTCGAGCAGCGCCAGCGCCTTGTCGGTGTCGGAGCCGTAGGCGATGCCGACCGGGAACGTCCATCGCACGATCGAATCGCCCAGCGTCCAGTTCACCACCTGGTTGGTGACGAACTCGCGGTTGGGCACGATCAGCTCCTTGCGGTCCCAGTCCTGCACCGTCGTCGCGCGGATCCGGATGCGGGTGACGCGGCCGGTGGTCGTGCCGACGGTGACGAGGTCGCCGATGCGGATCGGCCGCTCGAACAGCAGGATCAGCCCGCTGACGAAGTTGGCGAAGATCTCCTGCAGACCGAAGCCGAGGCCGACCGACACCGCGGCGACGAGCCACTGCACCTTCGACCAGCCGATGCCGACGCTGCTGAACGACCAGACCAGGCCGACGATCAGGATGCCGTAGCGCGCCAGCGTGGTGACCGCGTGGCGTTCGCCGGCCTGCATGCGCAGCCGCTGCAGCACGAACAGCTCGAGCAGCGCCGGCAGGTTGCGCGCGGCGACCAGCGCGGCCAGCAGCAGGAACAGGCCCCACAGCAGATCGGCGAGCGTGACGGCGGCGTCGGTGCCGGTGGCCGGCCAGACGGTGACCGTACGCAGCGCGCCGAGCGCCGGCAGCACGTCGATCCAGACCTGGAACGCGACCACGGCGACGACGATCGTGATGACGCCGCGCAGCAGCGTCTGCGTCCGCCGCGCCAGCGACTGCGGGTCGATCTCGGCCAGCGCCGTGCTGTCGGGGCTGCCCTGGCCACCGTCGCCGGCCTTGGTCGCCTGCATGCGCTCCTGCGCCTTGCGGATCTGCAGGCGGCGACGTTCGAGCAGCAGGCTGCGCACGATCATCGCGTGCACGAACACGCCGGCGACCAGCACCGCGACGGTCACGTGCAGCCGCCGCGCGAGCTGCAGCACCGTGTAGTCGTAGCCGAACCCGACCATGACCAGGAACGCGAGCGGCATGCCGACGCCGAGCCAGTGCCACAGCCGGCGGAAGCGGTACAGCGCGCTCGCCTTCTGCACGCGGCTGCCGACGATGCCGGTGGTCGGATGCAGCAAGCGGGCGAACGCCACCAGCAGCGGCAGCAGCTGGCCGATCAGCAGCAGGCTGCCGAGCGAACCGATGATGCGGTCGTCGCCGCGCACCTCGAGCGTCGCCAGCAGGAACGAGAACGGCAGCACCGACAGCAGCAGCAGCGGGATCGCGCGCCGCAGGTGGGCGATGGTCGTGCTCTGCCACTGGAAGTGCGCCTCGGCGAGGCCGCGGGCGCGCACCAGCGAGGCCAGCGACAGCACCAGCAGCAGCGCCCACGAGGTCTGCTCGGCGCCGGCGGCCACCGCCTTGGCGCAGTCCGTGCACTCGGGGTTCGCCGCGAGACGCCAGCCGGCCAGCAGCAGCAGGCCCGGCAGCGGCACCGCCAGCAGCGCGGTGTCGATCGCCGCCAGCGCGGTCGGCAGGTAGGCGACGTTCGAGCCACGCGCCGCGCGTTCGCCGTGCAGGACCAGGCGCCGGCCGAGCAGCCGCCGCAGCGCCAGCAGCACCAGCAGCGGCACCGCGAGCGCCAGTGGCCACACCGGCACGACGATGCTGGCGAACAGCAGTCGGCCGACCTCGGCCCACTCGACCGGGTCGGCGAGCCAGACGATGCCGTTCGCCGCCATGGTCCAGTCGAGCTGCCAGATCGGGTCCGAGCTGCGGATGCCCAGCACGCGCTCGGTGACGTAGGCGCGGTAGCTGGCGATCAGCTGTGTCAGCCGGTCCTCGATGCTCTGCACCTTGAGCTCGGTGTCGAGCAGGTTCGAATAGCCGTCGGTCAGCTGCTGCAGCAGGTCGCGACGCGCGTCGCGCAGCAGGCGCGCCTCACCGAGCACGTTGGCCGGCAGCGCGGCGCCCGACTCGACGCCGAGCTGCTGCAGCAGCCAGCTCTCCGGGTTCTCCACCAGCCGTCGCCGGCGCTCGTCGTATTCGAAGCTCTGCAGCTGCGCGTCGGCGATGCGGTCGCCGCGGTTGCGCTTGCGCTGCTGGTGCTTGCGGTTGGTCTCCGCCAGCTGCGTGCGCCGGTTGCGCAGCAGGGCGCCGACGGCGTCGGTCGGGCCGACCAGGTCGGCGCGCTTCCTGGTCTCGTCGAAATCCTGCTGCAGCCGCAGCAGGTCCTGGTCGCGGTCCGACTGCTCGCTCTCGGCGCGCTGGCGGTGCTCGGCCAGCGTGGCGGCGGCGGCCGCCAGTTCGGCGTTGCCGGCGGCCAGGTTCTTCAGGCGGTCGTCGGAGACCTCCTCGACGGTCTGCTGCGCGGCCTCCTTCGCCTGCTGCGCCGCGGCGGCGCGCATCGGCTGCAACACCTCGAGCCAGGCGTCGGCGTCGGCCTTCGCCACGGTCGCCTTGCGCGCCGCGAGGTCGCTCTCGGTGCGCAGCAGGTCGGCCTCGGCGTCGTACGTCTGCAGCTCGGCGGTCAGCGCGTCGATCTCGGCCTGCAGGCGCAGCCGTTCGGCCAGCAGCGCCAGCCGGCGCGCGTTCACCAGCCGCGGATCGACGCCCGGCGCATCGGCCGGCTGCGTCGGCAGCGCGTCCAACCGGGCCTTCCATTCGGCCGTGCTGGTGGGGATCGCCGTGCGCCGTTCGGCGCGGCGCGAGCGCTCCGTCTCGACGTCGACGGCCATCTTCTGGGCGTCGGCCTGCGCCTGCTGCGCGGCGGCGAGGCCCTGTTCGAGGTCGGCGAGGTCCAGGTCGCGGCGCGGCGGTCCGGGCTGTCTGCCGTCGAGGGCCTGCAACTCGCCGCGGCGCCGCTGCAGCCGGTCGGCGGCGCTGGCGCGCAGGTCGGCGTAGCGGGCGATCGCCTGCTGCTTCGACTCGGTCGCGCGCGCCGACTCGATCGCGCGACCCAGGGCCTCGAGCAGCGGCGCCTTCGCCTCCGGCGCCAGCGCCGTGTCGGCGTTGACCGCGTCGATGCGCGCCTGCAGCGCCGCGACCGAGATCTCGGCGGCCGGGTCCTGGGCCGGCGGCGTCTGGGCCGGGACCCGCAGAGCGACGGTGCCGACCAGCAGCGACAGGAACAGCAGGAAGCGCGACATCGACAGCCGCGCGACGATAGCAGCTGCGGCAACGCGTCCCACGCCGATTCGGCGGCGTCGAGCCGCGTGCCGCGCGTCGGCGCGCCGCGGCAGTCCGCGCTGGCAACGGCGTTGCGGGGCCGCAGCGGCGCCGAACGCCACCGGTTGCTGGTGCGCGAGTCGTTCGCGTGCCACGATCTGCCGCCCGTCATGACCGCGCCCCACGAGTTCCACATCTCGCCGCAACCGGACGGCTCGTCGTGCGGGCCGACGTGCCTGCAGGCGCTGTACCGCTTCCACGGCGACGAGGTGACGATCGACGAGATCCTGCGGACCATCCCGCAGCTCGACGACGGCGGCGTGCTCGGTGTGCAGCTGGGCTGCCACGCGCTGCGCCGCGGCTATTCGGTCGAGATCTACACCTACAACCTGCAGATGTTCGACCCGACGTGGTTTCGCGGCGTGCGGCCGGACCTGCGCCAGAAGCTCGCGCAGCAGGCCGCGGCGAAGCGAGAGGGCAAACGCAAGCTGCAGTTCGCGACGCGGCACTACAACGAGTTCCTCGAGCTGGGCGGCCGCGTCGACATGCGCGACCTCTCGGCCGCGTTCCTCGCCGAGCTGCTCGCCGACGGCACGCCCGTGCTGACCGGGCTGTCGTCGACCTGGCTCTACGGCGGTCCGCGCGAGACCGCGACCGACAACCCGCAGGACGACGACGTCGGCGGGGTGCCGCAGGGCCACTTCGTCGTGTTGTGCGGCTGGCAGCAGGCGACGCGCCACGTGCGGGTCGCCGACCCGTACCGGCCCAACCCGTTCGCGCCGGAGCCGGTCTACTCGGTCGACGTCGAACGGCTGATCGCGTCGATCCTGCTGGGCATCGTCACCTACGACGCCAACCTGATGCTGCTGCGCCCGCGCCGATGAACCGCGCTGCGGCACCGCTGCGGCTCGTCCTGACCTGCGAACACGGCGGCCATGGCGTGCCGGCCGCGCTGCGGGCGCGCTTCCGCGGCCACCGCGACGTGCTCACCAGCCATCGCGGCTGGGACCTCGGTGCGCTGGTCGTCGCGCGGCAGCTCGCGCGCGCGTTCGCGGTGCCGCTGCAGGCGGCGACCACGAGCCGGCTCGTCGTCGACCTGAATCGCTCGCCGGACCACCCGCGCGTGGTCTCGGAGTTCCTGGACGGCCTGACCGACGCCGAGCGCCGCCGCCTGCTGGCGCGCCTGCACCGACCGCATCGGCAGCGCGTCGAGCAGGCGGTCGCGCGGCTGCGGCGGCGCGGCGCGCAGGTGCTGCACATCGGCGTGCACAGCTTCACGCCGGTGCTCGACGGTGTGGAGCGACGCGCCGACATCGGCCTGTTGTTCGATCCGGCGCGGCGGCCGGAGGCGGCGTTCTACCGGCGCTGGAAGCGCGGCTTCGCGGCCGCGGCGCCGGATTGGAAGGTGCTGGCGAACCACCCGTACCGCGGCACCAGCGACGGGCTGACGACCGCGCTGCGGCGGCAGTTCCCGCGCGGCTACCTCGGCTTCGAACTGGAGCTGAACCAGCGGCTGTTCGGCGCCGACCGACGCACGTGGCGGCGCGTCGGGGTACGGGTCGTGCGGGCGCTGGCGGCGGCGCTCGAGGATTCCGGGTAGCCGATCGCCGTACCCTTTGCGCCGCTCCCCGGCATCCAGGGCGGTGCATGATGTCGACCACCGTGGCCAGCTCTCGCGACATCGACGTGCGGGCGTTCGTGCAGCGTCACCAGCGCGGGCTGCAGCGCTGGCTGCGGGCGCTCGGCTGCGAGTCGGGCGCCGCCGAGGAACACTGCCAGGACGCGCTGCTCGCGGCGCTGCATCGCGGCATCGATGCGCGCCCACCGGGCGTCGCATCGGCGTGGCTGCGCACGACCGCGCGCAACCTGTTCTGGATGCGGCTGCGGCACGAACGGCGGCAGCCGCCGGTGCGTTCGCTCGACGAGATCGAGGCGGCCTGGCAGGCGGTCGGCGGCGATCGGGACGACGGCGACGCGGCGCGGACGGCGCTGCGCGACTGCCTCGACGCGGCCGACGCGCGCGACCGCGAACTGCTCGAGGCGCGCTACCGCGACGGTCGTTCGCGCGCGGTGATGGCGGCGTCGCTCGGCATCGGCGAGGCGGGCGTCAAGCAGGCGCTGCGCCGGGCGCGGTCGCGCGTGCAGCAGTGTGTCGAAGGCAAGCTCGGAGGTCAGCCATGACGCATGGACACGATCGGGTGGCACCGCGCGACGCGGTGGTCGAAGTGCTGCTCGAGGAGAACCTCGGCGGCTGGACGCCGCGCGACGTGTCGGCGGCGGTGGCGACGGCGTTCGCCGCCGACGGCGGGGCCGGGGCCGCCGCGCGCGCGGAGCAGCCGTGGCCCGCGGCGTCGCGGCCGCGCTCCTGGCTGGTGGCGGCCGTCGTGCTGCTGGGTCTCTCGGTGCTGTTCGCGGTCGCCTGGTCGCGGGCGCGCGGCGATCGTGGCGTGGCCCAGGAGCCGCAGCCCGCCGAGCCCGCCGCCGGGGAAGTGCTGCCGGTGCTGGACCTCGCCCGGCTGCGCGAGCTGCTGCCGCAGGTCGTACGCGTCGAACTCGAAGTGTTGCAACTCGCCGACCCGGACCTGCCGGCGATCGACGTCGCCGGCGTACCGGTGCGCGCGACCGACGCGTGGACGCGCGCGTTCACCGCCGCGCTGGCGGACGGGGCGCGCATGCAGGATCCGGCCGGCTGGCAGTGGCAGAACCGGCTGTCGCTGGTGCTGCGATCGGGGCGACACGTCGCGATGGCGGTCTACCCCTACGACCGTGGCGCGGGGCAGACGTTGGGCCTGCGCGGTCTGCAGGGCGACCTGCTGCTGACCGGCGACGGCGTGCCTGCCGTGCGGGAACTGCTGGCGACGGCGACGCATGCCGCGCGGCTCGCGCACGGTGTCGTCGTGCGGGCGGCGGACCTCGTCGGCGACGGCGCGTTCCCGGCCAACGTCGAGCAGCTGCGCCTGTTCGGCATCACCGATGCGGACCTCGAGCATCTGCGCCGGTTCCCCGCGCTGCGCCGCCTCGATGCGTCGGGACTCTACCGCACGCTCGGGGTCGAGGGTCTGCGCCACATCGGCGCCTGCTCGAGCCTCGAGGAACTGTCGCTGGCCGGGGCGAGCTTGCCCGATCGCTTCGTGCCGCACCTGGCGCGCCTCAGGCGTCTGCTTCGGCTCGACCTGCGTGGCGTGCGCGACTTCTTCGGCGGGGGGTTCCGCACCCTGCGGCTCGTCGGCGGACGGCGCGACGGCCCGACCGCCGTCGACCTGCGTGACGTGCCGACGCTGACCGACGCGGGGTTGGCGAGCATCGTCGAGTTCGGCGTGTCCGACCTGCGGCTCGGCGGCTCGCAGACCGGTATCGGTGCGGAGGGTTGGCGGGCGCTGATGGCCGGGCGCGGCCTGACGCACCTGGACCTGTCGGGCTGGACGTTCGCAGACGCTCGCTTCGCCGATCTCGCCGGCCTGCCGCAGCTGGAGGAACTGACGCTCGACGACTGTGCGCTCGACGACGCCGCCCTGGTGGCGCTGGCCCGCACGAAAGCGCCTCTGCGCCGGCTGTCGCTGCGGCGCGTGCAGGGGCTCACGCTCGCCGGCTGGACGGCGATCTGCGAACTGCCGACGCTGCGCGAAGTCGACCTGACCGGCGTCACCGGCCTCGATCTCGACGAGATGTCGCAGCTCGCCTTCTTCCATCCCGACATCCGCTGGGTGCGGTGACTGCTGCGCCTTGTGCGCGTGCGATCGATTCGGTGCAATGGGCGGCGGGCGCGATTGCGCCCGGAGGAATCGATCGATGTTGCACCAGCCGGTAGTCCGCCTCTCCGCCGCCATCCTGGTTTCGACCCTGGCGCTGGCGCAGCCCCGCACCCAGGACGTCGTGCGCACGTTCGCGGTCCGCATCGACGGCCGCGTCGTCGGCAGCCTGACCGAGACGGAGGCGCGGGTGAACGAGGAGGGGCGCGAGGTGCTGCGCTTCACCAGTTCTTCGGTCGTGAAGATCGAACTGCTCGGTGCGCAGATGGACCAGCGCATCGAGCAGACCTGGCTGCTCGACCCCGACGACCGCCGCGTGCTGCGGTTCTCGTCGACGATGACCGTGGGGCAGCAGAAGACCGCGCTCGGCGGCAAGCTCGTCGACGGCGCCATGCAGCTCGACAACGGCCGCGCGCCGGTCGATCCGCAGCGGGTCGTGGTGGCGCCGGACTACCGCTGGCTGCTGGCGCGCGGGCCGCAGCAGGTCGGCGACAAGCTGATCCTCGACTGGCTGGTGCCCGAACTCGGCGGCGTGCAGCAGGCCGCGATCGCGCGCGCCGCCGACCGCGAGGTCGACGTGCTCGGCACGCGCACGCCGGTGCGCGCCTACGTGGTCGACCTGGTGGCGCTGCACCTCGAGGCGACCGTGCTGGTGACGCGCGACGGCGGCGAGCTGGTGCACTACGCGGCCCCGGCGACGAAGCTGGTGATGGACCGTGCGCCGGCCGGTGACATCGCCCGCATCGGGCGCGTCGATCTCACCGACCGCATCCTCGTCGGCACCAACCTCGACCTCGACGATGCCTCGACGCTGACGTTCGTGCGGCTGCGCGCGAAGCTCGACACCGGCAAGGACGTCACGGTCGCGTCGCTGAACGTGCCCGGGCAGACGTTCACGGGTACGGCCGTGGACGGGCACGTCGACGGCGTGTTCGAGATCCGTGCGCAGCGCCACGACGGCGCCGGCAGCCCGCCGTTCCCGGTGCCGGCCGGCACGTTCGCCGCCGCGGCGCTGCAGCCGTACCTCGCGCCCGAGAGCGACGTGATCCAGAGCGACGATGCGGCCATCGTCGAGCAGGCCCGCGAACTGGCCCGGGGCGCGACCACGTGCTTCCAGGTCGTCGAGCGACTGGCGCGCTGGACGCACGAGGAGATCGCCTACGTGATCCCCGGCGGCGGCTCGGCGAAGGGCACCTTCGAGTCGCGGCAGGGCGAATGCGGCGGCCACTCACGCCTGCTGGCCGCGATGCTGCGTTCGCTGGGCATTCCGGCACGCACGCCGATGGGCGCCATGTACGTGCCGCTGCACGGCGGCAGCTTCGGCCAGCACATGTGGACCGAGGTCTGGCTCGGCGACGCGATCGGCTGGCTGCCCGTCGACTGCACCGCCGGCCAACCGACCTGGATCGACGCGACGCACATCCGCCTGGCCTCGGGCGTGACGATGTTCCGCCCGCAGTCGATCGAGGTGCTCGACCACGAGCCGAAGGCGTCGGTCGTCGACGCATCGGCCAGCGTGGTGCGGCGCACCGACGCCTATCCGTTCCTGTCGGGGGCGCCGCTGGTCTACACCTGGTGGCAGAACGGCCAGCAGCTCGGTGACGAGCGGGTGGTCTACACCAGCGATGGCGCCGGCCTGCACGCGTTCGACGGCTCGCTGCGGCTCGCCGACGGCCAGTTCACCGAGACCACGCGCACCGAGGTCGGCGCCGACGGCCGGCTGCTGTCGTTCCATGCCGACCGCACCGCTGGGCCGCAGCAGAGCACGTTCGACGTCGCGATCGCCGACGGCAAGGCGGTCTGCGCCCGCAAGAGCATGGACGGGGATCGCTCCGACACGGTCACCGTCGACGCCGCGGTGTTCGCGCTGCACAACAACTGCACCTCGCACTTCCTGTTGGCGCTGTCGCGCTACTGGCCGCTGGCCGAGGGTGCGGAGGTCAAGGCCCGCATGTTCCACACCGAGCAGCGCTCGACGTTGCCGCTGACGCTGCGCGGCGGCGGCAGCGAGGCCATCACGATCGGCGGCACCGAGGTGCAGGCGCGCATCGTGCAGGTCGAACTCGCCGGCCTCGCGATCACGCTGCACGTCGACGCGCAGGGTCGCCTGCTGCGCTACTCGCAGAAGCAGGGCGGCATCAGGATCGAGCTGCAGCAGCTCTGAGGGCAGCGGTCGCCCACGGCGCTCGGGAGCGGCGCCGTTGCCGACCAGGATCGTTGCTGCCGTGGGCATGCCCGGCGACCATGCGTTGTCGCACCCTCGATCCCGCATGCGACTGCCCCACCTCCGTAGCCTCCTCGGCGGCCTGCTGGTCGCCGCCTCGCTGTCGGGCCCGGCAGGCGCCCAGGCCGACGCCGACCTGTCGCCGGCGATCGCGCGCAAGCTGCAGATCACGCCGAAGAAGCAGCAGGACGCCGTGCTGTCGCACGCGGCGACGTGGTTGACCGGCGGCGCGGCGGAGAACGACTACGTCTCGGTCGGTCGGCTGGCGAACTACTTCGGCTTCGTGCGCTTCCGCATCGCCAGCGGTCACGCGATCACCCGCGGCGGCGTCGGCCAGGAGACCTACGCGCTGCTCGACGAGGCGCAGCGCGACCGGTTGCTGCGGTTGCTCGACGAGCAGTGGCCGGCGCTGGAGGCGTGCACGGCGGCGCGCCTGCGCATCAACCGCACGATCGAGGGCCTGCTGGTCGGGCAGCCGTGTGCGCAGAGCGAAGTCGAAGCCCTGGGCGCCGAGTTCGGCCAGCGCGAGGCGGAGCTGGGGCAGGCGATCGCGACCGGGCTGGCAGCGATCGTGCGATCGACGACGGCGGTCCAGCGGCAGGCGCTGGCCGACCTGCGCCAACGTGGACTCGCCGGCGAGCTGCGCGGCTTCCGCCTCGACGGCGACAGCAAGCGCGCGATCCGTCGCCGGCTCGGCGAACTCGATGGCCGCCGCGGCCAGGAACTCTGGAACCTCGCCGCCAACCTCTGCACCTGGGCGACCGGCACCCCGGACGACAACGACTACGACAGCGTCGGCAAGCCGAGCCAGCACTTCGGCTTCGTCGACCTGCGCCTCGAGAGCGGCCATGGCGTCACGCGCGGCGGCGTCGCCGACGCGATGCGGCAGCTGCTGACCGACGCGCAACTCGCGCCGTTGCGGCAGGTGGTCGACGACTGCCGCGCCGACTTCGACGGCTACTTCACGGCCCGCGCGGCGGTGAACCGTGCGCTCGAGGCCGGACTGGCGGGCGCGGCGATCGACGCGGCCCGCGTGGCGGCGGCCGGCCGTGCGCAGGGCCTCGCCGAGGCGCGCGTCACGTTCCACCACGCCATGGCGTTCCTGGGGCTGCGCGACGCGCTGTCTGCGCCGCAGGCCGAGAAGCTGGCGCAGCTGCGGGCGCACTTCGTGCTGCCGTCGGAGAACGAGCCGACCGGAGACTCCGCGCTGCCGCCGGCCGAACGCGAACGCATGGCCGGCCAGCGGCTGTTCGCGCTGTGCGCGCTCTGTCACGCACCCGACGGCGGCCGCGGCATCGGCCCGTCGCTGCGCGGCATCCACGATCGCCCGGTCGCCAGCGTGCCCGGCTTCGACTACTCGCCGGCGCTGCGCGCGCGTGGCGCGGCGGGCGAGACGTGGACCCGTGCGCGGCTCGATGCGTTCCTGGTCGATCCGCAGCGGCACACGCCGGGCACGCGCATGCCGTTCAGCGGTCTGCCGGATCCGGACCAGCGGCGGCTGCTGCTGGACTGGCTCGATGGTCAGTCGGCCGCCGGCACGGCGCCGGCGTCGCGTCCGTCGGCCCCGCCGGCAACGGTCGGGGAGACACACCCGGCAGCACGGCCGGGTTTCGTCGTCGTCGTCATCGAGGGCACGGGGGCTGGCTGGGCGAGCACGTCGGTGGCGATGGACGACCGGCTGCCGGACGCGAAGGCGTTCGCGGCGCAGACGCCGAGTCTCGCGCGCCTCGCCGCGGCAGGCACGCGCTTCGCGACCTTCTATGCCTCGTGCCCGCGCTGCACGCCGTCGCGGGCGTCACTGCTGACCGGCATGAGTGCGGCGAAGCTCGGCATGACCTACGTCGGCGAAGGCGGCGGTGAACGGCGCGGCGGGCGGCGCGGCGCCGCCACCGACGAGGACCTGGGCGCGCGCAGGCTGGTGCCGCCGGCGTCGCTGGCCGAACTGCCGGACGACGTGACGACGGTCGCCGAGTTGCTGCACGACGCGGGCTACGCGACCGCGCACTTCGGCAAGTGGCACGTGGGCCGGCAGCCGCCGACCCGGCACGGCTTCGACCAGGACGATGGCGCCAACAGCAACCAGGGACCGCGGCGCGGCGAGAATCCGAATCCCGAACAGGCCGCGGTGATCACCCTGCGCGGGCTCGAGTTCGTGCGTGCGCAGGTCGCGGCCGGGAAGCCGTTCTACCTGCAGCTGTCGCACTACGGCGGCGGCACCGAGGACGAGTCGCGTGCCGAGACGCGGCAGGCGCTCGCCGCCGAGCTGCGCGGCATGCGCGGCAAGGCGGCGTGGCAGGCGGCGATCCTGCGCGATGTCGACGACCAGCTCGGCCGCGTTCTGACCGGCCTCGACGACATGGGCCTGCGCGAGTCGACCTACGTGTTCGTCACGTTCGACCACGGCGCCGCCGGCCGCGATGCCAATGCGCCGCTCGCCGGCGGCAAGGGCAGCGTGTTCGAGGGCGGCATCCGCGTGCCGTTCCTGGTGCGCGGTCCCGGTGTCGCGGCCGACGTCTGCGTGCACGTGCGCGCCAGCACCGCGGACCTGCTGCCGACCGTGGCCGAGCTCGCCGGTGTGCGCGCACTGCCCGAGGCCGTCGAGGGCGGCAGCCTCGTCGCGGTGCTGCGCGGCGGCGTCGGTGCCGTGAAGCGGCCGCGCGACGAACTGGTGGTGCACTTCCCGCACTACGACCTCGGCAACGGCGGTCCCGCGTCGGCGATCTTCGTCGGCGACCACAAGCTGGTCCGGCGCTACGAGGACGGCGCGCGGTTGCTGTTCGACGTCGAGCACGATCCCGCCGAACGCCACGACCTCGCCGCGAACGAACCGCAGCGCGTCGCGGCGATGGAGCGGCGACTCGACGACTACCTGCGTACGATCGGTGCGGCGATGCCGCGACCGGCCGCGGCGCAGCCGAAATAGCGCCAACGGCGCCGCGCGCTCCTCTGCCCTTGCGATCGGACGGCCCGTCTGCCGATAGCGCCGGCATGCCCGCCTCCGCCCCGATCCGACGCGCGCTCGCCCTCGGCGCGCTCTCGCTGCTGACCGGTTGCGCCATGCACACCAACGCGACGCGCTGGAACGGCCACCTCGGCCCCGACGGCAAGCCGGTGTTCGTGCTGCACTCGCAGTACGTCGGCTTCCACCTGCTGATCGCCGTGCCGTTCGTCGGCAGCACGCAGGTGGACCGGATGATCGACGAGTCGACCGCGTGGATCACCGCGCAGGAAGGCGACCATCTGCGGCTCGTCGAGACCGAGTCCAACAACTACTGGTACTGCATCCCGCCGCTGAGCTGGCTGTTGACGCCGGTCGGTACCAGCGTGACGTTCGAATATCGGCCGTCGGCATCGGCGCTGGCCGCCGCCGGCTACGGACCCGACGGTTCGCCCGCCGCCGCTCCGGCGCACTGACGCGCGGCGCTACTTGATCAGCCCGGCTTCCTTGTACTCGTAGAAGATGCGCACGAAGTCGCGCATCTCGCGCGCGAAGCGTTCGCCGAACGACAGCACCAGGATGTGCTCGACGATGCGGCGCGTCGCGGCGCTGGCGATCGCCTCGCCCTTGCCGCGGTCCTTGCCCTTGCCTCTGCCCTTGTCCTTGTCGGCGGGGTCCGGCTGGTCGGTGAACGTGAACTGGACCTCGACGAAGACGCCGCCGCCCGCCTTGGCGATCGCCGCGAAGTCCTCGCGCATCTGCTTCTGCGAGTCGACGAACTCGCGATAGCCCCGCTGCTCCCTGAGCTTGCCCTGCAGCTCGACGAACACGCCGATGCACGAGGTCAGGAACGGCGTCGCGTCGGACTTCGCCCCGGTCGTCGGCTTGTCGACGGGCACGCCGGGGGTGTCGTGGGCCGCCTGCACCAGCGCGAGCACCTTGGCGGTCTCGTTGGCATGCGGCGGCGCGTCGCCGATCAGCACGACCAACTTGTTGGCGTCCTGCTTCCAGTTCATCTTCTCGTCGAGCGCGAGCTCGAGGCCGCCCAACACCGCCTCGGGCAGGTCTTCGCCGCCGAAGGCGCGCAGCTTCTCGAGCTCCTTGCGCGCGCTGCGGATGTTCTTCGTGAACGGTTGCAGGACCTTGGCGCCCTGCTTGCCGAGTTCGCCGTAGTCCTTGTAGTGCACGATGCCGAGCCGCATCTTCGGCGAGATGCCGTCGAGGATGTCGACCATCTCGGCCAGCGCCTCGCCGAGCGCATCGATCGTCGGCTGCATGCTGCCGGTCGAGTCGATGACGATCATCATGTCGAGTCCGGCCTGGTAGAGGTCGAACGCGCGCTGCGCGGCCGCGCTGGTGCCGCCCTCGCCGGTGGTCGGTTGTGCCCGCGCCGCCCATGCGTCGGGCGCGAAGGTCGTCTTCGCCGTGCTCCACCAGTTCGTCCAGCCGCTGCGGTCGGTGGCCTCGACGGTCGGCGCCAGGCGGTGCAGCGCCAGCAGCGCGCGCTCCTTCAGGTGCGCGTTGTTGCGGCCGAGCTGGCGCGTGATCAGCTCGTCGAGCAGGTCGACCGAGGCCACCTTCGGCAGCAGCTCGGGGTCGGCGCGCAGCAGCGCCTCGAGCCCGAACGCGTTGAGCCGGTCGTCCTTGTCGCGCAGCGCAGCCAGGATCATGCCGACACCGGCCGGGTGCCACCATGCGTTCAGCGACAGCAGGATCACGACCTTCTGCACCCAGTGATCCGCCGCGGTGTAGCGCGCGCAGAGCGCCTCGGTCACCTCCTGGCCGAGCGGCGTGGGCGGCTCCGCCTGCTGCTGGGCGGCGAGCGGCACGGTGAGCGCGCCGCAGGCGGCGAGCAGGGCGAGGGAGACGCGGCGGTGGAGGGCTCGGAGCATCGCACGGTGGGGGCAGGCGCGCAGTCTAGCCCGGGGGCAGGCCGACGCGCGGCGCCGTTGCGGACTACTCGACGATCAGTTCGCCGAACTGCGTCTCGGCGTTGCTGGCGCCGTAGCCCCACGCCGTGAGTCCGGTCCACGTCGCCGGCAGTGCGACCTCGACCTGCCGGCCCTGCGCCGCGGCGCGCAGCCGGTGCGCGGCGAGGTCGACGGTGACCACGATCGCGACCGGCGTCGTGCCGTCCCAGTCGATGCCGACGCCTTCGCGTTCTGCCATGCCCTTGGGTCCGACGACGACCAGGCGCCGTGCGTCGAAGTCGATGCCGGCGCGCACGAGGTCGTGCCGCGGCTCGCCGCCGGTCAGCAGCACGAAGCCGTTCTGCTGCTGGCGGCCGGCGACGGGAGCCATCGTCGTGCGGAGCACGGTGTCGCCGGCGCGTTCGTGCCGCCCGAGCAGGTAGCCGCCGGTCGCGTTGGCCCAGACGCGCAGGCCCGCGTCGGTCGTCTGCACGCGCGCGATGCCGGCCGTCACCGAGAAGCGGCCGTCGCCGAGGTCGCCGGTCGTGTCGTCGTACTGCGCGCGCAGCTCGGTGAGCCGCGCGGTCAGCGCGGCGCGCACCTCGGCGTGGTCGGGGTCGTCGGCGACGCTGTGCAGTTCGTGCGGGTCGGTGGCGAGATCGAACAGCTCCCAGGCGGCCAGTCCGGGCTCGTAGTAGTGCACCAGCTTGTAGCGCTCGGTGCGCACGCCGTAGTGCGCCGGCACCATGTGCACCGCGTGCGACTCGTAGTAGTGGTAGTAGACCGCGTCGCGCCACGCTGCCGGCGGCGTGCCCGCCAGCAGCGGCAGCAGGCTCCGGCCGTGCACGTCGGCCGGGATCGCGACGCCCGCGAGGTCGAGCAACGTCGGCGCGAAGTCGATGTTCTGCGTCAGCTGCCGCACCTCGACGCCGGGCGCGATGTGGCCGGGCCACTGCACCAGCAGCGGCATGCGGAAGCTCTCCTCGTACATCCACCGCTTGTCGTACCAGCCGTGGTCGCCGAGGTAGAAGCCCTGGTCCGACGAGTAGACGAACACCGTGTTCTGCTTCACGTCGGGGTGCGCGTCGAGCCAGTCGAGCAGGCGGCCGACGCTGCGGTCGACGCCGGCGACGCAGCGCAGGTAGTTCTTGACGTAGCGCTGGTACTGCCAGCGCACGCGCTCGACGCCGGTCGG
>JAEUHS010000065.1 GCA_016794035.1 Planctomycetota bacterium
GCGACCCTGTGGGAGGTCAACGACGTGCACGCCGAGGCGCTGATGACCGACTTCTACACGCGGCTGTGGCAGCACGGCGAGGAGCCGCGGCAGGCGCTGCGCGCGGCGAAGCTGGCGGCGCGGGAGCGCGGGGTGCCGTTCCGCGACTGGGCGGGCTGGATGATCACGGGGCGGTGAGCGGCCCCGAGAACGAGCCCGCCCCGGACGACGTCTACCGAGCGGCGCGCCGCCGTTGCTCGAGAGCCGAGGCAGCGACGACGGTATCGGTGGCATCCGTGCCGGGCAAACGCGCCCCGAGCCAGGTCGACATGCCGAGTCGCGCGCGCTGCGGTTCGTCGCTGCGGAACGCGAACACCGGCACCTCCTGCGCCTGCAGCACCAGCTGCAGGTCGTAGTCGAACTCGCCACCGATCGCCTGCCGCACCCACGTCGTCAGGTCGCGCAGCATCGCGCCGTCCGCGGCGGCCGTGTCGCCGGGCAGGAACCCGACCATCTGCTCCCAGCGCAGCGGACCGGCGCGCAGCCGGAACTTCGCCTGCCGCAACCGCACGCAGTCGCCGAGCGCCGTGGTCTCGCCGAGCTGCATCGTGTGATCGCCGAGCCGCATGCGCTGCTCAGGTTCGAGCGCGGCGCGCATCTCCTCGAACGGCAGCACCTCGAACGGCACGCCGAACCAGGTCGTCAGCGAGTCGGCCAGCGCCGTCGCCGTCGCCGGCCGTCGGGCGAGCAGCGCCGCATGGTGCACCAGCGCGCGCGCGTCGAACGGCAGCATGCCGGTGAGCCCGGGCGTGCCGAAGCCGACGCAGCTCAGCAGCAGCCGCGCGATCAGCCCGTCCTTCGTCAGCTCGTACTGCAGCGGCAGGTTGTTGCGCAGCCAGGCGCGGAAGTAGAGCTGCACCAGGCGGTCGTCGAACAGCGCGAAGAACTCGACCATCGCGCGGTTCGGCGCCTCGCGATCGCCGGCCTCCGCCAGCGCCGTCGTCGCGTACCAGTTCGGCAGCGACCCGGTGATGCCGGGGCTGGCGATGCCGAGGAAGTTCACCGTCACCGTCGCCGGTTCGCCCTCGGCGGCCGGCAGCGTGATCGACTGCACGTCGCTGGCCTTGAACTGGAACGACATGTTGGCGCGGAAGCGCACCTGCGCGGTGCGCGTCTGGCGGCGCCGCGCGTCGAGCGGCGCCGTGCCGCGCAGCAGCATGCGCACGACCTGGAAGAAGTCGAACGACGGCGCCGATGCGGCGAGGCGCTGCAGCAACTGCCCGCGCGCGTCGTCGCTCACAGCAGCTGCCTCTCGCCGATGCGAGGCGGCCAGCGCATCGTCCACTCCTTCTGGCCCGGCAGCGTGCGCGCCTCGGTCACCGTGAACGAGTTGATCGTCGCGTAGAGACCGAGGAAGGCCTCGAGCACGCTGGCGAACAGGAACGCGCTGCTGCCGGTGTACTTCTGCTCGTCGAACGTCAGCGTGACCTGCATGCCGCGCACCGGGCCGATACCGGGCAGGATGCGCGTCTTCGGCTCCGAGTCGACGGCGACCAGGCCTTCGATGCGCTGTCGGGTCACGGCGCTGTTGGCGAAGTCGTAGAGGCTCAGGACCTCGCGGAACGCGCGCAGACCGTCACCGGCGCCGGCACCGAGCGACAGGTGGTTGACCGCGAGGTGCGACACCAGCCGCCAGCGCGATTCGCCGGTGAGCGCGGGACGCAGCACCTTCGACGGCATGCCGACCGTCAGCACGCGCCGCACCGCGGCCATGCCTTCGATCGTGAAGTCGCCCTTGACGTCGCCGAACGACAGCCGCGCCGGCAGATCGCGGTTGCTGCACAGCGCCCGCACGTGCAGCACTTCGAACCTGCCGCGCGACACCGCGCCGAAGCTCGAGTCGACCAGTGTCAGCGACACGTCGGAGGCGTCGTCGCGCGCCGAGTCGGAGCGCCGCGCGTGGTAATAGGCGTCGGTCGACCCGCTCGGATCGCCGTGGCGGATCGCGAAGAACGGCCGGAACTCGATCGTCTCGGCCTTGCCCGGCTCGGCCGCCTGCACCGACTCGATCGAGTGCACCTCGTAGTGGTGCGGCGCGCGGTCGTCGGGGCGCACCGGGTATTCGAACCGCCGCTGGTCGAGCACGATCGGCGTCGTGTCCATGCGGAACAGGTTGATCGCCGGCGTGCAGCCGAGCCGCATGTGCTCCTTGCCGAGACGACCCTCGAGCTGCGTCTGCGGGTCCTCGAACAGCACCGAGATCTCGGCCTTGTTCGCCGCACCGCCGCGCGCCAGCGCCTCGAGGCCGGAGAACTCCGCGAACAGGAACTTCTCCGGGAACGCGAAGTACTCGTAGAGCAGCCGGAAGCCGAGCGCGCCGGTGCGCGTGTAGTCGAGCAGGCCTTGCTCGCGATCGAAACCGATCGGGCGGATCCGGCTCTGGTCGACGAACTCGACGACGTCGCCGATGCGGACCAGGAAGCCGATCGGGCTGCGGAACAGCGCTTCGAACAGCGCATGGGCGACGAACGCGTCCTCGGCCAGGTGGAACACCAGCGACGGGATCGAGTAGTCCGCGAACGGCTCACCGCCGGCGGTGCGCAGCGCGAGCCGCAGCACCGAACGCGGCGCCGGCCGGGTGTCGCGGACCGCGACCGGGATCGCGGCGAGGTCCTGTTCGCCGACCGACTGCAGCGACAGGCCGTCGATCACCAGCGGCCAGAGGCGCACCGGATAGACGGTGCGGAAGCGGCACGGGATGCCGTCGATCGGCCGCGTCAGCAGCTCGCGGTGACGCGGGATCGACAGGCCGTCGCGCAGCGCCAGCTGCTGCGGATCGCAGTCGAACTGCACGATGCGCACCGACGGGATCGGCGCCAGGTACTCCGGATACAGGATGCCGAGCAGCGCGTCGGTCAGCTCCGGGTACTCGTCGTCGAGCCGGCGATGGATGCGCGCCGCCACGAACGCGAACGCCTCGATCAGCCGCTCGACGTGCGGATCCTGGCTCGGCACGCTGTCGAGCTTCAGTCGCGCCGCGATCGCCGGGAACCGCCGCGCGAAGTCCTCGGCCGACTTGCGCACATAGGCGAGCTCGTCCTCGAAGTACGGCAGGATCCGATCGTCTCTCATGGCTCGGCCCTCACACCTCCGCGTCGTGCACGGTGACCGACGCCGTGTCGGCGTCGATGCGCGTGTCGAACACGATCGGCGCCCGGAACGGATGCACGCGCAGCACCGCCTGCACGCGCAGCCGCATCTTCATCACCGGGTCGTTGCCGGTGTCGCGCACACGCTCGACGCGCACCGACTGCGGGTCGAGACGCGGCTCGAACGTACGGATCGCCTTCTCGATGCAGGCGATCATGCGCTGCATGTCCCCCTGGCTGCCGTGGAAGAACGCCGACAGGTCCGGCACGCCGTAGGCCAGCAGCGACTTGCCGGTCTCGGGGAAGCGCTCGAGCCCCTCGATCTCCGCGAGCCGCGTGTTCAGCAGCGCCTGCACGTGCTCGAGCACCTCGGCGCGCATCGCGTCGACGTCGACGCGCAGGTCGGTCGCCGACCGGTCGCCCGCGCCGCGCAGCCGCTCGACGATCGACGGCGGCACCTCCTTCAGTTCGCCGCTGCTCCGCTGCGGGGTCGCCATCAGGACGATGCCGCAGCGGCCGGGAACCGCACCGAGCGCAGCTCGAGGATGCCGATCTCCCGGTCGCCGGCGACGAACACGCGCTGGCCGTAGCCGCGGAAGGCGACGCCGAGTTCGTCGACCCACTCGGTCTTGTGGCCGCAGCGCACCTGCGCATCGCTGCGCCCGGCCGTGCCCTGGTAGAGCACCGGCACGTGGGCCGCGTAGCGTTCTCCGCTGCGGGTCTCGATCGCGCACTGCATCCACAGCAGGTCGAGCAGGGCGCGCGGCGGCGTGAACTCGAGCGAACGCAGGTTGCCGGTCGGCAGCCACAGGCAGCGGCCACCGACGAACAGCTCGATCAGCGCGCCGATGCCGTCGTCCTGGTCGTGGAACGGGGCCGCGGCGCCGCCGTCGAGACTCGCCGCGGGCACCGGTTCGGCCGCGATCTCGGCCATCACCTTGCCGGCGCCGACCGCATCGCCGGCGGCCAGGTGCTGGCGCAGGCGCACGCGCCGCTTCACCGCCGGCTCGTTGGCCGGGTCGGTCGAGGGCACGTGGCCGCTCGTGTAGCAGCGCCGCCGTTCCTCCTCGGCCTGCACCGACGAGACGTACATCGCGACCGCCGGCGCGAGCGCGGGCTGCTCGCCGGCGATGAAATCGAGGTGCGCGAGCGCGCGATCGAACTCGCCGGCGAACGCCAGCAGGCCCGCCATGTGGTAGCGGCCGTCGACGTCGGTCGGGTCGGTGCGCAGCGCGTCGGTCTGCTTGCGGATCGCCTCGTCGAGCTTCGACTGCTGGAACAGCGAGATGGATTCCATGGCAGAGGCGAAAGTGGTCAGGTCTCTTCCACGAGGCGCCGCAGCGGGGTTGGCTGCGTCGCCTCGGCGTTGTTGTTTCCCCGCGTAGCGGCGGCTCCCAGAGACAACTGAGTCCGCCGCCCCGCAGGGGCTGGGGGACTCAGGCGCGGGTGGGCAGCTTCGCGACCAGCTTCAGCGCGACGTGCAGCTTGTCGAGCTGGAAGTGCGGCCGCAGGTGCGCGACGGCCTGGTACGAACCCGGCCGCGCCTTGTCCTCGACGACCTCGACCTGCGCCTCGCGCAGCGGGTACTTCGCCTTCTGCTCCTGCGTCGCCTCGTCGTTCAGCAACACGTACTGGCTGATCCAGGCGTTCAGGAACTTCTGGCACTCGTCCTTGCTGGTGAACGAGCCGATCTTGTCGCGGCAGATGACCTTCAGGTAGTGCGCGATGCGACTGACGGCGAACAGGTACGGCAGCTGCGCCGACAGGTAGGCGTTCGCGCTGGCGTCCTTGTCGGTGTACTGCTTCGGCTTCTGCGCCGACGCCGCACCGAAGAACACCGCGTAGTCGGTGTTCTTGTAGTTGACCAGCGGGATGAAGCCGAGGCCCGACAGTTCGGCCTCGCGGTCGTCGGGGATCAGCACCTCGGTCGGGCACTTGCTGCCGACCGCACCCTCGCGCGAGCGGAACGTGTGGATCGGCAGGTTCTCGACCTTGCCGCCGCCCTCGAAGCCGCGGATCGCGACCGTCCAGTGGTGTTTGGCGAAGGCATCGGTGATGCGGCTCGCGAACGCGTAGGCGGCGTTGCCCCACAGGTACTTCTCGTGCGTCTCGCCGTCGACGTCCTCCTGGAAGTCGAAGCCGTCGATCTTGTTGCCGTCGCCGTACGGCGCGCGCGCCAGCACGTGCGGCAGGCACAGCCCGACGTAGCGTGCGTCCTCGGTGTCCCGGAACGACAGCCACTTGGTGTTCTCGGGGTTGTTCTTGTCGAAGATCTTCGCGAGGTCGCGCGGGTTCGGCATCTCGGCGAGGCTCTCCATGCCGAACATGCCCGGACCGGCCGCGGTCAGCAGCGGCGCGTGCGCGCCGGCCGCGATCGACGACAGGTGCGTGAGCAGCTCGATGTCCATCGGGCCCTTGTCGAACTCGAAGTCGCCGACCAGCATGCCGGTCGGATCGGCGCCGGCGAGGCCGAAGCCGCCCTGGTAGACCTTCTTCCACAGCGCGCTCTCGGTGAACTCGGCGGCGGCCTGGAAGTCGAGCAGCAGCTCGCGCTTGCCGCAGTCGAGCACCTGGATCTTCTGACTGTCACCGGTCTCCGTGCTCATCACGAACCGGTGCAGGCTGCGCCACGACGCCTCGAGCCGCTGGAACGACTCGTGATGCATGACCGCGCTCAGCTGCTTGGACAGCTTCTCGTCGATCGCGGCGATGTGCTCGTTGATCGTGCGCGTGAAGCCCTTGCGCACCGTCATGCCGGACGAGAGCTGCTTCACGTATTCGTCGAGCAGTTCCTTGACCCGGTCCTTGGCCGCCTCGTCGCGCGGGCGCGCGGTGCCGAGCATCTCGGACACGAGGTCCTGCGCCTCGAGGTTGACGAACTCGGCGATCGGCGCCTGCTTCTTCTGGTTCTTGCTCATCGCTGGTTGACCCTTTGTGACCTCACTGAGCCGGGGCGTCGCCGCCACCACCACCCTCGCCACCACCACCGCCGCCGAGCGCACCACCGGCCTTCTTGCGCAGGTCCTCGTTGGCGAGCAGTTCGTTCAGCAGTTCTTCGAGGCGGTCGTTGCCGTCGGCGCGGCTCTTCAGGTCGACCAGCTTCTCGCGCGTCTCCAGCATCGCCTTGAGGGCGGGGATCTGCGCGGCGACCTGTTCGGGGCTGAAGTCCTTCAGCGAGTTGAACTTCAGCTCCACCGCCAGCTCAGAGCCGTCGCCGGCCAGCGTGTTGTCGGCGCGGAACTTCAGCTCGGGCGCGATACCGCCCAGCACACTGTCGAAGTTGTCGCGGTCGATGGTGACGAACTCGCGGTCCTTCAGCTTCTTGTCGCGCTTCTTGTCGCCGGCCAGGTCGGCCAGCACGCTCGACACGAACGGCAGCTCCTTGAGCACCATGGCGCCGTTGGTCTCGACTTCACACGTCAGGTGGACGCGGGGGGGACGCACGCGCTCTTTCTTCTTCTGGACGCTCTCCGACATGGCTGACTCCTGCGAAGCGGACGGCGGGACGGGCCGGTGTGCAATTGCGCACGGCCGTGGCAACGATACGCGGGTCCCGGGCCGTGTCCATGGCGTGGCCGCCGTTTCCCGGCTCGGGGCCCGCAACAACGCGGCGAACGCGCCGGTGTGGCAGGGGCACGGCAAGTTGGTTCCGGGCGGGGCGGGGTTTGCGATACAAGGGCGCCCATGATCGACGTCGCGTCCCTGCTCCAGCCGATCTCCGCCGACCAGCCGACGGGCATCGAACTGCGCCGCGCGCAGTTGAACGACCATCCGCTGGACAAGGTGAAGAAGGAGCGCTTCCAGGAGGATCCGCTGTCGCTGCCCGCCGGCACCGAGCCGCGCAAGATCAACTGGCAGACGGTCGCCGACGGCTGCAAGACGCTGCTGACCCGGCACAGCAAGGACCTCGAGGCCGCCGCCTACCTGAGCGAGGCGCTGATCCGGCTCGACGGACTCGCCGGCCTCGACCAGGGCCTCGAGGTCATGCACGGCCTGCTGACGAACTTCTGGCCCGGGCTGCACCCGGGCGCACCGTCGTCGGACGACCCCGAACCGATGCCGGAGCTGCGTACCAAGTGGCTGACCTGGCTCGGCGGCGCCAACGATCTGCAGAGCGCATTGCGCACGGTGCCGGTCGAGGCGATCGGCGACGACGGCCGCGTGCTGACCTTCGGCGACCTGCTCGATGCCCGCCGCGTGCAGCGCGCCTACCAGGAGAACCCGAGCGAGTACGAGCGACTGATCGAAGCCCGCATCCTGACGCCGGAGGCGTGGAGCGCCGCCGTCGGGCGCGCGCACCCGGATCGGCTCGAGGCCACCGCCGCGCTCGCCGAGCGCTGCCGGCAACGCCTGCAGGAACTGCTGACCCTGTGCGAACAGCTGTTCCCGGCCGATGCGGTGCCGAGCGTCGGCAAGCTGGACGAACTGCTCGAACTGCTCGCGCAGGAGATGCGCGCGCCGAGCCTGGACGGCCTTTCCGCAGCCGGCGGCGGCGGCGATGCTGCTGCTTCAATGGCGGCGACGACCACAGGTGGCGGACGCAGCGCCTCGGTGGGCGCGCCCGGCGCGATCGGCTCGCGCGACGACGCGCTGCGCACGCTGCAGGCGGTCGCCCGCTTCTTGCGGCAGACCGAGCCGCACAGCCCGGTGCCCTACATGCTCGATCGCTGCGCGCGCTGGCTCGGCATGACGTTCGACCAGCTGATGCAGGACCTGATGAAGGACCCGACCTTCATGGATGGACTGCGCGAGAAGCTGGGCATCGAGCCGCCGCCGCCGCAGGAGTGATCGCCGGGTGCCAGACGCCCTCCTTGCGCGCCACCGCAAGCGGCCACAACTGACTGCAGCTTGCCATACTCTTCACGTCTTCGGCGATACTGCGCGCCGGCTCGACGGCACCTCGACGAGCGCCCGATCCCCGTCGATCGGGCCGCGAGGATTCGCCGGAACAGCCGTGCGGAAGGTCGACGCGCTCCGCATTCTCTGCAGCTTCGCATCCCTCTCCACCACTGAGAAACCCCTATGAGTCCACACCGCTTCCTCCTTCTCGCCACCCTGCTCGCGCCCGCGGCGATCGCCCAGATCACGCCCGGCAACCTCGTCGTCGTGCGCGTCGGTGACGGCGCCGCCGCGCTGTCGCCCGCCGCGACGCCGCAGTTCCTCGAGCAATTCGACACGCTCGGCGCGCCGGTCGGCTTGCCGATCGCCCTGCCGACGACGCAGAGCCTGCCGCAGCTGGAGGCGACCGTCGCCGGCAGCGCCACCTCCGAGGGCTTCGTCACGCAGTCGACGGATGGCAACTACCTCGTGTGCGTCGGCTACGCGGCCCCCGTCGGCACCGGTTCGGTGGCCGGCACCGCGAGCGCCTCGGTGCCGCGCGTCGTCGCCCGCATCGCGCTCAATGGCAGCATCGACACGTCGACCTGCATCACGAACCTGTTCTCGGCCGGCAACATCCGCAGCGGCGCGACCCAGGACGGCTCGCAGTTCTGGACCGCCGGCAGCAAGGACAGCATCGTGCTGGTCGACTTCGCCCAGATCACGGGCACCACGATCGGCACCACCACGACCAACCTGCGCGTGGTCGGCATCGCCGACGGCCAGCTCTACACGACGAGCGGTTCGGGCACGACGACGCGCTGCGTCAACTCGGTCGGCGCCGGCGTGCCGACGACCGCGGGCCAGACGATCGACCCGCTGAACGGCATGTCCTCGGGCACCGCGTCGCCGTACGACTACTGGTTCGCCGATGCGAGCACCTGCTACGTCGCGGACGACCGCAGCGCCGCCTCGGGCGGTGGCCTGCAGAAGTGGACCGAGAGCGGCGGCCTCTGGACCCTCGTCTGGACGATCGCGCCGGGCCCGGGCAACGTGACCTGCCGCGGCCTCAACGGCATCCGCGACCAGTCCGGCACGACGCTCTACGTCACCACGACCGAGAGCAACGCCAACCGCCTGCTCTCGCTGGTCGACACCGGCCCGCTGTCGACGTTCAACCTGCTGGCGACCGCGGCCGCGAACACCGCCTACCGCGGCGTGCGCTTCGTGCGCACCCCGAGCAGCGTGTCGTTCGCCGGCGTCGGCTGCACGACCTCGGCCGGCATCCCGACGGTCGGCACGACCGGCGGCGCGCCCGTGTCCGGCAACGCCAACTTCGCCCTCACCTGCGGCAACGCGCCGGCCTTCGCGCCCTTCATCGCCATCGTCGGCATCAACCAGATCCTCGGCCCGGGCTCCCCGATCTCGTTCGCCGGCTTCCCGCCCTGCGCGGTGCTCTACTCGCCGCCGGACGCGCTGGTCAACGGTACCTGCGACGGCGCGGGCAACGGTGTGATCCCGCTCGGCCTGGTGCCGCCGGACACCTCGTTCTGGGGCCTGCCCTTCACGGTCCAGAACGCGGTCTACGACCCGGCCTTCTACCCGACCTACGCGCCGTTCTACTCGTTCGGCTTCTCGGACGGCATGCAGGTCGTCATCGGCAACTAGTCCGGTAGCCTGGAACGCCGCGCACGCGGCTTCCCCCCCCGCCGGCCGCCGCGCCCCTCCCGGGCACGGCGGCCGGTGCTGTTTCCAGGCTTTGCATACCCATCGGTATGCAACTGGCGCCGCGCGCGCCCCCTCCCTATCTTCCCGCCTCCCTCGACCGCCGCCCCCGCGCCCGTGTCCACGCAACGCATCACCCCCGGCCCGAAGCCCGCCTGGCTGAAGGTCCCGATCCCGGCCGGGCCGACGGTCGCCGGGCTCGAGAAGGTGCTGCGCGACCGCAACCTGCACACGGTCTGCGAGGAGGCCCGCTGCCCCAACATGGGCGAGTGCTGGGCCTCGGGCACGGCGACGTTCATGGTGCTCGGCGACACCTGCACGCGCGGCTGCCGGTTCTGCGCGGTGAAGACGCACAGCCAGGGCACGCCGGTCGACCTGGACGAACCGGAGCAGGTCGCCGAGGCCTGCGTCGCGATGGGCCTGAAATACGTCGTGCTGACCATGGTCGACCGCGACGACCTGCCCGACGGCGGCGCCGGCCACGTCGCCGCCACGGTCCAGGCGATCAAGCGCCGCAACCCGGAGCTGCTGGTCGAGGCCCTGGTCGGCGACTTCCTCGCCGGCGATCCGAAGACGACCGAGGCGCAGATCGAAGCCGTGCTCGCCGGCCAGCCCGACGTCTACGCGCACAACATCGAGACCGTGCTGCGCCTGACGCCGCGCGTGCGCGACCACCGCTGCAGCTACATCGGTTCGCTGCAGACGCTGCGCACCGCCAAGCGCCTGCGCCCCGAGATCGTCACCAAGTCGTCGCTGATGCTCGGCCTCGGCGAGAGCGAACGCGAGGTCGACCAGGCGATGGACGACCTGCGCGAGTTCGGCGTCGACGTGGTGACGTTCGGCCAGTACCTGCGGCCGACGCTGAAGCACCTGCCGGTCAAGGAGCACGTGACGCCGGCCCGCTTCCAGGCGCTCGAACAGCGCGCGCTGAAGAAGGGCTTCCTCTACGTGGCCGCCGGGCCGCTGGTCCGCTCGAGCTACAAGGCCGCCGAGTACTACATCGCCGGCATGCTGCGGCAGCGCCGCGCCATCGACGCCGCCCGCGCCAGAAAGGAGAACGAATCCGCATGAGCCTCGAACTGCTCTCGATCCTCGACAAGGACGGCAAGGCCCAGAAGGGCAAGGACCCGAACCTGCCGCCGAAGGAGCTGCAGAAGCTCTACCGCCTGATGGTCGCGACGCGCGCGCTCGACGACCGCGGTCTCGCGCTGCAGCGCCAGGGCCGCATCGGCTTCTACCTGCAGTCGACCGGCCAGGAGGCGTCGCACCTCGGCGCCGCCTACGCGCTGAAGGACAGCGACTGGCTGTTCCCGGCCTACCGCCAGCCCGGCATCCTGCTGCTGCGCGAGGTGCCGCTCGACATGGTCGTCAGCGAGTGGTTCGGCAACGAGGGCGACACCAGCAAGGGCCGACAGATGCCGGTGCACTACAGCTTCCGCCAGGCGAACTTCGTCTCGATCAGCTCGCCGATCGGCACCCAGCTGACGCAGGCGGCCGGCGCCGGCATGGCGGCGCGCATCCGCGGCGACGACACGGTGTTCATGACCTTCTGCGGCGACGGCGGCACCAGCAGCAACGACTTCCACACCGGGCTCAACTTCGCCGCCGTCTACAAGGCGCCGGTGGTGTTCGTCTGCGAGAACAACGGCTGGGCGATCTCGGTGCCGAGCGGCAAGCAGACGGCCAGCGAGTCGATGGCGATCAAGGCCGAGGCCTACGGCATGCCCGGCGTGCGCGTCGACGGCAACGACATCCTCGCCGTCTACCGCGTCTGCAAGGAGGCGGTCGATCGCGCGCGCAAGGGCGAGGGCCCGACGCTGGTCGAGACCGTGACCTACCGCATCGCCTCGCACAGCAGCTCCGACGACGCCGCGCGCTACCGCGACGCCAAGGAGTTCGAGGCCTGGAAGAAGAAGGACCCGATCCTGCGCTTCCAGCAGTACCTGAAGCACAAGAAGCTCTGGAACGAGAGCTTCGAACAGGAGTGTGTCGAGTCGAGCAAGGCCGCGATCGCCGAGGCGGTCAAGACCGCCGAGGCGCGCAAGAACCCGGGCCCCGAGACGATGTTCGACGACGTCTACATGAACCTGACGCCGCAGCTCAAGGAGCAGCGTCAGCAGCTGCACGACCTGATGGAGAAGGGCGGCGTCGGCGCCGAGGTCGGCCACTTCCCGCTATGACGCGGACCTCGGCGCGACGCGGGGATGCGACGCCGCGAGTCGGCGCAACCAACCCCGCGGCGCCGCTGCCGCGTCGCACCACGCAATCGAAACCACGGACACTGACATGACCGCAACCGGAACCAAGAAGAGCGCCGCCAAGTCCGGCACCAAGGTGATGACGCTGCTCGAGGCGATCACCGACGCGATGCGCACCGAGATGCAGAACGACGACCGCGTGGTCGTGTTCGGCGAAGACGTCGGCAAGAAGGGCGGCGTGTTCGGCGCCACCGCCGGCCTGTTCGACGAGTTCGGCGAGAAGCGCTGCTTCGACACGCCGCTGTCCGAGTGCGGCATCATCGGCGCCGGCGTCGGCATGGCGGTCTACGGCATGCGGCCGATCGCCGAGATCCAGTTCCTCGACTTCATCTATCCGGCGTTCGACCAGATCGTCAGCGAGGCCGCGAAGATGCGCTACCGCAGCGGCGGCGAGTACACCTGCCCGATGGTGATCCGTTCGCCGTACGGCGGCGGCATCCGCGGCGGCCACTACCACAGCCAGTCGAGCGAGGCCTACTTCTGCCACACGCCGGGCCTCAAGGTCGTGATCCCGAGCACGCCGGCCGACGCCAAGGGCCTGCTGATCGCGTCGATCCGCGACGAGGACCCGGTGATGTTCCTCGAGCCCAA
>JAEUHS010000093.1 GCA_016794035.1 Planctomycetota bacterium
CTGCTGCAGCTTCACGTAGGCCGCCATGCCGTGGTCCTTGTAGTCGTGCGCCAGCTCGAACATCGCGTGGTTCAGCGCGTGGAAGCCGGCCAGCGTCACGAACTGGAACTTGTAGCCCATCGCGTTCAGCTCGCGCTGGAAGCGCGCGATCGTCGAATCGTCGAGGTTCTTCTTCCAGTGGAACGACGGCGAGCAGTTGTAGGCCAGGCGCTTGCCCGGGAACTGCCGGTGGATCGCCTCGGCGAACTGCTTCGCCTCGCCGAGGTCCGGGTGGCTGGTCTCGCACCAGACCACGTCGGCGTACGGCGCATAGGCCAGGCCGCGCGCGATCGCCTGCGGCAGGCCGGCCTCGGTGACGAAGAAGCCCTCGTTGGTGCGTTCGCCGGTCAGGAACGGGCGGTCGCGTTCGTCGATGTCGCTGGTGATCAGGCCGGCGGCGTCGGCGTCGGTGCGCGCGACCAGCACGGTCGGCACGCCGCTGACGTCGGCGGCGAGGCGCGCGGCGTTCAGCGTGCGCACGAACGTCTGCGTCGGCACCAGCACCTTGCCGCCGAGGTGGCCGCACTTCTTCTCGCTGGCGAGCTGGTCCTCGAAGTGCACGCCGGCGGCGCCGGCTTCGATCATCTGTTTCATCAGCTCGAACGCGTTCAGCGGGCCGCCGAAGCCGGCCTCGGCGTCGGCGACGATCGGCGCGAACCAGTGCGTCTGGTCGCCCTTGCCCTCCATGTGGGCGATCTGGTCGGCGCGCTGCAGCGCCTGGTTGATGCGCTTGACGACCTGCGGCACCGAGTTGCTCGGGTAGAGGCTCTGGTCCGGATACATGTGGCCCGCCTGGTTGGCGTCGGCGGCGACCTGCCAGCCCGAGAGGTAGATCGCCTGCAGGCCGGCCTTGACCTGCTGCACGGCCTGGTTGCCGGTCAACGCGCCGAGCGCGGCGGTGTGCTCACTCCGGTGCAGCAGGTTCCACAGCCGTTCGCTGCCGCGTTCGGCCAGCGTGTGGCGCACCAGCAGGCTGCCGCGCAGCCTGGCGACGTCGGCGGGCGTGTAGTCGCGCACGATGCCGGCGAAGCGCTCGGCGGGCAGGTCGCGCAGGTGCGGGAGGTACGGGCAGGGGACAGAAGTGCTCCGGGTGCTGGTCATGGGTGCTGCAGGGAAACGAGAGACGAGAGAGAGAGAGGAGGATGGTGAGTCGGAGGGCGGGAAGGCGAACGGCTCACAGGTGCGCGTAGGCGGGCACCGTCAACCACTCGGGCAGGTGGTCGGCGAGGATCAGCGACTCGAACAGGCGCGCCGCGTCGCGGAAGCGGCTGCGTTCGAACGCGTCGGCGCCCAGCTCGGCGCGGATCTTCGCCACTTCCGAGGCGAGCGTGAGCTGCACCAGCGTGTCGTCGACGACGCGGCCGTCGTCGAGGCGCGCGCCGTGCTTGCGCCACTGCCAGACCTGCGTGCGGGAGATCTCGGCGGTCGCCGCATCCTCCATCAGGTGGAAGATCGGCACGCAGCCGCTGCCGCGCAGCCACGCCTCGGTGTAGCGCACGCCGACGGTCAGGTTCTGGCGCAGGCCGGCCTCGGTGATCGGGCCCTTCGGCACCTGCAGCAGGTCGCTCTGCGTGACGCGCAGCTGCGGGTGCCGCACGTGCCGCTGGTGCTTGTTGCCGCCGAGCACCGCGTCGAACTGCTCGCGCGCGATCGCGACCAGGCCCGGGTGCGCGACCCAGGTGCCGTCGTGGCCGTCGTGCGCCTCGCGCTGCTTGTCGGCGCGGACCTTGTCGAGCGCGCGCTGGTTCGCCGCGTCGTCGCCCTTGATCGGGATCTGCGCGGCCATGCCGCCCATCGCGTGTGCGCCGCGGCGGTGGCAGGTCTCGATCAGGAGTCGGCTGTAGCTGCGCAGGAAGTGCTGCTCCATCGTCACCGTCGCGCGATCGGGCATCACGCGGTCGGGGTCGTGGGCGAACTTCTTGATGAACGAGAAGATGTAGTCCCAGCGGCCGCAGTTGAGGCCGGCCGAGTGTTCGCGCAGTTCGTAGAGGATCTCGTCCATCTCGAACGCGGCGAGGATGGTCTCGATCAGCACCGTCGCCTTGATCGTGCGGCGCGGGATGCCGAGCGCCTGCTGTGCGTAGACGAACACGTCGTTCCACAGCCGCGCCTCGAGGTGGCTCTCGAGCTTCGGCAGATAGAAGTACGGTGCCGTGCCGCGCGCGATCTGCGCCTTGGCGTTGTGGAACAGGAACAGGCCGAAGTCGAACAGCGACGCCGAGCACGGCCGGCCGTCGATCCGCAGGTGCTTCTCCTCGAGGTGCCAGCCGCGCGGTCGCACGAACAGCACCGCGATCTCGTCGGCGAGCGCGTAGTGCTTCCTGCCGTCGGTGAACGTGATCGTGCGGCGCACCGCAGAGGCGAGGTTGTGCTGGCCCTCGAGCACGTTCTGCCACGACGGCGCGCAGCTGTCCTCGAAGTCGGCCATGAACACGGCAGCGCCGCTGTTCAGCGCGTTGATGATCATCTTGCGATCGACGGGACCGGTGATCTCGACGCGGCGATCCAGCAGTTCGGCCGGCACGTCGGCGACGCGCCAGTCGGTGCTGCGCACGGCGGCGGTCTCGGGCAGGAAGTTCGGCAGCCTGCCGGCGGCGAGCTGCTTCTGCACCGCCTGACGCCGTTGCAGCAGGTCGCGCCGGCGCGCGTCGAAGTGGCGCTGCAGGTCGACGACGAACGCCAGCGCCGCGGGCGTCAGCACGGACTCGAGTCCGGCTGGCACCGGCGCGAGGAGTTCGAGGCCGTCGCGGGCGGCGGGGCTCGAGGCGGGGCGGGAGGTGGGCGTCATGGGCGGCGGTGGAAAGGCGACGGAGCAAGGTAACACGCTCTGCCGTGTGACCTTGTGGCGATCGACCGAGGCCTCGATGGCATCGGTCTCAGGTTCGGACAGCGTTTGCGGTGGCCCGGGCGAGATCCGGCGCGACAGCCGCGGGATCCCGCTGGCCACCTTGCCGTCGACCGCTGAAAGTGAATACTTACAAAATGGAGATGACGATGCCCACACGACCTGTCGTCCGCGCCCGGTTCCCCGCCTGCATCCCGCTGTTGCTGACCCTGATGGCCTGCTCCGTTGCGCAGGAGCCGTTGCCGCCCGAACAGGCCGCGCGGCTCGGGCGCATGCACGACGCCGGCATCGCGGTGCCATTGACCTTGTACCCGCTCCGTGTGCTCGGCAGGCCCGACACGAGATCCGCCCAGGCGCTCGGCCTGGTGCTCGAGCACCAGGGCATGTCGACGCTCGAGGTGGCGGCCAGCGCGTTCCCGGTCGATGCGGACCTGCCGTGGGCCGAGGTGCCGGCGCGCTTCGGCGCCTTCGTGCGGCAGCAGGCCACCGGCGGCGTCGCGTCCGGCCTGCACCTCTACGGCGAGTTCCTCGGCACGCCGCGGGAGGGGCCGCAGGAGGTGAGGTTCGTCGTCGTTGACGGCCACGGCGACCTAGTCGTCGCGGACCGGCAGACGCCGAACGACCGCGCGTTCCGGCGCACCGCCGGGCGCGACCCCGATCCGATGGGCTGCGCGACGCTGGTGGCCGATCGCCTGTTCACGCTCGCGGCCTGGCGGCGGCAGCCGCAGGCCGTGCGCGACGGCAAGTTCGCGCGGCTGTGGCGTGAGCTGTCCGGCGCCCCGGACCCGGGCGAGGTGGCGGCCATGGCACCGCGCCTGGCGGCGCTGCGCGAGGCGACGAAGACCGCACGGTTCGTCGTGCTGCCGACGATCGTGCCCACGAGCGTGGTCCCGACGGGGCACGACGCGGCCGGGGCCGGGCGGCTGGCCGAGGCGCTGTCGCGCCGTCTCGGCTGCCGGGCGCGGCCGGCGGTCGGGGGTGGCGACATCGAGGTCACGCCGGACAGCAACGAACAGAAGCGCCTGTGGGACCTCGCGCGCGGGCTGCGCGCCGCGGCCGCGACGCAGGCCGCTGACGCCGACTACCTGCTGATCGCCGACCTCGGCATCGGCGGCGAGGGTCGGGTCGCCTACGTGCACTTCGTGGTCTGCACCGCGGCCGGCGACTACGTGATCGTCGACTGGCAGAACGACCAGAACGAACTGCTGCGCCGGGCGGCGCCGAGGTCCGTCGAGGCTGCAGAGCGCTACCTGATCGACCGTCTGGCCCGGCTGCTCGGCTGACGGCGGTCCGGATCAGCCGGTGCCACGGACGCCGCGGACGGCGTGCATCGGCAGCGGCCCCCGCGCATCGAGCGCGATCGGGTTCTCGGCCGGCGCCAGCGCGGCGGGGCCGAACGTGCGCCGCACGCGCGGGCTGTGCTGCAGGTAGATCGCCATCGCCACGATCAGCGCCAGCACGGTGAACGAGACCGCGGCATCGTCGCCGGCGTCGTCGCCGCCGCTGGCGAGCATGCTGAAGGTCTCGATGGCGAACCATGTCGCGAGCCAGACCAGGGCCAGCCGCGGAAACCACGGATGGCTGCGCAGCTGCGCCGCCAGCACCACCACTCCGGCCAGACCCCACAGCAGCAGCAGCGGCGAGCGCCACCACATCAGGCCGCTGATGCCGCCGATCAGCAGCACGACCGGCAGGATCGCCAGCAGGCCGCCGCAGGCCCAGTAGGGGGCGTCCTCGTCGACGGTGTGCAGCAGCGACCGTGAGATCTGCGATTTCGCGAGTCGTCGCTGCGTGCCGAACAGGTGCACTGCCATCGCCAGCGCCGTGCCGACCAGGATCAGCGTCAGCGGCTGTTCGACGCCGGGGGAGCGATGGGTCAGGACCCACAGCGCGCAGGCCGCGGCACAGCTGAGGATCAGCAGGAACGCGAGCCGCGAAGGCCGCACGGTCGCGAAGCGCGCCAGCTCGTAGTAGCGGCAGGCCAGCACGAACGTCGGCGCGAAGAACATCGTCAGCGGCCAGCGCTGCACGAGCAGCAGCACCAGGCTGAGGCCGAGCGCGGCCGCGGCCGGCGCGAGGAACTCGGGCCGCAGGTACGGTGCCGAGGGTGCCGGGAACGCGCGGGCAGCCAGACGCGGGAGGTTGCGGATCGGGTTGTTCACTTCCACTTGGCCTGGAACGAGGTGGTCGAGCCAAGGGTATCCCCGGATTCCGATGCGGCGTTCGCGGTGAGACCTGGCGCCCATGACATGGTCGGCGCCGAGATCACGAACGGCTGCCGCTGTCACCGCTGGCCCGACACCGGCGAATCCGGCCGCGAGGCGGGCGGCGGCGGCCGCTCACTCCGGCGGCTTCTCGCTGTGCACGAGGGTCATCAGCGCGCTGGCGACCAGTCTGCCGCGGTCGTCGCGCACCTCGCCGGCGAAGCTGCTGATGTCGTCGGTGCCACGCACGCGCCGCGCGGTGACGTCGAGGCGTTCGCCGAGCGCGAGCCGCGGCCGGGCGATCGTGAACTGGCGGCAGGCGACGACCATGCCGACGCGCACGCCGACGCCGCCGAGGAACGCCTCGTAGCCGAGACAGGCGGCCACGGTCTGCGCCATCCACTCGATCGCCACGACGGCGTCGACGCCGCCGTCGTGCACCAGCAGGCCGCCCTCGCGCACGAGCAGGCGCGCGCGCGCGATGCCATCGTGGTAGTCGACCAGTTCGTCGAGGGCGAGCGCCGGCGGCGCGTGTGGCACCAGGTCCTCGACCGGTGGATAGCGCGTCATGGGGCGGGTCCCGGTGCGACCACCGCGCGGTAGCCGCGGCCGGAGCCGTTGTCCAGCGGCAGCACCCCGGCGGTCCGGCGCAGCACCGCGTCGACGACGCCGAGCAGGCCGATCTGCGGGTTGTTGCGCAGCATCGGTTCGAAGCGGTCGAGCGGCAGCGTCGCCGGCTCGTCGAGCGTCACGCGCAGGCGCGCCAGATGCGGCGTGGCCTCGGCGAACGGCGCCAGCACGACGGCGGCCGTCAGCATCGACCACGGCGGCGCGTGCTGCACCAGCGTCGGCGGCGCCGGCTCGTCGCCGCACGCGACGACGACCGGCGCGTGCTGCGTCAGCACCAGACCGATGCCCTCGAGCAGCGCCGCGGCCGGCGTGTCGTGATCGGCCGCCAGCGACGTCGTCATGCCGCGGTTCTTGTTCGAGATCGAGATCAGGCCCGAGGCGGCGTTGTGCACGCTCATCGTGAAATCGGCCGGCGACATCGGCGTGTGGTGCCGCCACATCTCGTCGAGCAGGCCGATCATCGTCGCGGCCTCGCCGATCGACGAGCCGATGACCACGGGCACCGTCGTGACGTCGACGCCGGCCTGCTGCATCGCGGCCGCGACCGTGTCGGCGAGCGCGCGGTCGAGCGGGCTCGCGCGGCGTCGATTGACGCGATCGAGCGCCGTGCCGATCGGCTTGCTGGCCTCGGCGTCGGCCGTGCCGGCGGCCCATGCGGCGGTGGTCGGGAAGCCAGGCACCCACAGGCCGAGCCCGGTGATCGCGACGGTGCCGGCTGCGGTCACGGCGCCCCCACGAGCAGGCTGACGTTGTTGCCGCCGAACGCGAACGAATTGCTGAGCACGCGCCGGAAGGTGCCGCGCACGACGCTGGTCGGCACCTGCAGCAGGATCTCGGGATCGAGCGCCTCGGCGCCCAGCGCCGGCGGGATCCAGCCCTCTTCGATGGCGCTGGCGGCGAACGCGAACTCGATCGCGGCGGCCGCGCCGAGCGTGTGGCCGGTGTAGCACTTGGTCGAGACGACCGGGATCTGGTTCTCGAACACGGTGCCGATCGCCTTCGCCTCGGCGGTGTCGTTGAGCCGCGTGCCGGTGCCGTGCGCGTTGACGTGGTCGACGTGCTCGGGCCGCAGGCCGGCCTGCTGCAGCGCCTGCTGCATCGCGGCCAGCGCACCGCGGCCCTCCGGATGCGGGGCGCTGACGTGGTAGGCGTCCGACGTCTCGCCGACGGCCTCGATCAGCACGCGCGCGTCGCCGTGGCGTTCGATCAGCGCCAGCGCGCCGCCCTCGCCGATGCTGATGCCGAGCCGGTCCTTGTGGAACGGGCGGCACGGCGCGCGGTCGAGCGCCTGCAGCGCCTCGAAGCCGTGCAGCGTCATCTGGCACAGCGTGTCGACGCCGCCGACGATCGCCGCGTCGATCAGGCCGGCCTGCATCAGCCGCAGCGCCGACGCGAACGGCTTGCCGCTCGACGTGCACGCCGTCGACACCATCCAGGCCGGTCCCTTGGCGCCGGTCAGCTCCGACACCACGTGCAGCACGGCGCCGAACGTGTGCTGGCGCAGGAAGTCGTAGCGGTCGGGGAACGCGCCGGTGGCGACGAAGGTCTGGTAGGCGCGCTCGGTCGAGTCGGCGCCGGCGGTGCTGGTGCCGAGCAGCACGGCGATGCGTTCGGGCCGCCAGCGCGCGCGCGCGCGCCGCAGCGGCTCGTCGAGCTGTGCGATCAGCTGCGCGGTCATGCGCGCCAGCCGCGTCGACCACGGCGCCAGGGCCGGCGGCAGTTCGGGCAGCGCCGCGTCGACGGCGCCGACCGCGGTCACGAACGGCAGTTCGAACGGCGGCGGGCCGAGGCCGGTGCGACCCGCGGCCAGTGCCGCGAGGTTCTGCGCACGGTCGGCGCCGAGCGCGCTCAGCACGGCGTAGGCGGTGACCCGCAGCGGGTCAGTGCTCATCGTGCCTCGCATCGTCGGTGGCGCCGGCGGCATGGCCGCCGCGCACGCGGTTGTCGGTGCGGCGCGCGGCGAGCAGCATGTCCTGGAACGGGTTGCCCTCGCGCCAGACGTCGCCGGCGAGCACGCTCATGATGCCGCGCCGCAGCGGCTGGTCCTGCGTGTTCTGGCCGAGGAACATCGTCTCGGCGAAGTTGCTGTTGTAGAAGCGGTCGATCAGCGCCGCGAACGTGCGGTAGGCGCGCTCCATGCCGGCGTCGTGCCGATGCAGCAGGTCGGGTGCGGCCTCGGTGCCGTTCTGCAGCGCCGGCCCGACCAGATCGGCGATCGCCTCGGCGCCGCGCAGCGCCAGCGTCACGCCGGACGAGAACACCGGATCGAGGAAACCCGCCGCGTCGCCGGCCGTCGTGCAGCGCGCCGCCGACGGCGCCGTGTTCTTGTAGCTGAAGTTGCCGACCACGTGCGTCTCGAGCCGGCGTGCGCCCCGCGTCAGGCGCTGCACCATCGGCCCCGCCAGCAGACCGGCCTCGAGTTCGGCGGCGGTGGTCTTGCCGCGGCTGACGATGCCGACGCTGAGGCGGCGCTCCGGCAGCGGGATGATCCAGCCCCAGCCCTCGGGCCGCAGCATGATGCGGATGTTGTTGTGCGGCGCGAGCTCGGCCGCGGCGTCGTCACCGAGGCCTGCGTAGTGCGTGAACACCGACGCGTGGCCGAAGCGCTCGTACGGCTGCACGGCGCCGGCCCGGCGCGCGAGCAGCCGCGACTGGCCCGAGGCGTCGATCAGGTAGCGACCGGTGAAGGTCTCGGCGCGCGTCCGGACCCAGGCCCGCGTCGCGTCGGCGCCGGCGTCGACGACGGTCTCGCCGTGGCGAACCTCGGCGCCGAGCGCGGCGGCGCGATCGCGCAGGGCACGATCGAACTTCGAGCGTTCGACGTGCCACGCGTGCCGCGCACAGCCCGGCAGCGACTCGCGGAACACGAACACGCCGCGCCGGCCGGTCGCCTCGCAGACGAACTCGGCGCCGGCCTTGTAGACGAAGGTGTCGCCCGGCGTCTCGACGCCGAGCCGTTCGAGCACCGGCAGACCCGCGGGCAGCAGCGACTCGCCGATGTGGAAGCGCGGGAACGGGTCCTTCTCGAGCACCAGCACGCGGTGCCCGGCCTGCGCCAGCAGTCCGGCCGCGGTCGCGCCCGCCGGCCCGGCTCCGATCACCAGCACGTCCCAATCCGCCTGCGCTGTGCTCGCCGTCACTGGAAACCTCCGTCGACACCGATGACCTGGCCGGTGATGTAGCTCGCGTCCTCCGAGCACAGGAACCCGACCAGCGACGCGACCTCGTCGGCGGTTCCGGCCCGCTTCATCGGGATCATGTCGAACACGAACTCCGGCACGCCGGCGATCATCTCGGTCTCGATCAGGCCGGGCGCGACGGCGTTGACCGTGATCTTGCGCTTCGCGAGTTCGATCGCCAGCGTCTTGGTCGCGCCCAGGATACCGGCCTTGGCGGCCGCGTAGTTGGCCTGGCCGCGGTTGCCGCGCGTCGCCGACACCGACGACAGGTTGACGATGCGGCCCCACTTCCGCTGCACCATCGGCATCACCAGCGGCTGCGTGACGTGGAAGAAGCCGTCGAGCGTCGTGCGCAGCACCGCGTGCCACTGCTCGGCGGTCATCGCCGGGAACGCGGCGTCGCGGGCGATGCCGGCGTTGTTGACCAGGATCGCGATCGGGCGCGGATCCTGCAGCAGGGCCGCGATCGCCGTGCCGGTCGCGTCGGCATCGGCGACGTCGAACTGGGCCGCGACCGCCTCGCCGCCCGCGTCTTCGATCGCCGCGACCACCGCCGCCGCCGCATCGCCGTCGCTGCGGTAGTTGACGATCACCGCATGGCCATCGGCCGCCAGCCGCCTGGCGATCGCGGCGCCGATGCCGCGGCTGCCGCCGGTGACCAGGGCGCGGCGGCCGGTCGACGGCCGCGCCGTCATCGACCGACCTCTGCCAGGCCGCCCGCCGCGGAGGGAGTTCGGGACCAGGGCGTGCCGGACATGGGCCGACCAGTATCGCGGTCGGCCGGGGGTGGTCAAGGTCGCCGGCGCCGGCTCGTGCTTGCATGCCGACACGCCGCCGCGAAACTGACGGCATGCGTCTGTCACCGTCGGTCCGTCTCGCGCTGCCGCTGCTCTGCTTCCTGGTGCCGCTGTCGAGCTGCAAGGGGCCGCCGCAGCCGGCGGAGGTCAACACCGCCGGCCTGCGCATCTCGGTGCTGCGCGTCAAGAACGGTCGCAAGGGCATCGACATGACCGTGCGGATCTTCAACGACCACGACCAGCGCGTGTCGTTCGACATCGGCGGCGTGCGCCTGATCTGTCCCGACGGCAGCGAGATGTCGCCGAACGCGTCGCGCAGCAAGCCGAACGTGCAGGCGAAGAACAGCCAGGACTTCCGCTGGTTGTTCAGCTACCAGAACCGCGACCCGCTGCCGGCCGGGATGTACGACCTGGAGATCAAGGACATCTTCGTCGGCGACATCCAGCTCGACATGCGCGCGCAGTTCCAGGCCAACGTCGGCGGCTGATCGGCGGGCTGCGACGGGCGCCACCGGGGCTCGCCCGGCGCGGGCGCTTCGGCGATGATCCCGCGCATGCGCCCGTTCCGCGGCACCGCTCTCGATCGCCGCACCTTCCTGCGCGGCAGCGGCGCGCTGCTCGCCGTGCCCTGGCTCGACGCGATGCTGCCGGCGTTCGGGCCGCCGCCGGCCAGGACGCCGCGCAGCGTGTTCGTGTTCTCGCCCAACGGCATGCATCCGGGCGAGTGGCGCGTCGCCGGCGACGGCCGGGCCGCGACGTTCGAGGGCACGCTGGCGCCGCTGCGGCCGCTGCGCGCGCGGCTGACGGTGTTCTCGGGCCTGGCGATCGACGGCGGTCGCGCGCACGGCGACGGTCCCGGCGACCATGCGCGCGCGGCGGCGTCGTTCCTGACCTGCGCGCATCCGAAGAAGACCGACGGCGCCGACATCGAGGTCGGCACCAGCGTCGACCAGGTGATCGCCGCGCAGCAGGGCCAGGCGACCTCGTTCGCGTCGCTCGAGCTCGGCATGGAGCGCGGCGCCGCGGCCGGCCGCTGTGATTCGGGCTACTCGTGCGCCTACGTCGGCAGCGTCAGCTGGCGCACGCCGACCACGCCGGTGGCGAAGGAGACCGATCCGCGGGCGGTGTTCGCGCGGCTGTTCGGCGATCCGGTCGCCGCCGGCGACGCCGCCGCCGCGCGCCGCCAGCGCGAGCGGGACCAGTCGGTGCTCGACGCCGTGCGCGCCGACGCCAGGTCGCTGGCCGGCAGGCTCGGCAGCAGCGACCGGCACAAGCTCGACCAGTACCTGCAGTCCGTGCAGGAGCTCGAACAGCGCCTCGCGCGGCTCGACGACGAGGGTCCCGCGACGCCGGTGCCCGCAGGCCTGCTGGCGACCGGCCAGGGCCAGCCCGAGAAGCTGGCGCTGATGTACGAGCTGATGGCGCTGGCGCTCGCGACCGACCGCACGCGCGTGCTGACGTTCATGCTCGGCAACGGCGGCAGCAACCGCAGCTACCGCTTCCTCGGCGTGCCCGAAGGCCACCACGAACTCAGCCACCACGGCAAGCAGCCCGAGAAGCTCGCGGGCCTGGCGAAGATCGACCGCTTCCAGCTCGAGCAGTTCGCCGCGTTCCTGCAGCGGCTGGCCGGCGAGAAGACCGGCGACGGCGACCTCCTGGCGCAGACGCTGGTCGTGTTCGGCTCCGGCCTCGGCGACGGCGACCGCCACAACCATGACGACCTGCCGGTGCTGTTGGCCGGCGAGGGCTGCGGCGCCGCCAAGGGCCGCGGCCACGTCAGGGTCGGCAAGGAGACGCCGATGGCGAACCTGTATCTCGGGGTGATGCAGGCGATGGGGGTGCGCGTCGCGTCGTTCGCGGACAGTGACGGCGTGTTGGATCTGGGGTAGCTCGGGCGATGCCGACTCGGCGGCGGTGGGTGATCGGTTGCGGCGCTGCGCTCGCGATCGCCGTGGTCGGGCCGATGCTGATCCGCAGCTGTGCCCTCGCCGTCGTCATGGACGGGCCGTGGCTCGAGGTCGAGCCGTCACCCGACGGGCGTTTCGACGTCCTGCGCGAGACGCACACGTTCGGGCTGGACGGCTACACGCGCCTGTGGATCGCCGCGCACGGCGAATCGGACCGAGCCCGGTGGTTCGAGATCGCGCCCCAGGTCGACGGCACGTGGCACACCGAGTGGGTGGCTGCCGACCACCTGATGCTCACGGACCACGGCGCGTGGCCGGAGACGCGCATGCCGTACCGGGATCGGCACTGGCGCGGTGTGCGCATCGAGACGCGCGTCGCCGCCCGACCCGTCTCGTGTCTGGCAGCCGATGCGATGCACGAGGTGACCGTCTGGACGCAGGAGGACTCCCGTGGCTGCCGCAGCACGGTCGTGCTGAGCTCCACCTGGCAGAGTGGCGACAAGCTGTGGGAGCGCGTGCTTCCGTACGGGCCGTGGCAGGTCGAAGCGACCTGGCTGGCCGTCGATCATCTCCATCTGTCGATGCGTGCGGAACCGGGAGTGTCGCTGCCGCAAGTCGCGTCTTCGTGCGGCCGCATCACGATCACCAGCGAGTGGAGCGGACAGCCCAACGCCCCGGGGATGCACCTCGACCCGCTGACCGTGCTGTTCGAGGGTCGGCCCGTGGCGATCCTGTTCGACCTGCTGGAGTCGGGACGCGCCGAACAACGCCGCGACGCGGCCGTGCAGATGCGATTCGTCTATCGAGGCCTGCCCCGTTCCCCGCTGAGGACGGAGCGGCCCGGCGGCGACGAGGCCGAGAGCGAACCCTGCCGGCAGCGCGCCGGCGTCTTGCTGCCGCACCTGATCCCGTTGCTCGAAGACCGGGACCCGACCGTGCGCTTCGCCGTGGTCGAGACCATCCGCGACATGGGCCACCATGCCGAATCCGCGCGTTCCGCGCTGGAGGCGCTGCGCGACGACGGGTACCCCGAGGTCCGCGAGGCGGTGCGACAGGCGCTGGCCGCGCTGCCCGAGTGATGCCCACCGGGCGCGGCCGAAGAACGGCGGCGCCGGTCCCCGAGCCGCCGCGCAAGTCATGGCCGGCCGGCCCGGCTCAGCGCTCGCAGCAGCTGGAGCCGGGGCTCGCCGCCAGCTACGCTGCCATCCACACGCGCCCGTAGTTCAGCGGAAGAGCATCGGTCTTCGGAACCGAGGGTCGCAGGTTCGAATCCTGCCGGGCGTGCCAGCGCTGGCGGTGCGAACGCGACTGGCGAACGGGCGACCGCCCGGCCACGATCGCCGCATGGACCCGTCGACCGTCGATCCCGCGCTGCGTTCGTTCGTCGGGCGCATGTTCGAGCGCGACAGCATCGGCGCGGCGCGACTGCTCGAGACGATGGAGGAAGGCCAGGTCGTCGAGGTGCTGCGCCTGCTGCCGCCGGCGGTGGCCGGGCGCGCCGTGCGCCAGCTGCAGGTCAGCTACGCGGCGGCGCTGCTGCGCGACGCCGAGGCCGACCTGTTCGTCGAGATCGCGCGCGAGCTCGAGCCGCAGCATGCGGCGGCGATCTTCATGCACCTGCCGGCGGAGGCCCGCGAACGCTTCCTGCAACACCTGCCCGAACGGCTGAAGCGCGACGTGCAGGAGCAGCTGACGTTCCCCGAGGACAGCGTCGGTCGGCTGATGAGCACGCAGTTCCTGACGCTGCGCCAGGACCTGACGGTGCAGGAGGCGATCGAGCGCATCCGTTCGCTGGCGGCGAAGCGCTTCCCGGCGTCGTACGCCTACGTCGTCGACAAGGACGACCACCTGGTCGGCGTGATGAACATGCGCGACCTGATGCTCGCCGATCCGTCGCAGCGGCTGGCGGCGGTGATGCGCAAGGAGGTGTTCGCGCTGCCGTGCTTCACCGATCGCGAACAGGCCGCCGCCGAGCTGTCGAAACGGCGCTACTTCGCGGCGCCGGTCGTCGACGCCGAACAGCGCATGCTCGGCATCATCAAGGCCGAGCAGCTCTTGCACGGCGTGCAGGAGGAGCTGACCGGCGACATCCAGACCATGTTCGGCGCCGGCGCCGACGAACGCGTCACGTCGTCGATCGGCTACTCGCTGAGCCGCCGCCTGCCGTGGCTGCACGTCAACCTGCTGACCGCGTTCCTGGCCGCCGGCGTGGTCGCGCTGTTCGAGGACACGATCGCGCGCATGACCGTGCTGGCGGTGTTCCTGCCGGTCGTCGCCGGCCAGGGCGGCAACGCCGGCGCGCAGTCGCTGGCGATCGTGATGCGCGGCCTCGTGATGCGCGAAGTGCCGCGCAACGGCGTGCGCCGGCTGATCCTCAAGGAGGCGTTGCTCGGCACCGTGTCCGGCGCCGCGACCGGCGCCGTGACCGCGCTCGTCGCCTGGCTGTGGAACGGCAATCCGTGGCTCGGTCTCGTGATCGGCATCGCGATGGTGATCAACCTGTTCGCGGCCGGGCTGGCCGGCGCGGCGATCCCGCTGCTGATGCGCGCGCTGCGGCTGGACCCGGCCCAGAGCTCGAGCATCGTGCTGACGACGGTCACCGACGTGGTCGGCTTCTTCGCCTTCCTCGGGCTGGCGTTGGCGTTCGAACCGCTGATCGTGGGCACGGTCTGAGGGCCGCGCCCGGTCATCGGTCATCGGTCATCGGTCGTCGCCGTCGGTAGCGTGCAGGACCGGCACACCGCCGGTCGCCGCCGCACCCACGTACGCCGCCCCCGCGTTGTGGACGTAGATCAGTTCGCCGCCCTTCTGGCCGACCTGGTAGCCGAGCCCCAGCACCACCAGCGTGCCGGCGAACGTCGCCACCCCGGCCACCAGATGCGCGCGGCGACCACGCAGCAGCAGCGGCAACAGCGCCAGGCCGAGCAGCACACCGCCGCCCCACACGAAGCGTTCGCCGGCCTCGGCGTGCGCTTCGATCACGGCCTCGGGCACGACCGTCTCGACGCGTTCCTCGTCGGCTTCGCCGCTGCGCAGCGCCAGCACGCCGCTGCCGACCAGCAGCAGCTGGCCGATGAACACCAGCGACCACGCGCGGCGCGGCAGCCAGTCGCGCCAGATGGCGAGCAGCACGCCGCCGGTCAGCAGCGGCATCAGCACGGCGAGCGCGATGGGGAGGTGGACGATCTTCGGGTGCAGGGGGAGGTCCATGTGCGGGGTCCGGGTGGTTGTGTGATCATGCCGAAGGCGAAGTGCCGCGACGCCCGACACGATCGGCCATGCGCGTGCACTCGACCATCCACAGAGTGTGATAGCGTGCCCGGCGAATGGACTTGCAGCTGCCACATGCGTCGGATGGTGGATCCGAACGGCGCGTTCTCGGCGCCGCCGTGGTGCTGTTCGTCGCCGTTGCCGCGCTGGCGTTGCTCGACCTGCTGGCCGACCTGCGCGAAGGTACGACCGCCGCGCACGTCGCGTTCGAGGGCGGCGTCGTGGTGGCGGGTGTCGCCGGGTTGCTGCTGGGCCTGCGGCGTATCCGTGCCTTGCGCATCGCCGAACGGCAGGCGCGTGCCGAGGTCGCCAACCTCGACCAACGGCTGGCCGCCGTGCGGCAGGACGCGGAGCGCTGGCGCACCGAGGCGAAGGACCTGCTGCAGGGGCTCGGTGCCGCGATCGAACGCCAGCTCGTGCGCTGGGAACTGACGGCCGCCGAGCACGACGTCGCTCTCTTGCTGTTGAAGGGTTTGAGCCACAAGCAGGTGGCCGAGATGCGGGGCAGCAGCGAGGCGACCGTGCGCCAGCAGGCGCGCGGCGTCTACCGCAAGGCCGGCGTCGAGGGTCGCCACGACCTCGCGGCGTTCTTCCTCGAAGGCGTGCTGGCGCCCGCCAGCGACGTCGAGGGCCTTTCGAAGAACGGATGACTTGCGTGCATCTGCTCGGCCGAGAGTGGTGGGGAGAGCCGTCCGGGTGGTGAGTCCGTCAGGGCGGCGATGGCGCCGCGCACCGTGTGGGCGGCGTCGGGGCTCATCGGGTGGATGCTGCGGTTGCCCAGTCCTGGCGCCATGCGCGCACTTCGTACCCGCGCGGCTGACGCGGTAGCAGTCCGAGGAACCTGGCTGGGGTCTGTGCCTCCTTGTCGCGGTGGAAGCGTCGCCGCACGTAGTCGCGGTGGACGAGGAAGATCGACAGTTGGTCTTGCAGGCCCCCGGCCTGCTTGGTCAGCAGCCACGATCGGCGACGAGGTCCTGCGGGCCTTCGAGTGCTGGGGCGATCTGTTGCGCGCAGTGGACCGGGACCGGGAACCGCCGGCCGTCCTCGACGCCACGTCGCTGACGGATGTGTTCGCCGACTGACGCCGCGGTGCCCGCCGGGAATCGGCCAACGTCGGCCCCCGGCGATCCGTAGGTAGGCGCCATGCCCTCACCGACCCGCCGTTCGTTCCTCGCCGCCGTGGCCGCCGCCGGCGCCGCCGCACCGCTCGCCGCCCGGGCCGGGCGCCGGACCCGGGCGTCCGCGCCGCCGCAGAAGATCCTGGTCCTGGGGGGCACCGGCTTCCTCGGCCCCCACTTCGTGCGCGCCGCGCTCGCGAACGGCCACACGGTCACGCTGTTCAACCGCGGCAAGACCAACCCGGGTCTGTTCGACGACCTCGAACAGCTGCGCGGCGACCGCGAGCAGGGGGACCTCGCGGCGTTGCAGGGGCGCACGTTCGACGCGGTGGTCGACACGTCTGGCTACGTGCCGGCCCACGTCGAGGCGACCGCCAGGCTGTTCGCGGAGTCGGCGCGGCACTACCAGTTCGTCAGTTCGGTCTCGGTCTACGGCGGCTTCGGCGAGCGTGCCGAGACGTTCACCGAGGCGACACCGGTCGCGACCGTCGACGACGAGGACGTCGCCAAGGTCAGCACGATCCGGCAGTCGATGCCGTTCTACGGGCCCCTGAAGGCGCGCTGCGAGGCGGCGGCGGAGGCGGCGATGCCCGGCCGCACCAGCAACATCCGCCCCGGTCTGATCGTCGGTCCCGGCGACACCAGCGATCGCTTCACCTGGTGGCCGGTGCGCATCGACCGCGGCGGCGAAGTGCTCGCGCCGGGCGACCCCGACGGCCAGGTGCAGTTCCTCGACGTGCGGGACCTCGCCGCCTGGATGCTGCACTGCGTCGAACAGGGTGTCGTCGGCGTCTTCAACGCGACCGGTTTCGCCGGTCCGGTGTCGATGCAGGACGTGCTGTGTGCCTGCAAGTGCGCGACCGCCAGCCCGGTGACGCTGACCTGGGCCAGCGAGGAGTTCCTGGCCGCGAACGAGGTCGGTCCCTGGATGACGATGCCGCTGTGGCTGCCGCGCGAGGGCCGCAGTCTGGTCGACAACGGGCGCGCCGTCGCCGGCGGGCTGCGCTTCCGGCCGATCGCCGACACGGTGCGCGACACGCTGCAGTGGGCCAAGGCCGAACGGGGTGACAAGCCGTTCCCCCGCACCGGCCTGCCGGCTGCCCGCGAGGCGGATTTGCTGGCGAAATGGCATGCCGCCGCGAAGGCGCGTGCGGAGCCGGCGACCGGGCGGTAAGCAATGGGGGCCATGCACTCGTTCCTTCGCCGCGCCGCGCTGGGCGCCGTGTCGTTGTTCGCCGTCGCCGTTCCCGCCCAGGACGAACTGGGCCTCGGCAAGATGTGGACGTTCGAGCGGCCGCCGCTCGAGTACCTGAAGCGCGAATACGGCTTCGAGGCCGGCGAGCAGTGGTGGAACACGCTGCGGCTCGCGTCGCTGCGTTTCGGTCGCGGCTGTTCGGCGTCGTTCGTCTCGCCGCAGGGTCTGATCCTGACCAATCACCACTGCGTGCGCGACGGCATCGCGCAGGTGCAGGGCGACAACGACTGGGTGCGCGACGGCTTCGTCGCCAACGACCGGGACGGTGAGGTGCGCGTGCCGGGACTGACGGTGCAGCAGCTGATCGACATGCGCGATGTGACGGCGGACGTGGTCGACGGCGTGCGCGACGACATGACGCCCGAAGACGCCGAGAAGCGCCGCGAGAGCAATCGACAGCGCATCCTCGCCGAGGCGCGCGCCGCCGACGCGACGCTGGAGCCACAGCTGGTGAAGCTGTTCCAGGGCGGTGTCTGGCAGCTCTACCGCTATCGCGTGTTCGACGACATCCGCCTGGTGATGGCGCCGCAGCTGCAGGTGTCGCACTTCGGCGGCGACCCCGACAACTTCGTCTACCCGCGCTACGCGATCGACTTCGCGTTCTGCCGTGCCTACGTCGACGGCAAGCCGGCCGACACGTCGAGCTGCTACTTCCCGTGGGGCGACGGTCCCGAGGCAGGCGACCTCGTGTTCCTGACCGGCAATCCCGGCGGCACGCAGCGGCTGCTGACCATGTCGCAGCTGATGTATCGCCGCAACGCGCGCTACCCCCGGGTGCGCGAGCTGATCGACTCCCGCATCGAGATCCTGCGCGAGTTCGCCGCCAAGAGCGCCGAGGCCGAGAAGCAGCTGCGCACGTCGATCCTCGGCCTCGAGAACGCGCAGAAGCTCTATCGCGGCGAGCATCAGGCGCTGCTGAACCCCAACTTCATCCTGCGCAAGCGCGAGGCCGAACTCGCGTTCCAGGAGCGGGCGCAGAAGCTGGGCTTCGGCGCCGAGATCGCGGTCTGGGACCAGCTGACCGAGTTGATGCAGGACAAGGTCGACCTCGAGGCGCCGCTCAACTTCCACAGTGCCGGCGGCAGTCCGCTGATGCTGCGGGCGTTCGCGGTGCTCGACTTCGCGGCGACCGGCGACGAGGCGAAGGCGAAGCTCGCGCGCGACACGGTCTGCAGGCGCGACGACGTGCAGGAGGCGCTGTTCGCCGACCATCTGCGACGCGCGCGCGGGCGTCTGCTCGGCGGCGATCCCTATGTCGCCGCCATGCTCGACGATGCGCAGCCGAACGAGGCGGTCGAGCGCCTGGTGACGAGCAGTCGGCTGGCGGACGATGCGTTCCTCGACCAGCTGCTGGCCGGTGGTCGCGAGGCGATCGAGGCGAGCGACGACGCCGCGTTGGTCGCGGCGCGTGTCGTGCTGCCGCTCACCCGCCAGAACCAGGCGCGCCAGTCGGTGATCGATGCGAAGGAGGCGGCGCTCGGTGAACGCATCGGCAAGCTGCTGTTCGCGGTCTACGGTCACGACGTGTCGCCGGATGCGACGTTCACGCTGCGGTGGAGCGACGGCCGCGTCGCCGGCTATCCCTACAACGGCACGGTCGCGCCGTGGCGCACCGTGTTCCACGGCCTGTTCGCGCGCAACGCCGAGTTCGACGGCAAGCACCCGTTCGATCTGCCGGAGCAGTGGCTGCTCGCCGCGGACCGCTTCGACATGCGTACGCCGATCGACTTCGTCTGCACGGTCGACGCGACCGGCGGCAATTCCGGCAGTCCGATCATCAACACGCGCGGCGAGTTCTCGGGCGTGTTGTTCGACGGCAACATCGAATCGCTGGCCAACGAGTTCCTCTACGGCGAGCGCGTCGAGCGCAGCATCTGCGTGCACCCGCAGGCGATCGTCGAGGCGCTGCGCAAGATCTACGACGCCCGTCCGCTGCTGCGCGAGATCGGCCGGTAGCGACCTGCCGGGCCCGTGCTTGGATCGGCGCGCGCGGCTCGTAGGCTGCCGGGATGGTGCGCCGACTCCTGCTGCTCGTGATCCTGCCCGTGTTGCCTGCCGTTGCCGCTGCGCAGGACCTGCGGGCGTTCGTGGGGGCGAGGATCGAGCCGGTCGACGGGCCGGCGATCGCCGACGGCGTGTTGCTGGTGCGCGGCGGTCGCATCGCCGCAGTCGGCGCGCGCACGAGCCTGTCGGTGCCCGCCGACGCGGCGGTCGTCGACTGCAGCGGCCGCACGATCCTGCCGGGCCTCGTCTGCAGCCACTCGCACATCGGCGCGGTCGCGGGCGCCGACGGCAGCGGCCCGATCCAGCCCGAGGTGCGCGCGCTCGACTCGATCAACCCGCGCGATCCCGGCATCCAGAAGGCGCAGGCCGGCGGCATCACGACGGCCAACATCATGCCGGGCAGCGGCCACCTGCTGTCCGGGCAGACCGTCTACGCCAAGCTGCGCGACGCGCGCACGGTCGAGGGCCTCTTGATCAAGAACGCCGACGGCAGCATCGCCGGCGGCATCAAGATGGCGAACGGCACCAACCCGCAGCGCGACCCGCCGTTCGCCGGCACGCGCGGCAAGGCCGCGGCCCTGATGCGCGCCCAGCTGCACCGCGCGCGCGAGTACCAGCGCAAGGTCGCCGCCGCGAACGGCGACCCCGACAAGCTGCCCGAACGCAGCCTCGGCATGGAGGCGCTGGTCGAGGCGCTGGAGGGCAAGCGCATCGTGCACCACCACACGCACCGCAGCGACGACATCCTGACGGTGCTGCGTCTGCGCGAGGAGTTCGGCTTCCGCGTCGTGTTGCACCACGTCAGCGAAGGCGGCCTGGTCGCGCCCGAGATCGCCGCCGCGAAGGTGCCGTGCTCGGTGATCGTGATCGACTCGCCGGGCGGCAAGCTCGAGGCGTCGCGGCTGTCGCTCGACACCGGCGCCGTGCTCGACCGCGCCGGCGTGCTGGTCGGCTTCCACACCGACGACGGCATCACCGACAGCCGGCTGTTCCTGCGTTCGCCGGCGCTGGCGATCCGCGCCGGCATGGACCGACAGAAGGCGCTCGAGGCGGTGACGATCGCCAACGCGAAGATGCTCGATCTGCAGGATCGCATCGGCACGCTGACGGCCGGCAAGGACGCGGACTTCGTCGTGCTGTCGGGCGATCCGTTCTCGGTCCACACGCGCGTGCTGCAGACCTGGGTCGAAGGCGAGAAGGTGTTCGACCTCGACGACCCGAACGACCGATTGATGGCCATGGGCGGCTACGGCGCCAGCGACGACCAGGCGATGTCCATGTGCTGCTACGGCATCCAGGGAGGGCAGTGACCATGCTGGCGATCCCGTTGACGGCCGTGCTCGTCGCCGCCGTGCCGCAGGGCGACGCGCCGCCGCGCGCCTTCGCGGTGGTCGGCGCGAAGGTGTTCACGATGGCCGGCACACCGATCGACGACGGCGTCGTGCTGGTGCGCGACGGCAGGATCGAACGCGTCGGCACCGCGGCCGAGGTCGCCCTGCCGGCGGACCTGCCTGTGCTGCGCGCCGCCGTCGTCACGCCGGGCCTGATCGACGCGCACGCGACGGTCGGCCTGACCGGGCTGCTCAACATCCCGCACGACCAGGACCAGCTCGAACGTTCGGCGGCGGCGCAGCCCGAACTGCGCGCGATCGACGCGTTCAACCCGCGCGACGAACTGGTCGGCTGGCTGCGCCGCCTCGGCATCACGACGGTGCACACCGGCCACGGCCCGGGCGCGCTGGTCGCGGGCCAGACCATGGTCGTCAAGACGCGTGGTCGCGCCGTCGACGAGGACGTGCTCGTGCCGCTGGCGATGGTGGCGGTCACGCTCGGCGACGGCGGCCGCGCTGCGAGCGGCAAGTCGCCCGGCACGCGCGCGAAGTCGGTGGCGATGCTGCGCGAGCTGTTGCAGAAGGCGCGCGAGTACGCGGCGAAGCGGGCCAAGGACGCCGACACGCCGGTCGACCTCGGCCTCGACGTGATGGCGCAGGTGCTGGCGAAGCAGATCCCGCTGCTGGTCACCGCGCACCGCGCCAACGACCTGCAGTCGGCGCTGCGCGTCGCCAAGGAGTTCGACCTGCGCATCGTGCTCGACGGCGCCGCCGAGGCGTACCTGCTGCTGCCGGAGATCCGGTCCGCCGGCGTCTGGGTGCTGCCGCATCCGGCGATGGCACGCACCGACGGCGAGCTGAAGAACGGCACCATGGAGCTGCCGAAGCTGCTGCTCGACGCCAAGATCCCGTTCGCGCTGCAGAGCGGCTTCGAGAGCTACGTGCCGAAGACGCGCGTCGTGTTGTGGGAGGCCGGCGTCGCGATCGGCCACGGCCTGCCGGCCGAGGCGGCGCTGCGCGCGTTGACCGTCGACGCCGCGCGCCTGCTCGGCGTCGACGCGCGCGTCGGCTCGCTGGCCGCCGGCAAGGACGCGGACCTCGCGCTGTGGGACGGCGACCCGTTCGAGTACACGACGCACTGTGTCGGCACCGTGATCGACGGCGTGCAGTACGTCGAAGGGCCGCGCTGAGACCGGGTCGCTGGCCGCGGCGCGCAGCGAACGGGTATGGTCGCGGCCTGCCGATGAGGAGCCCGATCCACATGCCGAACGTCCGCCGCCACCTGTTCTCGTTGCCGCTGCTGCTGGCCCTGCCGTTGTTCGCGCAGGAACCTGCCCCGAAGACCACCGCCGCCGCCGGGCCGGTGCTGGTGCTGACGACCAGCGACGCCGGCATCGCGCACGTCGTCGCCGAGGGGCTCGGCTACGTCGACGACCTGCCCGCCGCGCCCGCCGACGGCCACTACATCGTGTCGCTGGGCGGCGACCGCGCGTGCCAGGTCGGGACGGCGGCGGGCAAGGTCGACCTGTTCGAGGTGATCGCCGAACCGGGTCCGCTGATGGACGCGTTCGCCGAGCAGATCGAGGCCGGCGTGCCGATGGTGCGCGGCGCGTTCACCGTCGGCATGCAACAGGCCGGCATGTCGGCGAAGGACGCGATGGCGCTGGTGCAGGACGTGCTCGACTTCCCGCGCCAGCTGCAGAAGCTCACGATCAAGGTCGTCGGCGATCCGACGGCGATCCCGGAGTCGGGTCTCGACGTGACGCTCGACCTCGACGGCAAGGCGGGCACCGGGTTCGCCAGCCTGATGGCCAAGCTCGCGCCGAGCGATCAGGGCGCGCCGCAACTGCCCGGCGACGGCTCCCTGATGCAGTTCCGTCTGTCGCTGACGCCGCTGGCGCTGCAGGCGCTGGTGCGGCCGTTCACCGCATTCTCCGCCGGCATCACGAGCCGCACCGAGGAGCAGCGCCAACGCGCGACCGCGATGATGGAGCGGTGGATCGAGCTCTACGACGGCGGCTGCTGTGTGGCGTTCGACGCGACCATGCGCGCGCACATGCTGATCGGCGTGCTCGACAGCGACAAGGTGCGGGCGCTGACGAGCAGCGAGGACTACCTCGAGGCGGCCAGGGCGCAGCAGCTGCCGAATCGCGACCTCGAGATCGAGGTGGCCGTCGACGCGTTCGAGCATCGCGGCGTCAAGTTCCTGCAGACCAAGGTCACCGGCAGCGAGCCGAACCCGATCATGCCCGACGGCGAGCTCGTCACGCGCATCGGCGCCGGCGGCAACTACGTGATGATGACGATGGGCGGCGACGAGGCGTTCGCGAAGTCGATCGTCGACGCGGTGCTCGACCGGAAGGTGAGCCGCGCGCCGCTGCCCGACGCGGCGCTGGCCTGGAGTTCGATCGACCTGCGTGGTCTGGCCCGGCTGCTGCTGCCCGGCGTGGGCATGGGCGGGGAACCCGGTGAGGACATGCCGTCGCGGCTGACGGTGCGTCTCGGCAAGCGCGGCACCGGGCTGCAGCTGAAGCTGCACATGCAGTGATGTTCGCGCGTCGCATCGGCGTGCTGCGCGCGGGCCGCCTGCCGTTCGCCACCACCACGGTCGGCCGGCAGAGATGCCGGACGACCGGTGGTGCCGATCAGCAGTCCTTCATCCGTGCGGACGCGGACCCCGAGGCATGGAACGTCGTTGCGACCCGGGCTTTCGCCGCTGAGCTGCGGCGCGCAGCGCCGTCAGCTCCAGCACGGGCGGGCGTAGCCGCTACCCCGCCCGTTCCCTAGTAGTAGCGCAGCAGCACGTAGACGTGCGAGATCACCAGCGTCAGCAGCATCGTCGGGACGCCGAACTTCAGGAACCGGCCGAACGTGATCTTGTGGCCGGCGCGACCGGCGAGGCCGACGACGACGACGTTGGCCGAGGCGCCGATCGCGGTCGCGTTGCCGCCGAGGCAGGAGCCGAGCGCGAACGACCACCACACCGGCTGCAGCACCGGCGCGTGCAGCGTCTCCAGCGGCAGGTTGTTCGGGTCGGCCTGGCCGCCGTGCAGCACGCTGTTGGCCATGTCGAGCACCAGCGGGTTCATGGTCGCGACGTAGGGGATGTTGTCGACGACGGCCGACAGCGCCGCCGAGAACCACAGCAGCGAGAACGCCGTCGTCTTCATGCTGTCGGCGGTCGGGCCGGTGGCCTGGATCACCATCGCCGAGATGTCGCGCACGATGCCGACCTTGACGATGCCGCCGATGACCAGGAACAGGCCCATGAAGAAGAAGATCGTCGGCCACTCGACCTCGGCCAGCACGCGGTTCGGCTCGCCGCGCGAGATCAGCAGCAGCAGCGCGGCGCCGGTCAGCGCCACGGTCGCCGGCTCGAGCTGCAGCGTCGAGTGCATCGTGAAGCCGACCAGCGTCAGCGCGAGCACGCTCAGCGACTTCACCGCCAGCGAGCGGTCCTTGATCATCCGGCGCTCGTCCATCGCCAGCACGCGCTGGCGCTTGTGCTCGTCGACCCGCAGGCGCTTGCCGAAGAACACCCGCAGCGCGATCAGGAACGCCACCATGATCACCAGCACGGCCGGCGTCAGGTGGAACAGGAAGTCGTCGAACGTGAACCGCGCGCGCGCCGCGATCAGGATGTTCGGCGGATCGCCGATCAGTGTCGCCGTGCCGCCGATGTTGGATGCCATCGCCTCCGCCAGCAGGAACGGGATCGGGTCGACGTCCAGTTCGTCGGCGATCAGCAGCGTCACCGGCGCCACCAGCAGCACCGTGGTCACGTTGTCGAGCAGCGCCGAGGCCAGGGCCGTCAGCGCGCAGAACAGCAGCATGATCGGCAGCGGACGGCCGCGGCCGAGTTTGGCCACCTTGATCGCCGCCCAGCCGAAGATGCCGGTGTGTCCGATCACGTTGACCAGCACCATCATCGAGATCAGCAGGAACACGACGCCGTGGTCGATGCCGAAGTGCGGCGAGTGGAACGCCTCCTCCTGCGACAGGATGCCCAGCGCGATCGTCAGCGCGCCGCCGAACAGCGCCGCCTTGGTCTTGTGCACCTTCTCGCTGACGATCAGCACGAAGGTGACGACGAACAGCGTCGCGGCGAGCCAGTAGGTCGTGCCGTGCACCGTGGCGTGGTCGATAGCGGGCATCGCGTTCCTGAGGGGTGAGGCGGTGGATCAGTCGTCCACGCTGCCGCGCACGAGCTTGAGCACGCTGCGTCGTGTCACGGCGCCGACGAACCGACCGTCGTCGACGATCGGCACGGTCTTGTGGCCACGCCGCACGAACATCGCCACGGCTTGCATCACCGAGGCGTCGGGCGGCAACGTGTCGACGTCGCGCACCATGGCGTGATGCACCTGCACGTTGCGCAGCTTGCCCAGTTCCTCTTCGAAGAACGACGCGTGCAGCACGTGGGCGAGGTTCTCGTCCATCGCCAGATAGGCCGGCACCAGCTGCTTCAGCACGTCGGTCGCCGAGACGACGCCGACCAGGCGGTCGCCGTCGACGACCGACGCCGTGGTCTGGTTGCCGGCCAGGATGCCGTCGACCAGCGCGAACAGCGTCGCGTTCGGACTGACGACGAACGGGGAATGGACGAGGGCGTCTCGGACGAGCATGGCAGTGCGACGGGAGAGGCGCCCAGCATGGCGCGCCGGCCGGCGCGCGCGATGGGGGATACTGCGTAGGCGGCCGTATCTGGTGACCGGCACGGCGCTCGAGCGTCAGCCGCCGAGCGCCTTCTGCAGCGCGGCGAACTGGCGCACCACCTCGGTGGTCGCCACAGCCAGCTGGTCGGCGAGGTCGAGCCGGCTCTGTTCGGCGTCGAGCACGGCGAGGAAGTCGTCGATGCCCGCATCGAAGCGCTGCTGCGCGAACGTGCGCGCGCGTTCGGCGGCGTCGACCGCGGCGGCGAGTTCGGCGACCTGGCGGCGTTGGTTCTGCAGCGCGCTGGTCGCGTTCTCGACCTCCTCGAACGCGCGCAGCACGGTCTGCTCGAGGTCGGCGCGCGCCTCGTCGATCGCCGCTTCGCGGCCGGCGATCTGGGCGCCGACGCCGCCGCCGGTGAACAGCGGCAGTCGCAGCTGCGGTCCCGCGCGCAGCGCGCGGCTCGAGCCCTGCAGCAGGTCGCCGGCGCGGTCGGCCTCGAGGCCGAAGAAGCCGGTCAGCGACAACCGTGGGAAGCGTTCGGCCAGCGCCGCGCCGAGCCGGGCGGTCGCGGCGTGCAGCCGATGCTCGGCCGCGCGCACGTCCGGGCGCCGTTCGACCAGGTCGGCCGGCAGGCCGATCGCGACCACGTCGGGAACGGCACCCAGTCGCGCCGCCTGCGTGAGAGCGGCGGGCAGCTGGTCCGGCGTGCGACCCAGCAGCACGGCGAGCCGGTTCCTGGCTTCGTTCCAGGCGCGGTCCTGGGCCGGGATGCGCGCGCGCGCAGCGGCCAGCAGGCGCTGGGCGCGCGCGGTGTCGAGGTCGCTGCCGACGCCGCCGGTCGCGCGGGCGGCGGTGAGCTGCACCAGCTGTTCGGCGGCGGTGACGCTGGCGTCGGCGACGTCGCGGCGCGCGGTCGCACCGACCAGGCCGGCATAGGCGGTGACGACCTCGGCACACAGCGACAGCCGCACGGCGGTGGCATCTCCCTCGCTGGCGCCCAGCTCGGCACCGCGTGCTTCCTGTTCGCGCGACAGGCGACCGAACAGGTCGAGCTCCCAGCTGGCGTCGAAGCCAAGCGTCCAGGTGTCGTAGCTGATGCCCCGCACCGGGCTCGGCGTCGCCTCGGTGGTGCGCACGCGCGAGTAGCTGCCGACGCCGTCGAGCTGCGGCAGGTTCGCCGCGTCGGCCACGCCTGCGGCCGCACGCGCCTGCCGGATACGGGCCATCGCGCCGCGCAAGTCGAGGTTGTCCTGCAGGCAGCTGGCGACCAGCTCGTCGAGCTGCGGCGAACCGAGCTGTTGCCACCACGCGGCGCGCGACGGCGCCGTCGTCGGGAAGCCGGCATCGTCGCCCAGCCACGTCGCCGGCGCCGGCAGCGCCGGCCGTTCGTAGTCGGGACCGACCGCGCAGGCGGCCAGCAGTCCGACGGCCACCATGGAGAGCGGCCGCGCGTTCACTTCGGTGTCCCCTCGGCAGGCGTGTCGGTGGCGCCAGGCGCATTCAGCGACTCGACGAACACGTCGACCAGCTGGCCGACCTGCACCGGCAGCGCGGTCGGGTCGAGCGCGTAGAGCACCTGCAGCACGCGCGTGTCGACCTGCTCGCGGCTGCTGCCCGACAGCGAGCGCTTCGGGATCATCAGCGGTTCGACGGCGACGAAGCGCAGCGGCGCCGACAGCTTGGGGTTGCCGCGCACGAACGCGCGCGCGGGCGCCTCGGGGCGCAGCCGCCAGACGTCCATCTCGTCGATGTCGGCGCGCACGTGCAGCGTCCGCACCGCGCCGAGCACGATCGCCGGTTCGGCACTCGGGCCCGCGGCGGCATACTCGCCGACGCGCACGTTGACCTGCAGCACCTTGCCGTCGAACGGGGCGGTGACCTGCAGCTGCTGCAGCTCGGCCTCGACGCTGGCGACGCCGGCTCTGGCCGCGTCGACGCGCGCACGCGCGATCGCCAGATCGGGCGCCCAGGCGCCGACCTCGACCCGCTCGAGTTCGGCCTCGGCGGCGGCCAGCGTCGCCTGCGCGACGGCGACCGCCGACTCGCGGCGCGTCAGTTCCTCACGGCTGATCGCGCGCGGATCGCCGACCGCGGTCGCGAGACGCAGCAGATTCTGGCTGTCGGTCAGCTGCGCCCGGCGTTGTGCGACGGCGGCCGCCAGCGGCGCCAGGTCCTCGGCGCGCGGCAGCGCGACCAGCCGTGCCAGTTCCTGTTCGGCGCTGGCGAGGTCCGCCTTGCGGATCGCCAGCTGGGCCCGCAGGTCGCGGTCGTCGATCTGCAGCAGCAGATCACCCTTGGTCACGTCGCTGCCGATGTCGTGCGGCAGCGCCGCGACCAGCCCCGGGCGCGCGACGCCGAGACCGACGTTGCGCGTGCTGGCCTCGACCACGCCGGTCGCCGAGACGCGGCTCGGGAACGGCGGCACTGCGGGCGTCGTCAGGCCGGGTGTCGGCTTCGGCTGCTCGTCGCCCTTGTGCACCGACCAGGCGGCGAGCGAGATGCCACCCAGCGACAGCGCCGGCAGCAGGATCAGGCGGACGATCATCATGGTTGGTGGCTGTGCAGTTTCAGGGTGCGGTCGGCGGTCTGCGTGCGCACGCCGGCGACGAGGCCGTCGTCCATGCGCACGATGCGATCGGCGAAGTGGAAGATGCGCGCGTCGTGGGTGACGACGACCAGCGCGCGGTCGCCGCGCATCGCGATCTCGGCCAGCAGGCCCATCACGATCTGGCCGTTGTCGGCGTCGAGCGCGCTGGTCGGTTCGTCGCAGACGACGAAACGCGGTTCGTGCACCAGCGCGCGGGCGATCGCGACGCGCTGCTGCTGGCCGCCCGACAGCTGCGTCGGTCGCACCTTGCGCTTGTCGGCGATGCCGACGCGTTCGAGCTGCGCTTCGGCAGCGGCGATCGCCTTGCGGCGCGGGTGGCCGAGCAGCAGCAGCGGCACCGCGACGTTCTCGGCCGCGGTCAGCGCCGGGATCAGGTTGAACTGCTGGAACACGAAGCCGACGTTCTCGCCGCGCCAGCGCGTGCGCGTCGACTGCCGCAGGTGCTGCGGGTCGACGCCGAGCACCTGGCACTCGCCCTCGGTGCGGTCGAGGATGCCGGCCAGGATCGAGATCAGCGTCGTCTTGCCACAGCCGCTCGGGCCGACCAGCATCACCAGTTCGCCCCACGGCACCTCGAGTTCGATGCCGCGCAGGGCGTGCACGGCGGCGGCGCCGCGGCCGAACACCTTGGTGACGCCGTGCGTACGCACCGCGAAGGCCTTCGCCTCAGCCACGGAACACCACCGCCGGCTCCAGCCGGATCACCTTGATCATGCTGACCAGCGACGACAGCGCGCAGATCAGCGCCACCGCCGCGGCGCTGATCGCCGGGATGTGCCACGTCATGCGGAACGCGAGTTCGGTGCCGCCGGCCTGGATGCCGAACAGCGCCGCGAGGCCGACGCCGAGCCCGTAGCCGATCGCGCCGGCGAGCAGCGCCTGCAGCAGCACCATGCGCAGCAGCAGCCACGTGCTGCCGCCCATCGCCTTGAGCGCGCCGAAGTAGCGCAGGTTGTCGAGCGTGAAGTTGTAGAAGGTCTGCCCGGCGATCGCGACGCCGACCAGGAAGCCGAGCAGCACCGCGATGCCGAAGTTGATCGGGATGCCGGTGTTCTTCAGGTAGTAGAGGATCGTGTCCCACTGCATCTGCTCGGCGGTGCGCGCGCGCAGGCTGGTGGTCGCGGTGATGCGGTCGGACAGCGCGGTCGGGTCGACGCCGTCCGCGGCCTTGGCCAGGATCAGCGACATCTGCTTGCGCTCGGGCGGCGCGAACGACAACGCGCGCGTGTAGGTCGTGTAGATGACCGGCTGGCTCTGGAACGTGCGCGTGACCTCGCACAGGCCGACGACGACCGCGCGGCGGTCGTTGATCTGCAGCGTGTCACCGACCGCCATCGGGATGCGTTCGGCGTCCTTGGCCGGATTGCCCTGTGCGTCGTAGGCGCTGTAGCGCGCCAGCCGGGTGCGCGCCGAGACCACGTCGAGGATCACGCCGTCGGCTCGGCGCAGGTCGCCGAGGTCGCCCTCGACCATCTTCGGCGGCCCGCCGATCAGCGTCGCGTCGTCGAGACCGACGACGATCACCGACCGGAACGTGCCGTTCTGCAGCCGGCCGCGCAGCACCGCCTTGTACATCGGCACCGCCCACTGCACGTCGGGCACGCCGCGTACGCGGTCGAGCGCCGTCGACTGCATCGGTTCCAGCTCGTCGATGTACTTGACCTCGGGGTCGGTGACCCAGATGTCGGGCAGGCTGGTGTCGGCGACGAACGCGTAGGTGCGCGACATCAGGCCGACGAAGATCGACGACTGCTGGGTGATCAGCAGCGCGGCGAACGTGATGCCCAGCAGGATGCCGAAGTACTTGGCGACGTCGCCGACCAGCATCTTGATGGCGATGCGGTTCATCGGGCAGCCCTTCGTCGCGGCGGCGCCGCGGATGCGCTTTGGATGCCGGCCAGCGAGAAGGCGGCCGTGTGTTCGCTCAGTTCGCGCAGGCCGGCGGGGGAGAACGACGGCAGCGCGTGCAGGCGCTGCAGCACCGGCTCGGCGTGCTTGTAGACCAGCACCTGGCCGATCACGCTGTTGGTGCACAGCCGCACGCGGCTCCTCGGCGCGCCCTTCGGCAACAGGCGTCGGACGATGCCGGTCAGCCGCTCGTACATCGGCCGGATCGAGCGTTCGACCATCGTGTCGAGCGCCGGCGTCGGGTCGACCATCTCGCGCGTCATCAGCGTCTGCAGCCAGACCGGGCGGTCGGGGCGCAGCATCGAACCCATCCACCACACCAGCCACTGCGTGAACTCCTCGACCGCGGGCATGCCCTTGGTCGGCGCCGGCATCGGATGACCGACGAAAGCCGACTGGTGCGCCGCGGCCAGCACCGCGGCGTAGAACGCCTGCTTGCTGCCGAAGTGGTAATTGACGGCGGCGACGTTGCAGCCGGCGGCGACGCAGATCTGCTTGATGCCCGTGTCGCGGAAGCCGTGCTCGGCGAACAGCGGCCCGGCGACCTCGAGCAGGCGCTGGCGGGTGGCGTCGGCGACGGTGGCGGACATGGGTCGCGGAACGTTGCCGCGGCGGCGGCAGCGAGTCAAATGGGGATTTGAAATCGCCGATGGATGTCGGCGCAGCGAACGCTACGGTGCCGTTCCGTGTCCGCGCCCACGCCCCCGACCTCGCCCAGGTCCTCGGACCGACTGCTGATCTGGGCCATCGTCGCCTCGCAGTTCGGGCCGCCGTTCATGTTCTCGGGCGTCGCCGTCGCGCTGCCGGCGATGGGGCACGAACTCGACCTGTCGGCGGTGCAGCTCGGCCTCGTCGAGACCACGTTCCTCGCCAGCGCGACCGCGTTCCTGTTGCCGGCCGGGCGGCTGGCCGACGCCGGCGACCGGCGCACGGTGTTTCGCTGGAGCCTGATCCTGTTCGGTGTGCTGACGCTGGCGCTGGCCCTGGCGAACGGCGCCGTGAGCGTGCTCGGGCTGCGGCTGCTGCAGGGCATGGCGTCGGCGCTCGGTTCCGCCGCCGGCCCGGCGCTGCTGGTCGAACTGGTGCCGCCCGAACGCCGCGGCCGCATCTTCGGCGCCGTGCTCGGCACCGCCTACGCGGGCCTGTCGGCGGGGCCGCTGGCGGCGGGCTGGATCGTCGCCCACCTCGGCTGGCGCGCGGTGTTCGCGTTCGGCGCCGCGCTGATCCTCGTCGGCTACCTGCCGGTGCACTTCCGCCTGCGTTCGCGCTGGCGCAACCCCGGCCGGTGGGTGCACGTGCCGAGCCTGCTGCTGCTGGTGACCGCGGTGTTCGCGATGGTGTTCAGCTCGGCGGCGCTGCAGCGCGGCTGGCCGGCCTGGGCGGGGCTCGGCGGCGGGGCGCTGCTGCTGGTCGTGTTCCTGTGGCTGCAGCTGCGCATCCGTTCGCCGCTGCTCGACCTGCGCGAGCTGGCGCGCAACGCGGTGATGACACGCGCCCTGGTCGTGCAGCTGCTGGTCTACGGCAACGCCTATTGCTCGATCTTCATGATGAGCATCTTCCTGCAGGTGACGAAGGGCATGGCCGCGCCCGACGCCGGGCTGATCCTCGCGATCGGTTCGCTGGTGATGGCGTGCATCGCGCCGTTCGCCGGTCGGCTTGCGGACGCGATGCGGCCGCAGGTTGTCGCGGCGGTCGGCGTCGGCGCGGTGGCCGTCAGTTCGGTGCTGGGCATGAGCCTGACCGCCGACGTGCCGACCTGGCGTGTCGCCGCCGTGCTGGTCGCGCAGGGCATCGGCTTCGGGCTGTTCTCGTCGCCGAACCTGGCGCTGATCATGGGGAGCATGCGCGGCGAACACAGCGGCACGGCGTCGGCGCTGGCGGCGCAGTCGCGCGGCGTCGGCATGTTCGCCGGCATGGCGATGACCGGCGTTCTGATCGCCGTGCACTTCGGCAGCCAGCAGGTGCGCGACGACCCGCCGCGTTTCGTGCTGGCGCTCGGCAATGCCTACACGGTGCTGCTGGTGACGTCCGGGCTGGCGCTGCTGTTCGCGGTGGTGGGGCGGCGGCGCGCGGCGTGACCCCGGTTCACAGGATGTCCAGCAGCGCCGCGAACAGCTGCTCGCGGGCATCGCGGTCGCGCAGCAGGTCCTTGCGCAGTTCGTAGACGCAGATCGGCACCGTGCGCGGCACGATCGGCATCGCCGGTGCGACGTAGGTGCTGTCGACCTCGACCCGCGCCGCCGGGTCGAGCGCGCGCAGCGGGACGAGCAGCGCGGCGACCAGGCGCTCGAGTTCCGCCGCCGGCAGGAACGTGCCGCCGCCGTTGTGTACGCGGTCCTGGAACAGCATCGCTGCGGGCCGCCGTTCGCGGCTGCGATCGTGTGGTGTGACCGCGCCGGCGAACTCGTCGAACGAGTGGTGGTGCACGACGCGCCGCACGGTGCGCGCGTGGTCGACGAGGCACTGCTCGATGGCCGTGTGCCAGGGCTGCACGAGTTCGGCCGCGATCTCGCGCCGCCGCGCCTCGGGCAGATCCGCGCGCAGCAGCGGTACGCCGCGGTACGCCGCGCGCGGCACCTGCTGTTGGGGCAGGGATCGATTGGCGTCGGCGAGCAGCCGCGTGCAGGCGAAGAACGCCACCGCGCGCCCCTTTGGTTGCAGCGCCAGCCGCGTCGCCATCGCCGCGGTGCCGAGATCGCCGTTGTCGACGATCGACGGCGCCAGCAGGCTCGGGTCGGTGTCGGTGTACGTGTCGGCGAACGCCGCTGGCAGCCGGGTGCCGCCGTGCGGCACGACGTGCACGACCTCGATCGCGCCGCTGCCCGGCAGCACCAGGAAGCCGCCGCCGACCTCGCGCACGTCGGCCCCGGTCGCGCGGACCCGCTCGAGGTCGAAGACGTCGCCCGGTGCCAGTTCGGCCTGACGTTCGTCGATCCGCCGTCGCACTTCTGAGAGGTCCAGCACGGCGCGCATGCTAGCGGCGCGGTCCCGGTCAGTCCGCCGGCACCAGCGGCACCTCTTCGAGCACGGCCTCGATCGCGGTGCCGTTGCAGACGATCGTCACGCGGCCCTCGTGGCGCGACAGGTCCCAGCGGTTGTTGCGGTCGAGGTGTTCTTCGAGCGCGGTCAGCAGCTCGGTCGGCACCTTGATCAGGCGCACCTGGTCGCCCTTGTGCACCTTCTCCTTCTTGCAGCGCTGCTGCAGCAGGTCCGGGCGGCGGTGGCAGTAGACGGCCACGCGTTCGGCCAGCTTCGAGGCGCGGTGCAGCCGATCGGCGGCCGGCGCGCCGACTTCGATCCACGCCAGCACGCGGCCGTCGCCGGTGCGGTGCCAGATCGCCGGGTCGGCGCCGTCGGACAGACCGGCGCTGAACTCGAGCCCCGCGCCGTGTTCGAGCGCGAACGCCAGCACGCGCGTCAGCAGGTAGGCATGGTCCTCGGACGGATGCCGCGCGACGCGCAGGTCGAGCGACTCGTAGACGCCCCGGTCGATGTCGGCGAGCTGGATCTCGAAGCGGTGCAGCACGGGCGCGGACTCTACGCCGGCGCACGGCGGCGGCGCAGCGAGAACAGCACCAGCGTCGCGCCGAGCAGCAGCATCGGCGTGTCGCCGAAGCGCGCGTAGACGGTCGGCACGCCGTCGCCGAGCCGGACGTTCGCGACCAGCAGCGTCGCCGCGTCGGAGTGGGCATCGGCCGCGAGCACGGGTGCGGCCGTCGGATCGGAGCCGACCACCGCGTGGCCGACGTGGTCGAGCGCGCACAGCACCTCGCCGCGCGCCGACACCAGCGCCGAGATGCCGGCCGACGCCGCGCGCGCGACGGCGTAGCCGTTCTCGATCGCGCGGAACACGCTGTTCTCGAAGTGCACGTGGCGGATCGCCGGCCAGTCGTTGGTCGGCACCGCGACCAGCGGCACGCCGGCGCGCCCGTAGCCGCGCGCGACGTCGGTGAAGTTGTCGTCCTGGCAGATCATGCCGCCGAGCCGTTCGCCCGCGAACGGCACCAGCGCCAGCGTGCCGTCGCCGGCGGCGTAGTCCTCGAGCCACGGCACCAGGTGCGTCTTCCGGTACTCGCCGGCCAGGTCGCCGTTGCCGTCGAAGAACCAGATGCGGTTGTCGTCGGTCGGCGCGTGCCAGACGCCGAGCGCCAGCGGCAGGCCGTGCTGGGCTGCGACGCCGCCGAAGAACGTCCGCGCGCGGTCGCGTTCGCCGACCCACAGCGCGGTCTCCGGCGTGACCAGCAGCGCGCAGCCCTCCTTGGCGGCCCGCGCGGCCGCGCGTTCGACGAAGCCGCTGCCGTCGGGACTCTGCGGGCTGGTCTCGCCCCAGCCGAACACGCCGAGGCGCTGCACCGGCCCTGGCGGGCGCGACCAACGCACCGCGTCCAGCGTGCCGACAACGCCCAGCAGCAGCGCGATCGCGGCGCCCGGCAGCCCGCGCGACGGCCCGCGCAGCGCCGACACCAGCAGTGCCTGCACGGCGGTCACCGCGAACACCACGCCGCCGACGCCGGTGTAGGCCACGAACGCGACCAGCCAGGGCGCCGCGCTCAGCGGCCGCACGAAGCACTGGGCCGTGCCGAACATCGGCACCGCATGCCAGATCGCGATCTCGACCAGCGTCAGCATCGCGGCGGCGGCGAGCGGCCCCGCGATCGCGCCGCGGTCGAGGTGCCGCCCGGCGAGGGCGGCGACCAGCGCCCACTGCCCGAGCATCGCGACGGCCGCGACCACGATCGGCAGCGCCAGCCCGACCGCCAGCAGCGTCATCGACACGTAGGCGGCGGCGAAGCACAGCCCGAGCGGCCACGTCCGCCGCCCCGCGGCGCGCTGCCGCCACAGGCTCCACCAGAACGGCACGAACGCGACGAACTGCAGCCACCACCAGTGCAGCGGATGGTCCGACGCGGCCAGCAGCAGCCCCGCGACGAGCGCCGCCAGGTGGTTCACGCGCCGGTGGACGCGCCGGCGCCGATCTCTTCGTAGACCGTCGAGCGCTGCACCGGTTCGTAACCGGCCTCGCGGATCAGGTGCGCGATCTGCGCCTCGTTCAGCGCCTGCGGCTCGGTCGTGCCGGCGTCGTGCGTGATCTTCTCCTCGGTCACGGTGCCGTCGATGTCGTTGGCGCCGAAGCTCAGCGCCGTCTGCGCCGACTCCTGCGTCAGCATGATCCAGTAGGCCTTGATGTGCGGGAAGTTGTCGAGCATCAGCCGGCCGACCGCGATCGAGCGCTGGTCGAGGAAGCCGGTGGTGACGTGGCCGAAGTTCTCGAGGTCGGTGTGGTAGGGCCAGAACGCGAGCGGGATGTAGGCCATGAAACCGCCGCACTCGTCCTGCAGTTCGCGCAGCCTGATCAGGTGCTGCACGCGTTCCTCGACGCGCTCGATGTGGCCGTACAGCATCGTCGCGTTCATCTTGAAGCCGTGCCGCTGCACCTTGCGCGCGGCGGCGAGCCAGCGGTCGGGGCCCATCTTGTCGCGGAACACCGCCTTGTGCACGCGGTCGGTCAGCACCTCGGCGCCGCCGCCCGGGCACGAACCGAGGCCCGCCTCACGCAGGTCGGCGAACACTTCGTCCTCGCTCTTGCCCGAGATGTTCAGCATGTGCTCGATCTCGACCATCGTGAACGCCTTGACGTGGATGTCGGGCCGCGCGCGCTTGGCCGCGCGCACCACGTCGAGGTAGTACTCGTACGGCATCGTCGGGTGGATGCCGGCGACCATGTGCACCTCGGTGACCGGTCGGTGCAGCTGCTCGCGCACCTTCTGCTCGACGATCGCCGGCGTCATCAGGTAGGCGCGCTCCTCGCCTTCCTTGGCCGCGAACGCGCAGAACTTGCACGAGTAGATGCAGATGTTCGTGTAGTTGACGTGCTGGTTGACGTTGAAGAACACCTTGCGCCCGTGCCTCTGCACGCGCACGCGGTGCGCCAGCAGGCCGACCGCGGCCAGGTGCGGCGTCTCGTAGAGGCGCACGCCGTCGGCGAAGGTCAGCCGTTCGCCGTTCCGGACCTTGCGGTCGAGGTCGCCGAGCCCCGCCCGGTCGATCAGCTTGGTGGCGAGGGACTCGTCGAGGTGCGCGTAGGCGAAGGTGTTCATCGGTCGGGCCGGCGAGGGTACGGGGGCGGTGGCGCCGGGTGAAGCAGAACGGCGCCGGCGCGGCCGGAATTGCCCGCCGTTCGGTCTCGCGCACTGCCCCGACGGGCCCGGTCAGTCGTCGTAGCGGCTGCGACGGAAGCGCTGCTGCTCGTCGAAGTACACGTAGACGATCGGCCACGACAGCGAGCGCGAGTAGACCCAGTGGGCGTCGTGCTTCGACCGCGGCGCTCCGAGGATCTGGTGCACCTCGTGCGCCGACATGCCGGGCTGCAGCCGCTCGAGCAGTTGCAGGTCGACCGGGGGCCGCTGGAACGTCCACACCAGCCACGCCGTGGCGATCGCCCACATCAGTACCGCGCCGACGACCAGGACCTTCAGGGGCCCGAGGTTGCCGAGACGGGGAACTGTGCGCGCCGACCGCATGCCCGGGATCCTACCTCACGGCGGCCGCGCATGGGCGATGCCTCGGGGCGGTCACCTTGGCGCGCGCAGCGACCGCCAGACCGCGTTGCCGCCGAGCAGCAGCAGCAGCGGGCCGAGCACCCAGCCCATGCTCCACAGCACCGTCGGCACGTCGTTGCGCGCCGCGGCCAGGGCGTAGCCGGTCACCAGCACCCCGAGGACGAGGAACAGCAGGCCGAGGCGCACGTCGTGCCGCGTCCATGCCGCGTCGGCGTCGGTCGGCGGCGCGAGCGGGGCGATGCCGGGCGCCGCGGCCGCGCCGCCGCCGCCCTGCACGCTGTGCCAGAAACGCCGGCCGCCTTCGCACAGGTCTTCGAACGCCACCGGCCTGCCGGCAGCGTCGCGGACCTCGAGCTCGTCGAACCAGATGCAGACGTCGAGGTGCTGCTCGTGGCCTGCCTGGAACAGCAGCAGGCTGTGCCCCATGCCGCGCTCGCCGTCGCCGCTGCGCCAGTCGAGACTGAGCCGGTCGCTCCAGCGCGGGAAGTCGCGTTCGTGCACGTCGAAGAACTCCCAGCCGTGGATCGGCTGTCCGCCGAAGCGCTGCACGACCTCCGGCAACTGTTCCGGCGCGAACGGCACGACCTCGGCCTCGGTGTCGTTCCGCGCGCCCTGGCGCAGCGACGCGGCCACCCGCCCGACCGGTGACAGCACGAACTGCAGGCGACGGTCGGCGGGCTCGGGCTCGGCGAGCACGGCGAAGGTCACCGCGACCGTCCGGCGCGCGAGATCGAGTTCGATGCCGAGCAGGTCGGCCTCGTTCAGCGCGGTGCCGAGCCGATCCTTGGTTTCGTCGCTCCAGTTCATGGTCGTGCCACGCACGCCAGCGGCGGCGCGTGCCCAATCCGAGTCGGAGGTGGTGCTGCCCGCCGTTCTCGCCTACCCTGGTCGCCCCGCTCGGCAGCGAGTCGCCGGCCCTGATGGCCTCTGTCGGGACTCGGTCCGCCGCACGCGACGAGACGCGGCGGCGTGGCGCACGTGCCCGATGATCGGGCGAGGGGAAGTGCGCGCTGGTCGGTGACCAGCCGAGTGGTGACGCCATGACGGTCCGGTGCCCGCGGGTGCCGCTTGCTGGAGCTACATGAACAAGAAACTGCACGTTGGCAATCTCGCGTCGGACATGAGTGCGACCGCACTCACCGACCTCTTCGCCCAGGACGGCCGCAAGGTCGCGAACGTAAGCCTGGTGATGAGCCGCAACGCCGGCAAGTCGCGCGGCTTCGCGTTCGTCGAGATGGCGACCGACGACGATGCGAACGCCGCGCTCGCGGCGCTGCACGGCGCCGAGGTCGACGGCCGTGCGCTGAAGGTCACCGAGGCGCATCCGCCGCGCTCGCGCTTCGGCGGCCGCGTCGGCGACCGCTAGTCGCGTTCGCGGCGCTACGGCCCGGAGATCCACGAGGGGACGAGGGAAGGCCCGCGATCCCGCGTGGTGGCAGGGCGTGCGGCAGGCTCTCCCCGCAGCGTGCCGCGCGAGGTATCACACCAGCGCTGCCCGCCGCGTCTTCCCCACGCCCGTCCTGCACCGCCCGATGCCCGCCGCCCTGCACCGCCCCGAGCCCGTCCTTCGCCACCGCGCAGAACCCGTCGACCGGAACGTCCCGACGGCGCAGGCCGCGGCGTGGCTGCGTGAGGGGCGTTCGCTGATCGTGACCGATCGCTTCGGGACCGGGCTCGACATCCTCGCAGCGCTGCGCGTGCAGCTGGAGGAGCCGGCCGAGGACGCGGGGTACGTTGCCAAGCGCGCCTTCCGTGAGGCGTTCCAGTCCGCGTCGAAGCGCCTGCTGGCGCCGATCGTCGGACGCAAGGTGGTCCTCGCCGGCGCGCCGGGTGCGGGCTTCCTCGCCGAGCTGTACCCGGACCACGCCGACTTCGCGCTGCCGATCGAGGACGCGAGGGTCTTGAGCAGCACGTGGGACTGGTACGTGAGGGGCGTGCACTTCCCCGTGCTGGGCTATCGCGTGCACCCGTTCTACGGCACGTACATTCCGGCCCGCATGGAGCACCTGGAGCTGTTCGGCACGTGGCTCGCGAAGTACCGGGGCGCGCGCGACCGGGCGATCGACGTGGGCACCGGCTGCGGCATCCTGGCGCTCCAGATGGCCAAGGCGGGCTTCCGGCAGGTCCTCGCCACGGACATCAACCCGAACGCGATCGAGAGCGTGGCGAGGCAGCTGCAGAGGCTCGCGGACGCACCCGCGATCGAACTCCAGCACGCGGATCTGCTGGGCGCTTCGCGTGGTCTCGCCGACCTCATCGTGTCGAACCCGCCGTGGATGAAGGGCGACGTGGGCCGGACGCTGGACCTGGCGATGTACTTCCAGGACGGCTTCTTCGAACGCTTCTACGACCAGGCCCTGCAGCGCCTCGCGCCCGGCGGCCGCGTGGTGTTCGTGTTCTCGAACATCATCGAGCTCTCGCAGCCCGACGTGCCGCATCCGATCCAGACCGAGCTGGATCGCGGGCGGTTCAGGCTGGTGGAGAAGTTGACGCGCAGGGTGAAGCCGCTGCGGCGACGGACGCGGGAGAAGGTGGAGGTTTGGGAGTTGGCGGCGGTCTGACGGCGAGGGCGATCCGTCGGCTGCCGCGTGGAGTTGGGTAGAGCCTACAGAAACCCAGTCCCCCTACGTCACCGCATGCCAGTAGGTAGTGAAGGCAGCGCCGACCAGCCACGACGCGGTCCCAGAGAAGACGGACAGCAGCGCGGGTGGATCGCCTTCGACCTGCAACCTGAAGTGCACAAGCGGCAGGCCGACCCACATCAAAAGCAACACAACGAAGGCCCATGCGCCGGGAAGCCACTCAAGAAGCTCGATTGCGGAGCCAAGCCAGGACGTCAAGACCGTCACGAGAATCGTCGCTGCGGTGGTGGCCGCGAAGAGGAGCAGTGCCCGATCGATCTGGCGAGTGTTGGCCATCTCCGCGTCAGCCGGCTATTGCCCAAGGAATGAGCAGTCCGAACGAGAGGAACATGAAGATGTCGGTCTAACGTCTTTGTCGATCAGGCGCGAGCCGCGGTGCGAGGGCTTTCCTCGCTGGTTGCTTTGGTCGCGGCTCGCCGCCTGCATCGACGAGTTGGACGGCAACTTACACTTGATCCGGATCAACGGGAACGGCACGCGAGCGGTTGTGGCCGCGGAGGAGAGAAGCGCCGATCCCGACCAGGAATGCTGCGCAGCCGGCATACGGAGCCAACAGGTAGCAGGAACCGCTGGTTGTTCCAATCCACCAGCCTGAGTCCGCCGAACTCGGCCCCAAAAGTGCCGCGAGCAAGAGCAAAGTCCCTGCGATGAGCAAGAGCAACGCAGTTGCAGCGCCGCTGGCCAGACCAACCACTAGGTGTTGCAGCACTCGCTCCATGTCCGTCCAACGTCTTTGGCCATCAGCCGCCGGCCGCTTGGGGCCGGTCGGCTGCATGGCCGAGTTGGACCGCCCACGATCGTCGGATCGCATCATCCTCTCGGTCAAGATCCTCTCGGGGGTCGTGCGCAGAGAAATAGACAATGCAGAGGGCCGCGTACTGTCCGGGATACTCGGCGACTTTGCGCATCATCTGGAGCGCCTCATCTGCGGTCGACTCGTGGCCCGCAACGAGCTGCTCTGCCAGCGGCCGAAGCACGCTCGTGAGAGGATGCGTGAACCGCTCGAAGACGTAGGCAAGGAATTCCTGGCGCAGGTCACGCGAAGCCTCGCAACCCCTCGGAGGACGCACGATCTCATCCACCAAGGCAAACGCGGCATTCGCTGAGATCCTGCACCCCTCGTCGAGCAAAGCAATCGCTGCTGCCCGCTCACCGAACGGGAAACGGCAGTCGATCGCATCCAAGAACTCCTGTTCCGTACGCACGGTCGGTCCAACAAGTCTTCGGCCAACGGACCCATTCCCGCTGACTCGCCGGACAGGCTAGCGCCCCTTCCCGCGCCGACAACCCCCG
>JAEUHS010000106.1 GCA_016794035.1 Planctomycetota bacterium
CCTGATCGGTCACGCCGATCACGTCGAGGTCGAAGGCGTGGTCGGTGAAGCGCCGGCTCGGACGATTGTCGTCGCGACGCCCGAAGAAGCCGAGCGCGTGAACGTTCCCGATCCCGAGCGTGTCGCCGTGCTGACGCAGACGACCCTCAGTGTCGACGAGGCGCAGCGCGTGATGAAGGTGCTGCAGCGGCGCTTCCCGAAGCTGCAGGCGCCGCGCAAGGAGGACATCTGCTATGCGACCACGAACCGGCAGATGGCGGTCAAGAACCTGCGCGGCCGCGTCGACCTGTGGCTCGTGATCGGCGATCGCATGAGCAGCAACAGCAATCGGCTGCGCGAGATCGGTGCCGGGTCCGGCGTGCCCGCGCACCTGCTGCTCGGCGCCGAGGACCTGGTGCCAGGGTGGTTCGAGGGCGTGCAGCGGGTCGGTATCACATCGGGCGCCAGCACGCCGGAGAGCAGCGTGCTCGCCGTCGTCGCCCGGTTGCGCGAACTCGGTGCGACCTCGGTCGAAGAGGTCGACGGCATCCCCGAGACGATCGAATTCATGCTGCCGCACGAGGTGCGGTAGGCGCATGCGCATCGCGCTGTGCCAGATCGACACGACGGTCGGTGACTTCGCCGGCAACACGCGACGGATCGTCGACTACGCCCAGCGGGCCGCGCAGCAGGGCGCCGAACTGGCGGTGTTCCCCGAGCTGGCGGTCTGCGGCTATCCGCCCGAGGACCTGCTGGTGCGCGCCGCATTCCTCGACGCGCACGACGCCGCGCTGGCCGCGCTGGCCGCGTCGGTGCCGCCGGAGCTCGACGTGCTGGTCGGCTGCGTGACGAAGAACACCGAGGCGCTGCAGCGCGGCGGCCGACCGCTGCACAACGCGGTGGCGTATCTGCGTGGTGGCCGGATCCGCATCGTCGCCCGCAAGACGCTGCTGCCGACCTACGACGTGTTCGACGAGTCACGCTACTTCGAGCCGTGCCGCGCGCCCGAGGCGAACTTCGTCGACCTGCGTGGCCATCGTGTCGGCATCGTCGTCTGCGAGGACGGCTGGAACGACGAACTGTTCTTCGGTCAGCGCGCCTATGCGGTCGACCCGGTCGAACGCGTCGCGCAGGCCGGCGCCGAGCTGATCGTCAACCTCAGCGCGAGCCCATGGGAGCGTGGCAAGGAGGAGTTCCGCTACCGCATGGTCGCGGCCGCCGCGTCCCGGCACCGCGTGCCGATGCTGTACGTCAACATGGTCGGCGGTGACGTCGGCCTGCAGTTCGACGGTGGCTCGCTGGCCGTCAAGTCGACCGGCGTCGCCTGCCAGCCGGTGTGGTGGGCCGAGCAGCTGGTCGTCGTCGACACCGCGGCGCCGTGGACCGAGACGCCGCAGTGGCCCGGACTCGAGGCGATGCAGCACGCGGCGATCGCCCAGGGCATCGCCGCCTACGTGCACAAGTTCGGCTTCCACGACGTCGTCATCGGCCTGTCGGGCGGCATCGACTCGGCGTTGGTGGCGACGCTGGCGGTCGATGCGCTCGGCAAGGAGCACGTGGTCGGCATCGCCATGCCGTCCGCGCACAGCAGCGACCACAGCCTGGAGGACGCCCGCCAGCTGGCGAAGAGCCTCGGCATCGAGTTCCACGTGCTGCCGATCGAACCGCTGCAGGACGCGTTCGCGCAGGTGCTGCGGCCCGTGTTCGCCGGCACCGAGCCCGGCACCGCCGAGGAGAACCTGCAGTCGCGCGCGCGCGGCACCTTGCTGATGGCGTTCGCCAACAAGCACGGCCACCTGGTGCTGACGACCGGCAACAAGAGCGAATGCGCGGTCGGCTACTGCACGATCTACGGCGACACCAACGGCGCGCTGGCGCCGATCGCCGACCTGTGGAAGACCGAGGTGTGGGCGCTGGCGCGCTGGTTGAACCGTGACGGCGAACGCATCCCGCAGCGGTCGATCGACAAGCCGCCCTCGGCCGAGCTGCGCCCCGGCCAGCTCGACGCCGACAGCCTGCCGCCGTACGCGGAACTCGATCCGGTGCTGCGTTGCCTGGTCGAGGAGGAGTTGTCGGTGGCGGCGACCACCGCGCGCACCGGCATGGCGAGCGAGCGGGTCGCGGCCCTGTTCGCGCAGGTGCAGGACGCCGAGTGGAAGCGGTCGCAGTACCCGCCCACGGTCAAGCTCGGCAAGCGCTGCTGGAACGGGCGCCGCATGCCGGTCTCGCACCGCTACCGCGAACGCTGATCGGGGTGCCGTTGCCATGGGCGTTTCGCCGCCCGCGGTCGGCCGAGCGCAGCCGGGGCGCAATCGGCGGCGTCGATGTGCCGAAACAGGGACGTGGAGAAGGGGGGAGCACAAGCCAGTCCGTCGCTGCTCGAACGGGTCGACCTGGCGCTGGCCAGTCGCATGGTCGTCGATGCCGACGGGCCCGAGCCGCTCGCGGTCGCGCAGCGCGTATTGGACAACGTGCGGCGCCCGGCGCCCGGGGACGCGGCGCTCTGCGCCGCGCTGCTGCGGCTGCGCGGGTTCGTCGTCGACGAACAGGACGTGCTCGACGTCATGGAGGATCGGCCGGGGCGGCTGGGGGCGATCACCCAGGAGCACCGCATCGTTCGGGGCATGCAGGAGTGCCTGCGCATGGTGCGGGCGCGTGCCGCGACGGGGGCCGGGCCCGACGGCTGGTTCCTGGTCGAGTTGTTCCGCACCATGACCGCGCGGCTGCCGCGGTTCCGGAACAACGACCTGCGCCGCGGGCCGCCGTGGGACGCGCAGATCTACGTCAACTATCCGGCTCCCGAGCAGTTGCGCGGGCTGCTCGAGACCTTCACCGCCGATCGCTGCTACCGCGACGTACCGGTCCTGTTCCGTGCGCTGCATCCGGCGCGGCAGGGGTTCCGCCTGTTGTGGCGGTTCGCGCGCATCGCGCCGTTCCCCGACTTCAACCTGGTGATCGGCTGGTTGGGCATGAACGCCTGGCTGCAGGCGAAGGGCTATCCGATGCTGGCGCCCGACACCGGCGACCAGGAACTGCTCTCGCGGCTGATCGGTGGGCCGCCGCCGGCGAAGGTGCTGCAGTTCGAAGCGCGCCTGCTGCGGGCCTTCGAACGGGGCTGATGACTTGCGTGCAGCTGCGCGGAAGGTGACGCAAGAACCTGCCGGAGATCAGCTTGTGTCGGCCATCCGGTGCCGATTCAGCCGTTGGCCCGCTGGATGCCGCGCACGCTCGGCAATGGCACGACCCGGTCGTCGTCGAGCACCAGTCGCGCGAAGTCGAGCGCGGTCAGCACGCCTTCGTGCGTCATGGCGGCCTCGACCCGCACCCGCTGGCCGAGCAGGCCGAGCCGTTCGCGGAACACGTCTTCGAGTGCCGCATGCCGTCCCGCCGCCAGGTCGCCGAGCATCGAATGCACGCGTTCGGCGAGGTGCAGCAGCAGTTCGGCGCGGTCGACCTCGTGGCCGGTGGCGGTCGCCAGCGAGCAGGCGGTCGACTCGAGATCGGGCGGGAAGCGCACGCGGTTGCAGTTGACGCCGATGCCGATCAAGTAGGTGTCGCGCGTGCCCGAACCGGCGTCGACGAGCACGCCGGCGAGTTTGCGCCCGTCGAGGAACACGTCGTTGGGCCACTTGATGCGCAGCGGCCGGCCGGCGAACGGTTCGCAGGCCTGCAGCACGGCGACCGGCAGCGCCGCCGGCAGCGCGGTCGGATGCGGCAGCCTCAGGGTGACGCGCAGGGTGACGGCCAGGTCCTTGCCGGGCTCGTCGTGCCACTCGCGCTGCATGCGGCCGCGACCGCGGGTCTGGTGGTCGGCCCAGAAGATGGCGTCGCCGGTTCCAGGATGCCCGACCGCCAGGTCCTGTGTCGACGAACACGACGGCACGTGCACCAGTTCGAGAAAGCGCGTGCGTTCGCGCAGCAGGATCTCGATCCGGGGGGTGGGGGACATGTTCGGCCTGGCGCGGAAGCGTCGACATCATCGCGAACTGAAGTTCCAGGTCCAGGTCTGCCGATGGTGTGGAGGCGTTGGACGCTGTCGTCCGCGCAGGCAAAGGCAATGACTCGTTCCGGTGACCACCTGCCGCGTGGCTTCCTCGGCCCTGTTCGGGCCTGGGCGGGCCTCGTGCCCGCAGCGCAGCGGGTGCTGCAGCTGCCGCGCGATCGCGGCCGCCTCGGCGCCGATGGCACCGACGTGTTCGACCTGATCGAGGTGCAGGCGCTGACCGAGTCGATGGGCCGCGTCGAGGACGTGCTGGCGCGGCTGGTGGCCCGGCTGGCGCCGGGCGGCACGCTCCTGCTCGACGTCGACAACGTGCAGTCGCCGCGCATGCTGCGGCTGGTCGTCGACGGCCGGCCCGGCAGCTTCGATCCGATCGGCAGCACCGACGATCCGTCGCAGTGTCTGACGCTGCGGCGCGCGCTGGCCGCTGCCGCGGCGGCGGGGATCTTCGTCACCGACGTCGTGTGCGTGCCCGCGAACCCCGGTGAGCCGGGTGCGGCCCTGGCACAGGAGCTGTTCGCGCACGGTCTGCTGCCGCTCGAATGGCTGGCCGGCCCGCCACCGGCGCGGTTCTGGCTCGTCGGACGCAAGCAGGCGCCGCTGGCCGGTTCGGTGCTCGTCGCCGGCGGCGATGCCGACGCGCTGGCGCGGACGACCGCCGCGTTGCGCGCGTTCCTGCCGCCGGACTGGGAGATCGTCCAGGGCGACGCCGTGCGCGAGTGCGCGCAGTGGAACCGCGCCATCGCCGCTGCCCGCGGTGATCTGGTCTGGTTCGTGCGCGGCGGCTCGCTGACGACGCGGGGCGCCTTCGAAGCGCTCTCGGTGTTGGCCGGCGTCGGTCCGGTCGCGCCCGGCGTCGACGGCGCGCGACGGCACGCCGGCGACGTCACCGGACTGATGCTGCCGCGCCTCGACGCGCTGCTGGTCGGTCCGCTGCCCGAACACCTCGCCAACACGCAGGTCGCCCTCGAAGAGCACGCGATGTGCGTCGACAGCAAGCTGCCGCCGGCGCAGCTGGTCGACGTCGAGTTCGCATCGCCGAGTCCCGCCATCGAGGCGCCCACGTCGTTCGCGGCCGAGACCGAAGCACTGCTGCGGCGTTGGTCGCCGGTGGTCGGTGATGGCGCCGCACCGGAGATCCTGGCGAGCGCCGTGCACCAGCCACGGCCGACGCCGCCGTGGCGCGGGCGCACGCCGCGCATCAGCCTCTGCATGATCGCGCGCGACGAAGAGCGCTTCCTGCACGCGTGCCTGCGCCACGTGCGCGACGCGGTCGACGAGATCGTCGTCGTCGACACCGGCTCGACCGACGCCACGGTCGCGATCGCCGAGTCGTTCGGCGCGCGCGTGCTGCACGAGCCGTGGCAGGACGACTTCTCGGCGCCGCGCAACACCGCGCTGCGCGCGGCGACCGGCGACTGGATCCTGGTGCTCGACGCCGACGAGTTCGTGCAGCCCGGTGGCTGCGAACGCATCCGCGAGCTGGTGCAGAGCGCCGACGTGTCCGGCTACCACCTGCACTTCCAGAACATCTACGGCGGCGGCAAGACGCTCGGCGTGATGATGGTGCGGCTGTTCCGCAACCTGCCCGGCATCGAATACACCGGCATCATCCACGAGCAGGTGACGCCCAGCCTGCAGCGACTGGGTGGCGAACTCGGCCTCGTGCTCGCCAGCGCCGACGTCGAGGTCGAACACCACGGCTACACCGACGAGGTCATGGACCAGCGTGGCAAGAACGAGCGCAACGAGCGCCTGTTCCACAAGCAGCTGGCCGCGAGCCCCGACGACGTCTACTGCCACTACAAGTACGGCGACTTCCTGCGGCGCGTGCCCGGTCGCGGCGCCGACGCGCGGCGGTACCTCGATCGCTGCCTCGAGCTGATCCTCGCCGGACCGCCGTCGCTGCCGCGCGAGCTGCCGTATGCCGGCGAAGTCGCGGCGCTGTGCGCGCTCGAGGCCGCGCGCGCCGGCGACAACGAACGCGCGCGGCAGGTGCTCGACACCGGTCTGCGGCGGTTCCTGCCGACACCGAACCTGCACTACCTCGCCGCCAGCCTGGCGTTGGCCGAAGGCCGCGCCGAGGACGCGATCCTGCACTACCGGCGCTGCCTGTCGTACCGCGGGCAGGTGCTCGTGGTGCCGATCCAGGACGGCATCACCGGCCACGTGTCGCTGGCCGGCATCGCCCAGGCCTGGCTGCTGCGCGGCGACCTGCCGCGTGCGCAGCGCCTGCTCGAACAGGCGATCGCGATCGAGCCCGCCTACGAGGTGGCGCACCTGGCGCTCTCGCGCCTGCTGCTGCAGCGCGGCGACAACGGGCGCGCGCTCGGCGTCCTGACCGACTTCCTGGCCGCACATCCGGGTTCACCCGGCGCGTGCCAACAAGTGACCCTCATCCTGCATCGCCTGGGCCGCACGGCCGAAGCGAAGCGCATGGGGGAACACGCCGTCCGGCTGCTCGAGGCGCGTGCCCTCGACCACGAGGCGGCGGCGATGCAACGAACCCTGGCCGCGATGTGAGGCCAATACCCCGTGACGAGAAGGTGACCATGACGACCAGTACGAAGAACCAAGGGCCGGTTACCACGGCCATCCCCCAGCGGACGGGCTTCCAGGCGATCCCGACCCGCATCCGCGACACGCGCGACAGCCAGGTGCCACCGCTGGTGGTGGAGCCGATGGCAGAGCAGCAGAAGGCGGCGATCGTGGCGAGCCTCGGCGAGCTGTCGACCAAGCTGGCCGAGATCCACCGCACGACCGCGGAGGCCTACATGTCGCAGGGTCTCTACGAGCAGAGTCTGCCGCACATCGAAGCCGCCGCGACGTTCGCCAGCGGCGAGGTCGAGTACCAGATGCAGCTCGGCTTCGTGCGCTACGTGACCGGTGACGACGTCGGCTCGATCAACGCGTTCAACGCCGGTCTGGCGATCGACAGCAACAACGCCGAAGGCTGGTTCAACCTCGCCATGGTCCTGTTCGGCCAGTCGCACTTCGCCGAGGCCGAGGACTGCTTCCGCCGTGCGAGCGAGATCGAGCCGTCGGACTCGCAGACCTGGAACAACCGCGGTGTCTGCCTGTGGAAGCTCCAGCGCGTCGCCGACGCGAAGATCTGCTTCCAGAAGGCGCTGCAGCTCGATCCGAACGACCAGGACGCGGCGTTCAACGTGCAGAGCCTGTCGCGCTGAGCGCGGCGGCGGACGGTCACCGAAGGCGGCGCGGGGCAGGCCCCGCGACCGCCGCTCCGTGACGTACGGTGAAGTTGCGGATCAGTCGACCAGCGCCGGGAAGATCTCGCGCACGCGTTCCATGTGCTCTTCGCCGTGGCCGTTGGCCTTGCCGGCGAGCAGGCTCAGCAGCGCGAACAGGTCCTGCGCGGTGACGGTGTAGGTCGCCTGGGGATCCAGCTCGAGGCTCCTGGCCAGGCGCTTGTGCGCGGCCTTCGGCGACAGCACGTAGCGCGGTTCGGCGCGTTCGCCGGATTCGAGTTCGCGCAGGGCGGCGTCGGCGACCTTGCGCTCGTCGCCGGGTGCGGCGTCGAGGACCTGGCGGCAGATCTGCCTGGCCCTGCTCCACGACAGCTTGCCTTCGACCAGCAGCGCGCGCACGCGCGGGTCCATGCCGGGCACGAAGCGGATGATCTCCTCGACCCACGACACGCTCTTGTCGAGGAAGCCGGCGATGCGCTCCTTCGGCCAGTTGGCGTTGTTGAGGTAGATGATCGTGTCGAAGTAGTCGGTGATCTTCGCGTCGAGGCGGTCGGCGTTGAGCTTGAGGTTGAGCGCGCGGATCTCCTCGAGGTCGCCGGCGACGACGCGCACGTCGATGCGGTCGTAGTAGCCGGGATTCTCCTGGCGGATCAGGCGGATCGCGCTGTGCCGGTGGAAGCCGCCGACCAGGTAGTACTCACCGTGCCTGCGCTCCCAGACCACCAGCGGTTCGAGCAGGCCGTTCTTCAGGATGTCCTCCTTGAAGTGGGCGACCTTCTGCAGGTTCAGTTCGCGGTGGTTCTCGATCAGTGGGTGCGTCTGCACCTGTTCGAACGGGGCGTAGTCGTAGCGCTTGGTGGTGAGCATCTGGTGGGCAACTGGAGTGGCGGCGGGACTCGCCGCAGTCTGGCTCGCGGCCTCTCGGTCCGGAACCGGACCCAGCTTCGCCAAGTGGGGCGCGGCATTCCAGCGCGCTGTCGTGTGCCGGCGGAACTCGGCGACTCCCCAGCCGGCACGCGCCCGCCGGTCCGCCGCCGGATGTCCATGCTCCGCAGCAGAATGCGCGGTCAGTCGCCGAACAAGTCGGCGAGCGTCGCCGCGTCGAGGATGCGATCCGTCCAGCGATCGAGGTCCGCGGGCGAGGCCGATCGCACTCGGGTCGTCGTGGTGTCCGTGGGCATGCCGAAGCGACGCGTGATCAGACGCAGCAGCAGTTCGACGCGGGCTTCGGCCTTTCCTTCGGCTCTCCCTTCGGCTCTTCCTTCGGTCTTGCCCGCGGCCTTGCTCTCGCGGGTGATCTGGTCGTAGGTGCTCTCGAACTTCTTCATCGTGGACCTCCGATGTGCTGCGCGAACACCCACCGCAGCCGCTTGGGGCTCAGCCGGGTGGTCCTCAGGATGCAGGACGATAGCGCCGCTGCCGCCTCCTGTCCGGTCGGGGCGGCGGCGGTCGGATCGCCACCGCGCGAACGCAGCGGCTCGGCGTCTACCCGTCCTTCGACATGCGACTCGTCACCGCACCGGCCGCGTCGCCGTAGCCGCGCAGCACCTTCGCGCCCTGGCGAACGCGCACCAGCTCCCCCTGCAGCCCCGCCAGCCCGGCCTTCATGCCGTGCTGCAGCCGTCCGAACGCACCGTGTGCCTGCTGGCGCAGGGCCGCTTCGGTCGGTGTGTCCTTCGAGCCGTCGCCGGCGCCGGCGACGTGTGCGCCGGCGATGTCGAGCAGCGTCGCGGCGCGCTCGACGTCACCGCGCGCCAGCGCCTCGTAGGCCTGGTCCCAGCAGGCGGTCACCTCCTGCAGCGCGAACGCGACCGCCGAGCCCGGCTCAGTGGGCGACGACGCCATCCCAGCCTTCCTTCAGCGTGCGCACGACGCGCAGCGCGTTCTCGACGCCGACCGGCGTGCGATGGAGGTTGGCCTGGCTGAGCTGGTCGAGCGTGAACTCGTAGAGACGGTCGAGGTCGCGGGCGATCTCGCCGCCGGCGGCGTGGTCGAGGCTGGCGCGCAGTTCGCCGAGGATGCCCATCGCCTTGCCGAGCGACTGGCCGACGTCGGCGGAACGCGCGGTCTTGCCGTCGGCGAGGCCGATGCGGCTCTTCTCGAGGTGCTTGATCGCGCCGTCGTAGAGCAGCTGCACGAGCTTCTCCGGCGAGGCGTTGAGGACGGCGTTGCGCTGGTAGGTGGCGGCGGCTTGAGCGTAGGACATCGGGGGTTCCTCTGGTTGGGGTTGTCGGTCAGTTCCGGTTGAGGCTCGGCAGGCTGTTCAGCGAGCTGCCCTGGCTCTGCAACTTGCCGAGCAGGCTCTCGAGGTTCGCGTACTTGGCTTCGAGCTGCTGCGTGAAGGTCACGAGGCGGCGCTCGCTGTCGTCGATGCGGCGCTGGGTGTCCTTGACCTGGCGGTCGAAGCTGTCGCTGCGCGCCTTGAACAGGCCGTCGACGGAGTCGGTGTAGAGGTCGAGCTGGTCGACCATGCGACCCATCAGGCCGCTGGTCGGGTCGGCGAAGATGGCCGCGACCGCGGTCTCGTCGTCGGCCAGCGCCTCGGCGAACCTGGTCGATTCGAACGTCAGCTTGCCGGCCGTGTCGGACTTGATGCCGATCTGCGACAGCAGCTGGTAGGCCTCGTTGCCGGTGCCGCCGACGATGCCGCCGACGATGCCGCGCAGGTTGGTGCGCACGGAGCGCAGCAGCGCGTCGCCGAACAGCGGGCTCGACGTCTTGCCCTCGGCGTCGACGACGTTCTGCGCCGCCATGAAGTCGACGACCGCGTTGTAGGCGTCGACGAAGGCCTGCACCTTCTTGCTGGTCTCCTCGGCGTCGGTCGAGATCGTCAGCTGCACCGTGGTGTTCTCGTCGGCCGACTTCAGGTCGATCGTGACCCCCGGGATCGCGTCGCTGATCGAGTTGCTGGCGCGGAACACCGAGATGCCGCCGATCTGCAGCTCGGCGTTGGTGCCGCCGACCGTCTCGGTGATGCCGTTGATCAGGTTCTGGAAGGCGGCGTCGCCGTCGTCGTAGGCGACGGTGAACGCGCCCTCGCTGCCGGTCGTGGCGGAGCGCAGCACGAGCTGGTAGCGCTCGGCGCCGCCGTTGATCGGGTTGCCGGTGTCGACGACGCTGGCGCGCACGCCGATGTCCTGGGCGTTGATCGCCGCCGCGACGCTGTCGAGGGTCGGGCTGTTGACGGCGATCAGGTGCGTGTTGCCGCCGATGTCGATCTGCAGCGAGGCGGGGCCGCCGAGGCTCGTGGTCGGGCTGGCGGCACCGGCGCTGGCGCTGACCTGCGCGCGCGCCAGCGACTTGACCTTGATGTCGTACGAGCCCGGCGTGGCGGTGTTGCTCGCGGTCGCCGTCAGCAGGTCCTCGTCGCTCGAGGCGGCCTTCATCTGCAGGAAGTCCGACGTCGTCTTCAGCGCCTTGGCGGCCTTGGTCAGCTTGTCGAGCAGGGTGCCGAGGTCGCCGAACAGCGACTTCTGCTTGTTGAGCTGCGTCTTCTTGGTCTCGAGCTGGGTGATCGGTCGACGCTCGATCGCCGTGAGGGCCGAGATGATCGCCTTCGTGTCCAGTCCGGACGCGAGTCCACCGAAGCTGATTCCTGCGCTCGACATGATCGGATGAGGCCGTCCCCGTCGCGACTATCGGCCCCGCGCAGACGCCACTTGATGCCTTCCGCCGGTCACAACGACCGGTCGACGAAGGCGCCGTGGCGGCGCGAGAACTGCTCGATCAGCGCCTTCGCCTCGGCCTCCGGCACCGTGCGGATCGCCCGGCCGGTCGCGAGGTCGCGCACGATGAAGGTCAGCTGTTCGGTCGTGGCGTCGACGACGATGTCGACCTGGGTGCCCGGTGGCAGGGCGAGCATCTCGGCCAGCAGCGAACGTCGCTTCTCTCGACGGTCGGCATCCGGGCCGCCCGACGAGCGCGCGGAACCGGACACACCACCGTGGGCGGCCGCCGACGGCGCGGCGCCGTCCTCGACGTCGACGAGCTTGCCCAGCACGCCGGCCAGCTTGCGCAGCATGCGCGACGGCGTGCCCAGGGTGGTGCGGATCACGTCCATGCGGCGGTCTCGGACCCGCGGTCGCACCGGCCGGCGCGACGGCGGGTCCTGCGGTCAGGGTCGGTCTGCGTCGCGATCAGCCGAGCAGGCGCAGAGCCGACTGCGGCAGCGCGTTGGCCTGCGACAGCACCGAGATGCTGGCCTGCTGCAGGATCGAGTTGCGCGTCAGCTGCGCGGTCTCGTAGGCGACGTCGACGTCGCGGATGCGCGACTCGGCGGCGCTGAGGTTCTCGACC
>JAEUHS010000027.1 GCA_016794035.1 Planctomycetota bacterium
GCCAGCGGCCGCAGCGGCCAGGAATCTGGAGCGGGTGATGAGATTCGAACTCACGACCATCACGTTGGCAACGTGATGCTCTACCACTGAGCTACACCCGCGCAGAACGCCGGCCGCAGGGCCCGGGGGCGCTTTTCGGGCGACCCTGGTTGACCCAGCGGACGAGGGGGCGCATTCGTATGGATCACGACCGTGGATGTCAAGCGTCCCAGCCAGGTTCTGCGCCCGTCGACGACCCCGGTTCCGAGGCCGCGCGCGGTAGCGTCCATGGCCCCGCCGATGACCTTTCCCGCGCTCGTCGGAACAGCCCGCCGCCACGCCGAACGGACGTTCCTGCCGCGGCGCCGCGCCCAGTCGGCGGAACCCGTTTCGTTCGGCCGACTCGGCGAGGACGTCGACCGACTGGCGACCGCGCTGCTCGACCTCGGCGTGCGCCGCGGTGACCGGGTCGGCCTGATCGCCGAGAACCGCTACGAGTGGCTGCTGATCGATCTGGCGCTCGCCAGCATCGGTGCCGTCGACGTGCCGCGCGGCGCCGACACCTCGCCGACCGAGATGCACTTCATCCTGCGGCACAGCGGCTGTCGCCTGGCGTTCGTCGACGACGACCGCGTCGGGCGCGAACTGCTCGCGGCCGACGACGCCTTGCCGCAGCTCGAGCGCATCGTCGTGATGCAGGATCGCAGCGAGCTGCCGCCGGCGACCACGCTGGCCCGACTGCTCGAACGCGGCGGTGAGCTGCTGCCCGCGCGGCAGCCGCAGCTGGCGGCCGCACGCGCCGCGGTGCAACCGACGGACCTGCTGACGATCGTCTACACCAGCGGCACGACCGCCGAACCGAAGGGCGTGATGCTGACGCACGACAACGTGCTGGCGAACCTGCGCACCGTGCAACAGGTCCTGCACGTCACGGCCGAGGACTCGTTCCTCAGCGTGTTGCCGGCGTGGCACATGTACGAACGCATCATGGACTACCTCGCGCTCGCCACCGGCGCGCAGCTGGTCTACACCGATCGCCGCCACATCAAGGACGACCTCGCCCGGATGCGACCGACGGTGTTCGCGGCGGTGCCGCGCATCTGGGAGATGCTGCACGACGGGCTGGTCGGTCACGCGCAGAAGCTGCCCGGCTGGCGCGGCAGGCTGCTGCGGCACAGTCTGCACGTGTCACGCCTGGTCGGCAGCGGCCAGGCCCGCCTCGGCCATCGCCTCGTGCACGCTGGCCTGCGCCGGCTCGTGCTGCGCAAGGTGCTGGCGAGCTTCGGCGGTCGGCTGCGGCTGTGCGTCAGCGGCGGTGGCGCGCTGCCGCGGCACGTCGACGAGACGCTGCTGGGCATCGGCCTGCCGCTGCGCAACGGCTACGGCCTCACCGAGACCAGCCCCGTCGCCGCGGTCCGGCTGCCGCACCAGCTCGACCCCGGCCACATCGGCCCCCCGTTGCCGGACACGACGATCCAGGCGCGGCGCGACGACGGCACCCCGTGCGAACCCGAAGAGACCGGCGTGCTGTGGATCCGCGGCCCCCAGGTCATGCGCGGCTACTACGACAACCCGCGCAAGACCGCCGAGGTGCTGACCGCCGACGGCTGGTTCAACAGCGGCGACCTCGGCCGCATCGACCTTCGCGGCAACGTGTGGATCACCGGCCGCCGCAAGGACACCATCGTGCTGGCCGGCGGCGAGAACGTCGAACCGGAGCCGGTGGAGACGATCGTCAAGACGTCGCCGCTGATCGAACAGGCGGTCTGCGTCGGCCAGGACCAGAAGGGGCTCGGCGCGCTGCTGGTGCCGGACTTCGACGCGCTCGAGCGCGAGTTCCCGCGCGCGCAGTGGGACGTGGTCGATGCCGAGATCCGCTCGCGGGCGGTGCATGCGCTGCTGCGGCGCGAACTCGACCGCCTGCTCGTGCGCGACAACGGCTGCCGGTCCTGCGATCGCGTGACGACGTTCCGCGTGCTCGCCGAGCCGATGACGCCCGAGAACGGTCTGCTGACGCAGACCCTGAAGGTGCGCCGGCACGTCGTCGCCGAACGCTACGCGGCGCTGCTCACGTCGATGTTCGCGTGACCAGCGGCAACACGCGGGGCAGGCCATCGGCCGGCGCCGGCCCCAGTGCCTGCAGCCGCGCGTGCAGCCAGTCGCCGGCGCGGCGGCATGCGTCTTCGATCGTCGCGCCGCCGGCGAGGCGGGCCGCGACCGCGGTCGCCAGCGCACAGCCGGTGCCACGCACGCGCCCGACCGGCAGCCGCGGCCGGCGCAAGTGCACCGGCTCCGCATCGCGGCGCCACAACACGTCGTCGACCATCGCGCCGCCGCCGTGGCCGTCCTTCGCCAGCACGCCGTCGCAACCGGACGCCAGCGCCGCGGCGATGCGGCCACCCCAGATCGCCGCTGCCTCCGCGTGGTTCGGCAACGACAGGGAGGCGATCGGCAGCAGGTGCTCCCGGTACGCGGCAGCCATCGCCGCCGACGCGGCCGGCCCGTCCGCGGTGCTGACGAGCACCGGGTCGACGACGATCGGCACCCGCCCCACCAGCGGCTGCAACGCCGACGCGACGAACGCCACCGTCGCCTCACCGCCGAGCATGCCGACCTTGACCGCGTCGACGGCCCCGTCTGCCAGCGCCGCGGCCAGCGCCGCGGCGAGCCAGGCCGGCGGCACCGGTTCGCGGCAGTGGAAGCGGCGGCGGTTCTGCACCGTCAACGCGGTCACCACCGGCAGCGCCGCGCAGCCGTGCAGCGCCGCGACCACCGCGTCGACGGTTAGCCCGGCGCCGCCGGACGGATCGATGCCACCGAGCAGCAGCAGCCGCGGACTCACTGCACGAGCACGGGTCCCAGGAACACCTGCCGACCGGCGAGCAGCACGGTCAGATCCTGCGGGCCCTTGGCCTGGGTCGGGTCGACGCGCAGCGTGATCTCACGCGTGGTCACGCGCCCCGGCATCACGGCGCGACCGCCCAGAGTGGAGTCGAGCAGGCCGCCGCCGAACACCCCGCGCAGGGTGAACCAGCCGCCGGCGGTGACGACCGTCGGTGCCTCGACCAGCGCCGGACGCCCGAGCACCGCCGCGCGCTGCAGCGCCACGTCGGCCGCGGTGATCACGAGGTCGCCGTCGCAGTCGATGGACGATGCCACCTCGCCGAGGCGGTTCAGCAGCAGTCGCAGATCGAAGATCGTCGCCTGTCCGTCGCCGTCCGCGTCGCCGGGCATGGCGCCCTGGACCAACACCGGTCCTTCAGCGCGGCCGGTGCCGAGCACGCGCACCTCCGGTCCGGCGCCGACGCCGTCGGCGCGCAGACGCCAGGCATCGCGGTCGACGACCGCCGCCGCGAGTTCGACCGAACGCCCCTGGGGACCGGCGACCAGGTCACACTCGAAGCGCAGCGTGCCCTCGGCGTGAGCGGGCAGCACGGCGCCGGACAGCAGCAGTTCGGTCTCGTCGTCGTCGTCGTCGACCACGATCGGGCCGGCCACCAGCACCGGCGCCGAAGCCGCCGGAACGTCGAACCAGACCCGCAGCGACTGCGCCTGCAGCGGCGCCGAGCCGGCCCCTGCCAGCAGCAGTCGCACGGCCTCGATGGTGATGTCGCGATCGGTCACGTTCGCCACCGTCGCGGTCAGCACGGTCTGCGGGCCGGCGGGCACGACGACCGGTCCCGACGTGGCCGCGCCGGCGACGGCGAAACCCGCGCCGATCTGGCTCAGCAGATCGAGCTTGACCACCACGCCGTCCTGCACGCCGTGCAGGTTCGGCTGGAACCCCGCCGGAGCGACCGGGAAGTCGGTCGAGAACGACCAGCCGGCGACGACGGCCATGCCGGCGACGTCGAGGCGCACGCCGCGCAGCATGTCCTGGTCCACACCACCGAGGTAGCTCGCGTAGGTCAGCGTGGTGCCGCCGGCGGTCAGGTAGCCGATGAAGCCATCGAGGTTGCCGCCGGCGAACTGCGCCTGGATCGGGTTCGCCGTCACCGGGAATCCCGGCCCCGCGTCGCCGACCAGCGCGATGCCGGCCGCGCCGACGTCGAAGGCGCGCACGCTGTCGACACCGGAACCGCCGATCAGCGTCGAGAACACGAGGTTCTGCCCGTTGGCGCTCAGGTGGCTCAGGAAGCCGTCGAAGGTCCCGGCGTTGACGCGTTGCGGGGCGTTCAAGGTGACCGGGAAGTTGGTCGAGTCGGTGCGACCGCCCACCCAGACCGAACCGTCGGCGGCGAAGTGCGCGTCGTACGCGCCCTCGTCCCAGACGCCGCCGAGGTAGGTCGCGAACACCGGTGCCGTGGCGTTGGCATTGAGCCGCGCGACGACGGCCTCGACGTCGCCGTTGTTCGTCGTGCTGTAGGCGTTCAGCGTGGCCGGGAAGTTGGTCGACTGGGTCCAGCCGGCGACCAGCACGTCGCCGCTGGTCGGATCGACGTCGACGGCGAGCAACTGATCGGACGCGACCCCGCCGACGAACGTCGAATACTGCAGCGACTGGGCGTTGGCCGAGATGCGCGCGACGAAACCGTCGCTGTCGATGAACGGCATCGAATTGAAGGTCGGCTGCCAGACCCCGGGCGTGGTCGGGAAGTCGCCCGAGAACGTGAACCCGGCGACCACCGAGTTGCCGCTGGGGTCGACCGTGACGTCCTCGGCGACGTCGTCGGACGTGCCGCCGAGGTAGGTCGCGCCGAGCAGCGCCGCGCCGTTGGCCGCGAACCGGACCAGGAAGCCGTCGCCGATGCCGGCGATCTGGCTCGAGCCCCCATAGGTCGGCTGCAATGACCCGGGCGTGGTCGGGAAGTCGGCCGACGCGGTGAAGCCGACGACGGTCGCCGTGTCGCCAGGACCGATCGCCAGACCTCGCACTTCCTCGCCGGCGCTGCCGCCGAGGTAGGTCGAGAACACCAGCGAACTGCCGTTCTCCTGCAGGCGCGCGACGAAGGCGTCGCTGGCGCCCGTCGTCCGGTAGGCGCCGACCGTGGTCGGGAAGTCCGTCGACCCGGCCCAGCCGGCGACCCAGATGCCGGTGCCGGACTTCCACTGCATCGCGTTGATGCTGTCGCTGGCGCCACCGCCGAGATAGGTGCCCCACAGGACGCCGGGGTCGACCGTGGCCGGAAACGTCGGATCGAGGTTCGCCGCGACGAAGCCGTAGCTGCGCGTGCCGAGCAGACGGAACTCGACCCGCAGCGGCACCCGACCCGCGGGCGTGTCCTGCCAGGCGATCGGCGCCTCCTGCACGAGTTCGGCGCCGCCGGTCGGCGTGGTGATGCCGGCACAGAGCCGCCCGTCACGATCGAGACGCAACGCGTCGACGCCGTCGCAGACGGCGACGAAACGCGCGAGATCGGCACCGGGCGCCAGCACCAGGTCGTATTCGAACGGACCGCGGCGCCCGGCCGGCAGCGGTCGGAACACGACGTCGATGCCGGGCAGCACACCCTGCATCGCGACGGTCGCGAAGCTCGGCACGTCGGTGCGCCAGCGCGTCGGATCGTTGCCGAGGAAGAAGTTCTCGCGCGTCGGCACGTCCCGACCCGGGACGAACGTGGGCTTCGCGGCGTCGACGAAGCGGGTGCGCACGACGCAACCGGACTGCTCACGCACCATCGCCGCGGTCGCCGCCGCGGCGTCGGCAGGTTGGCGCCAGCGTTCGTAGCGCAGCGTGAAACCGTCGTCGTGCAACCAACCCGCCGTGTCACCGAGCGACGCGTAGCGCACGTCCTCGTGCCACTGGCCCAGGTTGGGGACGAAGCGCACGGCCGCCACGGCCGCCCGTGCGACGGCCGCTTCGCTCGCAGCGGTCCTGGGTGCCGCCGACGGCGATGGCATGGCACCCGAGGCGGCGATCGGCAACAGCAGGGTCAGGAGCAGGGGCCGGCGCATGGGGACGGCGTAGCATACGCCATGACACCCGGTTCCGCCGCGGTCGCGCCGCCGAACCCCCGGCCGGGTCGGATCAGTCGTCGCCGTCGCCGAGCGCCGCCGCGTTGCCGCCGGCGACACCCATCGCCTTCAGGATGTTGCGCTCCAGCCGCCGCTCCAGCCGCCGCAGGGTGCGGGCATCGGCGGAGTCGACCTGGATCGCACCACCGGCGACCGAACCGTGGCCGCCACAGGTTCCGGCCTCGCCTTCCATGCTGGCCCGGATCAGCCGCCAGGCGTCGCCACCGATCTCGGTGCGCACCGAGACATGGTAGTTGGTGCCGACCAGGCCGCCGCAGAACACCGCCTTGGTGCCCTCCATGCGCAGCAGCAGATCCGCCACCTCGGCGACCATCTCGGCGCTGCCCGTTCGCCCCAACGAGCACAGGACCACGCCGTCGTACATGCGGACCTTGGTCAGCGCGTCCTTGAGCGTCTGGAAGTACGCCACCGGCAGGCGCGGGCTGGTGATCGCGACCAGGCGCTGGCGGTCGACGAACGGGAACAGGAAGTCGTAGGCGCGCAGGTCGAGGTCGCTGACGTTGCGCGACAGGTCGGCGGTGTCGGTCTTGATGCCGTAGGCGAGCGCCGTGGCCACCTCGGCGCTCGGCCGCACACCGGCCTCGAGCAGGTGTCCGGCCACCAGCGAACTGGTGGCGCCGACGTCCGACCGCACGTCGACGAAGGAGACGTCGCGCAGGCTGCTGCTGGCATCCGGGCAGACGTGGTGGTCCAGCACGATGTCGACGGCGAGACCGGGCGGAACGTGGGTGTGACCGAAGCCCGGCTGGGTGTCGACCAACGCGACACAGTCGAAGTCCGCCAGGTTCACGTCTTCGACCCGGTCCATCTGCAGGCCCAGTTCCCGCACCATCGCCTGGTTCTCGGCGCGCAGGATCTTGCCGGTGATCGCGAGGCGGCTGTCGATGCCGACGGCCTTGCGCGCGAACTCCTGCAGACCGACGGCGCCGCCGAGCGAGTCGGGGTCCGGGTTGTTGTGGGTCAGCACGAGCAGCCGATGCCGCGCGCGCAGGAGGCTGCGCAGTGCTTCCGTGCGTGCCCTGCCCGTGCCCAGGGGTGGCTGCTTGGCAACTGGCGTGGGTTTCATGAGAGGCCTCGGGGGCTGCGGGGGCGGACCCGATGTCCGGGGGATGCCTGTCCATCGGCCGGCTGTTGCGGCGCCCTACAGCTACAGGCCGTACTTGGCGAGGCAGGCGCGGATACCGGACAAATCACTCGGAGGTACGGCGGGGTCGAGGTCCAGCACCACGGGGGTCGGGGCACCGGAGCGACGTACATAGGAGGCAAGCAACCCGTAGTCCACCCCGCCCGAGCCGGGCGGCCGATACAGGCCCTCCGGGGAAGCATCACCTAAGCTGAAGCCCTCACACCGGTTACCGAATGCCTCCAGCCATTCGCCCTGCGCTTCGCCGAGCACCTGTTCCCTTCGGGCGCAAATGGCAGCGTCGTGCCAATAGCCGAGCCGCAGCGAACTGAGATCTTCGAAGATGTCCTGCAGGCCGCCGAGGTCGGCGACGCCCCGCAGGCTACGGCCGGTCGCGAGACAGAACTGGAAGTCGGGGAACGTGCGGCAGAGACCGAACAGCTCGCGGCACACGCGGTCCAGTGCCCCGTTGCGACCGACCTTGCGCCGGGCGAGCAGCGCCTGGGTGCGGGCCTCGGTCCAGGCGACATCGGGGTCGCCGAGGTCCTCTGCGTCGACTTCGCCCAGCACCGGCACGAGGCCGGGCTCGAGCACGATCGTCTGCGCGCCGAGCACGCGCGCCGTCGCGACCGCCTGCCGCACCGCCTGGTTCGCGACCTCCCGTTCCCCTTCCTTGCCGGAGGCGAGCCCGGCGGTCACCGAGTGCTCGGCGAGCGGGCTGCCGACACGGACCACCGGAAACCGGATCGGCAGGTCCTCGGCCGCGGCCGCCAGGCCCTGCCAGTGCATCGGCCGCGGCCCCGGACCCGCCGCCAGTCCGGCGAAACGGGCCTCGAGCAACCAGGTCAGCATTCGGACGGGATCGCTCGGACCGTGGACGCTGGCCCACGGCGAGGCGAGCAGACGCAACACATGCATGGGGTTTCAGGACGGGGATCAGACGGTAGCCTGCGGACCTGCGGCCACCGCCCACGCCACCTTAGCGGAGCACCCATGATGCACCTACGCCTGCTGTTGCCTTCCTTCGTCGCCGTCGCCTGCTGCCTCGGAGCCGTTCGCTCCCAGGAGGAACGCACGCTGCAGAACTCGGTGCTGCGGGTCGAGCAGCGCCTCGCGCGCCTCGACGAGTACCTGAAGTCGGTGCAGGAGGGCCAGGTCAAGCAGCAGAAGGAGAAGACCGAGGCGCTGCAGGAGGCCAAGCAGGAACTGACCCGCATGCGCGACCTCGTCAAGTCGCAGGAAGCGGCGTTCCAGCAGGCGGAGGCCGAACGCAAGGCGATCGCCGCGCAGAAGCAGGCCCTCGAGCAGGGCCTGCAGGCCGCGAACGCCAGGGTGAAGGAGCTGAGCGACCAGGTCGAGGCCGGCCGCAAGGTGCTCGCGCAGCGCGACGGGGAACGCCAGCAGGCCGATGCGGACCGCACCGCGCTCGAACGCAGCGTGCAGGCAGCGAAGGCGCAACACCGTGAGCTGGCGCAGCAGCTCGAGGCGAGCAAGAAGCTGCTGGCGCAGAAGGAGGCCGAGCAGAAGAAGCTCGCGGACGCCCGGCGGCAGGCGGAGGACAAGCTCGCCGGCGCCCAGAAGGCCACCAAGGAGCTGCGCGACCAGCTCGATCGCGAGCAGAAGGAGCGCCGCAGCGTCGAGGCGGCGCAGCAGAAGCTCACCGCGCAGGCCAAGGCGCAGGAAGCGGACCTGCAGAGCCGCGCCGCCACGGCGCAGGCCAAGACCGATGCGGCGCGCGCCGAGCTCGAGCAGCTGCGCGCCGAACTGGAGGCGATGCGCGGCCAGGTGGCGGCGCAGCAGGACGACCGCAGGCGGGTCGTCGCCCAGCTGGCCGACGAACGCCGGCAGATCGAACAGCTGCGCCAGGAGGTGGCGGCCGAACTGGCGCAGGCGCGGCAGGCGGCGGCGCGCGACCAGGAGCGGGCGGCGGCAGGTCAGATCCAGCGCGACGACGGGCTGCGGCGGCGGCTCGCCGAACTGCAGCGGGAGAACGAGGAACTGCACGCGGCGATGCAGCAGCGCGAGCGCGCCGTCGCGGTCGCGCCGGCCCCCGCCATGGCCGCGCCGATGCCGCCGATGGCACCGATGCCGCCGGGGGCGCCGATGGGCGGCAACATCGTCGTCAACAACGCCAAGGGCGAGGTGCACTTCCACTTCCACGGACCGGCCCCGGCGATCGCGCCGCCGCCCCCGCACGGGCACGAGGCCGACGAGCACGAAGACGAGGACGGCGACGACGACGACGAGCGCCACGCAGAGCGCAAGGTCGAGGTCAAGGTCGAGGCCGCACCCAGGGCGGCGCCGAAGGCCCGCAAGGCGAAGCAGGCCGCCGCACCCGCGGCGCCGCGCGCCGAGGACGGCGCCAAGAAGATCAACTGACGGTCGCCCGGGCGCTGCCGCGCCTGCCGTCGCCGGCGGCTCAGTGCGCGAGCGGCAATCGGTTGCGCACCCTCGGCGCCGTCGCGGTGGCGGCCGCCGACGGCGAGCCGAGCGCCCGGGTCGGGATCCTCGCTCGGCCTGTCAGTCGACGAACCGGGCCATCAGCTCCTGCAGCCGCTGCAGCGCGCGCATGTGCAGCGAACGCACCGTGACTTCCTTGGTGTAGCCGAGCAACGGCATGATCTCGGCGAAGCTCTTGCCCTGGAACAGGCGCAGCTCGATCACGCGTTTGTGCTTGTCGCTGAGTTCGCCGAGCGCACGCTGCAGGGACTCCTGCAGTTCCTGGTAGCGCACCAGCATGCTCTGCCGCGGCACCTTGTCGTCGGCGAAGCGCTCGCGGCCGCCGGTCTCGTCGAAGTCGCCGAGGTGTTTCAGCTTGCCGCCGCCGCGCTTCTTGGCACGCGCGCGCCGCCAGTAGTCGTTGAGCTTGCGGCCGGCGACCATGCGCACCCAGCCCGAGAACGACGCGCCGGGCTCGACCTTGAACTCGCCGATGTCGCGGAACACCTGCAACAGCACTTCCTGCGTCAGGTCGTCGAGGCTCTTGTCGGTCGGCAGGTTCTGGCCGTGCGTCGCCTCGGCGACCCAGCGCACCATCTTGTCGTGCAGGTTGCTCCACGACACGTCGGCGTCGTGTTCCTCCTGCACGGCCTTGACGTGGCGCAGCGTGCTCGACAGGGGCACCGGCGGCGACTTCGGGTCGGGATCGTTCGACGCGGTCATGGCGCGTAGCCTACCGGAAGTCGGCGCCGGCCGACTGCGACGAAGAGCCGCTTCCCGCAGCCGGTGCAACGGCTACCCTGCCTGCACATGGGCCACCCCGCGCGCGTCGGCATCGTCGACATGGGATCGAACGCGATCCGCTTCCTGGTCGCCGAAGCCGCCGGCAACACCGTCGGCATCCTGGAGAACCACCGGCTGCCCGCACGCCTGGGCCGGGAGGTGTTCCACACCGGCCAGATCCCCGACGCGACCCTGGCCGACACCGTCGACGCGTTCCGCCGCTTCCGCGCCACCTGCGACCGACTCGCGGTGCAGCACATCCGCGCGATCGCGACCTCGGCGATGCGCGACGCGCGCAACCGCGACCTGCTGATCGATCGGGTGCGCGACGCCTGCGGCATCGAGATCGAGGTCATCTCCGGCACCCAGGAGGCCTACCTGCTCAAGCTCGGCATCGAGGCGAAGGTGGACCTGCGGCAGGGCCGTTCGCTGCTGGTCGACGTCGGCGGCGGCTCGGTCGAGATCGTGCTGGTCGAGGACGGTCAGGTGACGAACGCCGACTCGTACCGGCTCGGCGCCCTGCGCATGCTGGAGGCGCTGCGCGACAGCGAGACGTCGAGCGAGTCGTTCGTCGACCTGCTGCACAAGCACATGCGCAGCCTCGAACGCCGCATCCTCGATCGCTTCGAGGCCCGCGACTTCGATCGCTACGTCGCCGTCGGCGGCAACATCGACAGCCTGACCGACCTGATCCACGGACGTCTCGGCGCGAAGCAGCACAACGGCGTCGACTGCTGCAGCATCCAGGACCTGGACAAGGAGGTCCGCGACCTCGCGACGATGACGGTCGAGCAGCGCATGGAGCGCCGCGGCCTCAAGCCCGACCGCGCCGACACGATCCTGCCCGCGGGCATCGTCTACGTGCGCCTGGGTCAGCTGGCCGGCGTCGACCGGGTGCTGGCGCCGCGCGTCGGCATCAAGGAAGGTCTGCTGCAGGAGGTCTTCCGCGGTCACTTCGAGTCGTTCGCGGCCGAGGACCACGTCGACGTCGTGCTGTCGTCGTGCCGGGCGATGGGTCGCCGCTTCCACTTCGAGGCCGATCACGCCGAGGCGGTGCTGGTGCTGGCGCGGCAGCTGTTCGACCAGACCAAGGACCTGCACGGTCTCGGCGACCGCGCGCGCGTGCTGCTCGAGGCCGGCGCGCTGCTGCACGACGTCGGCGTCGGCATCAACAACGACGGCCACCACAAGCACTCGCAGTACCTGATCGCGTCGAGCGAACTGGTCGGGCTCTCCGACGAGGAGCGCCAGCTGGTCGCGCTGCTCGCGCGCTACCACAGGAAGGCGCCGCCCGGGCGCGACCACGAGGAGTTCATGGCGCTGCGCCGCCGCGACCGCAGCCTGCTCGAGCGGCTCGCGGCGATCCTGCGCCTCGCCGATGCGCTCGACCGACAGCACGCGGGCGTGGTCAAGGGTGTCGCCGTCGAAATGCGCACCGACCGCATCGACCTGCGGCCGACGGTCAGCGGCGACGCCCAGTCGCGGCTGACCCTCGAGGCGAAGGCCGTCGACGAGAAGGGCGCCCTGTTCGCGCAGCTGTTCGGCCGCGCGCCTAAGCTGGTGGTGGGCTGACGGCCACGGGACCGCTGCACCCCGCCATGCATCGCGACGTCGAAGCCGAGTTCAAGCTGCGCGCGACGCGCGACCTCGAGGTCGCGGTGGTCGACGCTGCCGTGCGTGAGGCCGGCTTCCGGGTGCACGATCCGAAGGCGACGCGACACGTCGACGTCTACCTCGACTCGGCCGAGGGTTCGCTGCGCCGGGCCGGCATCGGCCTGCGACTGCGCAACACCGACGGTGCACTGCGCATGACCTGCAAGACGCGCGGCCAGCGCAACGGCAGCCTGTTCGTGCGCCACGAGTGGGAGTCGACGTGGCCGCAGGCCGAGCCGCCGCGCCGCGCCGCCGACCTGCCGGCGCCGCTGCGCGATGCCGTCGAGCCGTTCGTGCTCGATCACCCGCTGCAAGCAGTCCTGCAGCTGGCGACCCGGCGGGATCACCGCGCGCTGCAGTGCGATCGGCGCGACCTGTGCGAGCTGGCGATCGACCGCGTCGAGGCGACCGCGGCCGGCCGCTCGGCGGCGTTCTGTGAAGTGGAGATCGAGGTCCTCGACGACCTGCCGACCTGCGAACGGCTGGCCGATCGCCTGCTGCAGGGACTGCCGCTGCAGGCCGCCGACGACGACAAGCCCGGCCACGCGAGCGCCCTGCTCGGCCTGCAGCAGGCGCCGCCGCGGGCGACGCCGGTGACCGCTGCGACCGACATCGGCGTCGCCGTCGCAACCATCGCGGCGCCGCACCTGGTCACCATGCAGCAGGCCGAGGTCTCGGTGCGCCGCGACGATGGCCCCGACCACCTGCACGCGATGCGGGTCGCGGTGCGTCGCCTGCGCGAGATCGTGCGCGGCTTCGGCAGCCTGTGGGACAAGGCCGAACGCACCTGGCTTGTCGCCCACCTCGCCGAGACCGGGCGCCGACTCGGCGCGCTGCGCGACCTCGACGTCGTGCTCGCCGATCTGCCGCCCGCGATCGAACACCTGCCCGCCGCGCTGCGGCGCGCGAGCCCCGCGGTGCTCGACTGGGTCGGCCAGCGGCGCCGCCACACCTGCGAGCAGCTGCTCGCCTGGCTGCGCAGCGACGCGCGCCTCGCCGACCAGCGCCGGCTGTTCGAAGCGTTCGCGAGCCACGAGGCGAGGCCGGCAGCGGCGACGGTGGCCGAGGTGCTGCCGCGGCGGTTGGCGAAGGCGGTGCGCAAGGTGCGCAAGCTGGCGGCCGCGCTGCCGGCCGAACTGCCGCTCGAACCGCTGCATCGCCTGCGCATCGCCTGCAAGCGCCTGCGCTACCTGGCCGAGGAGTTCGCGGCGCTGCCCGGCCTCGACTACGAGAAGTCCCTCGCCGAAGTGGTCCGGCTGCAGCAGGCGCTCGGCGCGGTGTGCGACCACGAGGTGGCGACGCGGCGACTGCTCGAGTGGATCCACCCGGCCGCGGCCGCGATCGGCGACAACCTGAACGTCGCGGCGCTGCTCGGCGGCCTCGCGTCGCGCGCGGCGCTGGCCGCGGACGCGGCCCGCATGCGGGCAGCGCGACGCCTCGCCCGCACCCACCGCAAGAAGGTCTACCGCCGCTTTCGGTCCTCCCTGGACACGGATGTCACTTTGGCATCATAGCGCCAAAATGGCGTTCCAGCGCCGACTCGGCTGTCGAGCGAGACACACGTAACATAAGTCTGGAGCGATGCTTCTGGTTCTGGCGCCACATTGGCACCAATCGGCACACCGCTTGCCTCGTGGCGACTCCCCAACCAGGAGATCCCACATGCAAAAGACCCAGTCGAATGTCCCGTCGCGCTCGCCGTCGCTGCGCGACCCGTTGCAGAGCCTGTTCGGCCGCCTGTTCGGCGACACGCTGCAGGAGTTCTACGGCACCCCGGAGGCCAACGCGGCGCCGCGCACCAACATCGCCGAGAACGACCGCGCCTACGAGCTGTCGTTCGAGTTGCCCGGCCTCGACGAGAAGGACATCCAGGTGCACGTGCAGGACCACGTGCTGACCGTGGCCGGCGAGCGCAAGGACGACCGCGAGACCCAGGGCAAGCGCTGGCACCGCGTCGAACACCGCTACGGCCAGTTCTCGCGCATGATCTCGTTGCCGCAGGACGCGTCGACCGAGGGGGTCGAAGCCGTCTACAAGAGCGGCGTGCTCACGGTCACCGTGCCGAAGCAGCCCGAGTCGCGGCCGACCAAGGTGCAGATCAAGACGAACTGAGTCCGTGCCGCCGCCCACCCGGCTCGCGTAGGCTGCCACCGTGATCACGGTCGTGCAGCGAGTCGGTTGGGCGCGCGTCTCGGTCGACGGCGATTGCATCGGTGCGATCGAACGCGGCCTGCTGCTGTTCGTCGGCGTCGAGCACGGTGACACGGACGCCTCGGCCGACGCCACCGCGAAGAAGGTCGCCGCGCTGCGCGTGTTTCCCGACCGCACGCCGATGGACCTGTCGGTGGCGCAGATCGGCGGCGGCTGCCTGGTCGTCAGCCAGTTCACGCTGGCCGCCGAGCTGCGGCACGGCAACCGCCCCGACTTCGGTGCCGCGGCAGCCCCCACGATCGCCGAGCCGCTCTACCTGCGCGTCGCCGAGCAGCTGAGCACCGCCGGCCTGCGCGTCGCCACCGGGCGGTTCGGCGCCTCGATGCAGGTCGAGTCCTGCAACGACGGGCCGGTGACGGTCGTACTGACCGTGCGCGACGGCCGGGTCGTCGGGCGGCCGGCCCCGGCCAGGCCTACGAACTAAGCCCACCGGGCCCGACACACCTCGGACTTGGTGACAGCCTCGCTTGCGTGCATGATCGACGCGCCGTGCACGTGCTCTTCCTGGCCCCGGACACTCATGTCTACAACCACGGCTTCGTCGGGGCCCTGAAGGACCTCGGCGCGAAGGTCTCGGCGATCGGGATGACGGGTCGCGGCCAGCTGAGCGCGACTGCGGCGCGACTGCTCGACGGCTACCGCCACTGCGACCGCATGATGGAACCGGACGCGGTGCTGCGCGCGGCGCGTGAGCTCGCCGCGCCGGCCTTCGATCGCATCGAGACCATCGACGAACCGTTGGTCGACGTCGCCGCGACGCTGCGCGGCACGCTCGGTGTGCCAGGGCCCTCGCTCGAGACCGCGCGGCTGTGCCGCGACAAGGTCGCGATGAAGGAGTTCCTGCGCCGGCACGAGATCCCGTGCGCGCAGTCCGGCGCCGTCGCCGCGGCCGCCGACGCGCATGCGTTCGCCGAGCGCTGGGGTTACCCGGTGATCCTGAAGCCGCTGGCCGGTTTCGGCTCGTTGCGCACGTTCCGCTGCGGCACGGCCGGCGAACTGGACGATGCGCTGCGACAGCTGAAGCCGTCGGCAGGCAAGCCGGTCGCGATCGAGGAGTTCATCGAGGGCCACGAAGGCTTCTTCGATTCGATGTGCGACAGCGACGGCGTGCGTCACGAGTTCGCCGCGCACTACTACCCCGGCTGCCTCGAGGCGACACAGCAGCGCTGGATCTCGCCGCAGATCGCGGTCACCAATCGCATCGGCGAGCGCGGCTACGACGAGCTGCGCGCGATGAACGCGCGCGTGATCGCCGCGCTCGGGATCCGGAACGCGGCCACGCACATGGAGTGGTTCTTCGGGCCGAAGGGGCTGAAGTTCAGCGAGATCGGCGCCCGGCCGGCCGGCGAGAAGATCTGGGACATGTACCGCGTCGCCAACGAGTTCGACGTCTACCGCGAGTGGGCGCTGGCGATCCTCGGTCGGCCCGGCGAACAGCAGCCCAGTCGGCGCTACGCCGCCGGCTCGATCCAGATCCGGCCCGATCGCGACGGCAGGATCGTCGGCCACCGCGGTCTCGAAGCGGCGCTGCAGCGCTGCGGCGAGTTCATCTACGAGCAGTCGGTGCCGGCGCCCGGCACGCCGACCAAGGCACTCGACAAGGGCTGGCTGGTCAACACCTGGTTCCGGCTGCGCCACCCCGACTACGACACGCTGCGCGAGCTGATGACGTTCCTCGGCGAGACCGTCAAGGTCGAAGCGCGCTGACGCTGCTGGCCGCGTCGACCTCGCTCAGGCGAGCCCGAGGTCGTCCATGTCCTCTTCCTCGAAGCCGAGGTAGTGGCCGAGTTCGTGCCACAGCGTGATGCGGATCTGCTCGACCAGGTCGTCGCGATCCAGCGCCGCGCGCTCGAGGTTGCGCTGGAACAGGTAGATGGTGTTGGGCCTGACCTGCATCGGGTCCATGTCGCCGGTCTCCGGCAACGGCACGCCGTCGAACAGACCGAGGATGTCGGGGCCGACCTCGTCGCGATCCGGACCCGCCGCCAGCGACTCGTCGGGCAGGTCCTGCACGACGACCGGTACGCGGTCGAGGGCCTGCCGGAACTGCCGCGGCAGCTTGCGCGCCGCCTTGCGCACCTCGCGATCGAACTCGGCCCGCGTCATGCGCACCGGCAGCGGGTACTTCTCCGGCGCGATCGCGGCGGCACGCTCGAAACAGGCCTCCGCCTCGTCGAGCCGACCGCGACGTTCGAGGATCGCGCCATGGACGACATGGGCATCGGCGATCGCGTCGGGCAGCTCGCGCGCGGCGACGGCGGCGGCCTCCGCCTCGTCGAACCGCCATTGCAGGAACAACGCCATCGCCAGCCAACACCGCGACGACGGACAGTCGGGATCCTGTTCCAGCACGCGGCGGAACTGCTGCTCCGCCTCGGCGGCACGGCCCATCGACAGGTAGGTGTCGGCGAGCAGGAAGGTCAGGTCGAGCGCATTGCCCTCGCCGGCGGCGAGCGCCGCCTGGATCGCGTCGAGCGCCTCGTCGAACCGTTCCTCGTCGAGCAGTGCCTCGATGCGGTGCACGACGGGGTCGCGACCGGTGCGGCCGTCGACGTCTGGCGGCACGATGCCGTCCGGTTCGAGCTCCATGCCGGCGAGACTAGCTGCTCGCGGCGGTAGGCCGAAGAGCCTACTTGCGGAGCCAGCCACGAACGGATCCGCTACCGATCGTCGGGAGGCACACCGCACCCCATCGCCCGCGCGTCGAGAAGCCATGATCCAGATCCGCCGCATCGTCTGTCCGACCGACTTCTCCCCCACCGCCGCCCGGGCCGTCGCCTACGCCGCCGAGATGGCGCGCACGTTCGGCGCCGAGCTGACCCTGTTGCACGTCGTGCCGGAGATGAACTACCCGCTGCGCAGCTTCGGCATGGCCTCGGCGTTCCCGCACCTGCGTGAAGAACTCCACCTGCGGGCCGACGAGGAACTGCAGAAGGCGAAGGCGGCGATCAAGGACGCCAAGGTCAACACCCTGCTGCAGGACGGCGAAGCACACGTGCAGGTGTTGGAATGCGCGAAGGCGACCGGCGCCGACCTGATCGTCATCGGCACCCACGGCCACACCGGTCTCAAGCACGCGTTCCTGGGCAGCACCGCGGAGAAGGTCGTACGCCTGTCGGACTGCCCGGTGCTCACCGTTCGCACCAAGGACTGAGGCCCTACAGGTGGGATCGATCGCCCGGGGAGCGGTCGCACCGCCCGCTCCCCGCGGTGGCGCCAGCCAGGTCCCCGACCGCCGCAGCGGCGCTGGAGGCGCTGCTCGCCAGCGCATCGTCGCCGCGTTGCGGCGGTCCCCGGGATCACGTGGGATCGTTCGCCCGGTGGGCGAACGCACCGCCGTTCCCCGCGGTGGCGCCAGCCAGGTCCGCGACCGACGCAGCGGCGCTGGATGCTCTATTCGCTGGCGTACGGTCGCCGCGTTGCGGCGGTCCCCGGGATCACGTGGGATCGTTCGCCCGGTGGGCGAACGATCACACGTTCAGCAGGCCCTCGCGGATCGCGAGACGCGCCAGTTCGGCCGCGCTGTGGCAGTCGAGCTTGCGCTGCAGGTTCTCGCGGTGCTTCTTCACCGTGCCGAGCGACAGGCCGAGCATCGCGGCGACCTCCTTGTTGGCCTTGCCGAGCGCCAGCAGCTGGAACACCTCGCGCTCGCGCGGCGTCAGCACGCCGAGCGTCGTCGAGTCGCCGACCGCCGGCGCTTCGCCGCGCACCGCGCGCGCCATGATGCCGCTCGCCACCTTCGGCGACAGGTAGGAGTCGCCGCGCCGCACCGACTCGATCGCCAGCGCCAGCTCCTCGGGCTCGCTGTCCTTCGACAGGTAGCCGTCGGCGCCGGCCTGCAGCGCCTGCTGCACGAACTTGGTGCCCTCGTGCTGCGATGCCATCAGCACGCGCGTGTGCGGCGAGACCTTCTTCAACGGTCCGACGGAGTCGATGCCCGACAGGCCCGGCATCGTGATGTCGAGCACGACGACGTCCGGCTTCAGCTGCTGTACGAGTTCGATGCCGGCGCGCGCATCGCCGGCATCGCCGACGACGCGGAAGTGCGTGTTGCGCTCGAGCAGCGACTTGAACGCGGCCCGCACGATCGCCTGATCGTCGATCAACACGATGCTGATGGTCTGCTTGTCGGTCATGGTCGGCTCTCGCAACGGGGTTTTGGTCAGGCAGGCACGAGGGCCGGCACTGTGACCCGGAAACAGGCACCGGCGCCGGGCTTCTCCGCCAGCGAGATCGTACCACCGTGGGTCTCGATCACCTTGCGGCAGAACGCGAGCCCGATGCCCGTCCCGTACTCCTTGGAACTGTGGAACGGTCGGAAGATTTCGTCGCGTTTGTTCGCGGGCACGCCGGGCCCGTCGTCCTCGACCTCGACGATGGCGTGCTCGCCGTCGCGGCGGCAGCGCACGACCACGTGGCCCTTGCCCTCGCAGGCTTCGACGGCGTTGCGCACCAGATTCGACACGACCTCTGCGAACAACTGCGGGTCGACCTCCGCCATCGTTCCCGGCTCGCTGCGAACTTCGATCTCCGCGCCGACGGCGACCGGCAACTGCGCGACCTCGCGCACGGCATCCTGCGCCAGGTGGCCAAGGTCGGTCGACTGGCGCTGCAGGTGCAGCGGTTTGGCGAACGACAGTGTCTGGCCGAGCATGCGTTCGATGCGGTTCAGGTTGCCGATGAACTCCTCGACCAGCACGCGGTCCTCGACGCCGAGCTTCTCGCCGACCGCGCGCAAGGCATGGCGCAGGCTGGTGATCGGCGTGCGGATCTCGTGGCTCAGCACCGACGCGGACTCACCGAGGCTGGCCAGGTTCTTCAGGATCTGCATCTCGGCGTGGCGCGCCTGGTCGCGTTCCCGCAGCAGGTGCACGTGGCGCAGGCCACGGGAAACGGCCTCCAGCAGCTTGTCCTTCGTCACCGGCTTGCTGATGTAGTCGAACGCGCCGCGCCGCACGGCTTCGGACGCGGTCTCGAGGTTCGGCTCACCGGTGATCAGCACGACCGGTTCCTGGCACTGGCGCGCCTCGACGACCTCGCGCAGGACCTTCATGCCGTCGAAGTCCGGCATCACGATGTCGGTGACCAGCATCTCGAACCGGCCGGGCCACAGGTGCTGCTCCACCTCGCGGAAGGAGCCGCCGCGCACGACGTGGTGCCCCTGTTGTTCGAGGAACCGGGTCAGTGTCTGCAGCAGCCGCGCTTCGTCGTCGATCAGTACGATGCGGGCCATTCGTTCGGGGAGCGGTCGTTGCCTGGATGCACCGAGCTCATTCTGACCCCGTCGAACAGCCCACCCGGGGGGCCACAGTTCGTACCTCGCCGACGCCTTTGGCGTAGCGGCGAGGCAGGCTCTCCCTGTACATCGGCGCCATGTCGACCACGGAGCCTACCGCCGGCCCCCACGCGCCGCGACACGGACCCAGCTGGCCCGAGTTCGCGCTGCCGGCCGCCGCCGTGCTGTCCTGGGTGCTCGCCGTCGGCAGCAGCGGCACCCTGGCCGCCATCGCCTGGGTCGCCGCGGGAGCGACGACGGCGCTCGGCTGCCTGTACCCCTGGTGCCGACGACGCACCTGGCACACGGTCGAGGCCGCGACCTGGTCGGCGCAGCGCGAACGCAGCGCGGCGGTGGCGGCGGGCGCGCAGCACGCGGCCAGGTGGCAGGCGATCGTCGACACCGCGACCGAGGGCATCCTGACGATCGACGCCGTCGGCACCATCGAGACCGTGAACGGCGCCGTCGAGCGCCTGTTCGGCTGGCCTGCCGACGAACTGATCGGCAAGAACGTGAGGGTGCTGATGCCACCGCCGTACTGCGACGAACACGACGGCTACCTGCAGCGCTACCTGACGACCGGCGAGCGCCGCATCATCGGCATCGGCCGCGAGGTCATGGGCCGGCGCCGCGACGGGACCGAGTTTCCGATCGACCTGTCGGTCGGCGAGGGCCAGATCGGCGGTCGACGGTTCTTCACCGGGGTGATCCGCGACATCAGCGACCGCAAGCAGATGCAGACCAAGCTGGCGCAGGCCGAACGCCTGGCGGCGGTCGGCGAACTCGCCGCCGGCGTCGCGCACGAGGTCAACAACCCGATCAACACGATCATCAACTGCGCACAGCTGATCGAGGACGGTGACGACGCCGAGGCGAACTGCCGCATCATCACCGAGGAAGGCCAGCGGGTCGCCGAGATCGTGCGCGACCTGTTGCAGTTCGCGCGCGACGACCGGGCCGAGCCGCAGCCGACGTCCCTGGCGGACGTCGTCGAGCGCACGCGACGGCTCGTCGGCGAGAACTGGAAACGACACGGCATCCGGCTGCTGGTGACGCTGCCCGACGATCTGCCGCCGGTGCTGGCCCGCCCGCAGCAGCTGCAGCAGGTGCTGCTCAACCTGATGATCAACGCCAAGGACGCGCTGATGCAGGAGCCGCGCGACGACCGGCAGGTCGAACTGTCGTTCCAGGCCGTCGACGGCGCCGTGCAGTTCACCGTGCGGGACAACGGCCCCGGCCTCGCTGCCGGGCTCGGCGACCGCGTCTTCGAACCGTTCGTCACCACCAAGCGGGCTCGCGGCGGCACCGGCCTCGGGCTGTCGATCAGCAAGAGCCTGGTCGAGAGCTACGGCGGCACCATCCGCGCGGAGAGCGAGCCAGGCCGCGGGGCCGCGTTCATCGTCCAGCTGCCGCGAGCCGCGAACGGCGAGTGAGCGACGGTCAGCGCCGGTGTCGCGGACTCGGCCCGAGCAGCGGCGCCGTGGCCAGGCGCGTCAGTTCGCCGTCCGGCTCCTGGCAGCGTACCAGCAGCTCCGCCTTGAGGCCGGCCTGGAACGCATCGCGCGGCACGAACACGTGCACCGGGATGCGCAGCGACTCGAGCGACGCGAGCGTCACCTCGACCGTCGACACGATCGTCTCGGCGTCCGCGGGCCCCTGCACCGTCACGGTGAACGTGCGCGGACCGGACCGCTTGTTGATCAGCTGCAGATCGAACACGTTGTGCACCCGCTCGCCGCCGCCTTCGAGCGAGTAGGCACGCCCCGGCGCGCGGATCAGACTGGCCTCGAACGGTCGGCGCGCCGTCAGCGCCAGGGTCAGCATCGACAGGCCGAGCAGCAGCAGGAACCCGTAGAGGAACACCCGGCCGCGCAGGAACCGGCGCTTGCCGGTCTCGAAGCCGCGCTGGCTGTCGTAGCGCACCAGCCCCTTGGGCCGGCCGATCTTCTGCATCACCTCGTCGCACGCGTCGATGCAGTTGGCGCAACCGACGCACTCGAGCTGGGTGCCGTTGCGGATGTCGATGCCGGTCGGGCAGACCGCGACGCAGCGGTAACAGTCGACGCAGTCGCCGGCGCCCTGCTGGTGCGCCGGGCCGCGCGGCTCGCCGCGCTTGCCGTCGTAGCCGACCAGCACGGTGTCGGGGTCGTAGAGCGCGGCCTGCAGTCGCCCGTACGGACAGATCACGATGCACAGCTGTTCGCGGAACCAGGTGAAGTTGACGAACAGGATCAGCGTGGTGACGACGACGAACACGAACGCCGTCAGGTGCCGCGTCGGCGACGACGTCACGGCCTCGACCAGCACCTCGGTGGGCAGGAAGTAGCCGAGGAAGCTGTGCGTGATCAGCGCGGCGATCAGGAAGAACACGACCATCTTGATGCCGCGCCGCACGAACTTGCCGGCGCTCATCTTCGCCTTGTCCAGCCTCGCGCGCGCGGCGGCAGGTCCCTCGATCAGCCGCTCGATGCGCCGGAACACGCCCTCGAGAAACACCGTGTGCGGGCACGCGTAGCCGCACCACATGCGGCCCCACAGCGCGGCGACGACGAACAGCGTGAAGCCGACGCCGCTGATCAGGAAGAACGCGTACCAGAAGTCCTGCGCGTTGAACGTCTGGCCGAGCAGATAGAAGTGGCGCGCCGGCAGATCGATCAGGAACGCCGGGTGGCCGTTGATGCGGATCCACGGCACCACCAGGTAGACGCCGATCAGCAGGTACCAGAGGCCGTGCTTCCAGCGCTGGAAGCGCCCGTGCACGTCGGCCGGGTGGATCGCGTTGCGCGACCCGTCCGGGTTGATGCTGAACAGCGTGTCGACGTCGGGACGCCGTACGACCGGGCGCCCCTTGTGCACGACCGGCCGCGCGACCTCGGCGCCCTTGCGCGCTTCGGGCTGCTCGTTCATGGACAGGCAACGACGCCGGCGACGGCGTTATTGCTCCTTCTTGGCGTTCGGCTCCGGCGCCTTGCCGGGCACGTTCGTGTTCTTGATCGACAGCACGTACGCCGTCGTCTGCAGCACGAACTGCAGCCCCTCGTGCTCCCACGACTGCATGCCGCCCATGTAGCCGTTGGCAGGATCCGCCGCACGGCCCTTCGCGATCGTCGTGTAGATGTCCATCGGCTTGCCGCCGTAGATCCACATGTCGTCGGTGAGGTTCGGGCCGATGTTGCCGCTCGCGTCCGGCTTGTGGCACAGCGCGCACTTCGCCGGGTTCTTGAAGATCCTCTCGCCGGCGGCGACGAACGCCGGCTCCTTGCTCAGCTTCAGCAGCGCGGCGTCGTCGATCGGGTTCTCGGCCAGCTGCTTCGCGAGCCTGGCGGCCGCCGCCTCCTGCTCGATCGCGTAGGCCTCGCTCGGCAGCTCGCCGACGCCGATCGTGTGGTAGAAGACCCAATAGCCGATCGAGAACAGGCAGGCGCCGTAGAAGGTCCAGAGCCACCAGTTCGGCAGCCGGTTGTCGAACTCCTGGATGCCGTCGAAGGTGTGCCCGCGAGTTGCTTCGGTGGTCATTGCTTGGCTCCGGTGGTGGTGTCGTCGTCGAGCGGCAGCGAGGCCATGCGACGGTACTCCGGCGCGCGGGACCGCTGGCAGACGCGGATCAGGACGGTGGCGAAGATCGCCACGAAGATGCCGAGCGCGATCAACGGCAGGTGCAGCGCGGCGATGTCGGCCAGGAATTGACGCAGCATGTCACTTGCCTCCTGCGGTCGAGGCCGCCTGGTTGGTCGCGGGTTCGAGGTTGCGGCCGAGTCGCATCAGGTAGGCGACCATCGCGACGATCTCGGTCTTCGGATCCGCGTCGGTCTTGCCCTGCGTCGCGAGGTTGGCGACCACGGTCGCCGCCTGCGCCTCGTAGTCGGCGACCGCGTTGACGATCTGCTCGTCGGTGTAGGGGGTGCCGAGCTTCTTCAGCACGCGCATCTTGTCGGCAGCGATGCCCGGTTCGACCTCGGCGGTGAAGAGCCACGGGAACCCCGGCATGATCGACAACGGCACGACGTTGCGCGGATTCTCCATGTGGTCCCAGTGCCAGGACTCGTTGTACTTCGATCCGATGCGCGCCAGATCGGGTCCGGTGCGCTTGCTGCCCCACTGGAACGGGTGGTCCCACATCGACTCCTCGATGCGGCTCGGCGCGCCGTAGCGCAGCTGTTCGTCGCGGAACGGCCGGATCATCTGCGAGTGGCAGACATAGCAGCCCTCGCGCACGTAGAGGTCGCGGCCGGTCAGCTCGAGCGCGGTGTACGGCTTCACGCACATCTCCCCGTTCGCCGCCAGCGGCACCTGCTTGTCGGTGATCAGCCCGGGCAGCAGCTCGAACACGCCGCCGACGACGACCGCGATCAGCGTCAGGATCGAGAACGCCAACGGCCGTGACTCGATCACCTCGTGCCAGGTGTGGCGCCCCTGGTGCGTCGAGCGGAACAGCATGCCCGCCGCGAACATGACGATCGCCGCGAGCAGCACGAACCCGAGCACCGCGAGGCCGATGCTAGGCATCGCGAACATCGTCGCCGCGCCCATGCCGAGGAAGCTCAGGATCACCGGCGCGCTGAACACCAGCCGCGCCGTGCTCGGCTCGCCGGGCAGCGGCATCGTGCGCGTGACGGTCACCTCGGTCTCGATCGTCGTCGCGCGGCCGGACATCGCCGTCGCGACCAGGTTCCAGACCATCAGCAGCCAGCCGATCAGGAAGAAGCCGCCGCCGATGCTGCGGGCCATGTAGAGCCACTGTTTGTCCTCGAGGATCTGGCTCCAGTCGGTGTACTGCAGGCCGCCGTCGGGCGTCTGCGCGCGCCACATCAGACCCTGGCTGATGCCGGACACCCACATCGACGCGACGTAGAGCAGGATGCCGAAGATGCCGATCCAGAAGTGCAGGTCGGCCATCTTCTGGCTGTGCAGCCTGGTGCCGAACAGCCGTGGCACGAGCCAGTAGAACATGCCCGCGGCCATGAAGCCGTTCCAGCCGAGCGCGCCGCTGTGCACGTGGCCGATGATCCAGTCGGTGTAGTGGCCGAGCGCGCTGACCGACTTGATCGACAGCAGCGGCCCCTCGAAGGTCGCCATGCCGTAGAAGGTCACGCCGGCGACGAAGAACTTCAGCACCGGATCGGTGCGCACCTTGTGCCACGCGCCGCGCAGCGTCAGCAGGCCGTTCAGCATGCCGCCCCACGACGGCGCCCACAGCATCAGGCTGAACAGCATGCCGACCGACTGCGCCCAGTCGGGCAGCGCGGTGTTCAGCAGGTGGTGCGGCCCGGCCCAGATGTAGATGAACACCAGCGCCCAGAAGTGCACGATCGACAGCCGGTAGCTGAACACCGGCCGGTCCGCCGCCTTCGGCAGGAAGTAGTACATGATCCCGAGGATCGGCGTCGTCAGGAAGAACGCGACCGCGTTGTGGCCGTACCACCACTGCGTCAGCGCGTCCTGCGCGCCCGAGAACACGCCGTAGCTCTTCGTGCCCGTCACCGGCAGCGACAGGTTGTTGACGATGTAGAGCACCGCGATGGTCAGGATCGTCGAGATGTAGAACCAGATCGAGACGTAGAGGCTCTTCTCGTTGCGGATCGCCAGCGTCCAGAAGAAGTTGACCGCGAAGGCGACCCAGACCAGCACGACGGCGATGTCGAGGAACCACTCGAGCTCGGCGTATTCCTTGCTCTGCGTGATGCCGAACGGCAGCGTCAGCGCCGCCCCGAGGATGATCAGCTGCCAGCCCCACAGGTGGACCTTGCTGAGCAGGTCCGACGCCATGCGCGTCTTCAGCAGCCGCTGCGAGCTGTAGTAGATGCCGGCGAACATCATGTTGCCGACCAGCGCGAAGATCACCGCGTTGGTGTGCAGCGGCCGCAGCCGGCTGAAGGTCAGGAACGAGGTGTCGAAGTTCAGGACCGGGAAGCTCAGCTGCAGCGCGATCAGGAGCCCGACGAGCAGCCCGATCAGGCCCCAGCCGACGCTGGCCCAGACGAAGCCGCGCACGACGGCGTCGTCGTAGGTCACACGACGGGTCTCGGTGACGGTGGCAGTTTGCATGACGTCTTACCTAGGGTTCAGGAGAGGAAGGTGGTGGTTCGCCCGCGACACGCTCCTCGGCGTCGTCCTCGAGCGGCATCAGACAGAGGCGTTCGGCGTCGCTGCAGTCGCCCTGCTTCGCGGCGAACACGAACAACACGATCGAGCCGACGACCAGCGCGAGGCTGCAGAACAGCAGCAGCGGCACGATGCTCATGCGGCCCTCCGGCGCCGGAAGCGGGTCGCGGTGTGCAGCACCAGCGCGGCCGAACTGATCGGCATCAGCACCGCGCACAGCACCGGCGTCATCGCCGCGGCGAAGCACGCGACCAGCGTCGAGCTGTTGTAGATCAGCGCCATCGTCAGGTTCGTGCGCACGACGCGCGCGTGCAGGTCGGCGACCTCGAACACGGCGCGCACGGCGCCCGCCTCGGCGCTGCGGAAGCAGAAGTCGGCGCGGGCCGGCAGCACCGGCCGGTCCATCGCCGGCGTGCCGGCGCAGAACGCGGCCGCGAACGCGGGCGCGTCGTTGAGCCCGTCGCCGACCATCATCAGGTCGCCGCGATCGAGCGCCTGCACCACGGCCGCCTTGTCGGCCGGCGACATGCCGCCGCGCGCGCGTTCGGCCGCGATGCCGAGCTGCGCCGCGGCGCGCTGCACGCGGTCGGGCCGGTCGCCGGACAGCAGGTGGATCTCGAGTCCGCGCGCCGTCAGATCCGCGATCTCGTGTGCAGCGCCGGCGCGGAAGTCCTCCTCGAGCAGGTAGCGGGCCACCAGCTCGCCGTCGCGCGCCAGCACGCATTCGCGGCCGGGCACCGCGGCGGCGGGCACGCCGACGAAGGCCCGCCCACCGAGCCGCCATTCGGCGCCGTGCGCGCGGCACACCAGCCCCTGGCCCGCGACCTCGTCGACCTCGACGTCGGCCACGAACGGTGCGCGGTCGAGGCCCTGCAGGATCGCCTGGCTGACCGGATGGTTGCTGCTCGCCACCATCGTCGCCAGCACCGGCAGCGCCGCGGCCGGCAGTTCGCCGTCGACGCGGGCGCGCAGGCCGCCGTGCGTGACGGTGCCGGTCTTGTCGAACACGACCTTGCGCACGCAGCGCGCCTTGTCGAGCAGGCTCCTGCTGCGCACGAATACGCCGCGCCGCCGCAGCTGCGCCAGCGACAGGTGGAACGCCAGCGGGGTCGCGATGCCCATCGCGCAGGGGCAGGTGATCACCAGCACCGAGATCGCCACCGGCAGCGCGCGGTCCGGATCGATCAGCGACCAGACCCCGGCGCCGAGCGCCGCCGCGACCAGCACGCCGAGCGCGTACGAGCGGTTCAGCCGCTGCCAGAAGCGCACCCGGCCGCGCGTGTCCTCGCGATCGATCGGCACCTGACCCAGCAGTTCGCCGAGGCCCGAGGTCACGAAGTCCGCGCTCGCCGTGGCGCGCACGGCGCCGCGCCCGCAGTGGAACGCACCGGCCGGCACCTCGCTGCCGGCCGCGAACGCGCGCGGCTCGCTCTCGCCGTCGATCCAGTCGAGCGAGAACCGGCTCGCGGTCGCGACGCGCACGCGCACCGGCACCAGGTCGCCCGGTGCGAGCAGCAGTTCGTCGCCGGGGCGCAGCGTGGCCACCGGCGTCAGCGCGACCACGCCGTGCTCGAGCCGGCGCGCACGCATGTGTTCGGCGCCGTCGTCGGCCAGCACCTGATCGCGGCTCTTCGCCAGCGTGCGCTGCTGCAGGAACCGACCGCCGAGCATGAAGGCGACGAAGATCGACACCGTGTCGAAGTACACGGCGCCGCCGGTCAGCTGCCCGTAGACCGAGCCGCCGAAGGCCAGCAGCAGCCCCAGCGAGATCGGCAGGTCCATGTGCACGACGCCGGCGCGCATGCCGGCCAGCGCGGTGCGGAAGAACACCGGCCCGCCGACGACGACGCTCAGCGTGCCGAGCACCAGCAGCACCTGGCCGAACAGCGTGCGCAGTCCGCCGTCGCCGGCGGCGCTGCCGGCGACCACCCGGTCGAGACCGAAGTAGAGGCTGACGGCGAGGATCATCGCGTTCATCGCGATCGCCGCGCAGATGCCGAAGCGCAGCAGCAGCCCGGTGTCGCGCACGATCCGGCGGCTCGCCGGCGCCATCTGGTAGCCGAAGCGCGCGGCGGCGGCGAGGAACGTGGCCGCCGCCCGGCTGCCGCGGTCGTAGATCAGCGTCGCGCGGCCGAGCGACGGATCGAGCCGCAGGTCGCGCGCGCCCGGCTGGCGCTTCCACACCGTCTGCAGCAGCCAGACGCAGGCGGCGCAGCGGATGCCCTGCACGTCGAGCACCAGCCGCACCGTCGCGCCATCGCCGGCGGCCAGACGTTCGAGGTCGGGCAGCCAGTCGAACGACGGCAGCCGCGGCACGCTGCCGACCGCCCCGCTGTCGCGGCCGCCGAGATCGTAGAAGCGCAGCAGCCCCTCGCGGCGCAGCAGCTCGTGCACGACCTCGCAGCCCGCACAGCAGAACGCCGAGCTACGCCGTTCGCCCGGCACCGGTAGGCCACAGTGCGTACAGCTCGCCCGTCCCCCGGCGACCTCCGTCCTCGCATCCGGAGAATTCCAGGTGCGCGACGACCGTTCGGTCGCAGAGACTTGCGGTCGCAGCCTCACGGATTCGGCAATGCCACTGTTGTTCGAGAGTTTCGTTTTCGGCGCCGCCAACTCGGTGCACTGCGCGTGCATGTGCGGACCGCTGGCGCTCGCATTCCACGGCGGTGGGGGTGGCTCGTTCTCGTACCACATCGGCCGCACGATCTCGTATGGGGCATTGGGCGTAGGCCTCGGCGCCGCCGGTGCCGCCGTCGGCAGCCGCGAACTCGGCACGCCGACCGCGTGGGTGTCGTTCGTGCTCGCCGCGGGCCTGCTGCTGATGGTGCTGGTCGGCGAGCGCGGCGCGCTGCGCATCCCCGGCCTCGGCGCCGTCACGCAGCGACTGCTCGGCCGCGCGCGCGCGTGGCCGCCGTTCTGGCGCGCCCTCGCGCTCGGTCTCGGCACCCCCCTGCTGCCGTGCGGCCTGCTGTGGTCTGCCTGCGCCGGCGCGGCGGTCGCCGGCACCGGCATCGACGGCGGCGGCGTGATGGTCGGCTTCGCGCTCGGCTCGCTGCCGCTGCTGTGGTTCGCGCAGTCGCAGGCCGGCCGGCTCGCGCGCCGCTTCGGCCCGCGCACGATGCAGTGGGTACAACGTGCGGCGATGCTGTCGGCGGCGGCGATCCTGGTCTGGCGCGGCGTGCTCGCCCTGCAAGGAGAGAGCTGTTGCCACTGACCGTGCGCGTCGCGTCCTGGAACGTGCACAAGTGCACCGGCGGGCTCGACCGGCGCCACGACCCGGCGCGCACGGCCGCGGTGCTGGCCGCCCTGGACGCCGACGTCGTGCTGCTGCAGGAGGTGGCACAGAACGGTCGCTGGTACGGCGGCCACGGCACGCGCCAGGTCGACGTGCTCGGCGATGCGCTCGGCCTCCCGCACCGCAGCTACGTGGTCAACGTGCGCTTCGGGCCGCGGCGCGGCGAGTACGGCAACGCGATCCTCAGCCGCCACGCGATCGCGACCAGCGAGAACATCGACCTCACCCTCTCCGGCCGCAAGTCGCGCAGCGTGCTGCACGCCGAACTGCGGCTGCCGGTGGCCGCCGGCCACACGCGCACGCTGCACGTGTTCAACCTGCACCTCGGCCTCGGCGAACGCGAGCGCCTCGAGCAGCTGCGCCGCTTCCTCGCCAACCACACGGTGCAGCACATCCAGCACCGCACGCCGACGATCGTCGCCGGCGACTTCAACGACGTCTGGGGCACGCTCGGCAAGAAGGTGCTCGAGCCGGCCGGCTTCCGTGGGCCATCGCGGCCGCTGCGCACGTTCCCGGCCTGGGCACCGGTGCGCGCGCTCGATTCCCTGCGCGTGCGCGGCGACGTGCAGGTCGTGCGGCTCGACCGCGTACGCACGCGGCTCACCCGCGTGGCGTCCGACCACCTGCCGCTGCTCGCCGAACTGCAGGTCGCGCCGCCGCACGGCGACGACGCGACCGCGTAGCGGCTCGCCGCGTTCGCCGGCGGGCGGCATGCGCACAGTGCCCCGACCGAACGGGCCCCTGTCCGCACCGCCTGACCGCACGTTGCGCCCTAGCCTCAGGCCATGGACCTCACCCCGCTGGTGCGCCTGGTCTGGCCGATCGCCACCGCTCTCACCGTCGCCACCTGCGCCACCTCGCCGCCGCCGTCCACGGCCGCCGCCGCCGCCGGCAGCGGTGCCGCGCTCTACGCCCGCCACTGTGCCGTCTGCCACGGCGCCGATGGCAGCGGCGACACGGTGGTGTCGCAGCTGCTGCGACCGCGCCCGAACGCGTTCCGCCTCGGCCTGTTCAAGCTGGTCAGCACCGACAACGGCATGCCGAGCGACGACGACCTGGTCGCGACGCTGCGGCGCGGCATGCCCGGCTCGACGATGATGTCGTGGGGCTGGCTGCCCGACGCCGACCTGCGCGCGCTGGCGGCCGAGGTGCGGCGGCTCGCGGTGCACGGCCGCGCCGACTCGATCCGCCGCACGGCGCTGGCGACCAACCGGCCGATCACCGAGACCGAGGCGATCGCCGCGGCCGAACAGGAACTCGCGCCGGGCGACCCGATCGACGTCGGCACGCCGGTGCCGCCCAACGCCGACAACCTCGCCGAAGGCGAACGGCTCTACCGCCAGCACTGCAGCGGCTGCCACGGCACCGACGGCCGCGGCCTGCCCGCCAGCGCCGACTGGCCGACCGACGGCACCTGGCTGTGGCCGCGCGACTTCACGGCCGGCTACCTGCGCGGCGACGCGACCTACCGCGACCTCGCCAGCCGCGTGCGCGCCGGCATGCCGGGCGCGCACATGCCGCCGACCCGCCTGTCGGTCGCCGAGACCGAGGCCCTGGTCGGCTACCTGCAGAGCCTGATCGCCGAAGACGCGAGCGCGCACCACACCCAGTGGCGCCGCACCGTGCGCGTGCAGCAGACCGGTTCGCTGCCGGCCGACGACGACGCGGCCGCCTGGGCGCGCCTCGACACCGTGCGGCTGCCGCTGGCGCCGCTGTGGTGGCGCCCCGAGGCCTGCTCGGAGCTGTGGCTGACCGCCGCGCACGACGGCACCGACATCGCGCTGCGCCTGCAGTGGGCCGATGCGAGCCGCGACGACACCGCCGTGCCGACCTCGACCATCAGCGACGGGGTCGCGATCCAGTTCGCGCCGACGCTCGACCCGCCGCTGTTCGCGATGGGCAGCGCCGAGCAGCCGGTCAACGTCTGGCGCTGGCACGCCTACGACCCGAAGGTCCTCGCCGGCATGGCCGATCTGCTCGGCCGCACGCACGAGGGCCTCGACGTGCCGCTCGGCGGCACCCGGCCGCGGCCGCGCGGCGAGTCGCTGGCGTTCCGCGGCGTCGCGTCCGCCGCCCGGGAGACCGGCTCCGGCCTGCCGCTGGCGGTCGCGACCGAGTGGCGCGACGGCCGCTGGACGGCGACGTTCCGCCGCTCGCTGCACGCGCGCAGCAGCAACGAGGTCGACCTCGCGGCGGCGACGCCGGTGCTGTTCGCGTTCGCGGTCTGGGACGCACACCTCGACCGGCACGCCGGTTCGAAGGCGATCACGACCTGGCACGCGCTCGAACTGGAGCGTCGAGGCACGCGCCGGTAAGACTGCCGGCGTGATTGCCCACAAGTTCGGCGGCAGCAGCGTCGCCAATGCAGAACGCATCGCTCGCGTCGTCGACATCCTGCTGTCCCGTTCGGAACGACAGGTCGTCGTGATCTCGGCGATGCAGGGCGTCACCGACGCGCTGATCGCCGTCGTGCAGCAGGCCGCGGCGCGCGACGACGGCTGGGCGGCGGGCATCGTGCACCTCGAACGGCGCCACGTCGACGCCGCCGCCACGCTGCTGGGCAGCCGCGCCGAACCGGTGGTCACCCACCTGCGCGCCAGCTTCGCCTCGGTGCACGATCTGCTGCGCGCGCAGGCGATGGTCGGCGCCGTGTCGACCGACCTGATGGACCTGGTGTCCGGACTCGGCGAGATCTGGTCGTCGACGCTGGTCGATGCCGCACTGCGCGCGCACGGCGCGCCGAGCACCTGGCTCGACGCGCGTGAGGTGCTGGTCGTCGACAAGACCGACCTCGGCGCCGTCGTGTCGTGGGACCGTTCGCAGCAGCTGTGCGCGGCGCACCTGTCCTCGATGCCGGCGCGCACGATCGTCACCGGCTTCGTCGCCCGCACGCGCGACGGCCGCATCACGACGCTCGGTCGCAACGGCAGCGACTACTCGGCGGCGATCTTCGCGGCGCTGTTCTCTGCCCGCGAACTGCACGTCTGGAGCGACGTCGACGGCGTGCTGTCGGCCGACCCGCGCATCGTGCCCGAGGCGGTGCACATCCCGCGGCTGTCCTACGCCGAGGCCTGCGAACTGGCCTACTTCGGCGCCAAGGTGCTGCATCCGCAGACGATGGCGCCGGCGATCGAGCGCGGCATCCCGATCGTCGCCCGCAACACGTTCCGCCCCGAGCATCCCGGCACCCGCATCGCCGCCGACGCCGACCTGACGCAGCCGGTCAAGGGCGTGACGACCTTCCAGGGTCTCGCGATCCTCGACCTCGAGGGCGCCGGCATGATCGGCGTGCCCGGCACCGCCGAGCGCGCGTTCGCGGCGCTGAAGCAGGCGCGCGTGTCGGTGGTGATGATCTCGCAGGGCAGCTCGGAGCACTCGATCTGCTGCGTGATCCGCGAGCCCGACGCCGAGGCCGCGCGCCACGCGCTGCTGGAGGAGTTCGGCCGCGAACTCGCGAACCGCCAGATCTCCAACGTCACCGTCGTGCGCGGCATCGCGGCGCTGGCCGTGGTCGGCGACGGCATGGCGGGTCGGCCGGGCACCGCGTCACGCCTGTTCTCGGCGCTGGCGCGCGCGAACGTCAACGTGCGGCTGATCGCGCAGGGCGCCTCCGAACGCAACATCTCGGTGGCGATCGACGCGACCGATGCGGGCCGCGCGCTGCGCGCCGTGCACGCCGGCTTCTACCTGTCGCCGCAGACGATCTCGATCGGACTGGTCGGCCACGGCCACGTCGGCAAGGCGTTCCTGGCCCAGGTCCAGGCCGCGCGCGAACGCCTGCTGCGCGAACACGACCTCGACCTGCGCGTGCGCGCGATCGCGGGGTCGCGCCGCATGCAGCTGCTGGACACGCTGCTGCCGCCGGGCGCCGAGCCGGCACTCGACCGGGCCACGGATCTGGAGGCGTTCGCCGCCCACGTGCACGCCGAACACCTGCCGCACGCGGCGATCGTCGACTGCAGCGCCAGCGACGCGGTCGCCGACCACTACGACCGTTGGCTGGCGCGCGGCATGCACGTGATCACGCCGAACAAGCAGGCCGGTTCGGGCCCGATCGAGCGCTACCGCGCGGTGCAGCGGCACCACGCGTCGTTCCGCTACGAGGCGACCGTCGGCGCCGGCCTGCCGATCATCACCACGCTGCGCGACCTGCTCGACACCGGCGACCAGGTGCTGGCGATCGAGGGCATCCTGTCGGGCACGCTGGCGTTCCTGTTCCACCACTTCGACGGCGCGCGGCCGTTCTCGCAACTGGTGCAGCGCGCGATGGAACTCGGCTTCACCGAACCCGACCCGCGCGACGACCTGTCGGGCCTCGACGTCGCCCGCAAGCTGGTGATCCTCGGCCGCGAGAACGGCCAGGAGCTGCTGCTCGAACAGGTGCAGCTCGAATCGCTGGTGCCCGAGGCGCTGCGCGCGGTGCCGCGCGAGGAGTTCCTGGCCCGGCTGACCGAACTGGATGCGCCGATGGCGCAGAAGCTCGCCGCGGCGCGCGCCGGCGGCGGTGCGCTGCGTTACACGGCCCGGCTCGAAGCCGGCGGCAAGGCGACCGTCGGTCTGACCACGCTGCCCGTGGGGCACGCGCTGACGCTGATCCGACCGACCGACAACGTCGTGCAGTTCACGACCCAGCGCTACCGCGACAACCCGCTGATCGTGCAGGGTCCGGGTGCGGGTCCCGAGGTGACCGCGATGGGCGTGTTCGCCGACCTGCTGCGCGTGGCGACCCAGCTGGGAGCACGGCTGTGAGCGCGCGCACCGAGGCCACGGCGTTCGCGCCCGGCACGGTCGCCAACTGCGCGGTCGGGTTCGATGTGCTGGGCCACTCGCTCGCCGGTCCCGGCGACCGCGTCACGGTGCGCTGGAACGAACTCGGCACCGTGCGCATCGTCGCGATCCACGGCACCGAGACGGCACTGCCGCTCGACGCCGAACGCAACACCGCCGGCCGCGCGCTGCTGGCGCTGCTGCCGCACGCACCGAAGGGGCGCGGCTTCGACGTCAGCATCGACAAGGGCATCGCGCTCGGCTCCGGCATGGGCGGTTCGGCCGCGTCCGCGGTCGCCGCCGTGGTCGCCGCGAACGCACTGCTCGCGACCCCGCTCGACACCGCGACGCTGTATGCGGCGACGATGCAGGGCGAGGCCGCGGCCAGCGGTGCGGCGCACGGCGACAACACCGGCCCGGCGTTGCTCGGCGGCCTCGTGATCGCCACCCGCGCAGGCGCGCCGGTGCGCGTCGCCGTGCCCGACTGGCTGCACATCGGGCTGGTGCGCCCCCACTTCGCGCTCGAGACGCGCACCTCGCGCGCCGCGCTCGCCGGCAGCTACGAGCTGCACGAGTTCGTGACCCAGAGCGAAGGCCTGGCGCTGGTGCTCGCCGGCTGCTTCCACGGCGATCCGCAGCTGCTGCGCCGCGGCCTGCGCGACGTGCTGGTCGAACCGCGCCGCGCGCCGTTGATCCCCGGCTTCGCCGGCGTCAAGCAGGCGGCGCTCGACAGCGGCGCCCTGGGCGCCAGCATCGCCGGCGGCGGACCGAGCGTGTTCGGCTGGTTCGAATCCGCGGCCGCGGCGGCGCAGGGCACGCGGGCGATGCAGCAGGCGTTCGCGCAGGCGGGCCTGCCGAGCTCGGCGCTGGTCAGCCCGGTGAACGGTCCCGCCGCGGCGGTGCTGCCATGATGGTGCAGAGCACGCGCGGCGGCGAGGCGGTGCCGCTGTCGGTCGCGATCGCGCGCGGCCAGGCGACCGACGGCGGGCTCTACATGCCGCCGCGGCTGCCGCCGCAGCCCGGCCCGTGGGGCGACGACCTGCCGGCGCGCGCGGCCGCGGCGCTGCGACCGTACTTCGCCGGCGACGCGCTCGCGCTGCAACTCGACGACTGCGTGCGCGAGAGCTTCACGTTCCCGGCGCCGACGACCTGGTTCGACGACGACACCGGCCTGCTCGAGCTGTTCCACGGCCCGACCGCCGCGTTCAAGGACTTCGGCGCGCGCTTCCTCGCCGCGTGCCTGGTGCGCCTCGTGCCGCGCGGGAAGCAGGCGACGGTGCTGGTGGCGACGTCGGGCGACACCGGCGCGGCGGTCGCGGCCGCGTTCTGGCGGCGGCCCGGCTTCCGCGTCGTCGTGCTCTACCCCGACGGTCGCGTGTCGCCGCGTCAGGCACACCAGCTCGGGGCGTTCGGCGACAACGTCACCACGCTGCGCGTCGCCGGCACGTTCGACGACTGCCAGCGGCTCGTCAAGGCGGCGTTCGCCGACCACGCACTGACCGGCAAGCACGGCCTGGTCTCCGCCAACAGCATCAGCCTCGGCCGGCTGCTGCCGCAGATGGCCTACTACGTGCACGCGGCGCTCGATGCCAGGGCCGCCGGCAAGGGCGCGGTCCACTTTGTCGTGCCGACCGGCAACCTCGGCAACGGCTTCGCCTGCCTGCTCGCGCGCGAGGCCGGCCTGCCGATCGGCAGGATCGTGCTGGCGACCAACGGCAACCGCGTGCTGCCCGACTTCCTGCGCACCGGCCGCTACGAGCCGAAGGCGAGCCTGGCCACGCTGGCGAACGCGATGGACGTCGGCGCGCCGAGCAACCTCGAACGTCTGCGCGACCGCTGCGCGGATCCGGCCAGCGCCGTCACCGCCGACTGGGTCGACGACGACACGATCCGCCGCACGATCACCGCGACCCTGCGCGACCGCGGCACCGTCGTCTGTCCGCACACGGCCTGCGGCCTCGCGGTGCTGGAGCGGCTGCGCGCGCGCGGCGAGACCGGACCCTGCCTCGTCGCCGCGACCGCCCATCCGGCGAAGTTCGACACCGTCGTCGAGCCCCTGGTCGGCCGCAGCGTGCCGGTGCCGCCGGCGCTCGCGGCCCTGCTGGCGCGCCCGGCGCGCGCCGAACCGATGGCTGCGACGCTCGCGGACCTGGTGGCGCGACTCGGCTGATGCCGGCGTGCGTTCGCGGGGCGCGGCGGTAAGGTCTCGCGGCGATGACGGCTCGACCAACTCGCGAATCGCCGGCGGCGACGACGGGGTCCGGCCGCGGCTGGTCGGGCTCGTGGTCGTGGTCGCTGCCGGTCGCCGCGGCGCTGCTGGCCTACGGCGGCAGCCTCGGCGGCGACTACGTGCACGACGACCACGCCGCGATCGCGCAGAACACCGCGCTGCAGGCCGGCGACTGGTTCGCCGCCGCGTTCGGCGGCAGCCATTCGCCGCTGTCGGGGCGCCCCGTCGCCTGCGCGAGCTTCGCGCTGTCGGGCGCTTTCGGCATCGACACGGCGGCCGGCCACCGGGTCGTCAACCTGCTGCTGCACGCGCTCAACGCCGTGCTGCTCGCAGCGGTCGTGCGCCGGACGCTGCTGGCGCCGAACCTGGCAGGAATCCACGGCGAACGTCGCGCGACCTGGATCGCCACCGGGCTGGCGATGCTGTTCGCCTGCCATCCGCTGACGGTCGACGCCGTCGCCTACGTGACGCAGCGCTCGATGCTGCTGATGGCCACGGCGTTGCTGACCGCGCTGCTGGCGACGCTGCGCGCCGGCAGCGCGACCCGACCCGGCGCCTGGCACGCCGTGGCGATCGCCGCGGTCGCGCTCGGCATGGGCTGCAAGGAGGAGTTCGTCGCCGCGCCGTTGCTCGTCGTGCTGTTCGAGCGCGCCTACCTGGCGCCCTCGTTCGCCGCGCTGCGCTCCCGCTGGCGGTTCCACGCCGGCCTGGCGGCGACCTGGCTCGTGCTGCTCGCCTGTGTCGTGCTCGCGCCGCCCAACCGCACCGTCGGCTTCGACGCGATCGTCCGGGTGTCGCCGTTCGAATGGCTGCTGACGCAGGCGCCGGTGGTCTGCCACTACGCCCGGCTCGCGCTGTGGCCATCGCCGCTGCTGCCCGTCTACGACTGGCCGGTCGTCCGCACGTTGGGGCCGAGCGTGCTGCCGGGATCGATGGTGCTGCTCGCGATCGCGGCGACGATCTGGCTCTGGCGCCGCCGGCCCGCGTGGGGCTGGCTCGGCGCCCTGTTCTTCCTGCTGCTGGCGCCGACGTCGAGTGTGCTGCCGATCGTGACCGAGCCGGTCGCGGAACGGCGCGTCTACCTGCCGATGCTCGCCGTGCTGGTGCCGGTCGGACTGGCCGCGACAGCGGCGATCGGCCGTGGCTTCGCGACGTCCCGCGCGCAGGCGATCGCCGGCGGCGTGCTGATCGGCGCCGTCGTCGCGCTCGCCGTCCCGACGACGCGGGCCCATGCCGACGTCTACGCCAACGACGCGGTGTTGTGGGCCTACAGCTACGACCACAACGAACTGACCAACGGCAGCCTGGTCGCGGGCACGATCCTGGCCAATCAGGCGGTGCTGCTGCGGCACCTCGGCAAAGTCGCTGACTCCGACCGACTGTTCGACCGCGCGGCGCAGAGCGAGACCATGCTGACCGGCGCCGAGGCCAGCTATGCGACCTCGCTGCTGGAGCGCGGCCGCGAGGACGAAGCCATCGCGCGGCTGCGCGTGTTGCGCGCCGATCGTCCCGACCACCGGCTGGCGACCGTGCTGCTGGCGAAGGCCCTGATGGGCATCTACGCGCCGCCCGGCACCCCCGCGCGCGCCGACGCAGCACCACGGCGGGCCGAGGCGCAACGGATCCTCGGAGAGCTCGTGCAGCGCCGGCCCGGTGACGCCGAAGCCCACAACCTGCTCGGCATGATCCTGGCAGAGCAGTCGCGCATGGGTGAAGCCGAGGCCGCGCTGCGCCGCGCCGTGGAGCTTGCTCCGGATCAGCCCCTGTTCGCCGACAACCTGCTGCTGTTGCTGCGTCGCGAGCGCGGCGCCCAGGCAGCGCTCACGTTCTGGCGCCCGATCGCCGCCGGGCGACCGAACGACGTCGGGGCGCAGCAGAACCTGGCGCAGCTGTGCCTGGAGACCGGCGACCGCGCCGGCGCCCGGGCCGCGCTGCAGGCGGTGCTGCGGCTGCAGCCGGGAGACGCGGCCACGCGTTCGCTGCTGGAACAGCTGCAGCCGGGCCGCTGAGCCCCGGCACGTCGGCGTCGGTCATGGCCGCGGCGACGCCGGGCCCGCCGTCACTTCACCAGCGGCACCCGCCAGCCGGCGATCAGGTCCTTCTCGCCGGGCGAGTACTGCTCGACCAGATCGATCGCGCGCCGGCGCAGCTGGTAGTCGGTGGCGAAGGTCCGGCCCTGGCCGACACCGGCGGTCGCCTTGGCGATCGCCTCGGCCGTCGGCGCCTGGGCGCCGGCGGCCCGCGCCGCCGCCAGTTCGGCGTCGATGTGCCGCTGCTGCAGTTCCTCGGGCAGGTTGGCCTGGCCGTAGAAGATCGGCGCGTCCTCGAGCCGGAACTCGCCGGGCACGATCGCGACGATGCGGCCCGAGTCCTGGCCGGTGTTGACGCGGTCGGCGGTCTGCGCACCGACGAACAGCACCGGCTCCTTGGTCTGGCGCGGCACCATCTGCGCCGGATCGCCGGCGAGCACCAGGAGCCAGCCGCGGTCGACCAGCGGCTGCTCCTGCCGCCACACGTGCCGGAACGGCCGCTCGGTGCGGAACGGCTCCGCGTGTACGAGTTCGAGCTGGCGCACCGGCGGCACCCGCGGCGCGGCGGCGGCCGCCGGGTCGACGGCGCGCGGGCGCGAGAGCGCGATCGCGACGACGATCGCACTGGCACCGACCAGCGACGCGATCGCCAGCGCGCGGGAACGGCGGCTCGCGAGGCGGCCGCGGGACGACGGGGTGGAGTTCATCGTGGGATCTCGATCAGTTGCGGACCAGCTCGATGTCGTCGAGCGCGATGCGACCCTGGGCGGAGCCGTGCGCGGGCCCGAAGCGGAACCGGATCTTGCGCACGCTGGACAGGTCGACGCCGGTGCCGTTGTTCTGGAAGTCGGTCAGGCGGATGCGCACGACCTCGTATTCGCTGTTCCAGCCGAGCCCGACGCCGCACGTCGGCGCCGAGTTGCGCTGGTACGGCTCCTCGATGCCGCCGCCGTAGGCGCCGACGTTGATCGAGCCCAGGTTGCCAGCCTCGTCCTCGAGCGCGACCGAGAACGTCAGGTCGCCCAGCACGGCGGTCGTCAGCGGGTGCCGCGACCCCTGCGCCGCGCGGAAGGTCAGGAACGCGTAGTCGCGCAGGTTCGGCCGGCCGCTCGCGGTCGACAGGTCGTAGACCAGTTCGTAGTTGGCGGCGCCGTCGAAACCGAACACGCAGGCGAAGCTGTCGCTCCGGTTCGGCGAGGTGCCGCTGAAGTCGTCGTAGGTGAAGCCGTTGAACGGGTCGTTCAACGAGCCCGTGAAGTCGTTGTCGGCGTCCTCGGCGCGGCCTTCGACGAACGCCTGCACGCCGATCGTCACGCTCGCACCCGAGGTGGCGAGGTTCGGGCTGGCGAACGACTGGTTCTGGAAGTCGTCGATGACGTAGTGGCCGGAGGCGGCGCCGTCCTTCAGCGTCATGTTGACCACGACGCCGGCCGAGGTCGGCGCGCCGACGGCGCGGAACGACTCGTACTGGCGCCACAGGAAGTCGCGCGACGGGACGTCGCCGGCGATGTGGTGCGAGACCAGCGCCAGCAGGTAGCCGCGCATGATCTCGTGCGTCGTCGCCCGACCGATCAGGTTGGGCCCCGACGCGAACGCGCCGCCGGTGCCGTCGTGCAGGTCGCCGTGGCCGACGCCGTACATCGCCATCGACTGACGCTTGTCGGTGGCGCGCTCGTGCAGCGCGTACCAGTACACCGCCGGATCGCTGACGCAGCCGTGCACGTCGGAGTCGGCCTGCGCGACCAGCAGACTGAAGTTCGCGTCGTGCGGGTGCGAGCCGTTGCCGATGCCGCCGAGCACCGGGCTGGTCCCGTTCCAGCCGCCGAAGTCGACCGGCGCCATGCTGCAGACGAGCCGGATGTCGGCGATCGAGAACTGCGCCGGCGTGACCGTGCTGTTGAACAGCTGGTCGTAGGCGCGCGCGACGCCGTCGGCGCCGCGGCTGTGGCCGATCCAGGTGATCCTGTGGCCGTCGACGTGCCCGTTCAGCACGCCGCCGCCGATCACCGGCAGGTTGCCGAGCAGGAAGTCGGTGTTCTGCAGCGTCGACGTCGCCGCCGTGTGGCTGCCGGGCACGGTGTTGTTCTGGTGGCTCATGACCACGTACCCGAACGACGCCAGGTGGTAGCCGATGTGGTCGTACCAGGTGTAGTCGTGGCCGTTGCCGTGGCTGACCACGACCAGCGGCAGCATGCCGAGCGACGCGATGTTGGTCGGGTAGTAGGTACGCTGGCCGAGGAAACTGCCGCCGCTGTAGTTGATCTGCGTGACCGCGTAGGGGCCGCGCGTGGTGTTGGTCTTGATGCCGCCCAGGGTCAGGTTGCGCACCACGTAGAAGCCGGCCTCGTCGCCGTAGCCGTCGATCAGATCGACGCCGGGGTCGAACTGGCCGTCCTGGCCGAAGTCGACGACGACGTCGTAGCCGACGCCGATGCGCGCGTCGCCGGACGCCGGCAGCTCGCTGGGACCCGGCAGGGTGCCCGCGTCGAGCAGGAACGTGTTCTGCTGGATCGTCGTCGCGCCGGCCGGGAACGACACCGGCTGCGCCGCGCCGCGCACGTCGACCAGCGCCGGGTTGAGGTCCCATTGGCTCGCCGTCTTCGCGGCGACGACGTAGACGTCGGCGGTCTTGCCGACGACGTAGGTGAAGCGCGGGTCGATCGCCATCGACACCGGCGACTGCCGGTTGATCGCCGCGACGTGCTGGAAGAACGGGAACGTCGGCAGCGCATTGCCGGCCAGCTGCGGGCGGGCCACCATGGTCAGCGCGACGCCGTTGGAGACGGCGAGACCCTGCGGCGCCACCGAGTCGAGCGACACGGCGGCGAACCAGGTCGTCACGGCGTGAAACGACTCGGCGGCCGGCAGGTCGAACGACACGCTGAGCGTGCCGCCGGGCGGCACCGTGCCGATCACCGCCATGGCGAACCCAGGGCCGAGGTCCAGCGGCACGCTGAGCCCCAGCACGTTGGTGGGACCCGGGCCGCTGTCGAGCATCAGCGCGACCGGCTGACCGACCTCGGCGGTGACGTTGGCCGTGATCGTGGCGCCGAGCGGTCGCACCAGCGTGGTCTGGCCGTCGAAGTCCAGCGTCGACTGGGCCCGGATCTCGGAGGTCGCGAACACCGCCGCGACGAGCGCCGCGGACGCGGCGAAGGAGTGCGATCGATTCACTTGGATGCCTGCCGGGCGCGGGACGCGCGGATCGAGGGGCTACAGGTAGGTGAAGGTGGAGGTGACCGAGCAGCCACCCGGTGTGGTCAGCACGACCTGCGCCGGGCCGGCGGTGCCGGGCGGCGTCAGGATGACGACCAGCGTGCCGGACGCGGTGGTGACGGTCGCCGGATTGCCGCCGATGGTCACCGTGGTGCCGAGCGCGAAGCCCTGGCCGAACACGATGTAGCTGGTGCCGCCGGACACGGGACCGGACGTGTTCACCTGACTGGTGACGATCGGGGTCGGGTTGAAGCCGATCGTCGCGGCCGCGCCGTCGGGGTTGCGCACCGTCAACACGGCGCCGCAGGGCACGCCCGGCGGCATCGCGAAGGTGATCGTCTTCTTCGCCACCGACAGCGGCGCGACCGGCACCGAGTTGAGGGCCAGCGTCGCGAACAGCGAGAAGTTGTCCCCGGTCACCGTGATGGTGCCGCCGACGACCGCCGAGTTCGGGCTGACGGCGGTGATCGACGGCGACGGCGCCAGCGCGAACTGCAGCCCGATCGCGTTGGTCAGCTCGATCACGTTCGGGTCACCGGGATCCGTCGCCATCACCGCCTGCAACGTCAGCTCCATCGGCAGGAAGACGCCCGCCGGCACGACCAGGGAGTACGGCGCCGCGGCGCCGCCGAGGTCGACGACCGACACCAGCGGAAAACAGGCCTCCCCCAGCGGCGTCGGCGTGACCGTCGTCGCGTCGGCGATGCCGAGCGTCGCCAGCAGCAGGAACGGCGCCGAGACCTGGCCCGGTGCCGGCGCGACCGCCAGCGTGAACGGGTCCGCGACCGCAAGGCGCGCGATGCGGAAGAAGCCGCCGTTGCCGCCGTCGACCGTCAGCAGGTCGTAGGGCCCGCCGGTGCCGAGGTGCACGTTGCCGGTGTAGCAGTCGTCCGGCCGCATGAACGAGGTCCAGCTCCACGAGCGGATCTCGGCGTTCTGGTTGATGACGCCCGCCGCGGTCGCCGAGGTGAAGCCGACCCACGCCTCGATGCCGGCGAGGCCGAGCCCGCCGGTCGAACCGCCGGTCAGCTGCGTGCCGCCGCCTTCGAACGTGTACGCCGTCGTCAGCAGCGGCGTCGTCAGGTTGTCGACGTAGATCCGCAGCATGCCCGGCTCGTAGGTGACCCGCATCGTGTGCACGGCGTTGTTGCTGAGATCCACGGCCGGCGTGACGCGCGCGATCGACACGCTCTCGTTCTCACTGTTGCCGAGCGCGCCGACCGTGTGCACGCTGACCTCGTTGGCGCTGGTGTCGTTCAGGAAGCCGTCCTGCATGGCGTCGATCTCGATCGCGATGCTGTTGGGGATCGGGCTCGACGATCCACCGAAGCCGTAGCCGATGCCCCACAGCCCGCCGCCGATCGCCGCCGGGCCCGCGGCCGAACCCTGGATCACGAACGCCAGCCCTTCGGGCGACGGGGTCATCACGAACTGGAACTGCGTCTCGAAGCCCTCCGCGACCGGCACCGGCGTCGTGTACCACGCGCTGCCCGTCTGCGCCGCGCCGTTGTTGGTCACCCGCAGGGCCGTGCCGACCTGCGCCGCCGAGCCGTTGAGCGTGAGGCCGGCGACGCTGGCGAAGTCGGGGAAGTTGAAACCCTGGGCGCTGGCGGCCGCGGCACCGGACAGCACGACAGCGAGACGACCGGCGAGGCGGAGCGCGACGTTCACGGGATCTGGACTCCTCGGCGCGGCGTCGGTCGAGCCGACCCGCGTGGGGACATGCAGGGCAGGGGCGGGACGGCGCGGAGCATAGAGCCCGGTCGCCACGATTGGGCGACTTGTTCGCCGCCTTCCCCTCGGCAGTACGGCCGCGCCACCACCGGCGCCTACTCGACCTTCCAGAGCGACTTGTAGCCGATGCCGACGTTGAGGATGCGCTGCAGCAGCTGGCCGTAGTCGAGGCCCGCGGCCTCGGCCGCCTCGGCGAAGTCCTCGTTCGCGGTCAGGTCGGCGTTCACGTTCGCCTCGATCACGTAGACGTTGCCGTCCGTGTCCATGCGCAGGTCCATGCGCGCGTAGCCGGACAGGTGCAGCGCCTTGTAGGAGCGCCTGGCGATGTTCTGGATGTGCTTCTTCTGCTCGTCGGTCAGGTCGCGCGCCGGGCCGGTGCGGATGCCGAGGCGCTGGGCGTGCTCGACGTCCCACTTGACGCGCGAGGTGGCGATCGCCTGGCTGCGGTCGGGCAGGTTCTCGAACCACATCTCCAGACCGGGAACACGTCGAGGCGCTCGTTGCCGACGGCGTGCGCCGTCTCGTGCCGCAGCAGCCGCACGCACTGCACCCTGGTGCTGCCCTCGGCCTCGAACATCTCGCTGTGCTCGAGCCGGACCAACCGCGGCTGCGCCAGGTAGAACGGCACCGCGAAGCCCGACGAGCCCTCGGGCGTGAACCAGTCGTCGGACAGCCACACGTAGGGCCGGTAGCGCAGGCCCTTGCGGTCCAGTTCGTCGACCAGACTGTCGACGCGCTCGCCGAGCACGGAGCCCTCGAGCGCGAGGTCGAGGTCGCACAGGCGCACGTCCAGCAGCGCTTCGGTGTCGAGGTCGACCCACCACGGACCGCGAGCCCTCGACGGGCGGCGGGCCGTGCGACGCTTCTTGACCACAGGGCCACCCTAGCGGCTGCCGCGCCGCGTTTCGAGGCACTCGCCCGGGCCGATCGTCAGCCGGGTTTCCGCGCGATCGTCAGCGTGTCGTGGCTGCGCGCCAGCGGCCAGTGCAGCCAGCGTGCGAACTTGTAGAGCACACCGGGCGCGTGGTCGCTGACCGGCCGCGGCCAGCGCGGCAACAGACCGTGCGGCTCGAGGCACTCCCAGCGCGACTCCACCACCGCGAGACCGGCCTCGTCGCACAACGCGCGCATGCCTTCCGGATAGATGCGCCAGCAGTCGACCGGCGCCTCGTGGTACGGCCAGGTCACCGGGCTGATCGTGACGACGTGGCCGCCGGGGCGGCACACGCGCGCCAGCTCCGGCAGCCAGCGCCACGGCTTGCGCACGTGCTCCAGCACCTGGCCCGACAGCACCAGGTCGTAGGCACCGTCGGCGATCGGGAACTCGTATTCGCTGCGCGCCGCGTGCGTCATGCCGGGCCGCGACGCGAGGTCGACGGTGTCCCAGACCGCCGGCGAACGGTCGTCGAGCCGCGCGCGCACCATCGCCTGGTAGGTGCTCGGAACGCCGTCCGGCCCGATCTCGAGCACCCGCGTTCCGGCCGCGAACAGCGGCATCGCGTGCCGCGCGAAGATCAGCTTGCTGTTCTCGTGCATCGAGTCCGGGCCGGAGGATAGCCGCACGGGGCGCGGGCGCCGATGTTCGAATCGGCCCGGCTCGCCCTCGCGCAGAACTGATGTCTTGCGTGTGCGCGCTCGGGATGCGCGCCCTGACGTGCATCGGAGCGGCGCGATTTCTCGCAGATTTCCCACCGAGGGATCGTGGCAGCGCCGTGCAGCGGCTCGGGTGGATACGGCCCGCGCGTCGTCGCCGGCGCTCGCTTCGAGCACCCGCCTGCTGCTCGTGTGCTGAGTGGGGGCGGAGCGGATCGCGGGGCCCTGAGAAGTCCCGACCGGGCTCGCGGATCGCTGGTCCCGGTGCAACGGGTGCAGGCAAGAGCCGCCTGGGCAGCCTGCCCGCCGAATGCACACGCAAGTCATCAGTCCTCGTTCGCGCGAACCGGGCGAACCGCAAGCAGCCGCGGGCCGTTGCTGGCCGCATGGTCCGCTCCGCCCGCGCGCTCCCCGTCCTGCTCGTCGCCGGCCTGCTGCTGCACGGCTGCGGCCGGCACGCCGCCGCGCCGGTGACCACCGAGCCGCCGCCGCCAGCGAGCGCGCCCGAGACCTCGGCCGTCGACAACGTCGTGCCCGAGGGCACCAGCAAGGAGTCCGCGTTCGACAGCAACCAGTGGAACTCCGCGGTCGGCCTCGGCGGCGGCGCCGGGGGACGGTTCGGCGGCCGCCGCGTCGGAACCGAGAGCTATGCCAGCACGGCCGAGGGCGGGTTCTTCGCCGCGCTCGACAGGTCGCTGTCGACGTTCGCGGCCGACGTCGACACGGCGTCGTTCACCAACGTGCGCCGGATGCTGCGCGACGGCGCTCTGCCGCCGCCGGATGCGGTGCGGATCGAGGAGTTCGTCAACGCGCAGCGCTACGGCGCCGCGGCGCCCGGCCCGCGCGAGGCCTTCACAGTCGCGGCCGAGGTCGGGCGGTGCGCCTGGAACGCGGACCACGAACTGGTACGGCTGTCGATCCGGACACGCCCGATCGAGGCCGACAAGGTGCCGCCGTGCAATCTCGTGTTCCTCGTCGACGTGTCCGGCTCGATGGACACGCCGCAGAAACTGCCGCTGCTGCAGCAGGCGCTCGGCCTGCTGATCGACCAGCTGCGCCCGCAGGACCACGTCGCGATCGTGACCTACGCTGCCGGCGTCGAGGTGCCGCTCGCGTCGGCGCGCGGCGACGAACGTGAACGCATCCGCGAGGCGGTGCAGGCGCTGCGCGGATGCGGCAGCACCAACGGCCAGGGCGGCATCCAGCGCGCCTACGAGATCGCGCGCGCGCATCGCACGGCCGGTGTCAACCGCGTGCTGCTGGCGACCGATGGCGACTTCAACGTCGGCATCCGTTCGCCGGACGAACTGGAGGCGTTCATCGCCGCCCAGAAGCAGGACGACATCTTCCTGACCGTGCTCGGGCTCGGCTCCGGCAACCTGAAGGACGACCGTCTCGAACGCCTCGCCGACAAGGGCAACGGCGTCTACGTCTACCTCGACGACCTCGCGGCGGCGCGCCGCGTGCTGGTCGAACAGTTCGGCGCCAGCATGATGACGGTGGCCAAGGACGTGAAGCTGCAGGTCGAGTTCGACCCGCGGCAGGTGCAGAGCTATCGCCTGCTCGGCTACGACAACCGCGCGCTCGCCGCGCAGGACTTCCGCGACGACCAGAAGGACGGCGGCGAACTGGGCGCCGGACACTGCGTGACGGCGCTGTACGAGATCGTGCGTCGCGCCGATGCGCCGCGCACCGCGGACGCGACGCTGCTGACGCTGCGCATCCGCTACAAGCCGCCCGAGGGCGACACCAGCCGCGAGTTCGCACATCGCGTGGCCGCGCCGGCCGCGGTGCCGGAGCAGCCGAGCGACGACTTCCAGGTCGCAGCGACGGCGGCGGCGCTGGCGCTGCAGCTGCGCGGCAGCAAGGACTGCGGCAACCTGTGCTTCGACCTGGTCGCGGCCATGGCGGGCAGACTGCCGCCGCCGGGCAGCGACGACCTGCGGTCGATGGTCTCGCAGGCCTGTGCGCTGGCGAGCCGGGCCGGCGTCGAGGCCCGCTGACCGGCGCGACACACGACGGCCTCACGGCGAGCAGGATTTCATCCTGGCTTCAAGTCGGCGGCCCTAGCATCCGCCGTCGATGCCGTTGCCTGCGCGAAGCCGACGCGACCTGATCCTGGTCAGCATGCCGCTGGCGCTGGCGATCGGTGGCTGTGCCAGCTACGAGGCCGCGCCGATCGATCTCGACCGGCTGCCGAGCACCCATGCGCAACGGCGCCTCGACGAACCGGCGCTCGCGGCCTTCGCCGGCGCGTTCCTGGGCCACGACCCCGCCGCCTGGCCGCCCGCCGCCCTCGACCTGCCGGCGCTGCAGGCGATCGCGCTGTTCCACCGTCCGGAGCGTTCGGCCGCGCGCGCGCGCCTGGCCCAGGCCGAGGCCGCGCACGCGATCGCCGGCCAGTGGCCGAACCCGAGGCTCGCCGGTGGCCCCGGCATGGTCGGCAATCCCGGCGGCGCGATCCGCTGGCTGGCGTCGATCGGGCTCTCGTTCCCGCTCGAGCTGTTCGGCCAGCGCGGCGGGCGCATCGAGGCCGCCGCCAGCGAGATCACCGCCGCGCGCATCGACACCGCGCTCGCCGAGCAGACGATCCGCGCCGACGTCGTCGAACGCGCGTTCGCGGCCGTGCACCAGCGGCAGCTGGCGGCCCTGGCGCGCGAACTGGTGACGCTGCGCGAGCAGGCGTCGACGTTGGCCGAGGCGCGCGCCGCGGCCGGTGCCGGCGACGCCCGGGACGTCGCCGCCGCGCGCGCCGCGGCCCGACGGGCGACCCTGGCGAGCGCCACCGCCGACCGCGAGGCCGCGGCGGCCCTGGCCGCGCTCGCCGCCGCCGTCGGCGTGCCACCGGCGGTGCTGGACACGCTGCCGCTGCAGCTGCCGACCGCCATGCTGCCCGACCTCGACGCCGCCACCGGTGAACGCCTC
>JAEUHS010000036.1 GCA_016794035.1 Planctomycetota bacterium
TGCGCGTTCGTACCACGGCAGCGCTTCGTCGTCGCGACCCAGTCGTTCGAGCGAGCGCGCCAGCCGCATCTCGCAGCCTCCGACCTCGCGCTGCGCGCGATCGAGCACCTCGTACTCCTCCTGGAAGCGTCCGAGCCGCGACAGCACGCGGGCGATGTTGCGGGCGATGCGACCGCGTTCCTTGTTGCTGGTGACCAGCTCGGCCGCCTGCCGCAGCCGGACCAGCGCGGCGCCGAGCTCGCCGCGGTCCATCTCGAGGCAGGCGAGGTTGTTCTGCGCCATCCACGCGTTCGGGTTCTGCGCGATCGTGTCGCGCCAGAGCGTTTCCTCGTCCGCGAACGCGAAGCAGCGATGGAACGTCAGCGCGCCGAGCGCCACGAGCACCGCGCCGCCGAGCCAGCGCGCGCCCGGCACGCGCTGCACGAGGCGCCGGAACGCCGCGACCAGCAGCGCCAACACGCCGAGACTGCCGAGGTACTGGAAGTGGTCGGCGACGAACGAATAGAGCATCGGGTAGACGTTGAAGTAGCCGAGGGCCGGGAACAGGCTGCCGGCGAAGAAAGCCAGCGCCACCGCCGGGCCGCGCCGACCGCGCGCGAAGGCGAACAGGGCGCCGAGCGCGACCAGCGCGCACAGCGCCACCGGCCACCAGCCGGACACGTCGGCGATGTCGAGCTGCCAGCGCGGGTAGAAGAAGATCAGCGGCCACGGCCACACCAGCTTGCCGGCGTAGAAGGCGAGCGCGTTGCCGGCGATCCAGGTGCGCTCGACGAACGTCCATGCGAAGTCGGCACCGTCGGCGCCGACCTGGGTGCGTTCGAGGTGCGCGGTGTGCAGCGCGAGAACGACACCGAGCGCGAACAGCGGCAGCAGCGGCAGCAGCCGCCGCGCATCCAGGCGGTCGCGTCGCCAGACGTGCAGCAGGATCAGCGCCGCCGGCAGCGAGCATGTCACCGTCTTCGCCAGCAGCGCGAACAGGAACCACAGCACGACCGCCGGGTAGTGACGCCACGGCCGCGGCTCGCCGTCGCCGCGGGACGCGTCGAAGCGAAACCACGCCAGCGCCGCCAGCAGGTAGCCGAACGTCGACAGCACGTTCTTGCGTTCGGTGATCCACGCCACCGACTCGACGTGCACCGGGTGCAGCGCGAACACGGCCGCCAGCGCCCACGGCCACGGCAGCATGAGCCGCGTCGCCAGCCGCGCGAGCAGCAGCGCGTTCGCCGCGTGCAGCAGCACGTTGGTCAGGTGGTACCCGAACGGCTCGAGCTGCCAGAGTTGGTACTCGAGCCAGAACGTGAGGAACACGACCGGGTAGTACTGCGGCGTCTGTCCGGGTACCCAGATGCGCCACAGGCCGCTCACCTCGCGCAGCAGCAGGTTCTGCGTCACGTAGTAGTCATCGTCCCAGACGTAGCCCGCGCGCAGCGCCGGCAGGTAGGCCAGCAGCGTCGCCACGACGACGAGCATGGGCCAGCGGCGGCTGTTGGCAGCGGTGCTCGGGGCGACGGACATGGCGCGCGATCTTGGCCGGCACCGTTTCGGGCGGCAACGCGCCGCGAAACCTTCATCTGGCAGGTGGTCGGCCACCGGTCGGGTCTCGATGCGGCCACTGGGCAGGGCTGCACCGCGGCGCGAGCCCGAACCCTCGCCTGGCCACGCAGGTCCGAGGACCCCTACCCGCCCTTCACGGCGTGCATGCCGCGCCCTCAGACGAGCCTTACGGCGTAGCTCGAGGCGATGCCGCAACGCCCGGCGTGCTCACCTCGGTACCAGCGGCACCCCGGGCTACGCGCGCCGCTTGACGAAGCCGTAGATGAACAGCGGGTCCATGCGATAGACCTGCGCGTCGCCGAGACTCTCGAGCCAGGTCTTCGCCTCGTGGTAGCCGAACGGGTGGCCGTAGTAGTTCGTGCCGAGGATCAGGTCCTTCTGATCGGGCGTCGCGGTGCGCTCGACGGCCTGCGCGCGCTCGATCGTCGCCGTGTCCGAGCCCGGCGTGATGCCTTCGGGATCGGCCGCATCAGCGCGCAGTTGCACGCGGAACTCGCCGCCGACGCGCAGCTGCGCCATCGCCGAACGTGCCAGCGAATCGCAGACGTGCTTCGGGTTGTGGATGAACACGGCGACCGACAGGGCGATGTCGTACCGACGATCCCTGGCGCCCTCGGGCAGCTCCGTGCCGCTCGCCTCGAAGAACCGTGCGTTGGCGATCTCGTGGCAATCCCTGCGGGCGACCTCGACCATCGTGCGCGAGATGTCGATGCCCGTGTAGGACTGCACGCGCGGCGCGATGTACGGCACCCGACGCCCGGAACCGCAGCCGACCTCGAGCAGGTCGGACGTGCGCAGGACCTCGGGGTCGAGATGCACCAGGAAGTTGGTGGCGTCGCTGCGCGCCTGGTGGGCACGGCCTTCGGCGGTGTTCCACCCGGGATGCGACGCGACGTAGAACTCGCGGTTCTCGGAGCGCGCCCGCGCCTCCCATTCGGCCTTCAGGGTCTTCGCGATGGCGTCGGCGTCGCCCATGGTCCGCATGATCCATGGCCGCCCGCAGAAAGCAAAGACGAGCCGCGCGCCGCGACGGTTACTTCGGGTCGAAGATCCGGTTCAGCGCGTCGGCCAGCCGGGCGGCGGCGAGCGCAGCCCGCTGCATCGCGACGGCCTCCGCTGCCGCCAGGTAGCCGACCGGCAACGGCGGTGCCCGCTCCGCCGCGGGGGTGTCCGCCACGGCGCCGCGCAGCTCGCCGCCGAGGTAGGCCCAGCGCACGCCGAGGTCGTGGCTCTCGGCGGCCCACGCCGCGGGATCTCGCACGGCGACGGCCTCGGCGAGACTCGCGGGCGACAGTTCGGGCCGCAGCGCGAGGCCCGCCGCGACACAGCCTTCCCACGCCTGCGACTGGTAGTCGCCGAGCAGCCCGTCCCACAGCGCGTGCAGGCTGGTCTGACTGCGGACATCGACGACACTGCGCGTGACCACGAACCGGGTGCCGCCCTGGTCGCCGTCGGGGAACTGCGCCGAGCGCAGCGTGCACGCGTGCAGCGGCTGGTGCAGGTCCTCGATCAGGTGCACGACCCAGCACAGCGCGATCGCGCGGTCCGGCGCCGGCAGCGCGCGATCGGCGAGCGCGGCGAGGTTCGCGTCGATCGCCTCGAGGATGTTGCCGGGCCCCGGCTCGCCTGCCGCCGCCGCGGGCGGCGCCGCGCCAACCTCGCCGACCACGAACGGCAGCTCGACATAGTGCCAGCGCGGGTGGTTGGCGACCCGGTGCATCGGGTGCGTCACGCTGCGCACGGCGTCCGGCCAGTTGGCGGCCAACGCGAACGCATGGCGCGCCGCCGCCATCGCGTCGCTGCCCGGCGGCAGGCCTGGCTGCAGGTCCGCCTGGAAGCGCGGATGCGCGCGCAGCAGCGCGGCCACGTCCGCCCGCGTCGGCGGGCTCAGCTGGTTCCACGCCAGCAGCGACACGATCCGATGGCCGGAGTTGTTCCAGGGTGCCGCCGGCGGCGCGGCACCACCGATCGCGGCCAGCACGAGACAGAGGGACAGGGTCGATGCCATCGCGCGGAAGCCTACGCGGAACCGGGTCGCGGACGCCCGGTGGGATCCGTGCGATGCACCGGAGCGGGTCGGCCTCCGCGCGAACCGCGTGCGGCCGCTGCGCGGGACCCGGCCAGATGAGCGTCGGGCTCCCAGATCGAGACCACTCGCGGCGCGCGGCCGACCTCGGGCCAACGCGCGGGTTTGACTTCGCCACCCGACGGCTGCGCGGACTCTCCGCCGGCCAGCGGCTGCCAACGCCAACCCAAAGGCCCCCATGCTCTCCCGCAAGCTCGCCGCCGCCGCCGCGGCATTCGCCCTGTTGCTCGCCGCGCCCGCCGTGGCACAGGGCCCGCAGAACCAGCCCGAACTGACCGTCAGCCCGGACGTGCTGACGCAGGGCAGCGTCACGACGGTCGCCTACTCCAACCCCAACATGGCCGGACAGACGGTGGTCATCACGGTGGACAACGGCGACCGACGCAACCCGCAGACGACGACGATCGAAATCGTGCTCAACGAGGACGGCAGGGGTGCCGCGACCTGGAACGTGCCCTATTGGACCGCCGCGAAGTTCAACGCCCCCGACGTCGAGGAAGTCTACTGCCCGATCGTGCGGTAGCCGTCAGTCGAGGAACCCGGCCAGCTGCCGCAAGACGGCCGCCGTCTGGCGCGTGATCCGGCCCGACTGCGGCGTGCGCTCGACGTCCTTCAGCGCGCCGACGCCGTAGACCATCAGGTCACCGAGCCGCTGCAGGGCTCGCTGCCGGGCCGCCGCACCGAGGCCCCGATCCTCCACCTGGTCGACCAGCGCGATCATGTCGTCGGGCATCGGCCGCAGCACGAACGGGTCGTCGCTGCCCAGCGCCGCGCGCACGCGCTGCAACACGGCCTGCGCCGACGTCAGCAACGCCGCGTCGCTCGAGCCGGGATCGCCCAGCGCGACCCGTTGCACGACCTGGATCGTCCAGACCAGGTCCGCGTGGACCGTTCCCAGGGCCGGGTTCTTGGTGGTGTCCGGCGACCCGTCCGAGACCAGGAGCCGCACGGCGTCCTGGAAGCGCAGGGTCTGCGTCGTGTTGCGCAGCACCACGCTCGCGACCGCGGCGACGGTGACGACCGCCGCCGCCGCCAGGAACGCCGGCGTCGTGCACAGGGCGGCCGCCACGGCCAGCAGCCGGCCGATGCGCCGCGGCGCCCGGCCCACCGGCGCGACGTCCGCGCTCGCAGGGCGCGCGTCGGCGTCGATCGCGGCCAGTGCGTGGTCCACGATCGTCTCGATCTGCGCGTCGGACAGCGGCGCGGGCGGCGACGGCTCGAGCTCGGCGAGCAGGCGCTCGGCGGCTGCGAGCTCGGCGGCGTCGTCGACGCTCGCGTCGACGTCGTCCGTCGGCCGGCCGGTGGCGTCCCGCACGGCTCGTCGCAGCGCGGCCCAGAACTGCTCTTCGCTCTCGTCCGTCGTCATCGGTTCGCTCCGGTTCCGGGTGCGTAGCCCCGGCGGGTCAGTGCCTGCTTCAGGGCCTTGCGTGCCGCCGAACGCGACACGTAGACCGAATTCGTGGTGGTGCGCAGCGCCGCGGCCAGCGCCGCCGCATCCGCCACTTCGCCGCTGCGCAGGTCGGCCTCGATGATGTGGCGCTGCAACCGCGGCAGCGCGGCGATGCACTGCCGCAGGACCGCGACGAACGCGGGCGGCGGCATCGGCATCAGTTCCGCCGGTCGCACCACCCGATCGGGATCGACGTGCTCGATCTTCCGATGCCAGCGCTCGCGGTCCCGCAGCAGGTCGCGACCGGCATTGCTGGCGATCACGAAGAACCAGGCCCCCAACGACCCCTTGGCGGGGTCGTAGCGCTCGGCGTGGCGCCAGGCCTGGAACGTCGCCGTCGCCAGCGCGTCGTCGATCTCCGCGTCGCTCATCTGGTCCTGGAACCGCTTCTTCAGCCCCTGACGCACCCGGCCACCGTGGCGGGCGAGCAGCAGGCGCAGACCTCTCCCCTCCCGGTCCCCGAGGTACCGGGCGATCTCCGCGTC
>JAEUHS010000041.1 GCA_016794035.1 Planctomycetota bacterium
CCGGCTCGCAGCGCGGCGCGAACGGGTCCGAGGTGCCGCTCCGAGGCGTCGGCGCACAGCACCAGCGTCGAAGCGATGGCCGCGCCCATCTCGCCGCCGGCGATGCGGGCGACGGCGAGGTCGATGCCGTGCAGTTGCGCCAGCCGCAGGCCGTCGAGGTGCGCCTCGGCCCGCTCTTCGTGCCAGGCGAGATCGGCGAGGTCCCAGTCCGGCGTGAACAGGTTCGCCTCGCGCTGCTCCCACAGGAAGTCGAGCTCGTCGAAGTGCTCCTCGACGATGTCGAGCATCACGGGCGGGCGACCGGGGGCGGGCATGGCTGTCGGACTCGGCCTCGGGCGTCAGTTGAGGTGCACCGAGCCGCCCTTCACCTTGTTCGGGCCGCGCGAACGCGACACCAGGTGTTCGCCGCGGATCTCGATGCGGCCGTCCGCGCGCAGGTGGATCCTCGACTTGCCGCACTCGATCGTCAGTTCCTCGCCGGCGGCGATGCGCAGCGTGCGCGGCGCCTGCCCGGCGGTGGGGACGTCGAGCAGGGCGAGCACCAGCGGACGCGTGGTGTCGCCGTCGACGAACGCCATCACCACGCGCAGGCCGGCGCAGCGCCGCCAGTCGGGCGTCTGCGGCAGCGCCGCGACCAGTGCCGGCAGCGGCTTGCTGCGGGCGTCGGTGCGGACCAGCGGGCGACCGTCGGTCGTGGCGCCGGTCACTTCGCCGAGCGTGACGCCGGGGAGCTGCTGCAGATGTGCGTCCATGGTCTTCATCGTCGTCCTCAGTTCTGGGCGATCTTGCTGCCCTTCAGCACCAGGTCGCCGCTGCCCTGCACGGTGATCTTCTTGCCCTTGATCGTGATGTCGCCGTTCTTCTTCATCGTGATCGAGGCGCTGCCGGTCACCAGCGTGATCTCGTCGTCGGCCTCGAGCTGGATCTTCTTCGCCGACAGCGACGCCGCCTTGCTCACGCTGACGACCTGCTGGCCGCCGACGGTCAGCTTGTGGTCCTTGCTCACCTCGACGGTGAGGTTGCTCTGGAACGAGCTGGTGCGGTCCTTGGCGACCGACAGCGACATCGCGCCGTCGATCTGCTCGGTCAGGTCCTTGGTGACCGTCAGCGTGCGATTCTTCGACACGCTGACGTTCATCTCGCCCGAGACCGCCTCGTCGTGATTGCCGGACACGTCGATCTTGCGGTTCTGGCCGATCTTGGTGGTGTCGTCCTCGTCGACGCGCAGGTCGCGGTTCTTGGCGACGTGGATCGACTGGTCGTTGCCGATCTCGATCGTCTGGTCGTGGCCGATCGTCTCGCTGTGATCGTTCTTGACGTTGGTGTTCTGGTCCTTCTCGGCCTGGATGAACAGCTCCTCGCTGCCCTTCTTGTCCTCGAAGCGGATCTCGTTGAAGTTCGACGCGGTGCCGTCCGGCGTGCTGCGCGTCACGATGCCCGACTGCGTCTTGTTCGCCGGCAGCTCGTACGGCGGCATCGTCTGCGCGTTGTAGACGCAGCCCGTCACGATCGGCTGGTCGGGATCGCCCTCGAGGAACTCGACGATCACCTCGTCGCCGATGCGCGGGTGCGCCACCTGGCCCCACATCTTGCTGGCCCAGGCACGCGAGACCCGGATCCAGCACGAGCTGTTCTCGTCGCGGGTGCCGGCGCGGTCCCAGTGGAACTGCACCTTGATGCGGCCGTACTTGTCGACGTAGATCTCCTCGCCCTGCGGTCCGACGACCATCGCCGTCTGGGGGCCGGTGATCCGGGGTTTCCCGGTCGTGCGCAGCGGACGGAAGGGCAGGTCGACCGGCACGCAGGTGAAGTCGTTCGAGTAGGAGGTCGCCTCGACCGCCTCGCCGGTGCGCAGCGCCGAAGGCTGCGTCAGCTGATGGGCCACGGAGGCGACCATGTAGAGCTTGCCGTTCATCGCGCTGCGGAAGTGCTGCTGCAGCGTGAAGCGATGGCCGCTGACGAAGGCGCGGCAGGTCGAACGGCCGCGGATCCGGGTGCCGGCCGCCTCCTCCGCTTCGATGCGCAGGCGCGCCAGGCGGCTGCCGTCGTTCGAGTTGTCGTAGTCGCCGATGTGGTAGTCGTAGATCTCGAACTTGCCGTTGCCGCCGATCGAGTCGGCGGTCGGCGCCGACACCACGAGACCGTTCGCAGGGTCCTCGAAGTTGAAGTCCTTCAGCGCGTACTTGCCGGGATGCAGCTCCTGCATCTTCTCCCAGGTCTGGATCGTGTCCTGATCGGCGTGGCCGCCCTCGGAGGTGCTGTAGTCGACCGACGACTGGCCGGGGCAATCCGGCAGGTCGTTGAGGTGATCCGTCAGCACGAGCATGTGCCGGTTCTGCTCGTGGCGGAAGTAGTAGAAGATGCCTTCCTCCTCGAGCAGGCGGGAGACGAACTCGAAGTCGGTCTCGCGATACTGCACGCAGAACGTGCGCTGCGGGAAGGTGCCCTGCAGGTCCTTCTCGTAGTCCGAGCAGCCGGCGTCGTCGAACACCTGGGCGACGATGTCGGGCACCGTCTTGTTCTGGAACACCCTGCAGTTGGCGCGGCGGGTCAGCAGCCACAGCCACGGCCGCAGCTCGACGCGGTAGTGCGCCATGCGGCTGTCGCGTCCACCCTGATGGAAGCGGGTGACGATGCCGTGCAGGTGACGGGTGCCACCGTCGGCGGTCTCGATGCGCACCGTGCCGGGCTTGCCGACGATGTCGTGGGGGTCGTGGTCGGCGCCCTCGGATTCGACCTGCAACTCGAGCTGGAACAGGCTGGAGACCCCTTCGGTCGCCGTCATCCGACGCAGCAGCAGCGCGTCGGCGCCCAGCGCGCAATCGAAGGAACAGAAGCGAGAAGATTGGCTGTAGGCCATGACGTGTCCTGCGGCGCTCGAGGCGGTCGCCGGCGAGCAACGTCTCCGTCGCCGGCGCCGTTGCGGAAACTGCGCTCGGACCGGTTCGCCGACGGGTGCGTGGCAGCACGCATCATGCCCGCGGGGTCGGCCGCCGGGAAGTTGTCGTTCTGCCGATGGCAGCGTCCGCCACGCGCCGAGCACGGGAAGACGGCGACGGCCGATCGTGGCCCACCCCGGCTGCCACGCGGTTCCCGGCCGATGTGCTCGGCCGCTCTCCGGAGCGCAGCGACCGGCCGTCGCCGACAGCAGTGGCGCGCAGTGGGCCGATTTCGCGGGGTTTTCAGCGCTGCGCCTGCAGCCGGGTGCGATGCACCAGCGCGTCGAGTCCGGCGGGACTGCCGCGGCGCCGCACGATGGCGTGCGCGAGTTCGACGCGTTGCGGGGCGGTCACCGGCAGCGCCGCCGCGAACCGGTCGACCAGCTCCAGCGGCGAACCGACGTGCAGCAGGTGCGTCGCCAGCAGGCTGTGCACGCCGCGCAGGCCCGCGTCGTGCATCGCCGCCGCGAGTTCGTCGTCGGCGACGCCGCGCAGCGCGGCCAGGTGCTCGCGCGGCCAGCCGAGGTCGATGGCCGCCCCGGCCAGCTCGGGCAGCATCTCGGGAGCCGGCAGGTCGACGACGCAGCGACCGCCGGGGCGCAGGTTGTGGCGCGCGAGCTGGCCGAGCGCCAGCGTGCCGGGCAGCGGCCCCCAGGCGGGCGCGGCCAACATGGCGTCGAACGCGCCGAACCGCTCGCTGCCGTCGAGCCGGCGCACGGCGACCTCGACGTGCGCGGGCGCCCGGTCGGCGATCGCCTCGGCGGTGCGGCGGTCCTCGTAGACGACCGTCAGCTCGCCGCGGGTGCCGACCAGGTGGGCCAGCGCCTCGGTCTCGCGGGCCGTGCACGCGAACGCGAGCACGCGATCCTTGGCGCGCGGATCGAGCAGCTGCACGGCGGTGTGGAACCACGGATGTTCGGCCGCACCTGTCACCGCGCCAGCGTAGCGCGCACCCGGTTCCTGGCCGGCCGATTCCGGGACGCGACCCCGCCCGGCGCGCCGAGACGCGCGAAGATGGTGGAGCCGGCGCCGGTGCGGCGCCACAATCGCCGCCCTTGCGCACCGACCCGCGAGAACTGCACGGCAGCACCCAGGACCTGATCGTGGTCGGCGCCGGCATCCAGGGGGCCGCGATCGCGCGCGACGCCGCGGCGCGCGGTCTGCGGGTCGTGCTCGTCGACGCACGCGACCTCGCCGCCGGCACGAGTTCACGCAGCTCGCGGCTCGTGCACGGCGGCCTGCGCTACCTGAAGCAGGGTCATCTGGCGCTCGTCCGCGAGGCGCTGCAGGAACGCGAACGGCTGCTGCGCTCCTGCCCGCATCTGGTGCGACCGCTGCCGATGTTGATGCCGTTCTTCCGCGAGGGCGGCGTGTCGCCGCTGGCGATGCGCGTCGGCACGGCGCTGTATGCGCGCCTGGCCGGCCACAGCACCCTGCCACGTCCGCGCCGGCTCGACGCCGATGCCGCGGTCGCGGCGTTCCCCGGTCTGCGGCGGCAGGGGCTGCGGCACGCGATCGAGTTCTTCGACGCCGCGACCCAGGACACCCGGCTGACGCTGGCCAATGTGCTCGCGGCCGCGGCGGCCGGGGCGAAGATCGTCACGCATTGTGCGGTCGTCGGTGGCGGCGGCGACGGCCTCTACCTGGTCGATGCCCTGACCGACATCGAGACCATCGTGCGCGCCCGCCACGTCGTCAACGCGACCGGCCCGCGCGCCGACGCGCTGCGCGCGGCCCTGCACGCCGCGGGCGAGCCGCTGGTGCGCCAGAGCCGCGGCAGCCACCTGGTGCTGCCGCCGCGCGCCGGCGAAACCGCGCTGGCCGCGTTCCTGCCCGACGGCCGCATCCAGTTCGTGGTGCCGCACCAGGACGGCACGCTGTGCGGCACGACCGACGTCGACGACGAGCTGGCCGGCGACGAAGGCGCGCCGCCGGCGGCCGACGTCGACTACCTGCTCGACTCGCTGCGCTTCCTGATGGATCCGGCGCCGGCCGCCGCGGACGTGCGCTTCGCCTACGCCGGCTGGCGTTCGTTGCCGGCCGGCAAGGGGCCGCCCGGCGCGCTGAACCGCGAGGCGTTCGTCGTCGACGAGGACATCGCCTCGGGCCGGCTGCACACGATCGTCGGCGGCAAGCTGACGACACATCGCTCGCTGGCCGAACGCGTCGTGCGCCGCATCTTCGACCTGCGCGAGGCGTCGCCGACACGCGGCCAGTCGCTGCCGGGCGGCGACGGTCCGCGCGAGGTCACCGAACCGCTGTGGTGGCGGCACGGCAGCCGTGCGGCGCTGGTGCGCGACCTGGTCGACGAGGAGCCGGCCTGGCGGCAGCCGTTGTGCCCGCACCGGCCGTTCCTGGCCGCCGAACTGGTGCACGCGCTGCGCCACGACGGCGCGGTGACGTTCGCCGACACGATGCTGCGCCGGCTCGTGCACAGCCAGGGCCCGTGCCTCGAAGAATCGTGCCTGCTGGCCGCGCACGCGCTGTTCCTGCGCGAACGGCAGTGGCCGGTCGACGACGATCCGGCCCTGGCGCGGGCCGAGCTGCGGCTCGAAGTCGAGGCGATGACCGGCGATCTCGACGTGCTGCGCGCGCACGCCGCCGCGGTCACGGCCGCACACACGTGAACGAGCCGTCGTCGCCGAGCAACGTGAACGCCGCGCGCTTGCCCGGGGCGATGCCGCCGAGGTGCTCGACGCGGGCGAGCCGGGCCGGATTCGTCGCCGCGGCGCGCGCCAGCGTCCATGGCCCGACCTGCGGCACGAAGCGCAGGAAGTTCGCAGCCGCGCGCGCCATCGTCAGCGCCGAGCCGGCGAGCCGGCCCGCGGCGTCGCGCACCGCGCCGTCGGTCGCGCGCACCTGCCGGCCGGACAGCGTGTAGTCGCCGTCCGGCATGCCGGCCGCGGCGGTCGCGTCGCTGACCAGCACGGTGCGGTCGGGGCCGAGCATGCGGAACGCGTTGCGCACCATCACCGGGTCGACGTGCACGCCGTCGACGATCAGCGGACAGCTGACGCGGTCGTCGTCGAGGGCCAGCGCGGCGGGGCCGAGGTCGCGGTGGTGCAGCGCGCCCATCGCGTTGAACAGGTGGGTGACGGCCTTGGCGCCGGCGGCGACGCAGTCGGCGAAGCCGTCGGCGCGGTCGCAGTGCCCGAGCGCGCAGGTGACGCCGGTGCCGGTCAGGGTCGCCACCGCGGCGGCGGCGCCGGGCCGCGCGTTCGCCAGCGTGACCAGCCGCAGGCGGCCGCGCGCCGCGGCCAGCAGCTGCTGCACGCGCGCCGGTGTCGGATCGACGAAGTCCGCCGCGTCGTGGGCGCCGGCGGCGAGCAGGAACGGGCCCTCGACGTGCAGGCCGAGCGGCTCGGCGCCGGCCCCGTTCCAGGTCTCGATCCAGCGGGCGACCGCCTCGACCTGCTGCAGCAGCCGGTCCCAGGGCGTGGTGATCAACGTCGGCAGGAACGCGACGGCGCCGCCGGCGAAGACGGCCGCGGCGACCGCATCGAGCGCGTCCGGCGTGCCCTCGTCGACGCTGCGGCCGCCGGCGCCGTTGCACTGCAGGTCGACGAAGCCGGGCAGCAGCGTGCCGCGCAGCCGCGTGGCGGCGGGCCCGGCGGCGACCTGATCGACCGCGACGATGCGGCCGTCGACCGCGGCCACGCGCGTGCCCGCCTGCACGACGTGCGGCAACACCGCCCGATCGACGACCCACTCGCTGGCGATCACGTGGCCGGTAACGTAGGAAGGGTCCGCGCCGCGCGCCAGCGCACGCTCCGCCGACCCCATGCGATCGCTCCTGCTGCTCAGCTCGTTCTTCGTCGCGTGCGGGGCCGTCGCCGGCTGGCTGGTCGCTGGCCTGCTGCCGCCGCAACCGCGCGGCGACGAACTGCAGACCTGGACCGAGGACTACCGGCTGGAACGTGCGACCGGCGATGCGTTCGTCGTCAGCGACGGCCGGTGGCTGCGCGTGCTGCGCCTGATCCCCGACTTCGATCTGCACCTGGACGTCGAACTCGGGCCCGACATGGACCTCGACCTGCTGGTGCGACACGTCGAACCGCGGCTGGTGCAGGGCCGCGTCGAACCGTTCACCGAGCGCTTCGTCGCCCTGCGGCTGACGACCGGCCGCGACGGTCCGGCGTGGCGCACCCGCGAACAGGCACTGTTCGGCGAACGCGGCGTCGGCTCCAGCTTGGCGCCCGGGATCCCGGCGACCGTCTGGATGCAGGGGCGCGGCCGCCTGCTGCGCGCCAACGTCGCCGGGCGTTGGACGCCGTGGTGCGAGGCCGAGGACACGGAAGGCATGTTCGCGCTGGTCGCGCACGGTGGCACCGCGGCGCTGCGGCGCCTCGTGATCGAGAACCGCGGCGTCGCCAACGCGTGGCTCGCGCGGCGCTCGACCTGGCTGCTGGTGGGTGCCGGCCTCGGCCTGCTGATCGCCGCGTTCGCCGGCGTGCGCCCGGTGCCATGGGCCGCCGCCGCGTGCCTGGGCGCGTTCCTGGTCGCCTACGTCGTCTGGCGTCTCGTCGGTGCCGAACTGCAGCCGCTGCGCATGCCGCCGCCGGCCGCGCTGCTGGCCCTGTTGGCTGCGCCGACCGCGATCGTGGTCGGCATCCTCGCCGCGGCATGGCTGCGCGTGCGCTGGCTGCAGCTGGCTCTGCTCGCGATTGCGGTGGTGGTCTGGGCCGCCGCCGACTCCAGTTCCCGCGACCTGCTGCGCTCCGACACCGGTGCGGTCGACGCGGTGTTCGGACCCGACGCCGGCAACAGCCTCAGCGAGGCGCTGGCGCAGATCGTGCGCGGTCCGTTCGGCCTGCACAGCCCGGCCGAGGAACAGCACGGCGTGTTCCTGCTCGGCGGGCGGCTGCTCTACGGCCGGCTCGGTCCGACGACCGAACACCTCGAACCGCTGCTGCGCGGCGAACTGCGCGGCAAGCTCGGCAGGTCGGTCGCCGTCGTCAGCCTGCCGACCGAAGAAGGCCGTGCCCACGTGCGGCAGCAGTGGGCGATGTTCGCGGGCTTCTACACCGGCTACCACCCGCGCGTGATCGTGCTCGGCGTGCCCGTCACCGAAGGCGACCGCGGCGCGGCCGCGAGCGTGGTGCAGGACACGCTGGTGGCGGTGCGCGAGTACGCGCGCAGCCACGACGCCGCGCTCGTGCTGTTCACCGACGCCGGTCTCGCGGCCGACCTGCTCGCGGTGCTGCGATCGGCCGAACGCGACGGCGTCCCGCTGGTCGTCGCCGACGACGGCGAGCCCGCGGCGGCGGTGGCGAAGAAGCTCGCCGCAGCGATCCTGCCGCTGCTGCCGTGACCCGATGACGGCCCTCGATCCCGAACTCGAACGGCTGGTCGCCGAGCACGATGCGGCGCGTGACCCGACCGGGGCCGGAGCCGCCGCGCGCCGTGCCGCCGTCGGCGCCCTGCACGCCGCGGGGCGCGTGGCCGCGCCGGCCGCCAAGGTCGCCGCCGCGCGCGTGCTCGTGCACGGTGAGGTCCGCGCCGAGGTGGAACTCGCGCAGGCGCTGGCGCTGGCGGCGTTGCCGCAGCAGCGCGCCGCGCGCCGGCTGGCGGCGACCGCCTACGACCGCCTGCGGCTGCTGGCCGGCAGGCCGCAGAAGTTCGGCACGCAGTTCGTCGTGCGCGACGGTGTGCTGGAACTGTGGCCGGTCGATCCGCTGACCACCGACAGCGAGCGGGCGAAGTGGGACGTCGAGCCCCTGGCCGAACTGCGTCGCCGCGCCGCGGCCGGGCCGCCGCCGCGGTAGCATGCAGCCGTGTTCATCCTCACCGTCCACCCGACGCTGGCCCTGGTGTGCGCCCTCGGCGCGACCGGCGCGCTGATCGTCTACGGCCTCGCCGCCTGGGAGCGCATCGTGCGCCGGCGGCGTGAACAGCTGCCCGGGACGTCCTGAAGCACCACCGCGCAGGCGCGTGCCGCCCGCCCCGACGCGACCCCCGACCTGCCGCGGCCGTTCGCCGCCGGTGCGGCCTGGGTCGTCGTGCGAACGCAGGATCCGGCGGCAGTGGTCCGCGCGCTGGGGCTGCGCACCGTGCTGCCGGCCAACTGGGCCGCCGGCCTGGCCGAGGTGCAGCGGCAGGGGGTGTTCGTGACGCCCTGCGTCGACGGCTGGGTGCTGGCGGTGGGTGCCGACCTGCGCGCCGACGGCGCGGACCTCGGCGGCTTCGTGACGCCGTTGCTCGAGCGGCTCGGTGCGGCGTTCGGCGGCGCGGCGTGGTTCCTCACCGATGCAGCGGGCGAACGCCACGGCTGGGCCCTGGCGACGCGCCAGGCGTTGGTGCGCGGCTATGCCTACGACGGCGAACGCGGCCACGTGTTCTGGCACGGCGAGGTCACCGCTGCCGAACAGGAACTCGACTGCTTCGTCGACGACCCGCGCGACAACTCCGACGACGAGATCAAGTGGTGGCCCGACGAGCGCGTCGTGCTGAGCCTCGCGGCGGCGTGGAGCCTCGACCCGCGGCGGCTCGCGGGGCGCGGCGGCGCCCCGTCGGTCGGCTGCGTCGGCCGGTTGTGAAGCCGCGGCGCTACCGGCGCTGCTTCAGCACCAGCAGCGCCGCGAGCGACAGCGATACCACGCCGGCGAGGCCGACGTAGAACCTCAGGTCGGGCCAGTCGGCGCCGCCCGTCGGCGTGTGCGTCGCGGGTCCGGCCACCTCGTGGTGCCCGGCGGCATCGCCGTGTGCATCGTGACCGTGGGCTGCGGGACCGTGGCCATCGTGCTGCCCGCCGGCGTCGGTGCCGGGCGCCGGCGCGAGGTCGTCGCCCTGGTCCGGCCACACCGGCGCCGGTATCGGCACCACCTTCGTGGTGCCGTGGGCCGCGCGTTCGCCGTGGTCGTGGCCACCGACGGCGGACGGCGGCGAGGTCGTCGCGCCGTGCCCGGCGCCGGAGCCGCGCGGGTTGCCCGGCCGCGACTCGCCGGCGGGCGCGGCGGCCGGCAGCTCCGCGGCGCCGCTGTCCTTCAGCCACGACAGGTCGCCGGTGGCGATGTCGTAGACGGCCGGCAGCAGGGCGAAGCGGCCCTCGCCTTCGAGCTGGCGCAGCAGCGCGCTGCGCGAGCGGGCCTCGGTGACGGTGCGCAGCACGTTGGCGCGCACGGCCAGGTAGTTGATGTCGCTGCGGTCGCCGCCGGCGCGCGCCTGCGCGACCGATGGCTCGATACGGCCCAGCAGCGTGCGCATGTTCGCCGACATCTCGGCGTTCTCCGGGTGGTCCAGCGCGGCCTGCACGGCGCCGCAGCGCGTGTGGCCCATGACGACCAGCAGCGAGGCGCCGGTGTGGGCGGCGGCGTACTCGATGCTGGCCAGCGCGTCGTCGTTCAGCGCGTTGCCGGCGATGCGGATCACGAACAGCTCGCCGAGACCGGCGTCGAACACGTGCTCGGGCGGCGTGCGCGAGTCGGCGCAGGCCAGCACGATCGCCAGCGGCTGCTGGCCGTGCGTCAGTTCCTCGCGCCGCTTGCCGCTGATGTCGCCGGTCGACGGGCGGTCGCCGAGGAAGCGGCGGTGGCCGGCCTGCAGCATGCGCAGCGCGACGTGCGGCGGCACGCCGGTCGGCACCGCGCCCTCGAGCGGCCTGGTCTCGGCGGCGGGCGCGGCGGGCATCGGCCGCACCGGCAGCCACTCGACCTCGCCGCTGTCCAGGTGGTACCGCGCCGGCACCATGCGGAATCTGCCGACCGACGCGTAGCGCCGCAGCAGATCGCTGCGCCGCAGGCACTCCTGCACCGTGTAGTGCACGTTCTCTTCCTCGCAGGCGTCGCTGAGCTGCTTGCCGCCCAGCTCGCGCGCGCGCGCGCGGCGCACAGCGGGCTCGATCTGCTCGAGCAGCTGCTGCAGCGCCCGGCTCTCCGGGGCGCCGCCGGCGCCGGCGCCGGCGCCAGCCTGGCTCTGGGCGATCGCGGCG
>JAEUHS010000086.1 GCA_016794035.1 Planctomycetota bacterium
GACGCGCGCGACCTGCTGACGAAGATCGACACGAAGCGCCTGCCGGCCAGCGTGGCACCGACCGCCACGCTCGCCATCGACGGCACCTACACGGTCACGTTCGGCGACGACGCGGACGCCAAGCCGGTCGCCAAGGGCACCTTCCGGCAGATCTTCGTCGGCAGCGACCTGGCGCGCCTGACGATGGACATGGGGCCGTTCGGCAAGATGGAGAAGGGCGTGCAGGGTGACGTGGTCTGGGAGGTCGACCCGTCGATGGGCGCGAAGGTGCATCGCGGCAGCCACGCGGACGCCTCGCGCCGCTACAACGCATGGATGCGCGGCGCGCCGGTCAGCGGCCTCTACACGGCGGCGAAACGCGCCGGCACCGAGTCCGTCGGCGGCCACGAGTGCAGCGTGCTGGAGCTGACGCCGAAGTCGGGCACGCATGACCGCGCCTTCGTCGACGCCGACGGCCGCGTGCACCGCATCGACATCGCGCTGCCGGTGCCGGAGTCGGCCGATGCGTCGTTCGGCATGGACGACGCGATGCTGGCGCAGATCACGTTCACCGACTGGACCGAAGTCGACGGCGTCCGCCATGCACGGCAGCGCGCGATGCGCATGGGGCCAGCGACGGTGTCGTTGGTCTGCAAGGACATCCGTCCCGGCGCCGCGATCGACGCCGCGGCCTTCATCCCGCCGGCGGCGATCGAGAAGGCGAAGCGCGCGCCGGCCCCCGGTCCCGCGTTCGACGCCGACGGCAAACCCACCTATCAGGTCGTCGAGCTCGAGGCCCGACCCGTCGCCAGCATCCGCGTGAAGTGCAAGCCGTCGGCGATCAGCGAGCAGCTCGCGACGATCCTGCCCGAGGTCTCGGCGTTTCTGACCGAAACCGGCGGCAAGGTCGCCGGCGCGCCGTTCTCGCGCTACCACTCGTTCAGCGACACCGAGGTCGACCTCGAAGCCGGCATCCCGGTGCAGCAGCCGATCACCGCCAAGGGTCGGGTACAGAACAGCCAGCTGCCGGCCGGCAAGGCGCTGACGACGTGGCACGTCGGCCCGTACGAGACGTTGACCGGCGCCTACGAGGGCCTGCATCGACACCTCGCCGCCGAGCACTACACCCAGCGCGGTGCGCAATGGGAGGTCTATTGGACCGATCCGGGCATGGTCACCGACCCGGCGAAGTGGCGCACGCAGCTGTTCGTGCCGATCGAATGAGCGGCGGCGCACGCGACGATCGCCCGCACGAGACCGCCGGGCCGGAATCCGATGGCGATGCCATGCGAACTCCGGCCCGGCTGGCAGGAACGACGCAGCGTGGTCAAGCGACTCTACGTCGAGCTTGGGGTCCCGCGCCTGACAGGGATGCCGAGGCTGCACGTCAGCCGCGGGTTTGGAACCCACCTGGGTCGCCTGAGCAGTAGACGACCGACGTGCCCGGTTCGGTTCCGTGCCAGGCAACTTCCCGTGCACGGCAAACGCCCCGCGCGGCGTGCCGGCGTCGCAGCGGCGACCGCGAGGTTCGTGCGCGCCGCGGTTAGCATCACGTGCCCCTCGCCTCTCGAACGAGCCGCTGCCATGCGATCCCCGACCACCACGCGCGTCTTCGTCCTCCTCGCCGCCACTGCATCGCTGACGCCACCGGCGACCGCGCAGGCACCGGCCGCCGTCGCTGCGCTGACGCCGCCGCGCATCACCCAGGCGATGCTCACCAGCGGCACGCTGCCGCTCGACACGATCCGCACGCACGGGCTGCGCATGTTCGCGACGCCGTTCCGCAAGGCCGACGGCTACGGCGACGGGCCGATGAACCCGCTGGACCCGACCTCGCCGGGCGGGCGGCCGACGCTGCAGAACAACGGCACGTTCCTGCGCATCAACGGACTCGACGCGCAGACGTGCATGGAGTGCCATTCGATCGTCAGCGCGGCGACGGTGCCGTTCACGTTCGGCATCGGCGGCGTCGGCGGCGCCAACAACAACGCGATGGCGATGCCGACCGCGATCGACGTCAGCGACGCGCAGGGCAACGGCTTCGCGGCGTTCAACGGCCGCTTCATCAACCCGCCGTTCCTGTTCGGTGCCGGCGGCATCGAGCTGATCGGCAAGGAGATGACGACCGAGCTGCAGGCGCGCAAGCAGTTCGCGCAGCAGCACCCGAACACGCCGGTGCCGCTGGTCACCAAGGGCGTCGACTTCGGCACCATCACCTACGCGCAGGGTGTCTTCGACACGTCGCAGGTCGTCGGCATCGACGCCGACCTCGTGGTGCGGCCGTTCGGCCGCAAGGGCGAGTTCCGCAGCACGCGCGACTTCGACGTCAGCGCGATGCAGTTCCACTTCGGCCTGCAGCCGGTCGAGGTCGTCGGCACGAACGACGCGGACGGGGACGGCGTCACGCTCGAGGTGCTGGTCGGCGAACTGTCCGCGCTGTCGATCTTCGCGACCACGCTCGAGCGGCCGGTCGAGCGGCCGGTGCCGGGAGCACACCAGGGCCGCCAGGTATTCGCCGCGATCGGCTGCGTCGACTGCCATCGCCCGCGCCTGGACAGCTCGAGTCCGCTGCTGACCTACAGCTTCCCGGAAGTGCCGGACGATCCGGCGGCCAATCCGTACTACGCCGTCGACCTGCGCGCGGTCGGGCCGCGGTTCGCGCCGTCGCCGGGCGGCGGCATCCGCGTCGAGTGCTTCTCCGACCTCAAGCGCCACGACATGGGGCCGGGGCTGGCCGAATCGAACGGCGGTCCGCTGGCCAGCCAGTTCGTCACCGCGCGCCTCTGGGGTGTCGCCGACACGGCGCCCTACCTGCACGACGGTCGCGCGCTGACCCTGAGCGACGCGATCCTGATGCACGGCGGCGAAGCGCTGCCCGCGCGCAACGCCTTCGCCGGACTGCCGAACTTCCGCCAGGAGCAACTGCTCGCGTTCCTGAAGAGCCTGCGCACGCCCAGGAACCCCGCGGACGGCCTCGACACGAGCACGCTGTAGCGCGCGACACGGGTCGCGCCGCGCGCCAGAATGCGGCGATGGTCAACCAGGCGACCGCCGCGCCCCACCCCCGTCGACTGCGCCGCAGGCTCGCCTTCGTCGCGGCGGCACTCGGCGTGGGGCTGCTGGCGACGTTCGTGCTGCTGGAAGCGGTGGCGCGCCTGTTCTGGGTCATGCCGCCGGCGATGGCCGAGTTCCAGCAGGCCGGCCTCTACGTCGCGAGCGCCGACGGCGGCACGAGCCTGGTCCCCGGCTACCGCGGCACGCTGCAACTGTCGCCCGAGGAACCGGTCACCTCGGTCGCGATCAACGCGATGGGCATGCGCGGCGGCGAGGTCGGCGCCCGCCACGCGGGCGAACAGCGGCTGCTGGTGGCCGGCGACTCGCTGGTCTTCGGCTATGGCGTCGAGGTCGGCGACACCTTCGTCGCGCGGCTCGAACGACTCCTGCGCGCCGCCGGCCGCGACGCGACGGTCGGCAACGGCGGCGTGTCCGGCTTCAACAGCTTCGAGGTGGCGGCGCGCATCGCCGAACTGCGGCCGCGCTTCGAACCCGATGCCGTGCTGTTCTGCATCTACCTCGGCAACGACGCGTTCGAGAACCGCAACCGCGACTTCGCCGTCGTCGCCGGCCAGCGCTTCAGCGGACCCTGGGCGGTGCTGATGCGCGACTCCCTGCGCGCACGCCTCGCCTGCCACTCGCGCGCGCTGCTCTGGTGGGAAGCGTGGCTGGTCAGCAATGCACCGCAGCGCTCGCTGATGCAGCGACTGACGATGGCGCCCGAGGCGATGGCCCTGCGCGAGGGCTTTCCGAGCGGCCCCGGCGACTGGGGCGCCACGCACGCCGGCCTGTTCCTGGACGTGATCGACGAGGACGCCGCGTGGCCGCCGACCGCGCCGCCGGTGCTGCCGCGCGTAATCGCCGACTTCCGCGCAGCGCTCGCCGAGGCCCGTGAGGCCGCGGCCGGCGCGCCCGTGGCCGTGCTCGTGCTGCCGACGCGCTGGCACCTCGACGACGCGGCGCATGCCGAGGGCCTGCGCGGGCTGAATCTCGACCCGGTGTCGTTCCGCCGCGGCCTGATCCAGCAGCGGCTCGCCGTCCTGTGTGCGGACGTGGGCCTGCCGATGTTCGACGCCACGCCGTGGCTCGAGGCCACCGCCGATCACCGCGCCCAGTTCCTGTCGGACGGCGGCCACTTCTCGCCCGCGGGACACGCCGCGGTGGCGGCGGCGCTCGCCGACGCCGTGCAGCGATGGCTGCCGTGACGGTCCGCCTCAGCGGCGCCGCACGGCGACGTGCATGCCCTCCCAGCCCTCCCCCGCCTGACGGTTGGGCTCCTCGCGCAGCACCTCGCCGCCGGCCTCCTCGAAGGCCCGCAGCACCTGGTCGCGCGGCACGCAGTGCATCTCCATCCGAGCCTCGTCCGGCGCCTCCTCGGCCGGCGCCAGCGGCGCGGTCTTCGGGTTGCGTTCCGCCGTCGCCGGGCGGCTCGCCGGGCGTCCGCGACTTGTATTCCCCGTCGTGGCTCACGAAGGTGCTGGCCATGTGCAACCGCGCGCACCGACGTCCGCCCTGCCCCGCCGCCGCTGCGCTGCTGCTGGCAGCATTCGCGGGCTGTGGCGGCGAGACTGTCGACCCCGGCAACCGCGAGATCCCTTGGACCTACGGTCCGACCACGGGTGGTGCGACCGCGGAACACGCGCGGGGCACCGGCAGCGCCGGCGGCGCCGCCATCGCCAGAGGATGGCAGTGTCGGCTGCAGGACGGCAAGCAACTCACGGTGCAGCCCTATCAGCTCGCGCCGTCGCATCCGCTGTTCGGCAAGGTGCTGATGGTCATCGGCCTGTTCGACAAGACCGGCAAGCAGCTCTCGACGGTGCTGTCGCCGACGGTGACGGCGCAGAACGCCACGTTCACGTTCGAGCTGACGGACGCCGTGGCGAACGAGCTGTGGGACGTGGTGATCTGGTACCGCGCGGTCTGACGCGTGGCTACACGCCGGTCACACCCGCCAGCGCATTCGTGAACACGAGTCCCCCAGGGTTGTAGCCCTGCACGGCAACACCACACTGCAGGAAGAACGGGGCACCGCTGATTGGCGGCAGGAATGGAATCGGGATCTGCCAGGTCACGCTGCCCGTGAATCCCACCCCGAGCCACTGGGCCGCAGCGGGAGCCAGATACACCGTGCAGCCCGGGAACATGGGATCGAGAGGTGCCGGCAACGGCACTCCGTCCCACATCGTGTCGTCGAAGCCGATGAAGCCGATGACGACGTTGAGCGGCCCGGTCGGCAGGTTCGACACCTGCAGCGACAGCGTCGTGCCGAACACCGGCAGGTTGTTCGCCTGTATCTGCGGCACGCCGGTGGGGCCTGCGCAACCGGTGCCGACGCTGCCGATGGCCGCGACATCCGGAATGTCCCCGTAGGCGAAGGTCGAGGTCGGCCCGCTCGTCAGCGAAGGGCCGGTTCCGCCCACGCTCAGCACGCGGTCGCGCACGCTGTCGTAGACCAGTGCCATGTTCGAGTTCGCCGAGTTGCTGACCGGCGCCTGCGTCCAACCAGAGGTCTGCCACTCCCAGATCTGACTGCTGCCGACCCCGTCATTGCCCAGCAACACCAGCCGCGAACGCGCGACGTCGTATTCCAGGTCGTGGAAGGCGCGCGGCCCCGGCCCGGCGGCATTCGGCGTCAGTTGCCACGAACTGCCGTTCCAGTCCCACATGTCCGCGAGCTGCGGACCGTGGCGCCCGCCATAGAGCACGACGACGCCGCGACCCGCGTCGTAGGCCATCGCGTGTCCCCAGCGCGCCTGCGGCCCGATGCCGCTCACCGACGACAGCGTCGTGCCGTTGAATTCCCAGGTGTCTCCCATCTCCTGGTTCCCGGTGTAGCCACCGAAGATCACGGCCTTGCGCCGCACGGGGTCGTAGGCGACATCGAACGCGTAGCGCCAAGGGAAGGTCGTCTGCGGAACCGACAGGATGGGCACCCATGCGGCGCCCGTCCACTCGTGGAAGATCGTCGGCCCGCCCACCTTCGACTCGATCGCCACCGTCGCACCCCGCTGCGTGTCGTAGTAGGCACGCACGTTCGTCGTGTCGTTGTAGCCACCGAACGCGATCGGCCCGACGGGCCCGATCAAGTGCCAATCGACGCCATCGAACTCCCAGGTCTCCTGCGGGTACACCGCCGACCCGCTCAGGTTGAGGCGCCCCGCCACCATGACGACGCGGTCGCGCACCGGATCGAACGCCACCGCACCGCTACGCCGCACCTGCGGTTGCGGTGCCGTGGCGAACGGCAGCAGCGGCTGCCAGACGTGTCCCTGTGCGGAGGCTGTGGCCGCGAGAGCCCCGGCGCAGAGCGCGGGAACGAAGAAGCTGTGACGACTCATGGATTTCGTGACCTCGATTCGCTGCCTGCCGACCCCACCGCGCTGCGAGAAGCAGCCGAGCTTAGTCGGGCGACCGACCGGCACAACCGGACCGGAGCGAAGTGGGGCCGAACGCGTCTACTGTTCGGTCTCCGGCCTGTCCGCCTCGGCCGTGTTCACCATGGTCAACGCGTACCCGGCACCCGCGATCGCCACGTGCGGGCCGTGCGAGTGGCTGCTGCCGTCCGGGAGGGTCGTGATGCCGGTGACGCCGTTCCAGAACGCGAGCTTCGTCTACACGCTCGGCTGCACGCCGTCGCTGGTCGGCGTGCAGTTCCAGACCCAGTGGACGACCTACGATCCAGGCCCGGTGCCGTGTCCGGTGTGTTTCGAGTTCGTGCTCTCGGACCGTTTGCTGCAGGTGATCGGTCAGTAGCGGAAGTGCCCCTACCGCGCCTTGCTCGAGTCCGAGGCGCATGGTGAGCGCCGTTCGGATCGGGTAGCGTCCCCCAACGCGAAGGCCCTTAGCTCAATTGGTCAGAGCTGGCGGCTCATACCCGCTCGGTTGGGGGTTCGAGTCCCTCAGGGCCTACCACACAGACTGCCGAGGATGGCCCCGAACTGCGGTTTCGGGGCCGTTCTCATCTTCGGGAGGCCGAGTGTGCAACGGAGTGTGCAATGGGTTGGACCACACGGGGGCACGGTCTGGCACGGCGTGGCACGACCTGGCACCGATGCCGGAGGGCGTGCCCCGCAGCGGCGTGATCGGCGGAATCGCGGCTTGTTGAGACGGGGGCTCGAGCGGCGCCTCGTGGGCGCACTGGTGGCCCGTTGGGGCGCGATCGCGGAGCACGGGTCCATGGGGCCGGCAGCAGCCTTTTCGCGCCGTTGGCCTTGCTGGCGCGCCGGAATCGAGGACTCATCGTGCCGTCCCCGAACGGCTCGCTGGATGGGCCAGCGGCCTGCTCGGGGGCGAGACCACGATCCCGAGTCCCCCGATGACCGACACCGCCACCGAACCCCTCCCCGCTACTGGCAACGACGCCTGGACCCGGCAGCTCGCCGAGTTGAAGAGCCGCTACAAGCACGTCCGCGAACCGGTCCTGGTCGCCCTGAACATCCTGCTGCACGACCCGGACGTTGGGCTCGACGACGCCAAGGCGCAGGCCAAGCTCCACGGTGTTCGCATCACCGCCGCTTCGGTCGACGCGGCCCGGCGGCTGCGGGAACGCATGGACGATCCGGAGCCGGCCGCGACGGTCCGGAAGCCAACGAACAAGCCCGCCACCGTGTCGCGACGAACCCGTGCAGCCAGTCCTGTCTCGGACCCCGAGGCGTTGATCCGCGGTCTGGTGGAGAAGCTGCAGGGGCAGGGGAACGCCGAGGCCGAGGGTCTGCGCGAGGCCATGCGCAAGGCGATCGCCATGCTGCAGGCGGCCATGGGAGACCGCTGATGCACCCGACCGCCCAAGTGCCGGCGTTCAGGGTTCAGATCGGCGCCACGGGCCATCGATCGACGTGGCTCCCGGTCGCGACCTTCGCTGCGGCGTCCTTCGCCTGCCGCACGTTCATCGAAGCGAACGACCTCGGCGCGAGCCGGTGGCGCGGGGGGCGGATCATCGACGCCGCCACGGAGGAGGTCGTGGCGACGGTCAGCTACAACGGCCGGGTGTGGCTGGCTGATGGAAGCGAGTCGCTGCAGGCATTCCAGGCGACGTAGGAACCGCGACTACGCAAGCGCACTGGCAGCGTCGGCGGACGCCTCCGCGAACATCTTCGGCACCGGGAACTTCCCCGGCAGCTCCCTGAACAAGTCGTCTTCGCCGAGTTCGCCGTAGAGGTCCATCGTCAGCCGGATGTCGCTGTGCCGCAGCGTCTGCTGGATGACCTTCGGGTGGACGTTCAGCTCGATCAGGATGCGCGCGCAGCTCTTGCGCAGGCAGTGGAAGTCGACGCGCTTCGAGGTCGGGCTGCGCTGCGGGATCAGCCCGGCGTAGGCCGCGTCCTTCCTGACGATTTCGGCGACCTTGCTCGGGACGTGGAACACAGGATCGGTCTCCAGCACCGGCCCGTCGCCGCGGCGCATCTGCAACGCGCTTCGTCGTGCCCGCATCTGCTTCAGCGCCTCGGACACGAACGACTGCAGCGGCACCACGGCATCGTCGCCGTTCTTCGTGTGCTTGCCGGCCAGGCGCACGGCCAGCCTGCCGTCGAGCGTCAGGTCCTCCCACAGGATCGACGCGGCCTCGTTCGCGCGGAACGCCGTCGTCAACGCGAACCAGTAGAGCACTTGCCGGTCGCGCACGGCGTCCTCGTAGGCGCGTGTGGTCGGCCAACCGCCCAGCGCCTTCTCGGCCTCGAACCGAGCCCACGCGCCCTCGACCAACTTCTCGGCTTCGGCGAAGCGGAGCGATACCCGCTTGAAGGTCCGGTGCTTGTCGCGGTTCGCAGTGCGGACGCGAAGCCCGTGAAATGGGTCGCGATCCCACCGCCCGGTGCGTTCCAGCCACTTGCCGAAGCCGCGCAGCGAACCCGCGTGATGGTCGCGGGTCTTCGTCGAGAACTTCGATCGGATGTGTGCGATGTACCGCTCCGCGTCGGGCATCCCGATGGACTGCACCGCCGAGACCTTCGTGTAGGTCAAGAACTGCCGCAGCCGGCGGATCGTGAACGACGAGCTGTCCGTGAACGAGGCATGTGAACAGATCGGCGTGGGGCCGACGCAGTTCGCCAACCTGCGGGCGGAAGCGCTGCTGGGCTTCCTCGGTGCGCTGCAGCCAAAGCCCGTCGGCCGGCCGCGGCGCGTGCCGCTCGAAGTGCAGGAGAAGCTGGACGCGCTGCAGCGGCGCGTGGCCGAGCTCGAGCACGAGAACCATGTGCTGAAGGTGCAGGCCGAGGTGGCGCCGGTCGCGCAGGCGCGGCCGGCGGTGCGCTCGAAAAGCGGTGGCGCTGCCGCGTCGCGGTCGGCGCCGCCGCGGCCGGCTGCGGCTGGTGGCTCCGTGTCGTGAGCCGCCGTCGCCGCCAGTGCTGCCGCGCCGCGGTCGCAAGCCCAAGGAGCTGACGCCGCTGATGCAGACCGCAGTCCGCGTACTGCACGAGCGGCACCCGGGCTGGGGCGTGCGTCGGCTGCGCGAGGCGATCCCCGGTCTGCCGCGCAACGCGGCGGGTCGCTACCTGCGACACCTGCGCAAGGACGCAGCACGGGTGCGGCGCAGCCGCCTGTGCCGGGTGTCGTGGCTGGTGCCTGGTGCGGTCTGGGCCATCGATGGCGGCCTCTTGAAGCGGCGGGTCGACGGCGGCGGCCGGCGCGTGCTGGTCGTGGTCGAACAGCATTCGCGGAGAACGCTCTGCATGGAGCCGGTGGCCGGCGAACGGGCCGAGGAGGTCCAGCGGGTCTTGGCCGCCCTGTTCGCCAAACACGGCGCACCCATCGTGCTCAAGCTCGACAATGGCCCGGGCTTCATTGCCAGAACGCTGCGCGACTTCTGCCGCGAGCACGGTGTCACGCTGCTCTTCTCCCCGGTGCGGCGGCCGAGCTGGAACGGCGGCTGCGAAGTCCGCGTCCGCTGGAGCAAGGACCGCACCGAGAAGGCGTGGCTACGGCGCCGTGGTGCAGGCGACTACACCCGTGACGACCTCGCGACCGCCGTGACCCTCGATGGCACGCTGCCGCCAGTCGACGAACCCCTGCGCGAACGCTTCCGCGACACGCTGGCGCAACAGCTCAGGATCGCCGCCGCCGAGAAGGGGGTTGATCTCCTGACGGTCTCACGCGATCATGCGCGTCGCTCGCTCTGGCGTGTGGCCGCCAAGCGGGCGCTCCAACTCTGCCACATGCTCACCATTGAAGACCGTCGGTATCCCCAGTGGTTTCCGCCCTCGGCCGCGTAATTGGAAGGGACCGTGTACA
>JAEUHS010000124.1 GCA_016794035.1 Planctomycetota bacterium
CGACCACGCATCCGCGATTCGCCGCGGATGCCCGTGGCCAGGTCCATCACCGCCGCAGCGGCGTTGGTTGCTTCGATTCGCCGGCGTACGGTCGCCGCGTTGCGGCGGTGCCGGCAACAGCGGCCCGTGGCCAGGTCCATCACCGCCGCAGCGGCGTTGGTTGCTTCGATTCGCCGCCGTACGGTCGCCGCGTTGCGGCGGTGCCAGGAGCAACTGAGTTCGTCGCCCTGCGGGCGACTAACTCACACGCTGCCCTTCAGCGACTGGCCGGCGCGGAAGCCGACCGTGCGCGATGCCTTGATCTGCATCGGCTGGTTGGTCTGCGGGTTGCGGCCCATGCGCGCCTTGCGGCTCTTCACCGCGAAGGTGCCGAAGCCGACGATCTGCACTGCCTTGTCCTTCTTCAGGCCCTTCTGGATCGAGTGGATGAGCGCGTTGACCGCGCGCTCGGCGTGTGCCTTGCTGCATTCGTTGCCCAGCTGCTTCTGCACTTCTTGGATCAGGTCTGCCTTGTTCATGGGATCCTCCCTGGAGTTGCCACTTGGAATCGGCGCGGCCGCCCTTCGGTCGCGCACGCCCGGAATCTACGGGTGATGAAGGCGCCATGGCAAGGCCGGATTGGCGGGAAACCCCGTCGGCAAGCGGGCTCCAGGGCGGTCGGGGTGCGGCGGCGGCTCGGCCCGGGGAATCCGCTCAAGCCGCCGATGCGATCGCGCCGATCAGATCCGTGCGAAGGCAGAACCCGCCTTTGCACCCCCGAACTCGACGAGGAAATCATGAGGATCGCGGCCATCGGCGCCACTGTGCTGCTCGCCTTCGCAGCTTGTTCGACGACGGACTCGTCGTCGAGTCCCTACCAGCAACCCAACAGCCTGATGGCCGGCGAGATCACGCGGCGCATGCAGGAGATTCCGTACCAGCACCGCGAGGAGCTGCTCGAGAACCTGATGTGGCTGGCGCAGACCGGCGAACAGACGATCCCGGCCCTGCTCGAGGGCCTGCGCTCCGACAACGCCAAGGTGCGCAGCTCGTCGGCCTGGGTGCTCGGTCGCCTGCGCGACCACCGCACGATCCCGAACCTGCAGGCGGCGATGAAGGACAGCGACCAGACCGTGCGCATGGAAGTCGCGCGCACGCTGGTGCTGCTCGGCGACCTGGTGTGGTCGCCGAACCTGATCGAAGGCCTCGACAGCGACAAGAAGGAAGTGCGCTACATGTGCCACGAGGCGCTGAAGATCGCCACGGGCCACGACTTCGGCTACGACCACCTGAACCAGGACCAGACCCAGATGCGGGTCTCGGTGCTGCGCTGGCGGCAGTGGTGGAGCGAGTACTCGGGCGATCAGTTCTTCGCGCAGAGCTACCAGCAGAAGTACGACCTCGGGGCCGCGGTCGCCGCGCCGATGGGTGAGTCGAAGCCGATGCAGGTGCCGGTCGCCGCGCCGATGCCGACGCCGGACGCGATGGACTCGAACGACATCGACGCGCCGATGCCGCCGCAGGCCGACCGCCCGCAGGACACCGACACCGGTGCCGCGGCCGACGTCGACGCGGCGAGCGAGCCGATGCCGCGCCCGAACCGCCAGGGCTGATCGCGGCGCTCGCCGGGCCGCGCGCCGATGCGCCGCGGCCCATCGTGAGGCGGCCCCCGGACGGCCGCCGGTGCAGGCCGACAGGCCGCGTGCACCGCCGCCGCGCGCGAAACGGCGGTTTCCCGCCGCCTCGCCGCGGCTATGCTGACGCGACCCCTCTGTCAGCAACCCCCGAGGTCGCGCATGCGTCGTCCCACGTCAGGCTTCACCCTGATCGAACTCCTGATCGTCATCAGCATCATCGGCCTGCTCGCCGCCGTGTTGCTGCCCAACATCATCGGCGCCAGCGCCGCCGCGAACGCCGAGGCGGACCGGTTCAACCTGCGTCGGCACTACGAGTGGTTGACCGACTACAAGATGAAGAACAAGGGCGGCCTGCCGCTCGAGGGCGGCCACAAGTTCGTGCTGGCGACCTGGCGCATCATCGGTCACACCGAAGAGAACTTCGATCGCTACTTCACCCCCGGCCGGCGCGAGCAGGATCCCGACTACCGCGCGCTGCGCGCGATCGTCGAGCGCGGTGAGGACCCGTGGCCGGACCTGAAGAGCACGACGTCGCTCGACACGCACTACGCCGGCCGCGCGCGCGACAAGCTGACGACCGCGACCCGCGCGGACGACGAGGCCTGGATGGCCGACGACAACGAGGGCATCTGGTCGCACGCGGACGGCACCGTCAACGTCTTGTTCGCCAACGGCACCGTGCGTGGCTACAGCTACCTCGACATGGAGCAGCGCGAGTTCGTCAGCGGCCCGCTCAACAAGGACCAGCCGATCGAGACCTGGGGCCCGAACTCGCCGATCCCGGAGTGCCGCAACCTGGACCGGTGACGCGCGGCCGGGGGCGAGTCCGGGCCGCACGTCGCGGCGGGCGAAACGTCAGAAGAACCCCATCACCGGCACCGCGTACGACAGCGTGCCGGTCGCCGCGGCTCGGTTGGTGCTGTTGACGAGGCGGCAGACCGGGATCGGCAGCGTGCCCGGCGGCGGTGTCACGAACGTCGCGGCATCGCTGGCGGCGAGCGCCCCGGTGACGACGTCGTACGAGCCGGCCTGGCACCACAGGCGCATGCCGGGCGGCAGCAGCGGCAGGCCGAGCAGCGAGCCGTCGTAGTCGCCCTGAGCATCGAAGCTGCCCGGCAGCCAGAACCAGATCTCGGCCGAACTCCAGAACGGGCAGTCCGGGCGCCACGGGATCGGCGTGCCGTCGACGCCGAGGCCCATGGTCAGGATCGCCATCGACGTGCCGCCGCCGCCGTCGGGCACGCCGTTGCGGATCGAGACGTCGAGGTCGCTCTGCGCCGCGCGCCGCCAGAACGTCAGCGACGCGTAGCAGTCGCTGGTCTGGCCCGGCGCCTTGCAGCCGGTGCCGGTGCGGAAGCCTGGTTGCTCGGCGCGGCCGTCGCTGTAGTGCTCGTGCGCGTCGAGGTAGAGGCTGAGATTGCGGTCGACGCCGGCCGCCGACTGGTTGCCGAACACCTCGACGTCGACGCACAGCGTGCCGCCCTGCGGCGGCACCAGGAACGGCACCTGGTAGGGGATCACCAGCTCGAACGCCGCGGCCGGGTCGAGCGTCGGCCGGTTCGTCGCCGGGAACGCCACCAGCGTGCGCGGCAGCACCGTGACCGGGTTGCCGCCGACGTTGTTGGCGAACGTCGTCGACGCCTGCGTCGGCAGGTTCGGCGACATCGACAGCGTCACCTGCAGATCGCTGGTCAGGCCGTCGACCAGCCCGCGCACCTGCACCGCGTCGCGGCGATAGGCGTGGCCGGTCAGCAGGGTGCCGCCGGGCACATCGGCGTGCAATGTCTGCATGCGGGCGTTGGCGCGGCCGAGCGGGAAGTGGGTGAACGAAGCGCCCTCGAGTCCGTCGCGGTCGGCCGGCGACACGGCGACGATCTGGGCGGCGGCGGCCGAGGCGAGCAGGGCCGCGCTGAGGAGGGGGAGCAGACGACGATACGGGTGTGGATGCATGAGGGTCGGTGTGGGCGGCGCCGGCCCTTCCGGCGCTGCCCAGACGCAGTGGCGTCACGGCTCCGACTTCCTGCAGATTTTGTCTTCGATTGCGTTGCGTCGTCTCGACGCAGGTCGCTAGCATCCTCGCCCCTCGTCGACCTCGCTGGTTCGCGGTCGGGATGGACGATCCGAAACGACTTCCTGTTGGCAGCGCCCGCGGCCTCGGTGCGGGTCTGACCCTGGCGGTCTCGGTAGGGTTGTTCGCCTACGCGGGGCTGTGGCTCGATGCACGGTTCGGCACCAAACCCTGGTTGCTGCTGCTGTGTGTCGTCTGCGGCATCGTCGGAGGCATCCTGCACCTGATCCGGGTGCTGGCACCCGAGCTGTGGCCCTTCAAGACGTCGCCGAAGTCGAAGAACGGTGATTCGCACGGTGGTCCGCCACCGGCCAGTTGACCCCATGCAGCCCTCGTCCCACGCCTCCGAACCCGTCGCCCGCTTCGCGGTGCCCGCCGCGGCCGCGAGCGCCGCGCCGTCGCTGGTGCGCGCGCTGGCGTTCGGCTGCGCCGTGGTGCTGGCGGCGCTGCTGGTGGTCTGGGCTGCCGGCCTGCTGCCGGTGGCGACCGCGAGCTACGTCGCGCTCGGCACGGGCGCGGCGCTGCTCGCCGGCGCGGCCGCGGTGTGGCTGCACGGCCGCTTCCTCGACGCGCGCGCCACGGCGCCGGTCGCGCGCGCCGGCCGCCTGATGGCGAGCCGGATGCAGAGTCTGCTCGCGGCCGCGTTCGGCGTGAAGCTCGCCGTGCTGGTGGTCGCCGTGCTCTACCTGCAGCGCCTGCTGCCGGCCGGAGAACCGGACCTGAAATTCGCCGCCACGGCCTCCTTTTGCATCGCGTTCGCGGCGGCGTCCCTCGTCTGCCAGTTGGCCACGGCCGGCTGTCTCGCGCGGGCGCTCGGCCGGCGCTACACCTCGTCCCACGGTGTCGCGCCGGGCGCGACGTCGTCGTCCCCTGGTCCCGCCACCGGACCGACCGAACCTCGCCGCTGAGGCAGGCCATCCCTTCCCACCCGACCATGCTCTCGAAGTTGCTGCTCGCAGTCTGGGTCTGCCTCGTCGTCGGGGCGGGGAACGTGCTGGCGCAGAGCCACGAGCCGGCGCCGCAGGCACCCGCAGCGGCCGGCGCGCACGACGCGCACGACGGACCCGCGGGACACGGCGCGAAGCGCACGCTGGAGATGTCGGCCAGCGACTTCTTCAAGCACCAGTTCGAGCACAGCGTGCCGTACGTGATCTTCACGCCGAAGATCTCGCCGGACGAGCACGTCAACCATCTGTTCGCGGTCTACAACGTGCAGCCGTGGCAGTGGGTGTGCCTCGGGCTGATGTTCGTGGTGTTCCTGCCGGTCGTCGGCAGCTTCCGCCGCCCGTCGTCCGGGCGCTTCACGCGGGTCATGCGCGGCTTCTGCCTGTGGATCCGCGACGAGATGGTGTACTCGGTGATGGGCCGGGAGGAGGGGCGCGCGTTCGTGCCGCTGTTCCTGTTCACGTTCTTCTTCATCACCTTCCAGAACGTGATCGGGCTGGTGCCCAGCGTCGGCCACCACTTCCCGACCGCGATCTACACCGCGACCGGCACCCCGTACGTCACCGGTGCCCTCGCCGCCGTGACGCTGGTGCTGATGCTCGGCCTCGGCATCAAGAAGAACGGCCTGTTCGGCTTCTTCAAGGGCCTGGTGCCGCACGGCCTGCCGCTGCCGCTGATCCCGATCATGTTCCTGATCGAGGTCATCAGCCTGCTGGTCAAGCCGTTCGCGCTGACCATTCGTCTGTTCGCGAACATGCTCGCCGGCCACCTCGTGATCGCCTCGGCGATCGCGCTGGTGTTCCTGTTCACGAAGATGCAGGGCGGGGCGATCACGTCCTACCTGACCGCGCTGCCGTGCGTCGGCATGGCGATCTTCATCTACATCATCGAGGCCTTCGTCACCCTGTTGCAGGCCTACATCTTCACGTTCCTCAGCATCAACTTCGTCTACCAGTCGATCCACCAGGACCACTGATCGCCGCGGAACGCGTACCCGGACTCTTCCCAGTTACTCAGAACGACAGTCAGGAGAACCCCAGATGTTCGCTTTCATCCAAGATCCCGAAGCCCTCGCCAAGGCCCACGAAATCGCCAAGCTGGTCAGCTCGAACTACGGCGTCGGCATCGGTGCCGGTCTCGCCGCCGGCCTCGCCGCGATCGGCGCCGGCCTCGGCATCGGTCGCATCGGTGGTTCGGCCGGTGAGGGCATCGCCCGCCAGCCGGAGGCCGCCGACGCCATCAAGGGCAACGCGCTCGTGCTCGCGGCCTTCGTCGAAGGTGTCGCGCTGTTCGCCGCGGTCATCGGCCTGATGCTGGCCACGAAGTAGCCAGCCCGCGTCGTCGTCCCGTTCGTGTCCGTCCGCTCCCAGTTCCGGAGGCTCGCGTGATCCCCGTCGGCAACCTCGTCACCCTGCTGCTGCCGCTTGCCCAAGACGAACCCCGTTCGCTGAACAAGCTGCTGGACTTCGCGCCCGGCGCGATGATCTGGACGCTGGTCGCGTTCGGCATCGGCTTCCCGCTGATGTGGAAGTTCGTCTACGGGCCGATCACCAACGCGCTCGAGGATCGCGACAAGAAGGTCGAGGACGCGATCGTCGCGGCCGAGGTCGCGCGCAAGGAGGCCGAGGCGTCGATGGCGCGCGCCAAGGCCGAGCTCGAGCAGGCGCAGCAGAACGGCCGGCGCATGGTCGAGGAGGCGATGGCGCGCGCCGAGCGGCAGGCCGCCGATGCGGTGCGCGCCGCCGACGAGCGGGCCAAGGCCGAGCTGCAGAAGGCCCGCGACACGATCGCCGCCGAGAAGCAGAAGGCGCTGCACGAGATCCGCGCGGCGGCGGTCGACCTGACCATCGTCGCGACCGGTCGCCTGCTGCAGCAGGAGATCGACGCCGGCAAGAACCGGCCGCTGGTCGAGCAGTTCGTGGCGACGGCCGCGAAGGGCGCGCGATGACGCTGCTGGCCAAGCGCTACGCGACGGCGCTGTTCCTGCTGAGCCAGCAGCAGGGCGCCGTCGATGCCGTCGCGGCGGACGTGCAGGTGTTGCACGCGGCGCTGGCGGGCCCGGCGGCGCGGGCGCTGCTGACCAGCCCCGACGTCGGTGCCGGCGAACGGGCGCGGGTGCTCGCGGCGCTCGGCCGCGGCCGTCACCAGCTGGTGCAGAACCTGCTCGGCGTGCTGCAGCACCGGCGCCGGCTCGAAGTCCTGTTCGACCTGGGCCCGGCGTTCCACACCCTGCTGCTCGCCGACCGCGGCGAGGTCGAGGGCGTGGCCGAGTCGCCGCATGCGCTCGGCGACGCGGAACTCGCCGCGCTGCAGTCGCTGGCCGGACGGCTGTCCGGCAAGAAGGTCGCGCTGACCGTGGTCATCCGCCCCGAGTTGCTCGGCGGCGTGCGGCTGCGCGTCGGCAACGTGCTCTACGACGGTTCGATGGCGGCCACGCTGGCTCAGCTCGAGCAGAAGCTGATGCAGGCCGCGATCTGACCCCGAACCCTTTCGCATTCGAAGTCCGCAATCAGAAGCAGTACCGACGGATCCAACATGGACCTCAAACCCTCCGAAGTCGCCACCGTCCTCAAGGCCGAGATCGAAGGTTTCTCCGGCCGCATGCAGAAGTCGAGCGTCGGCACCGTGCTGATGGTCGGTGACGGCGTCGCGCGCGTGCACGGCCTCGACGACTGCATGATGAGCGAGATGCTCGACTTCGGCAACGGAGTCAACGGCCTCGCCCTGAACCTCGAAGAGGACAACGTCGGCGCGGTGCTGCTCGGCAGCGACGCGAAGGTCAAGGAAGGCGACACCGTGCGCACGACCGGCCGCATCATCTCGGTGCCGACCGGCCTGCAGATGTGCGGTCGCGTGGTCGACGCGCTCGGCCGCGCCGTCGACGGCAAGGGCGACATCAAGGTCGGCCCCAACGACATGCGCCCGATCGAGGGCCGGTCGCCGACGGTGCCGGAGCGCCAGCCGGTCAAGGAACCGCTGCAGACCGGCATCAAGGCGGTCGACTCGATGATCCCGATCGGCCGCGGCCAGCGCGAGCTGATCATCGGCGACCGCCAGACCGGCAAGACCGCGCTGATCATCGACACCTTCATCAACCAGAAGCTGACCGGCGGCGGCGACCCGAACAACCCCAACCAGGTCATCTGCATCTACGTCGCGGTCGGCCAGAAGCAGTCGACCGTCAAGGCGGTGGTCGACAAGCTCGAGCAGAACGGCGCGATGCCGTACTGCATCGTCGTCAGCGCGCCGGCGTCGGCGGAGGCGTCGATGCAGTTCCTGGCCTGCTACGCGGGCGCGTCGATGGGAGAGCGGCTGCGCGACGAGGGTCGCCACGTCGTGATCGCCTACGACGACCTCTACAAGCAGGCGCTGGCCTATCGCCAGGTCATGCTGCTGCTGCGCCGGCCGCCGGGTCGCGAGGCGTTCCCGGGCGACGTGTTCAACCTGCACAGCCGCCTGCTCGAGCGCGCGGCCAAGCTGAGCAAGGAGAAGGGCGGCGGCTCGATGACCGCGCTGCCAGTCGTCGAGACGCAGGAAGGTGACGTGTCGGCCTACATCCCGACCAACGTGATCTCGATCACCGACGGCCAGATCTTCCTCGAGTCGTCGCTGTTCAACGCCGGCCAGCGCCCGGCCGTGAACGCCGGCATCTCGGTGTCGCGCGTCGGTGGTTCGGCGCAGATCCCGGCGATGAAGAAGATCTCCGGCGGCCTGCGCATCCAGCTGGCTCAGTTCCGCGAGCTGGCCGCGTTCGCGCAGTTCGGCAGCGACCTCGACAAGGCGACGCAGTCGGCGATCACGCGCGGCCAGCGCATGACCGAGCTGCTCAAGCAGCCCGAGTTCGAGCCGGTGCCGGTCGAGGAGCAGATCGTCGCGCTCTACGCCGGCGCGTCCGGCGCGATCGACGACGTGCCGCTGAACCGCATCTACGAGTTCGAGAAGCAGTACGTCGCGTTCCTGCGCTCGAGCCACGCCGACGTGCTCGCCTCGCTGCGCGACGAGAAGAAGTGGACCGACGCACTGCAGAAGAAGTGCGACGAGCTCTGCAAGCAGTTCAAGGCGCAGTTCCTCGCCTAGCCCGCCATGCTGCCGGTTCCTGACATCGACGAATGGAACGCAGTGGGCCGGCGCACGCATGGCTCGAGGCGGATGCCTGCGGCATCCGACGCCACAAGACCCCGACAGACAGTCTGACGCCGAATCACCCCGACCCAACTGACCCATGGCGAATCTCAAGGAGCTCCGCGGCCGCATCAAGTCGGTGGCCAGCATCGCGCAGATCACGCGCGCGATGGAGATGGTCGCGTCGATGAAGCTGCGCAAGGTGCAGGCGAAGGCGCAGGCCTTCCACCCCTACACCGAGGAGATCCGGCACATGATCGAGCGGCTGGCCGGCAAGGTCAGCAAGGAAGGCGAGCTGCCGCTGTTCCGGGCGCGCGAGGTCCACACGGTCGGCATCCTCGTGGTGTCGTCGGACCGCGGCCTGTGCGGCAGCTACAACAGCAACCTGCTGTTCTCGCTGAAGAAGATCGCCGAGGAGCTGCAGCAGGGCGGCAAGCAGGTCAAGTTCTGGTGCTACGGCCGCAAGTCGTACGCCTGGCTGCAGCGCCGCGGGTTCCACGTCGAACGCTTCTTCGTCGAGCCGGCGCTCGACAAGGCCGACTTCGGCGCCGCCAAGATGATCGCCCAGGCGCTGGTCGAGGCGTTCAGCACCGGGCTCGTCGACGACGTGCGCCTCTACTACACGCGCTTCCAGTCGATGATCCGGTTCGTGCCGAAGCAGGAGCCGTTCCTGCCGATCAGCTCGATCGCCGTCGGCGAACCGGACGACGACCGCTTCGAGCTGGACTTCCTGCTCGAGCCCGACGCCAACACCGTGTTCAACCGCCTGATGCCGCGCTACCTGGAGACCGTCGTCTACGACGCGATGGTGCAGGCGCTGGCCAGCGAGCACGCCAGTCGCCGCATGGCGATGAAGAGCGCCACCGACGCCGCCGTGCGCATGAACAAGGGCCTGAAGAAGGTCTACAACCGCGCCCGGCAGGAGAACATCACCAAGGAGCTGCTCGACATCGTCGGCGGCGCCAGTGCGGTCAGTTGACCTCCGCAGCCACTGATCGCGACACCGACCGAGCATTCGAACCGAGGAAACAGACGTGACGACCGCCACTCAGACAGAAGGAAAGATCCTGCAGGTGTTCGGCCCCGTGGTGGACGTGCAGTTCCCCGAGGGCCACACGCCCCGGCTGTACAACGCCATCACGGTGGTGGACAAACAGCGCGGCATCGACCTCGTGCTCGAGGTCGCGCAGCAGCTCGGCAACAGCACCGCGCGCTGCGTCGCGATGTCGACCACCGACGGCATGAGCCGCGGCATGCCGGCCCACGACACCGGCGCGCCGATCTCGGTGCCGGTCGGCGCGGCCACGCGCGGCCGCCTGTTCGACGTGCTCGGGCGCGCGCTCGAGGTCAACGTCGCGCACCCGCGCACCGGCAAGCCGATGCCGCCGGTCGCCGCGTCGGGCACGCTGCCGATCCATCGCCCGGCGCCGACCTACGACGAGCAGCAGGCGATCTCCGAGGTGTTCGAGACCGGCATCAAGGTCGTCGACCTGCTGTGCCCGTTCGCCAAGGGCGGCAAGATCGGCCTGTTCGGCGGTGCCGGCGTCGGCAAGACGGTGCTGATCCAGGAGCTGATCCGCATCACCGCGGTCGAGAAGGGCGGCTTCTCGGTGTTCTGCGGCGTCGGCGAGCGCACGCGCGAGGGCAACGACCTGTGGCTCGAGATGGCCGAGGCCGAGTACACCGACGCCAAGGGCCAGAAGGCCTCGGTGCTCGACAACGCGGTGCTGGTGTTCGGCCAGATGAACGAGCCGCCCGGTGCGCGCCTGCGCGTCGCGCTGACCGGCCTGACGATGGCGGAGTACTTCCGCGACCAGGAAGGCAAGGACGTGCTGCTGTTCGTCGACAACGTGTTCCGCTTCGTGCAGGCGGGATCCGAGGTGTCGGCGCTGCTCGGTCGCCTGCCGAGCGCGGTGGGCTACCAGCCGACGATGGCGTCCGAGATGGGCGCGCTGCAGGAGCGCATCACCTCGACCAAGAAGGGCTCGGTCACGTCGATGCAGGCCGTCTACGTGCCCGCCGACGACATCACCGACCCGGCTCCGGTCGCGACCTTCGCGCACCTCGACTCGACGATCATCCTCGAGCGCCAGATCGCCGAGCTCGGCATCTACCCGGCGGTCGACCCGCTGAAGTCGACCAGCAAGATGCTGAGCCCGTCGGTCGTCGGCGAGGAGCACTACAAGGTCGCACGCGACGTGCAGCGCACGCTGCAGCGCTACCAGGACCTGCGCGACATCATCGCGATCCTGGGCGTCGAGGAGCTCAGCGAAGAGGACAAGCTGGTGGTCGCGCGCGCGCGCCGCATCCAGCGCTTCCTGTCGCAGCCGTTCTTCGTCGCCGAGGCGTTCACCGGCACGCCCGGCAAGTTCGTCAAGCGCGAGGACACGGTGCGCTCGTTCAAGGAGATCCTCGAGGGCAAGCACGACAACCTGCCCGAGTCGGCCTTCTACATGGTCGGCTCGATCGAAGAAGCCACCGCGCGCGCCAGCAAGTGATCCGGATCTGCCCGTAGGAAACCCACATGGCCGCTGACCTCCACCTGCGCATCGTCACACCGGACCGGACCATCGTCGACCGCAAGGTCGCCGCGGTGTCGTTCCAGGGCGTCGACGGTGGCTACGGCATCCTGCCGCACCACGCGCCGCTGATGACCGCGATCGCGCAGACCGGGAGCGCGGAGATCACCGAGGTCGACGGCCGGAAGCACGAGCTGTTCGTCAGCGACGGCTTCGCGCAGATGCAGCACAACGTGCTGACGCTGGTCTGCGAGGCCGGCGAGTTCGCGCACGAGATCGACCTGAACCGCGTCAAGGCCGCCGAGCAGAAGGCGCGCGAGAAGATGGCCGGCCTCGACAAGCTCAGCGAAGAGTTCCTGCGCGCCGAGGCGCAGCTGCGCAAGGCGCTGGCGCGCGAGATGCTGGCGCGGCGCAACTCGGGCACCGGCAGCCTGGGCTGATCCGGCGGTCGCCGATCGGCGCGGGCGGGCACGATTCCCGCGCCGCGGTTTCGCCGCGCGCGGCGCCCGCTAGACTGCTCGGCTCCCGAATCCCGATGCCACGCCTCATGAAGCTACTGCCGTTCTGCCTCCTGCTGCCGTTGACCGTCGCCGCCCAGGATCCCGGCGAGAAGCCCCAGGGCATCCCCGAGTGCGAGGCGATGCAGAAGACCGCGTCGGGCCTGGAATGGGGCGTGCTCAAGGCCGGCGGCAAGGAGGCGCCCCCGGGCGCCGAGGACCTGGTCGAGGTGCACTACACCGGCTGGCTGACCGACGGCACCAAGTTCGACAGCTCGCGCGACCGCGGCGAGCCGGCCAGGTTCCCGCTCAACGGCGTGATCAAGGGCTGGACCGAGGGCCTGCAGCTGATGGCGCCCGGCGCGCGCTACAAGTTCGTGATCCCCAGCCAACTCGGCTACGGCGCCGATGGCGCGCCGCCGACGATCCCGGGCAACGCGACGCTGGTGTTCGACGTCGAACTGCTGAAGGTCACGCACATGCCGAAGCTGCGGCCGGCCAACCCCGACAAGCAGCAGACCGCCCCCGACGGCGTCAAGTACGAGGTCGTGCAGGTCGGTACCGGTGCCAAGTGCGGCGACCAGGACGGCGCCTCGCTGCGCTACGCGATCTGGAAGGCCGACGGCGAGCTGTTCGACTGCTCGGAGCGGCACAACGACCAGCGCCTCAGCGGCACGCCGTCGACGCTGCCGTTCCAGTTCCTGAAGGACCTGGTCCAGTCGTGCAAGGTCGGCCAGATCCTGCGCGTCGAGGTGCCGCAGGGCCTGTTCCCGAACGCCGGCAGCGACACGGTCTGGGAGCTCGAACTGATGGCCGTCACGCAGGTGCCGCCGTTCCGCGCCTGCGATCCGGCGAAGACCGTCACGACGCAGAGCGGGTTGCAGTACGAAGTGCTCGAGATGGGCAGCGGCGAGTCGCCGAAGGCCACCGACACGGTGGTGGCGATGTACACCGGTTGGTTGACCGACGGCACGCTGTTCGACAGCGCGCACGTGCGCGGCCAGCCGGCCGAGTTCCCGCTCAACCGCGTGATCAAGGGCTGGACCGAAGGCCTGCAGCTGATGAAGCCGGGCGGCAAGTTCCTGTTCACGATCCCCGGCGATCTGGCCTACGGCGCGCGCGGTCGCCAGCCGACGATCCCGCCGAACGCGACGCTGGTGTTCCTGGTCGAGCTGGTCGACGTCAAGCGCAAGTAGCGCGGCGCACCGTTGGTGCTTGGGATGGCAAAGTAGTCGTCGTTCCGAAGAGAAAGCACGTGCGGTGGGCCGGTTGCCGGGCGATCATCCGCCGCCGATGACCTCCCCTTCGTCGTCGTCCCCGCCGGCCGCGGCGGCAACGGCCCCGCCGGTGCTCGAGGCGCGCTCGGTGTTCCGCTTCCGCACCGTCGACGGCCACGACGTGCCGATCGTGCGCGACGTCTCGTTCGTGCTCGGCCGCGGCGAGTTCGCGACCATCATGGGGCCGTCGGGCTCCGGCAAGTCGACGCTGCTGCACCTGCTCGCCGGACTCGAACGGCCATCGGCCGGCGCGGTGCTGGTCGACGGCGAGGACCTGGGCGCCGGCGACGAGGAGCAGCGTGCCGCGGTGCGCCGGCGCCGCATCGGCTTCGTGTTCCAGTTCTTCCACCTGCTGCCGGACCTGACCGTCGAGGAGAACGTGACGCTGCCGCTGCGCATCCTCGGCCAGAACCCGAACAAGCACCGCGGCCGCATCGACAGCCTGCTCGACCTGCTCGGCGTGCAGAAGCTGAAGCAGCGGCTGCCGTCGGCGCTGTCGGGCGGCGAGATGCAGCGCGTGTCGATCGCGCGCGCGCTGTCGACGCAGCCGCCGCTGGTGCTCGCCGACGAGCCGACCGGCAACCTGTCGAGCAAGGCCGGCGAAGAGGTCGTTGCGCTGCTGCGCTCGGTGCGCGAGAAGCTCGGCACCACGATCCTGCTGGTGACGCACAACCCGCGCGACGCCGCCGCTGGCGATCGGGTGATGTTCCTGCACGACGGCGTGCTGCGGCCGGATTCCGAACTGCGAGGGGGCCCCTTCGGTGTCGCTGACGTCTTTGCTCGTCTTCAGGAACTGGGCATCTAGCCGCCTGCGGCTGCTGCTCACGCTGACCGGCATCGCGCTCGGCGTCGCGATCGTCGTCGCCATCTACGTGATGGACCACAACACGATCCAGAGCCGGCTGCTGGCCCAGGACCCGGAACGTGGGCGCGTCGACCTCGAGGTGATGCCGGTCGATCGTGCGGCCGACGTCTCTGCGGTCGTCGCCGACCTGCGTGCGCGCCCCGGCGTGCAGGCCGTCGCGGTCTGGCGCGAGGCGCGCGCGCTGGCGAGCCGCGGCGGCCGGACGATCGACCTCGCGGTGTTCGGGCTCGACCCGCTGCCGGCCGGCGCGATGTCGCACTACACGCTGCACCGCGGCCGCGACCTCGCGCCCGCCGATGCGTCGCTGGCGCACGCCGGCATCCTGCTCGGTGCCGAGGGTGCCCGTCTGCTCGGCGTCGAGGTCGGCGACCGGCTGCGGCTCGGCGAACCGCAGCAGAGCCAGCGCGTCGAGTGTCGCGATGGCAAGCTGGTGCCGCTGCCGGTGGCGCCGGATCACGCCCGGTTCGAGGTGGAGGTCGAGGTCGTCGGCGTGCTCGAGCCCGAACGGCTCGGCAAGCGCAACTTCACCCAGATGGCGGTCTGCGGGCTCGAGCTGGCGACGCGGCTGCAGACGCGCGGCGACAGCCTGTACCACCTGCTGCGCCGCGAAGGCGCCGACCTCGACCGGCTGCGCACGGAACTGGCGGGCAGCTACGCGGTGCAGGACCTGCGCGGCGCGCTGATCGGTGAAGGCGCCGACGAACGCGCGTTCCGCAACGGCCTCAAGGTGCTCGGCGGGCTGGCGCTGCTGCTCGGCATGTTCGTCGTGTTCCAGACCCTGTCGCACTCGCTGGTCGCGCGTGTGCGCCAGCTCGGGCTGCTGCGCTGCCTCGGCGCCGGCTCCGGCGCGATCACCCGCATCTTCCTGCTCGACGCGCTGCTGCTGGGGGTGCTCGGTTCCGGCCTCGGCGTGCTGCTCGGCCTCGCCCTGGCGCGGCTGCTGCAGCGCCACCAGATCAGCTCGCTGGGGCTCGGCAAGGCCTGGACGACGTTCGAGGTGCCGCTGTTCCCGGTCGCCTGGACCGCGACGCTCGGCGTGCTGTTCACGCTCGCCGGCGCGATGTTCCCGCTGGTGCGGGCGCGGCAGGTGCCGGCGCTCGACATCCTGCAGGCGCGCGGCCTGGCGCCGGGCAAGGGCGATGGCGTCGATCTGCTGCGCTCGGTCAACCTGTGGATGTTCGGCCTGCTGGTGTTCGCGCTGCCGTTCGCCTACCTGGCGATGACGCCGCTGGCGGTCGAGGAGGGCGCCGAGACGCGCACCGTGCTGCTCGAACTCGCCGGCATGCTGGGCCTGTTCGGCGGCGTGCTCCTGCTGGCGCCGTGGAGCGTCGCGCTGCTCGGCCGGCTGCTGCTGCTGCCGTTCCGGCTGGTGATGCCGATGGCCGCGTGGCTGGTCTCAAAGGTCGTCGCCCGCTCGGCCGGCCGTGTCGCCGCCGCGGTGTGCGGACTGTCGGCGGTGCTGCTCGCGCTGCTCGGCCTGAAGAGCCTGACCGCGTCGCTGCGCGCCGACGTGCAGCAGTTCGCCGCCGTCGCGCTCGAACGGAAGCTGCTGCTGCGCGCCGCGCCGGTGCGGCCCGAACTCGCGGCGGGCCTCGCCGCGCTGCCCGGCGTCGAGCGCGCCGACCTGTTCGAAGGCGAGGAACGCGGCGGCGGCTTCCTGTTGCGCGGGCTCGACGTCGCCAGTGCGAACGGCAGCGGCGGCGCGCTCGAGGGCGACCAGGCGCTGGCGCTGCGCTACGCCGACACGCGGGTGCGCACGCTGGTCGCGAGCCGGCGGCTGGCGAAGGCCCGCGGCTGGCGGGTCGGCGACCTCGTGCCGCTGCTGGACCGCAACCGCGTACCGGTCGCCTACCAGGTGCTGCAGATCAGCGACCGGTCGGGCTTCGACGGCGACGAGCGCGCGTTCGCGATCGCGGCGCCGCACTGGCTGCGCCAGGACTTCTGCATCCCCGACACCTGCGTCGAGCACGTCACGCTGCACCTGGGCCCCGGCGCCGACGCCGCGGCGCTGACCGCCGCGGCGCGCAACCTGCTGCCGTCGGTGCCGGTCAGCAAGCGCGGCGAGTGGATCCGCGACTACCTGCTGCGCGACGTCGACAAGGACTTCGTGCTGTTCGACCTGCTGCTGCTGCTGATGCTGGTGCTCGCCGGGGTCGGCCTGTTGAACGGCATGACGATCGCCGCGCTCGGCCGCGTGCGCGAACTCGGCGTGCTGCGCGCGCTCGGCCTCGGCCGCGCCGCGCTCGGCGGCAGCTTCCTGCTCGAAGGCACGATCGTCGCGGCGCTGGCCAGCCTGCTGTCGCTCGGGTTGGCCGTGCCGATGGCGCACGTGCTGGTGCTCGGCATGAACCACGTCGCCAAGCTCGACGCCCCGGTGCAGCTGCCGCTGCAGTGGTTCGTGATCGCGCCGCTGGCGGCCCTGGCCACGGCCGTGTCGGCGGCCGTGGTGCCGGCGCTGCGGGCGCTGCGCCAGAGCCCCAGCGAGTCGGTCCGCTACGAGTGATGCGCAGGTAGACTGCGCCACCCGATGGTGTGTCCGCTCCGAGCCGTCCGTGCGAGCCTGGGCCTGTGGCTCGGAGTCGGGCTGTTGGCCCAGGACTTCGTGCCGGTCAGGGCCGCGGTGCCGGCGGCGCGGCCGGTGCTGGTGCTGTCGGCCGAGGTGCGGCTGGCGCTCACCGCCGGCCAGCTGCGCCTGGTCACGGCCGGCGCGCAGCGGCCGGTCGGCTGCACCGTGGCGGGCGGGGCCGGCACCGTGCATGCGATGGCCCAGAACCGCTTCGGCACGGTGTTCGTCGCCGCCGAGAACGGCCTGTTCGTGCTCGACGCCGCGCACCCGGTGCTCGATCCGATGGATCTGCGCGACGGCGTGCCGCCCGGTACGCCGCAGAGCCTGCTGGTCGACGACCGCGACCGGCTGTGGCTGTGCACCGACCAGGCGTTCGGTGTCGTCGATGCCCGGTTCGGCTTCGGCCGCACGTTCGCCGAGACGGACGGGCTGCCCGCCGCGCCGTTCGCGCGCATCGCCAGCGACGGCGCCGGCCGGATCCTGCTCGCCGCGCGCGACGGCACGTTCGCCTACACGCCCGATGTCGGTCCGGAGCCGGCCACGGCCAACCCCGGCGCCGCGACCGCCCGCCTCGTCGCCAGCCCCGCCGGCGAGGTGGCGCTCGACCTGGTCGTGCACGGGCGCGGCACGGTGTCGCTGCGGCAGCGGCGGCAGCACGACCACCAGCTGCGCGCCATGGACGGGGCGACGCTGCGCGGGCTGCGACCGGGCGAACACACCGTCGAGGTGCACGCGGTCGATCGTGATCTGCGGCGTCGCGTCGTCGCCACCTACGACGTGCGCGTGCCGCTCGGGCCGGTGCTCGATCTGCGCGTGCTGCCGGTGATCGCGCTGGCGGTGGCCGGGCTGCTGTTCGGGTTCGCGTTCCGGGCGGCGCGCGCGGCCACGTCGCCGGTCCGGCGCGTCGTGATGGCGGCCGGCGGCAGCGCCCTGGTGTTCGTCTGTGGCCTGCAGGTGCTGGCCGCGTGCCTCGGCCATGGCCGCAGCTGGCCGTTCGTCGGCTTCTCGATGTACACCGAGACCTGGCATCGGGACTCGGTGCTCTACAAGCCGCGGCTGCAGGGCCTGCTGGCCGACGGATCGCTGGTGCTCGGCGCCGAAGCGGAGACCGGGCTGCTGCAGGACGGCTACTGGCAGATGCTGGCCGAGGTCGTGTTCGGCGGCGGACCGGCGCAGCGCGAGTTCCTGGCCCGGTGGAACGCGGGGCGCCACGCGGGCCTGCCGCGCCTGACCGGCTTCCGGCTGGTCGACGGCCGCATCCGGCTGTCGGCGGACGGACCGGTCGACACCGCACCGACCGTGCTGGTGGTCTACGAGGAACGATGACGAACTGGCCCGAACGTTCGCTGTGGGCGCGGGTCGAGCGCTGGTTCCACGCGCCGGTGCCGGCGGTGCGGCTCGGCGCGTTCCGCGCGCTGGTCTGCGCGGTGGCGCTCTACGACGTGCTGCTGTGGGCGCCGGTGGTGCTCACCGACGCCGCGGCGGTCAGCGACGGCGGCCCGCTGCGGCCGTGGACGCCGATCCTGCTGTTCCAGCTGCTCGGCATCGGGCCGATCCCGCTGCCGACCGCGCAGCTGGTGCAGACCATCACCGTGGCGGCGCTGGGGGCCGGCGCGCTCGGCTTCGGTTCGCGGCTCGCGTGCGCGGTCGGCGCGATCGGGTGCCTGTACTGGAGCGGGCTCGGCTACTCGTTCGGCAAGCCGCACCACGACAAGGTCGCGCTGGCCTTCGCGGTGTCGGCGCTGCCGTTCGCGCGGGTCGGAGCGGCGGTGTCGATCGATGCCCTGCTGCGCCGCTGGCGCGGCCGGGCCCTGGTCCCGGACGCGACCGTGGCGGCGCTGCCGATCCGGCTGACCCAGTTCAGCCTGGCGATGGGCTACTGCGGCGCCGGCAGCGCCAAGCTGCTGCTCGGCGGCCCAGAGTGGTTCAACGGCTACACCCTGCAGGGCATCATGCTCGGCCACGACGGCGACTGGTCGCGCACGTTCGCGGCCAGCGTCGAGCTGTGCCGGCTGCAGAGCATCGGCGTGGTCGGCGTGCAGGTGCTGTTCCCGTTGTTGTTCGTGTGGCCGCGCCTGCGCTGGTTCTTCCTGCCGGCCGCGACCGCGTTCCACCTGCTGACCTGGAAGACCATGGACACCGGTCCCTACATGCGGCTGTGGCTGCTGCTGTGGGCGTTCGTGCCGCTGGAACGGATCCCCGGCGCCCTGGCGCGCGCGCTGCGGCACGGGCCGCTGACGGCGGTCGCGGTGCTGGTGCCGGTGCTCGCCTACGCGGCGCTGGTCGGCGTCGTGGCGGCGAACGTGATCCCGCTGTGGGTGCTGGCCGGGGTCGGCGCGCTGCTGGTCGCGGTCGTCGTGCGCGCCGTGCGCACGGCGTCGTGACGCCGGCGGCGCCGCATCGCTGGAATGCACCGGCGGGCGCGGGTACGACTGCCCGCTCGATGAAGCAGCGAGCAACCTGGCAACGCACCCACACCTGCGGCGAACTGACGATCTCGCATCGCGACCAGGCCGTGGTCCTCAACGGCTGGATCGAGAACCACCGCCACCACGGCCAGCTGATCTTCCTCGACCTGCGCGATCGCTACGGCGTGACCCAGGTGGTCGTCGACCAGGAGGCGGCGGGCCTGGCGGCGGGCACGTTCGACACCGTGCGCCGGCTCGGCGCCGAGGACGTGATCGCCGTGCACGGCAAGGTGCGCGCGCGCGACGCCGACAAGGTCAACAAGAACCGCAGCACCGGTGCGATCGAACTGGTCGCGACCTCGGTGACCGTGCTGAGCGAGGCCGAGACGCCGCCGTTCGAGATCCTCGACAAGGTCGAGGCCAACGAGGAGCTGCGCATGCAGTACCGCTACCTCGACCTGCGCCGGCGGCCGCTGCAGGAGGCGATGCAGAAGCGAGCCCGCTTCGTCACGGCGATCCGCAACCACCTGGCGGCGAACGGCTTCCTCGACATCGAGACGCCGATCCTGACCAAGAGCACGCCCGAGGGGGCGCGCGACTACCTGGTGCCGAGCCGCGTGCACCCGGGCAAGTTCTTCGCGCTGCCGCAGAGCCCGCAGATCTTCAAGCAGCTGTGCATGGTCGCGGGCCTCGACCGCTACTACCAGATCGCGCGCTGCTTCCGCGACGAGGACCTGCGCGCCGACCGGCAGCCGGAGTTCACGCAGATCGACCTGGAGATGTCGTTCGTCGAGGAGCACGACGTGCTGGACCTGGTCGAGGGCACGGTGGTGGCCGGCCTGCGCGAGGGCTTCGGCATCGACCTCCCGCAGCCCTTCCCGCGCTTCGACTACGAGGAGGCGATGGCGCAGTACGGCTGCGACAAGCCCGACCTGCGGTTCGACATGAAGCTGATCGACTGCACCGAGCTGGCGCGGCGCAGCAGCTTCAAGGTGTTCCAGGGCGCGGTCGAGCTGGGCGGCATCGTCAAGGGGCTGTGCGCCAAGGGCGCGGCCGAGCAGTTCTCGCGCAAGGGCATCGACGAGCTGACGGCGTTCGTCAACGGCCTCGGCGCCAAGGGCCTCGCCTGGGCCAAGGTGACGCCGACCGGCGTCGAGGGTTCGATCGCCAGGTTCTACGCCGGCGAGGCCGGCGCCGAGCTGATCGCCCACATGGGTGCCGTGCCCGGCGACCTGCTGCTGTTCGTCGCCGACCAGAAGAAGGTCGTGCACCGCGCGCTCGGCGACCTGCGGCTCAAGGTCGGCGGCATGCTCGGCCTGCGCGACGCGTCGGTGTTCCGCTGCTGCTGGGTGCTGAACTTCCCGATGTTCGAATGGCACGAGGAGAAGGCGCGCTGGCAGTTCGCGCACAATCCGTTCAGCGCGCCGGTCGACTGGAGCATCGACGACTTCGGCCAGGACACCGCGAACATCCGCAGCCGCGCCTACGACTTCGTCATGAACGGCTGGGAGCTCGGCTCGGGCAGCATCCGCATCCACCGGCCCGCGCTGCAGGCGAAGGTGTTCGAGTTCCTCGGCATCACGCCCGAGCAGCAGCGCGCCAACTTCGGCTTCCTGCTGGACGCCTACAAGTACGGCGGCCCGCCGCACGGCGGCATCGCGCTCGGCGTCGACCGCATGGTCGCGCTGGCGCTCGGCCGCGAGGGCATCCGCGACGTGATCGCGTTCCCGAAGACGTCGATGGCGTTCGACCTGATGGCCGAGGCGCCGGGCGGGGTGTCGCCCGAGCAGATGGCGGAGCTGCAGATCGCCAGCACGGCGAAGAAGCCGGGGTAGCGGCGCCCGCCGCAGCCCGCGTCCGTCGCGACTGGCGGTGCCATGCTGTCGACGGGTGCCGGGCCGCTACAGCTGCCGCAGCGTCACGTTGCCGCTGCCCGAGCTCATCGCGACGACGCGGCCGCCGGCGCCGACGGTGCCGCGCAGCGCGCCGTTCTTGCGCTTGCCGCCGTCGATCGTGACCGGGAAGGCGCACTCGACGTCGCCATAGCGCGTGCTGGCCTCGAGCCGGCAGCCGAACGCGGCAGGTACTTCCAGGGTGACCCTGCCGTAGCCGGAGGACAGGTCCCAGTCGGTGGTGTTGGTGCTGCCGTCGAGCGCGCGCACGTGCACGTCGCCGGAGGACGAGCGGGCCCGCAGACCGGTGAGAACGCCCTCGACTGCCAGACGGCCGTACTGGCTCTCCGCCACGATGTCGCCGCGAACGCCGGACAGCTCGACCGTGCCGCTGCGCGAACTGGCGCGCACGGCGCCCTCGGCGTCGTGCACCGCGATCGCGCCGTAGCGGGTGTCGAGCCGGATGTGGTCGGCACGCGCACTCGCCAGCGTCAGGTCGCCGGACTTGCTCTCGGCATGCACGTCGGTGGCGGTGATGTTCTGCAGTTGCAGGACCCCGTAGCCGCTCTCGACGCGCACGCGGTTGCCGGTGGTGTCTCGCACCGCGACGTCACCGGAGCCCGACAGGGCGCTGACGTCGCCGTGCACGCCGAGCACCGTGATGTCGCCGTAGCGGGTCTCGAGGCGGCAGGCGGCGAAGGCACCCTCGACGACGATGTCGCCGCTCTGGCTCTGCACCGTGAGTTCGACCGCCTCGGGCACGGTGACGACGTAGTCGACCGACGCCCCGAGGAACAGGCGCGCGTCGGGATCGGACACGCGCACCGGCTTGCCCTCGAGCGCGACCCGCAGGACCTCGTGGTCCTGCTCGATGGCCAGCGTGTAGGACTGCAGCACCATCGCGGCCTCCTCGGCCGTGCGCCCGCTGCTGCGCAGCGTCGCGGTCAGGCCGGGGCTGCTGCCGGCGACGGCGCGGGCCTCGACGCGCCCATGCGGGGTGCTCAGTTCCAGGCGGGCGCCCGCGGCGAGGTCCAGGGCATGGGTCTCGGTCCGGGTGGCGTCCGCGCCACCCGAAAGGTGGCCGAACACGGTGCTGCGGTGCGAACGACAGCCCGCGAACAGCAGGGCGAGAAGTACGAGGTGGCCGGTGCGCATGCGAGACTCCGCGGGTGGGAACAGCGGGAGGAACGGCGTGCCGCAGCATAGCGCGCCCGGACCGCCGGCTCCCGCCTCACGCCAGCGTCGGGTCGCGCGCCGACCCCGCCGCGGCGGGCGTCAGCGCCTGCAGCGCCCGGTCGATCGCGTCGAGCACGGCTTCGACCGGGATGTCGAGCATGCAGCGGCCGCGCGGGCTGGCGATGCAGCCGGTGCGCTGCATGGCCGCGAAGCAACGGGTCATGCAGTGCAGGCACGGCAGGCCCTCGGCCTGCACGGCGTACACGACCGCACCCGGATGCACGAAGCGCTGCGGCACGGCCAGCGAGAACAAGGTCACGCACGGCACGCCGGCGGCCTGCGCGTAGTGGAACGGACCGCTGTTGTTGCCGACGAACAGGTCGCAGGCGGTCAGCACCGCGGCGGTCTCGCGCAGCGACAGCCTGCGGGTCAGGTCGAGGCCGCAGTCGAGGTGGCTCTGCAGGCCGATGCCGAGCACCTGCGCGCCGGCAGAGGCCAGCACCCGCGCGACCGTGCGCCAGCGATCGACGGGCCAGTGCCGCAGCGGGTCGAGGAAGTCGGCGCAGATCGCGATGCGCGGTCGCCGCTCGGGCAGGTCGAGCTGCGCGCGCACCGACAGGTCGTCGGCGTGCAGGTGCAGGCGCGGCCGCCGGTCGCTCGGCCGCACGCCGGCGTAGCTGCACATGTGGTCGACGAGGCTCGGCATCGCCTCGAGCTGCGCGTACTGCTCGCGCGGCATGTGCGTGAACAGCTGCACCTCGACCGTGCGGTCGAAGCGCTGGCCGGGCCGCGCCATGCCGGCGACCAGCGGGTTGTGGACGACGTTGCCGCACTTGCCGGCGAGCCAGATCTTCGTGCCCGGGCCGAAGCGCTCGACGAGCCCGAGCATCATCGGGTCGCTGCACAGCAGGTCGCCGAGCCCCCAGGCGCCCTGGTAGTCGACCAGGACGTCCATCTCAGGAGCGGGCCGGTTCGGCGCGCACGACGTCGAGAGCCCGCTCGATGCGCTCGAGGTTCTGCGCCGGCACGTGGCGCAGGATCGTCTGCCGCGCGTGCTCGACCAGGCCCAGCTCCCGCGCGACGACCAGCGCGCTGCCGACGGTCTCCGTGCGGGTCACGCCGGCGTCGATCGCATGCAGCAGCGCGGCGAGGCTCTGCTTCCGCTTGCCGGTCTCGTAGAGCGTGACGCCGAGGTCGGCCCAGGTCTCGCCGTTGTCGGTGCCCGCGTCGCGTTCCTTGCCGATCGCGGCCAGCAGCGCATGCTCGGCCTCCCGATGGTCGCCCTGGGCGAAGTACCGCCGGGCGACGGCCTTGATCGCGGCCGGTTGCATCCACTGCAGGTAGACGCGCGCGTCGTTGGCCGTGCGGCGGAAGATGTTGCCCTGTTGGTCACGGAACGCGCCGTGGCCGCTGTTCTCGTGGCACGGGTCGCAGTAGCCGAAGTCGGTGCAGGCGAAGAACTCGCCCATGGCCGGCAGCGGCCTGCAGTTGCCGATGTCGGTGACGTTGCCGAACGCGTGCTTGCGTTCGGTCAGGTGGTACTGGCAGTTGTGCACGTTGCCCTCGGGGTCGATGTTGACCCAAGCGCTGGTGCAGTCGATGCGGTACTTGTGGTCGCGGTTGAACGCCTCGCCCATGTGCGTACCGCGGAACTCGTTCCACTGGTAGACCAGACCCCTGCGGTCGGCGAGCTGCGCCAGCCTGGCGACGTTCTGATCGTGCTCGTCGTCGCGGAAGTGCGGGAAGCGCTCGAGGTTGACCATCGAGAACACCGGCGCGGCGACGAGGCCCGAGTCGCGCAGCCGTTCGGCCTGGTCGAGCCACTTCTCGGGCGTGAGGAACTTCGGGTGGTAGGTGTGGAAGCTGGTCGCGAACTGCTTGCCGTGCGCCTTCATCTCCCGCGCGACGGCATCGATGTCGAACGTCAGGTTCGACGTCATGTCGAGCTGGTAGCCCTCGAGCCGGCTGGCGAGGAACGCGAAGTCCTTGTGCAGCGAAGGCTCGCCGCCGGTCAGGATCAGCGGGTGCTCGGGGCGCACCGGGAACGCGTTCAGCGCATCGACCCACTGGCGCCCGGTCAGCTCCTGGTAGCGACCCCACGGCTTGCGCCGCTGGCCCGGGACCATCTGCGGCTTCTGGATGCAGTAGTCGCAGGCGAAGTTGCAGCGCGCCGTCAGGTACGCGACCCAGACGTGGATCTCGGCGGTCGGCAGCGGAAAGCGGGCAGGGGCGGGCATGGGGGACGGCTCCAAGTCCCCGTAGCATCGACGCCTCGGTGGGGCCCCCTTGAGCCTTCGGCGGCGTGTCCTCGGCAATGGACCTGCCGCCGCGCGATGCGGGCCGGCCCGGAGGCGGGCCGCATCGGCGAACCCAATCTCTCAGCTCAGTACAGGTAGCACGGAACCGGTTCGGTGACGAAGGTCGTCGCGATGCCCATCGAGATGTCGACGATCACGGCGGCGTGGTGCAGCGTGGTGCCGAGGAACACCGGGAAGCCGGGCGGCATCAGGAAGGCGGCCGGGCCGAGGGTGTTCTTGCCGAACGCGTCGAGGAAGCCCAGGCTGCCCGGCCAGACGATCGAGTTCGGGTTGTTCAGCGACAGGTCCGTCCAGATCGGGTCTGGGTTGAGGGGCACGGTCTGGCCGCCAAACGGGCTGACGAAGCCGGGCTCGAATCCAAGGCCCGTGGCCAGCAGGAAGTAGAGCCTGCTCGCCTGCGCCGGCGTGCAGTCGATGTCGAAGTTCTGCGGCACGCCGCCCGCGACCGGCACCGCACTCGGGATGCCATGCAGCGAGCCGACGTGGCCGCGGGCGATGAACTGGCCGGTCGATGTGACCGATCGGGCGCAGAAGTCGCCGCTCTCGTTGAACGCGAGCCCATTGCCGTCGTTGGAAACCTCGCCGATGGGGATGCCGGGGGTCGTCACGGTGCCGCCGCCCAGGGTGTCGCCTGCCATCAGTTGCAGCTGCAGACCGAGCACCGGATCCCAACTGTAGACGGCGAGCATCTGAACGGAGTTGATGGGATCGCGGACGAACATCTGGAAGAGGACCTGGCCGCGGTCGTTGAACTGGTGCGCCCCACTGGGGCCGAAGTTGTAGGTGCCGGTCACGATGCCGAACACGTAGCCGGGCAGACCAGGGCACGGATCCCCTTCGCGAGCGATCACGTTCATGCTGCTGGACGGCTTGACGATGGCCAGGGCGGAGTCGTTGTTGATCGTGACGCCGCCGGCGACCACCATGGTGAGGCCGAACAGCACGCCGTGGTTCTCCGAGTAGACCGAGTTGTTGGTGATGACGCCGATCGTCGCACCGCCAGTGCCGGGCACGACGTCCCCCTTGCGGGCGAGCATCTTCACGTTGCCGAGGCTGCCGCTGAAGATCGCCGCGTCGTTCGCTGTCGTGACGCCACCCGTCATGATGGAATGGAACGAGGCCGTGGCCGACGGACCAAGCTTCAGGTTCAACGGCTGGCCGTAGAAGACCCCGGGGATCGGCGTGCCGGCCGAGTCAGGCGCCAGATCGCCCTCGCGCATCAGCTGGCTGTGCACGCCGGAGCCGGCGAGCGTCAGGAAGGCGATCTTGTCGTTGGCGGCCGTCGCCGGCGAACTGCCGAGTGACGTGGAGAGCGTCTGGTCGTGCAGCACGTCGCCGGCTTCGTTGAGGATGCAAACCGAGCCGAGGCCGCCCGGTCCGATCCCGTTGGCGCCGCCCAGCACCAGGTCGTTCTCGCGGAGGAAGTAGGAGAGACTGCCGGGCGTGCCGATGATCCACGCGGTGTCGTTGGTCGTGCCGCTGACGTCGCCGCCGAGCAGGTTGGACCTGAAGGTCACCGTGCCCGATGAGTTCAGCGACGTCGCTACCTGCGTGAAGTTGGTGGTGGTGAAGCTCAGCGCCGCGCCGCCGGGCATCGTCGTCGTCGCCTGTTGTGCGAGCACCTGCAGCGCACCAGGTGTGCCGGTGAAGATCACGCCATCGTTGATGGTGCCTGCAGCCGTCGTGTGGATCAGTCCGTCCAGACCCGGGTTGCCGCCGTCGTACAGCTGCGCGTGGAACAGGACGCGGTTGCCTTGCGGGCTGATGCGAGGCGGGCTGTTGAAGATGTCCGAGCTGACCGGGAGGCCGGTGGTCGTGAGGAGCCGCACCATCACGGAGTTCGGGAATGTGCCAGTGGGGGCGGGGTCGTTGGCCCGCACCAGCACACTGAGGTCTGCCTTGGTCCGGCCGATGAACAGGGCGCGGTCGTTCAGCGTAGTGGTGCTCGCACCGACCATGCGTCCGCGGAACAGGATGTTCCCTTCGCGGCTCATGACGGGGAAGTCGAACGGCGTCGCGGTGCCGAAGGACTCGCCAACGGCGAGGCCGATCGGCGTGTCACCCGGTTGGGCGACGACCTGCCCCTTGGTGAGCATCATGCTCTGGGCGGTTGCCGACGCAGCGAACAAGGAGAAGACCGCGAGGCCAAGGATCTGGGCGCGGGAACGGGTGGGAGAGTGCATGTGGTTGCCTTCGGGGCTGGGAGGGAGAGCCGCCCACGGACGCGAATAGGCGTCACGGGGCTGACGCGACTCCGGTGAGGGGCCGTTTCCCGGGTGCTCGGCCGGGGAAATGTCCAGAAACCCGCCGGTCGCGGTCGAGTCGCGCGGGCCGCCGGCAGCCGTGCTGGACCGCGAGGTCGAGCACGATCGCCCGGCCGCGGTGCTTCAGCAGGCGTGGGGCAGCGGCCAGCAGATCGCCCTCGGCCTCGTGTTCGCGGCAGGCGGTCGGCTCGAGGCCGGCGTTCCGCAGCGCCGCAACGATCGCCGCGATGGGGTGGTGGTAGCTCGTGAAGCACCGACTACTGGATGCTGCGATGCCCGGACTGCGGGAAGCCCGACGTCGCTGGGTTCGCGGGATCGAGGTTCGACGCGGTGTCGGGCGGCGGACAGCGCCGCGAGCGCTTCGCGCGCCGCCTGCGTCATCCCGCCGTGGACGCAGGATCACCTCGCGCAGGTCGATGCGGCGACGTGGCGGTGCGGCGCGGGCAGCGGCAGGCGCCGCGGCGGGGCAGGGTCGGCACTCGACGAAAACGGCCCTCCTGGCATTCCCCCAGGAGGGCCGTCGTTCGCCACCGCCGTGCATCCGTGCGGCAGGGCGACCAAACGCGGTTCAGTCGAGCCCGATCGTGTACTTGATCGCGTTGCTGGTCCAGGGCACCAGATACGGAGTACCGGTGGCGCCACCGAGCGTCAGGTCGATGCCGAACGCCTGCATGGTGACCGAGACGCCCTCGGCATCCCAGAGGTGGGAGACCGGGAACACGTTCGGCGTGCCGGCGAACGTGCCGCCGGCCGGCCACAGTCCGCTGTCGATCGTGATCGGCGCCAGTCCCGCGTCGTGCACGATGCAGCCGGGGTTGCTGTAGCTGAAGAAGTTGAGCTCGACGCCGGGCTGCAGGATGCCGAACGAGAGTCCGACGATCACGAAGTGCGGGCCCGGGGTCAACGGGATCGGCGGCACGTTCTCGACGTTCCACGTCAGCGCCTGGCCACCGAACATGCGACCGGTCTGCAGCACCGAGCCGGGGATGCCCGTCGTGACGACGCCCTTCAACGAGACGTTGCTGGTCGTGCCTTCGACCGAGGTCGAGAAGGGCAGGCCGGACGGGAAGTACACCAGTTCGTTCGACAGGTCGCGCGACTGCGGGTCGAGCGAGGGCGTGGCACCGATGCGGCCCCGCGAGTAGCCGACCACCGCGGCGTTCTCCATGGTGTTGGTCCAGAGCGTCGAGTTGAACGGCATCATCTGGCCGTAGCGATACTCGATGACGCCGGTGTTCTCGTAGATCACCATCTGGAAGCTCCAGATGGCGTGGTTGTAGACCGTCGCACTGCCGGGGGTACGGAAGCTGCCTTCCTTGTACCAGGTGATCCAGAGCTGGGCGTCGCCGGCGCCGAGGAAGCTCTCCGGCACGGCTTTCGTGTGCAGGCCAGCCTGCACGTCGCCAGGCGTGTTGCGCGCGCCATAGAGATCGGTGAAGTACGGCATGAACCGCTCGTTGTAGGCGCCGCCAATGCCCAGGAACTGGGTCTTGTTGGGGTAGTAGCTCGTGCCGTAGGACCCGGGCGACACCGTGCCGACCCACCCGTTGTTGCACACCGACAGGGTGGTCGTCGTGCCGCTGGGGGTCTGGAACGGGGTGACCGTGAAGCCGGTCGGAGTCGCCAGGATCGTGTCGTCACCGGTGGTGTTGGCGACGGCGTTCAGCTTGGTGATGTCGAAGGGCGGAGCGGTCGGCAGCACCGTGTACTTCGTCGGTGCCGGGTAGACGTCCGGGATCATCGTGATGCCCGTCAGGTCGAACGCCTGATCCTGGGTGAAGGCCTGGTAGAAGGTCGAGTGCGCGCCGCCGCAGCCGCCGCCGATGTACTCGGCCTTGGCGGGGCGTTCGGTCGCTTCGCCACCGGGGCCGAGGAACACGACACCCACCACGGGCGGCGACGTGTCGGCGGTACCGGTCGGGGCGGCAACGGAGCTCGTGTAGACGGCCTTGCCGCGGATGCCGGCGCCGTGCGCGATCGTGTTCTGGATCGGGATCATCGACAGCGGCACGGGATTGGTCGGCGCCGTCGGCGCCGTGACGTCGATCAGCAGGTTCCCCAGGCTCGGGTCGTAGACGAAGGCCGCGCCGACCGCCGCCAGATCGAGGTCGATGCAGTAGTTGTTCGGGCAGCTGCCGAGGGAAGGTGCGAGTGTCAGCGTCGGAATGACGCCCGCCGGGCCGAGAATGGTGGCGGCCGGGTCGCGGTTGCTCCCCGGAGTCCCAGGTCCGCCGCCGGTCGCCGATCCGAACGTCGTGACCATGGTCGCCGAGGTCAACGTGGTCTGTCCGAGCTGTACGACGAGGCCGCTGTAGACCTGGCCGCCGAGGTTGGACTCGCCGTCCTCACCGCGGAACTTGATGTTGGTGATCAGGATCGGGCCGGCGACACCGGCTTTGCCCAGGAAGTGGCTGGCTTCGTAGATGATCTGGAAGCGCTTGGCGCCGACGCTCCACTCACTCGTGGAGCCGGTGTTCGTGCCGTACGTCGTCGCCTCCATGAAGTTGTGGTTGTCGGGCAGCACCAGCGTCTGGGCCGAAAGTGCGCTGGCGAGCAGAGCGATCGCTGCGAGCGGGAGAGAGGTTCTCATGGGCGGTTCACGAGCAAGGATGACGACGGTAGAAGCCACCTTGTCCCGAAATGGTGTCGGGTGGGTCGTTCCCTTGCTCCCTTCGCCACTGTGACGCGGCGGCTGCCAGCGCCGGTTCCATGCGTTGCTGAGGATTCCGGCGGACCCGACGGTCTAGCGACCAGGCGACGGCAGTTGCGTCAGCAGTCGACGCGCCTCGGCGTGTTCCGGCGCCAGCCGGAGCACCTCCTGCAGCAGGTCTCGGGCCGCCGGCACCTGATCCAGGCGCAGGTGGGCGGCAACCAGGTTCAGGCGCAACCCGGTGTCCTGCGGCACGAGCGGCAGCAGGCGGCGCCACACGGCGATGGCCTCGGTCGGCCGGCCGGCGTACAGCAGTACCGCGCCGAGGCTCTTCTGGGGATCGATCGCCGTCGGATCCTGCAGGATCGCCAGCCGCAGCACGGCTGCCGCCTCCTCGAGGCGGCCCTGCCGGAACAGCGCCATGCCACGCGTGTTCAGGAACTCGGGCTTGGGCACGAGCCGGTAGGCGCGATCGGTCAGCCGATCGACCTCGTCCAGGCGCGGATCGTCCGGAGCCGCGCGCCCGCGCCCGGCGTCGAGTTCGTAGGCGTCGACCAGGACGGCTGCCAGCCCGCCCAGGGCGATGGCGTAGTCGGGTGCTTCGCCCAGCAGGTGGCGCAGCGCCTGCTCGGCATCCGCCAGCCGACCGCGCGCCCGCAGGGCCACCACGTAGTTCATCACCACCGCGTTGACCTTGCGTTCGCAGCGCATCGCCCGCTCGAGCATCACCAGCGCTGCGTCCGGGTGTCCCTGCTGGTCCAGCACCCGGGCGTAGCCGGAGAGGATGGTGGCGACGAGCAGGCTGCCGTTGGTCAGTTCGTTGCCGTGGTAGGCGTCGGTCCAGAAGCGCGCGCCGGTCGCGAAGGTGGGGGCGTAGCGGCGGGTGGCGCCGATGGCTGCCACGATCGGCACCAGCGCGGCGGCAACGAGCAGCACCGTGCGCATGCCGGTGCGCCGTGAGATGCGTGCCACGCCCGCCTCGACCACTTGGGCGAGTCCCCACGCCACGGGCACGAGCACGAACAGCATCGGCAGGTACATGCGCCGTTCCGCCACGACCTCGGTGATGATCGGCATCACGCTCGACGTCGGCGCCAGCAGTAGGAAGAACATCGCGCCGAGCCAGCCGAGCCAGGGTCGTCGTCGCCACTGCCACTGCGTCAGCGCCAGCAGGCCTAGCACGGCAAGTCCCGGGGCCACCGCGGACGCGAAGTCGCGCACGATGCCCCAGTCGTAGACGCCGCGCAGGCGATGCGGCCACAGCGCGACCTGCAGGTAGTGCACGATCACGCCGGCCTGCGTGTAGAGCCACTCGAGCGGCGAGACCTTGACGAGGGAATCGAAGCCCACGGTCGCGTTGGCCGGACCGGCAACGAGGCAGCCGAACAGCACCAGCCAGGTCGACGCCAGCGCCAGGTGGAAGCGCCGATGCGGGTGCAGGGCGGCCCACGTGGGCAGCAGGAACGCCCGCTCGAACAGGACGACCAGCACCGGACCGGCGACGAGGTCCTCCTTGCTGGCCATGCCGAGCGCCAGCGACAGCACGGCGAGCACCCGCCAGCCGACGCGCGGCGCCTGCGCGTGGCGCAGCACGCAGTACAGGCAGCCGAGCAGGCCGGCGCTCATCAGCAGGGTCGAGCGCTGCGTGATGTAGACCACGGCATCGGCGCCGAGCGGATGGCAGGCCCAGATCGACGCCACCGCCGTCGCGGTCCAGGTGGCCCGTGCGGGCGTGAAGCGTTCCCGCAGGTTGGCGGCCAGCAGGCAGCGCCGCACGACGCCGAGCAGCAGCCAGGCGCAGACGATGTGCAGCGCGAGGTTGCCGACGCGGAACGACCAGGCGTCCATGCCGCACAGGGCGTGGTTGACGACGATCGTCAGGCACGGCAACGGCCGGTTGGCGAGCGACGTGTGGTCCGGGCCGAACGCCATGCCCCACCAGTCGCCCAGCGCGACGCGCGGGTTGCCGAACACCGAGCCGTGATCGTCGTAGACGAAGTCCCCGGCGAGCGCACCGCCGTAGGCGAGCAGCGCCGCGATGGCGGGCAGCGAGGCCGCCGGCAGCGACCAGCGGGAAGTCGGCGCCGCGCCTGCAGGCGCGGGACGTGGACCAGTCGGGGGGGAGGGCATGCGCGACGAGTGGCAGCGACGGGGCGCGCGATGCTATCGCCAAGGCGCCCCCGGATCGTCGCGCGCGATCAGCGCGGCCGGGCCGCCTGCACCTGCTGCAGCATCGCCGTCGCCCGGGCATTGCCGGGCTCGATGCGCAACGCCTCCCGCAGCCACCGGGCCGCCGGCTCCAGGGCGCGATCCCGCAGTTCGATCTCGGCCAGGCGCAGGCGCAGCGGCACATCGGTCGGGCGCGCGGCGGCCAGGCGTTCGAACATCGGTGCGACCTCGCTCGTACGGCCGAGCCGCTCGAGCAGTTCGGCGCGGAAGAAGTACGGTTCGACGTGGTCGGTCGTCAGATCGGTCGCGCGTCGATAGGCATCTTCGGCGTCGACCAGACGGCCGCGCTGCTTCCACACGTAGGCGAGGCTGGTCCAGTAGGCGGCCTTGCGAGGCTTGAGCGTCACACTCTTGCGCAGCGCCGCTTCGGCTTCGGCGAGCCGTGGGTCGTCGGGTCTGCCGTTGTCGCCGAAGTGCGCCGCCACGAGACAGGTGCCCAACGAACCCAGGACGTCACCGTTCTCGGGCGCCCGCAGCGCCAGTTCGCGCAGCAGGGCCAGGGCCTCGGCCTGGCGGCCGCGGTACTGCAGCGAGACGGCGTAGCTCATCTTCTCGACCGTCGTCGGACGGTCGCACTGCAGCGCCTGTTCGAACAGCGTGTGGGCCTCGTCGGTGCGCCCCTGCTGCCACAGCATCGATCCCCAGTTGCTGAGGATCTGGGCGGCCAGGAACGTGCGTCGGCCCGGCACCATCTTCTGGTAGGCGTCGGCCCAGAAGCGCGTCTCGTCCGCATACACGGCGACGCGTTGGCGCGTCACCAGTGCCAGCCCGAAGACCAGACCCGCGCACAGGGCCACGCCGACCGCGGCCCGCCCCCTCGATGCGGCGCCGAGGAGCCATCGCTCGAGTCCCACGACGATCGGCAGCAGCACGAACAGCATCGGCAGGTACATGCGGCGTTCGGCGACGATCTCGGTGTCGATCGGCATCACGCTCGAGGTCGGTGCGAGCAGCAGGAAGAACAACGCGCCGAGCCAGCCCCACCAGGGTCGGCGCCGCCAGAGCAGCACGGCGAGAGCGAGCAGGGCCACGACCGCGAGGCCCGGCAGCGCCGCAGCGCCGAAGTCACGCACGATGCCGCCGTCGTAGGCGCCGCGCAGCGGGTGGGGCCAGAGCGTCAGCCGCAGGTAGTGCAGCACCACCTCCGCTTGGGTCAGCAGCCAATGCCAGGCGGTGATCTCGCTCGGCGTGGAGTAGCCGATGGTCGAGTTGCGCGGGCCATTGGCCACGCAGAGCCACAGCACCAGCCAACTCGCGGCCACCGCCGCGTAGTAGCCGGTCCGGGTTCGCAGTGCCGCCCAGGACGGCAGCAGGAAGGCGCGCTCGAACAAGACCAGCAGCAGTGGCGCGGCGACCATGTCCTCCTTGCTGGCCATGCCCAGGGCCATCGCCACGACCGCGAGCACCCGCCATGCGTTCCTGGCCGCGGCATCGGCCGCACGCACCGTCGCGTAGAGGGCGACCAACAGGCAACCGCTGAACAGGAGCGTCGAGCGCTGCGTCGCGTAGCCCACCGCATCGACGCCGAGCGGGTGCACGACCCAGAGCGCGGCCGCGAACGTCGCCAGCCAATGGGCGCGCCGCGCATCGAAACGGCCGCCGAGGTTCGGCGCCCGCAACGTCAGGCGCAGCGTCACGAACAGCAGCAGCGCGTTGCCGAGGTGCAGCAGCAGGTTCGTCAGGTGCGGGCCGAACGGGCCTTCGCCGAACACGGCGATGTCGAGCACGAACGTCAGGCACGTCAGCGGCCGATTCGCCAGCGGCGTGTGCCGCGCGCCGAACGCCGCGGTCCACCAGTCCCCCGCGAGCAGCGGCAGGTTCTCCTCGATCGCCGGATAGTCGTCGAACAGGAACCGGTTGTGCCACGTGGCCCAGTACGCGAACAGCCCGACCAGCAGCAGCAGGGCGGCGGTGACGATGGTGCGCCCGGCCCGGAGGCGGGGGGACGGGCGTCTGGCGGCGGGAACGGCGCGTGGAGCCATCGCGCCGGGACCATGCGCGATCCCGTCGCGGCATGCAATCCGGTCAGGCGCCGAACTGCCGCAGGTGATGGTCGAGGTGCCGCCACTGCAGCGCCTGCCATTCGTCCGGCGTCAGCGGGCCGAAGAACGGGTGCGGCTGCTGCGTCAGCGCGCCGGGGCCGCCCTCGCCGAAGCGCCGCACGAGTGCGAGCAGGCCCGCCTTCTCCTTGGCGAAGTCGCGCGGGTCCGTGACCCGGAACTCCGGCGCCGTCGGCATGCCCTGCTGCCACGGCCTGTCGCCGAGCAGCCGCTTCTTCGCCATGCGGCCGAACAGGAGGCCGACCAGCGAGCGCTGCAGCGGCAGGTCGCCGGTTGCCACGCGCAGCGGCTGGTGGCAGTGGGCGAGCATCTGTGCGGCGGTCATCTTGCCCCAGCGGCGCACGGCGTCGGGCGGCAGGCGCTCGAGGCGCGCCAGCATCGAGGCGAGACCGGCTGGATCGAACAGGGATTCGGTCATGGGAACCGCGTCTGTGGGCTACAGCTCGAACGCCGCGTCCGTCGGTCGGCAGACGCGCTTGAGGTGCAACGGCCGGCGCAGGCGACCCGGCCCGTGCTCGCCGGCGGGGCGCGTCTTGGCCAGCCACTCTTCGAACACGGCCATCGACTGCGCCGTGTCGACGAACACGTCGCCGTAGCGGTCGCCGGCGTGCGCCGCGGCGACGACGACCTTCTGGTGCCAGCAGTGCATGCCGCTGACCGGATCGGGCTGCACCGGGAACGTCATGTTCTGGTGCACGCCGCCGCTGCTCCACCAGACCTTGTCGCTCTCCTGGTCGGTGCTGGCGAACGCGCCGGGCGGCTTCGTGCGCCGCATCAGCCAGGCGGTGTCGCTGACCTTGCGCAGGTCGACGTCGTGCAGCTGCCAGTGATTGCCGGCGACTTTGTCGCCCTGCACGGTCCAGCGGCCCATGTGGTGGCTGCAGGCGATCACGCCGGGGCGCACGCCTTCGGTCACCCAGACCGCGTTGACGTAGTAGCCGGTGCGCGTCGCCACGCGCACGAGGTCGCCCGGGTCGACGCCGATGCGCGCGGCGTCGCTCGGGTGGATCCAGACCGGGTTGGTGTTCGACAGTTCGGTCAGCCACTTGCTGTTGGCGGAGCGCGTGTGGATCAAGGTCGGCAAGCGGAACGTCGCCACCAGCACCATCTCGCCGTTCGCACGATCCAGGTTCGCCTCGTCGACGTGGCTGTGCACGTAGACCGGCGCCGCGAGTTCGGGCCAGCCCCAGTCGGCCATCGTCTGCGAATACAGCTCGAGCTTCCGGCTCGGCGTCGGGAAGCCGACGCGCGCCTTGCCGTCGGCCCAGACGCCGACCGGCTTGCCGTCCAGGCGCACGGTGCCGGCGTCGTCGACGTCGTAGTCGCCGCGCGGCAGTTCGGCGGCGTGGGTGCGGTAGATCTGGTCCTGCACCAGGAAGCAGCCGTGGCGCTGCATGTACTCGAGCGGCGTGATCCCGTCCTTGGCGGCGGCCTCCGGCAGGCCCGGCACCGAGTGCTCGAAGATCCAGCGGTAGTACTCGGTGATCGTGATGCGTTCGCCGGGCCGGTACGGCGACTCGAAGTGCTGGCGGATGCCGAGCGAACCGTCGGGGTCGACGTGCCAGCTCAGCGCGATCCAGAACTCGTCCTCCTCCCAGACCTCGCCGGGGTTGACCTCGTAGGTCCAGGTCACCTGCTTGCCCTGCCGTTCGGCGAGCACGCGGTGCACCGGCTGGCGGAAGCCGATCCAGGTCGCGGCGTGCGTCTCCTGCGACATCAGGTCGTGGCGCTCGGTCGCGTGGCCCATCGGCAGCACGTAGTCGGCCCAGCGCGCGGTCTCGTTCCAGGTCGGCGACAGCACCGCGTGGCAGCCGACCAGCGCCTCGTCGGACAGCGCCTCGATCCACATCGCGCCGTCGGGGTTGGTCCACACCGGGTTGTAGACGCGCGTGAAGTAGGTGTCGATGCGGCCGCGGCCGCTCCTCAGCAGGTGCGGCAGCAGGAAGCTGAGCTCGTGGTGCGCGAGCGGCCACTCGTGCGGGTAGAGCAGTTCGCTCCAGACGTCCTGTGGCCGCGGCTTGCTGAACGGCGCCGGCACGAACTTGTTGGTGCCCGCACCGGCCGTGCCGCCGAGCGAGCCGACGGCGCCGACCAGAACGGACACGAACTGCAGGCAACGCGCGACCGCCCAGCCGCCTTCGTTGCCCGCCGCCGAGTTGCGCCAGACGTGCGACGCGAACCGGCTGCCGGCCTTGCCGATCTCGCGGCCGACCTCGTCGACGACCGCGGCATCGAGGCCGCAGACCTGCGCGACGTGCGCCGGGGTCGCGAACGCGTAGTCGCCAGCGAGGTCGCGTTGGAACGCGGCGAACTCCGCGGCCGACTCGCCCGGGCGTCCCTTGGCGCGCTGGTAGGCGCGCCAGTCGACCCAGTCCTGCACGAACCGCCAGTCGACCAGGTCGTCGCGCAGCAGCACGTGCACGAAGCCGAGCAGCATCATCGCCTCGGTGCCCGGGCGCGGCGCCAGCCAGTAGTCGCCCATGCTGGCGGTGTTCGACAGGCGGATGTCGCAGACGGCCAGCTTGCCGCCCTTCATCTTGCCGTCGATGATGCGTTGCGCGTGCGGGTTGAAGTAGTGGCCGGTCTCGAGATGGCTCGAGATCAGCAGCGTGAAGGCGGCGTTCTCGTAGTCCGGCGACGGGCGGTCGTAGCCGCTCCACAGCGTGTAGCCGAGCCGCGCGGCGGCGCTGCAGACGTTGGTGTGCGAGTTGTGGCCGTCGACGCCCCAGGCCTGCAGCACGCGTTCGACGTAGCCGTCGTGGCCGGGCCGGCCGACGTGGTACATCACCTCGGTCCTGCGCCCGTCGACGATCGCCTTGCGCACGCGCGCGCCGAGCGTCGCCAGCACCTCGTCCCAGGTGGTACGTTCGAACGTGCCGCTGCCGCGCGCGCCGACCCGCTTCAGCGGATAGAGGATGCGCTCCGGGTCGTGCACCTGGTTGATCGTCGCCGGGCCCTTGGCGCAGTTGCGGCCGCGCGAGCCCGGGTGGTAGGGGTTGCCCTCGACCTTCTGGATGCGCCCGTCCTGCTTGTCGACGTAGGCGACCAGCCCGCAGGCGGCTTCACAGTTGAAGCAGATCGTCGGCACCAGCGAGTACTGGCGCTTGACCCGGCGCGGCCAGGCCCTGGCGTCGAGTTCCTCCCAGTCGTCCCAGCGTTCCGGTGGCGGGAAGTTCTCGAGCGGCGTCGTGCGCAGGGTGCTGTGATCCATCGCGGCGGGGCACGATAGCCGCCGCTTCCGGCTCAGGCGAGCAACTCACCGCATCCGCGTCAGAGACCGCCGTGCCGCAGCGCCATGTGCGCCTGCAGGCGCTCGTAGGCGTTCTTCTGCCGGCTCGCGAACTGCTGGCACAGCGCCTTCAGCACGTCGCCGCGCGAGACGATGCCGCGCAGGCGCCGGTCGCAGTCGACCACGGGCACGCGGCGGATCGGCTGGTCGCGGAACACCGAGGCGAGTTCGTACAGATCGGTGGTCGGGCCGACGACACAGAAGTCGCGCCGCATGTGCTGGGCGACGGTGCCCGGCGGTTCGTCCTCGTAGTGCGCCGCGGCGATCGCGGTCAGCGCGTCGCGTTCGCTGAAGACGCCGAGCAACCGGCCGTGTTCGACGACCGGCGCGCCCGAGTAGCCCCGCTGCAGCAGCTCGCGTACGGCATCGAGCACCTGCGTGTCCGGGCGGACGACGAAGACAGTCCGTTGCATGACGTGCTCTGCCGTGAGCACGGTTCGGTTCGTGTCCATGCGGCCCAGGTTACGCGCAACCGTGTCCGGGTGGGACCCCCCGACCCGAGGCGGCGTCGGCGGCGGCCGCGGGCACGCCGTCCCGACCCGGGCCGCGGCGCGCGCCGGACGGCGCGGCGCACCCGCCCATCGGCGCGCGAAGTGACCTTGCCAGCGCGGTAAGGTGGCAGCGCAATGTCTTCGCCCAAACCCACCTTCGTCCTGTTGATCGCGCTGTCCACCGGCGCCATCGCCGCCCAGACCCAGCGGCCCCAGGGCCTGTCCGTCGCGCAGGCGCTCGCGCTGCGCACCATCACCAACCCCCGGCTCGGCGCCGACTTCGTCGCGTTCACGCAGGTGGTGCCGCGGCCGCTGGCCGATGGTCCCGGCGGCGCCTACCTGCACGTCGGTGTGCTCGACGGCCTCGATCGCCTCGCGGCGGGCGAGCGGGCCGAACCGCGCTGGCTGGTCGACGGCCGTGCGACGGCGCCGGCGATGGCGGTGCGGCCGGGGGCGCGCGAGGTGTCGTTCCTGCGGCCGGTGGCCGGCGCGCCACAGGTGTTCGTGCAGTCGATCGACGGCGGGGAGCCGCAGCCGTGGGCCGCGACGCCGGCCGTGTCCGCCTACCGCTGGCGGCCGGACGGGCAGGCGATCGCGTTCACCAGTCTCGATGCGATGCCGGACGGCCGTGCCGCGGCGCAGCAGCGCGGCTTCGCGCCCGTGGTCGTCGACGAGGACTGGCGGCACCTGTCGCTGTGGCTCTGCGAGGCGGGGGCGGCGCCGCGGCGGCTCACCGACGGCGCGACGGTGTTCGGCTTCGAATGGTCGCCGGACGGCAGCCGGCTGGTGTGCGCCATCGCCCCGCGCAACCTGGTCGACGACAGCTACATGTTCCAGCGGCTGCACGTGCTCGACGTGGCGACCGGCGCGCGCACGAACCTGGTCGACAATCCGGGCAAGCTGGGTGCCTTCACCTGGACCGCCGACGGCGCGCACGTCGCCTACGTCTCGGCCGTCGACCGCAACGACCCGCACGCCGGCACCCTGTATCGCGTCGAGGTGGCCACCGGCGACGTGCAACCGTTGACCTACGGCCTGCGCGGCATGGTCGAGGACGTGCAGGCGACCGCGCAGGGGCTGCTGGTGCGCGAGAGCCTCGGCGTGCGCACGCAGCTCTCGCATCGCACCGCCGACAAGGCGGGCGACTGGCTGTTCCAGCGCCAGGTGTTCGAACTGTCGCTGACGGACGCGGTCAGCGACGGCCGTCGTCTCGTGTTCACCGCCAGCGCGGCCGCGCACCCGGCCGAGCTGTTCGTGGCGAGCCTCACCAGCGCGCCGGGCGCCGACACCACCTTCGGCGCCGTGCGGCGGCTGACCGACAGCAACCGCGAACTCGCCGGCGTCGCGCTCGGAGCGCAGAGCGTCGTGCGCTTCCGGGCGCGCGACGGCCTGCCGATCGAAGGCGTGCTGATCGAGCCGGTCGGTCACGTGCCCGGCACGCGCGTGCCGTTGGTGATCGTCGTGCACGGCGGCCCCGAGGCGCACTTCCGCGACGGCTGGCTGACCAGCTACTCGAACTGGGGCCAGCTGCTGGCCGCGCGCGGCTACGCGTCGTGGTATCCGAACTACCGCGCCTCGACCGGCTACGGCGTCGAGTTCTGCAAGCAGAACCACGGCGATCCGATGGGCCGCGAGTTCCAGGACCACCTCGATGCGATCGCGTGGTTCGACGCGCAGGGACGGATCGACGTCGATCGCGTCGGCATCGGCGGCGGCAGCTACGGCGGTTACACGGCCGCCTGGGCCGCGACGAAGCACAGCGAACACTTCGCCGCCGCGGTCAGCTTCGTGCCGTTCGTCGACCTGCGCACGAAGTGGCTGACCAGCGACATCCCGTGGGAGTTCTACTACGTGCACTACCAGGAGCAGTGGCCCTGGCAGCAGCCCGGCCTGATGGCCGACCGCAGCCCGCTGACCTGGGCCGAGCGCTGCCGCACCCCGCTGCTGCTGCTCGGCGGCACCGAGGACTCGCGCGTGCACCCGAGCCAGCCGTTCCAGCTCTACCGCGCGGTGAAGTTCGCCAGCGGCACGCCGGTGCGGTACGTGCAATACCCCGGCGAAGGGCACGGCAACCGCAGCAACGTCTACCAGTACGACTACGCGCTGCGCTCGCTGCAGTGGTTCGACCACTACCTGCAGGGCGACGGCGATCGCCGCGCGCAGGCGCCGCCGCCGCCGGACCTCGACTACGGCCAGTGAGGCGCGCGCCGCGCTCAGGACAGCGGCGGCAGCTGGCCGGCGCGCACGTAGGCCTGTTCGTAGAGGAACAGGCCGGCCCAGGCGAGCACCGCGCACAGCGCCAGCGCGACCGGATGGGCGAAGCCGCCGAGCACGAGCAGCATCGCCAGCAGCGTGGCGCCGGTGGTGGTCGCCATGCCGAGATGGAACGCGGACAGCCGCGTGCCCGGCCACGCCGGGATCACCGGCAGCAGCGCGGCCGCCATGCGCGCGTTGGCCGTCTCGTGCGTGCCGATGCGTTCGTAGAGGCCGAGCGCGTGGTGCGCGACCGCGAGCAGCACGACGAACACCGCCAGCCTGGCGTCGGGAACGAACGCGAGCAGCGTGGCGCCGCCGACGCACAGCGCCTGCACCAGCAGGTGGGGCAGCAGCACCCGCGTGTGCTGCCACAGGTCGCGGCCTTCGCACTGCGCGAACAGGAACGCGGTGTAAGCGGCGACCAGCGAGCCGCCGACCAGGTTCGTCCAGCGCAGGCCGTCGGCCAGGCCGTGCAGCCCCAGCAGGCGCGCGGCGACGATCGCCGTGGTGATCGCGCCGAACGCCATCAGCACCCAGGCGCCCTTGACCAGCCAGCTGCGCGTGTTCGGCCGCAGCACGATGGTCAGGAACAGGCGTGGACGCTTCAGGTCGGCGACCAGCAGCACGTTGGTCACCAGCAGGAACACCAGCGCCAGCAGCTCCGGCAGGTAGTCGCGCACGCCGCCCTGCACGCCGGGCATGAACGCGAGGAACGGCGCCCACAGCGCGGCGCCGGCGGCGATGCCCTTGGTGACCAGGTAGGCCGAGACCTTCCAGCCCCAGTGCACCTTGTGGTCGACGTCGAGCGCGGTGCGCGCGTCGGCGCGATAGAAGCGCGCCTCCTCCTCGGGCGGCAGCGGCGGCTTGGGCAGTCGGCGGTCGCTCCAGATGTACTGGTCGGGTTCGCGCGCCGTGCCGGGTTCGAGCGTCGTCGGGTGGGCGCCGAGGTAGAACACGTTCGGGCCGGTGCCCTGTTCGGTGCGGCGGGCCGTGGCGCCCGGGACCTCGGCCAGCAGCCGGCTCGCCGGGCTGTTCGGGTCGTGCAGGTCGCCGCTGACGATCGCGGTCTCCGGGCAGACGACCTCGCAGGCGGGCTTCAGGCCTTGCTCGACGCGGTGGGCACAGAAGTGGCACTTCTCGGCGCCGCCGGTCGCCTCGTTGAGGTGCAGCGCGTCGTACGGGCAGGCCTGCATGCAGGCCTTGCAGCCGATGCAGACGTCCTTGTCGAGGTCGACGATGCCGTCCGGTCGTTTGTGCAGCGCCGTGACCGGGCAGATCGTCACGCAGGGCGCCGCCGTGCACTGGTTGCAGCGCAGGACCGCAAAGTGCCGGCGCACCGACGGGAAGGCGCCGACCTCGGTGTACTTGACCCAGGTCCGGAAGTCGCCCAACGGCACGTCGTTCTCGGACTTGCAGGCGACGGTGCAGGCGTGGCAGCCGATGCAGCGGCGCTGGTCGAGGACGAATCCGTATTGCATGCCGGGCGCGGGGGGGCGGGCGCCGCACCATACCAAGGCGACCACCGCACGCTACGGTCCGGCTGCGGACGAAATTCACCTCCCAGCTTGCGCAGAACGGCCCGGGGAGGGATGGTTCGCGCCACTTGCGACCTCGTTGGGCGCGCTTTGGTTGGTCCGCCAGCTTCGCAGATCGATCGGGAACCCCTGCAGAGAATCGCTCTTCCCAGTTCGTTGGCGCCAGGGGTGTTGGCCCTTTCTCTCCTGGTGCGGCCGAAAGGCAAAGGGTGAAGTGATCGTCAGATGGGTACGAGACTGTACGTAGGAAACCTTTCCTTCCAGACCACGGAAGATTCACTGCGCGCCGCGTTCGAAGGCGATGGGCGGCAGGTGACGGACGTCAAGATCATGCTCGACCGGGACACTGGTCGGTCGCGCGGCTTCGCGTTCGTGGAGATGGCGAATGAGCAGGACGCGCAGGGCGCGATCCAGGCGATGAACGGCGCCGACGTCGATGGCCGTCCGCTGCGCGTCAACGAGGCCCAGCCCCGCCAGGAAGGCGGTGGCGGTGGCCGCGGTGGCTTCGGCGGTGGTGGCGGCGGCGGTGGCCGCGGTGGCTACGGTGGCGGCGGCGGCGGTGGTGGCCGCGGCGGCTACGGTGGCGGTGGCGGCGGCGGTGGCCGCGGTGGCTTCGGCGGCGGCGGCGGTGGTCGTGGCGGCGGCGGCGGTGGCCGCGGCGGCTTCGGCGGCGGTCGCGGCGGTCGCGGCGGTCGCGACGACCACGGCGGCGGTGGCGGCGGCGACGAGTGGTAGTCGGTCGCTGACGGCGACCGCGGGCGCAGGCCGGTCCGCCCGGCCGTGCTGCCGGTGCTTCGGGCTCGCTGCTTGCGAGCCCGCGGCATGTACGCAGCGCGCCGTCTCAGGTGTCGCTCGTCGCGCGACCGCGGGGCGGGATCAGTTCCGCAGGCCGTCCGCGGGCGCCTTCGCCGGCGCGGCGGCTGCCGCTTCCCCGGTCCTGGCGCCAGGCTCCAGCCCGGCCAGGTCGAGCACCCGCTGCACCAGCCGCACGCGTTCCTGCATCGACAGCGACTGCACCGGGATGTAGGGCACGTCGAACACCTCGAGCATCAGCTTCACCATGCCGTCGATGCGCACGACCTCCTCCCACTCCAGACCGGCGCGCACGCCGTCGGCCACGACCAACTCGCGATGCGGCCGCAGGAAGAAGACGATGCCGTGCCGCACCCAGCCCATGTAGTCGGCCAGCCGGCGATCGCGGAACACGTCGCCGAGGATGGTCGAGTGGTGCGCCGCGTAGGCGAGGTTGCAGAACGCGCGGTCGCTGACGAACGTGCCCGCGACCTTCTGTTCGGCCTCGATCTGGCGATGGAACACCTCGCGCTGGTAGCGGTTGACCAGTTCGATGTCGGTGCGCAGGGTGTCGAGGCGCGCCTCCATCTCGGCGAGCACGCCGCGCGCGACCTCGGCGATCATCGGCACGCCGTAGTGGTCCCGCACCCAGCGGGCGAGCGTCGTCTTGCCGGTCGCATGTGCACCCACCATGTAGATGCGGGTCGGAGCCGGAGAGCCGAGCGAGCGATGGGGCAACATGCCGGCACGGTAGCCGACGACCGGCGCCGGGCAAGGTGAGGCCGTCCGGTCCGGGTCACTCGGTGGCGGCATCGCCGGCGGCCGCATCGGCGCGTCGGGCGGCCTGCAGCACCAGCCGAGCACGCCGCGTCACCGACGGTTCGACGTAGGCCCGTTCCACCACGGCCTGCGGCGCCCGCAGCGTCTGCAGCAGCAGGTCGGCGAGCAGCCCCGGCGGGGCGCTGTCCGGCAGGGGCAGGGGCTGCTTGAGCCGCGCCGTGGTCGCGTCGCGCAGCCGGCGGGTCAGGTCCTCGGCCTCCCGTTCGGCCGCCTCGATCTCGACGAACGGATGGCAGCGCACCTGGCGGTAGAGCCGGTCGCTCGGCACCTCGGTGAAGCGCACCCGGGCGAGGCCGAGCACGAGGATCTGGTAGCGCCCGTCCGCCAGCCGCTGGTGGCGCAGGATCTCGCCGAAGCCGGCGACGTCGAGCAGTTCCGGTGCGCCGGTGGCGTCGCGGCGATCGAGCAGCTGGGTGCCGATGACCAGCCGGCCGGGCCCGTCGAGCAGGTCCTCGACCAGCTGCCGGTAGCGCGGTTCGAACACGTGCAGCGGCATCACCTGGTGCGGGAACAGGAAGGCACCCGGCATCGGGAAGATCGGCACGACGGAACTGGGCAGCTGCACGTCCACGCTTGGGCCAGACGATACCACGCATCAACCCGCGCGGGGACCGAACCGCGGCAACGGCGAGGCAGGCGCGGCCGCGCGCGCTACGATCGCGCCGGCCTGCCGCCGTGCGGGCGCGACCCATGCCGAAGTTCCTGCTGATCCTCCGCGGTGATCCCGAGTCCTGGCGGCACCAGACCAAGGTCGAGATCCAGGGCCTGATCGAGCGCTTCGAGGCGTGGGCGGGCCGGCTGATGGGAGAGGGCCGCTTCCTCGACGGCAAGAAGCTGGCCGACGGTGAAGGTCGCGTGCTGTCGATGGCGACCGGCACGGTGCGCGTCACCGACGGTCCGTACGGCGAGACCAAGGAACTGGTCGGCGGCGTGCATCTGGTCGAGGCCGACGACTACGAACACGCCGTGCGTCTGTGCCTGGACCACCCCGAGCTGTCGATCCGCGGCTCGGTCGAGATCCGGCGCCTCGACGCGATGGGCGACGACTGAGCCGCCGCGGCGGCGCCGATCAGTACTGGTAGATCTCGACGTCCAGCGGGCCGCCGCCGACGACCATGATGGTGCGGTCGGGCAGCGGCAGCGCGGTCGGGAACAGCCGCGGCGCGGCCATCGATCCGGTCGGCGCCAGCGCGTTCGGGTTGAAGGTGAAACGATCTGCGGTCGCGGTGGGGTTGAACACGAAGGTC
>JAEUHS010000011.1 GCA_016794035.1 Planctomycetota bacterium
CACGCGATCATGCGCGTCGCTCGCTCTGGCGTGTGGCCGCCAAGCGGGCGCTCCAACTCTGCCACATGCTCACCATTGAAGACCGTCGGTATCCCCAGTGGTTTCCGCCCTCGGCCGCGTAATTGGAAGGGACCGTGTACATTACCATACCCGACCAGGCTCCGTGTGAGTGGAGCGCGCAATGGAATGGTACAAGCTTTGTGAACCACACCTGCATCAAGGTTGGTGACTGTGACGGCTACTGCAGTGAAATTGTCCACAGTTCCCCGTGGACTTGGTGCGAATGCATCGGCGGCCAGAATGCCGCCAACTGCTTCGGCGGGTTGCAGATCGAGGAGCCCGAGCCGGGAATACAGATAGTCACCTTCGAGTGTCATTCAAGCATTTTCGGGTGCGATAATGGCAAGAAGTGTAAGGCGGCAAATGACGTGGGTGGTATGCAACTTATCCCGGGCGTCAATTACGTTGTTTGCGGTTGCTTCTCTTCTTGACTGCTAGAATGAGCAAGTACCCGCGCCGGTGGCCATGGCTCGTTGGGGGTGGGCTCATCCTTGCATGTTGGCTCCATCTGCTGCACAGCGCAGAGCCATGCGCGCCTGTCGGCCCCGTTGAAGTCGCGACGTCCGCATCACCAAGTCAATCTCCGCCGTCTAATGACTTGCCGCCCACTCGCTCGGTAGTCGCAGGCCTGCATCTCGACGACCGTGCCGCCTGCGTCCGCGTGGTTGATTCGGGCGGAGTGCCGGTAGAGGGTGCCGCTGTGACGCCGATAAGCCCGGCAGGCGTTGGGACGTGTCAAGGGGACCCGATTGGGGTGACTGATCAGGCAGGCATTGCGTGCATCAGCCCGCCTGACCTGCCGCTGTCGAAGAGTGTCATGATCTTCAAGAGGGGTTACTTGCCCGCCGTGGCAGCTAACTTGATCGAAGGAGGCCTAGGCGAGGCTGTCCTGCGCCCTGGCTCTCGCCTTGACATTCGAGTGCAGACGTCAGATGGTCGTCCTGTTCCCGGGTTCGCGGTTCTCGTGGGCGATAGCGTTCCTTCCGAAGACGTGGCCTCTGTTGCACCAGGCAAACAGCATGTTCTTGCCCGGACCATTGACGATGTTATGCAAGTTGCGCATATTGATACGACCGACGAGAGCGGCATGATCCGCTACGAGGGCTTGGCCTCTGGTCGGCATTTCTTGCATTGCAACATAACTCAGCTACCCTTCTGCTTGGCGACGCCAGGAGAGCAGATCTTGGTCGATGTGCCGGGTCCAGAGAAACTCATTGTGATTGAGGAGCTCGTAGGCGCAGTTGTTGATTTTACGGGTGACCCCGTAGTCGTGACTAGTGTGGGTTCCGTGTGGGCATCGCCGTTTGCGCTGGTAACGGATCATCCCAACCTTCAGGCGATTGCCCGCGCAAGGCGCGACCTCCAAGGGCGAGTGCCGGGAGACCAATGGTTCGTCGGTTGCCCCAAGGCAGATCGGGCCAAAGAACTTGCCCTTCACTGGTACTCCGAGACTTCGGGGTGGGGTAGTCGGCTTGTTCCCTTGCAAGCCATAAGCGCCATCGATATGCCCCAGCACATTGTAGTGCCGATTGCCGCGAGTGATGTGACTGCTCGAGTGCGCGCTCAGTTGACTACATCTGGAACTCCAGTCATGCCAGGTGGCTCCCAGATTTGTCTTGGCTGGCAACACGATGGTGTTCCCTTTCTGATACGGGCCAAACCCGGCGAGCAGGTGCGCGCGCCTGTCGGTGAATGCTACGTGTCGCCGGGCGGAACGCTTCCGTCGTCGGCTTTTCCTGGCCGCGTGATTACTCTGGCCCCTGGCAGCAACGATCTAAGTATTGCGCTAGAGCGGTGGCCGCGTGAATACTCAATTGATGTCCGCTTGCCGGAGGGCTGTGCGCCCGCTAATTTTGGACTCACCCTTCGTGGCAATGAGAGTAGAATGGTGAGTATTAGCGGGGGGATGTACTCCTTCGTGTCGTTCGAAGATTCGGTGGATGTTGTTGTCAATGTTGCTGGCTTCCGGCCGGCTCAGCGGACCCTACGGTTAGGTGGCGGCGAGATCGGGGAGGGGCGCGAGGTGTTTGTCATTCGAATGGAATACCCTGTGACCAAGTAGCTCTATGAGTTGGCGTCGGATTGTCTTGCTGGCGGTGTTTTGCCCGCTTGCTTTGAGTAAGGCTCTTACGCCCTACGATACAAAGTACCTCATCTCGCCCACCGCCTACTACGCGGCTTTGTCAGTCGAGGTTTTCATCATTGCGCTGACAGTCGTGGGGCGCGTTAGGGCAGCGGCGTTATTGGGATGCCTATTCTTTGGAATAGCAATGATATATGCCGCCCTTGCTCTTGAAGGCGAGTGCGGTTGTCTTGGCCGAGTCTCGGCATTGTCCCGTCGTGTGAGATTCGTCGTGGCGGGCGGACTCGGCACTCTGTGTGCAGTGATGCTCTGGCTGGAAGCGAGAAGGTCAATATCGCCGCAATCTCGTGGTATCCGAAACAGCGCCGAGCCAGTTCGAGACTGAATTGGCTTGGTATCCGAAAACAGCGCCGAGTCATTTCGAGACCGAATCGCGTGCTATCCGGAAACTCAGTCCAGCTAGTTCCGGCTCGAATTGGTCGTTCGGATCCCGCCGCTGACCGAATCGATGGCGCTCGTTCGCGCCGACCGGGCAGACCGGTGGCCCGGAGCGAGGATGTGCAACGGCGTTCCTCGATGGGTTTGGCCGTCAGGCCGACCGCCGGTAGCTGCGCAGCAGCCCGCCGATTCGTTCGTCAGCAACCACGTCGCCGTGCTTCAGTGGCTCGGAGGCGCTCGCGGTGAGCACCCTGTTGCCGAGTCCCTGGTGCGGGCGGTCGATGCGGTAGTGGGCGACGAACTCTTTCAGCGCGCGCCGCAAATGCCCAGGCCCGAACAGGATCAGCCGCTCCAGGCACTCGCGCTTGACCGACTGCACGAACCGCTCCGCGATCGCGTTCATGTTCGGCGCCCGGAAAGGCGGCCGCATGACGGCGACCCCGGCGTCCTCGAGGATGCTGCGGAACAGCGCGGTGAACTTGTTGTCGCGATCGAGGATCAGGAACTTGCGGTCGAAGAAGGCCGCCCATGGTGCGCCAGGCAGACTACCGCCGGGACATGGGCGTGCGGGGAGGTCGGGCGGTGAGGGCGTGTTGCGACCGGAGTGTGCAATGCAGTGTGCAACGCCCTCGGTCACGACCCGGCACGCCGTGGCACAACCTGGCACGACCGCCGCTCGCAATGCTGCCACAAGCACCGCCGTGTGGCACACCTGGGCACAACGTGACATCATCCGGCACGACCCGGCACAGCCGCGGCTCACGCTTCGAGTCCCTCAGGGCCTACCACACAGACTGCCGAGGATGGCCCCGAACTGCGGTTTCGGGGCCGTTCTCATCTTCGGGAGGCCGAGTGTGCTTCCAGACGGTGCGGGCGCCTACGCGAAGCAGGAAGGCCGCTTCGGGCACGGTCAGCAGCAGTTTCTGCGCAAGGTCGGCCGCGAAGCAGGCCGAGGAGCACAAGCAGAAGCTGCACGGCAACGGCTGATCGCCGCCGCAGCATGAGTTCGGTGCTCATGCTGCGGCGCAGCACTTCGCGGGCGTCGCTTGGTTCGCCGCGGTGCTGCTGGCGGCCTGGTCAGTGGCCCGGCCCGCGCGGGCGGTCACGAAACCGTGCGGACACCCTTTGGAGCGGCCGTTCCAGCGCGAACCAGGACAACGTCGCGGCCGCGAATGTCGCCCCGATGGCGACCAGCACATTGGCCCCGGTCGGCTGCGGATAGAGCAGCCAGTGGAAGAGCGGCAGGTGGTAGAGGTAGACGGCGTAGCTGATGCGCCCGATCGCCCGCAGTGGCGCTACGGTCAGCAGGTTGCGTGGTGCGCGCAGATCCCACAGGATCGTCAGCAGCACGAGGCCGGTGCACAGCGACGCACTCTGGATCAGCCACAGCAGCGGTTCGTAGCGCCGGTCGACCCACGGTGCCTGTTCCTGCAGCATCGGCCGGAAGAACACCAGGTAGGGGTGCAGCACCACTGCCACCGTGACCAGACCCAGCGCCAGCAGCAGCGCGCGCCCGCGTGCTGCCTCGATGCCCCGTTCGTGGAAAGCCATGAGCGCGCCGGCACCCAGGCTCAGGAACCGGAACGGCGAGCCGTGCATCACGGTCACGAACGCCCGCTCGCCGGTCATGAACTCGCTCACCACGAAGGCGCCGACGATCGCGACCGGGAACACCACGAACACCAGGATGTGCCTCGCCCTCTGCAGCGGCAGGAACGCGACGGCGAGCGGCCAGAGCAGATAGAAGTGCTCCTCGATGCAGAGCGACCAGGTGTGCGCGATCGGCCAGTCGACGTGCGCGACGATCGACTTGAAGTTGGACAAGTAGAGCGCGCACCAGGCGATGTCGGCCGATGGTCGCACTACGAGCATGATGGCGAGCAGCAGGTAGTAGATCGGGAAGATGCGCAGGCAGCGCCGCAGCAGGAACCACTGCACGGGCACGGCGCGCTGTCGTTCGCTGATCAGGATGCGCGTGATCAGGAAACCGCTGAGCACGAAGAACAGCTCGACGCCGAACCCGCCGGGTCCGACGAGGAAGTCCGCGATGCGCAGCCAGTCTGGATACCCGGGAACCTCCTTCGGCACGTGGCACCACAGCACCATGAGCACCGCGATCGCGCGCAGGCCGTCGAGCACGGGCAGTTGGCGAGGGGGCATCGGCGCCAAGGCTAGTTGCGAGTGTGAATGCAGTCGAGGCGATGGCTCGCGGCGCTCGAGGCAACCGGCTGGTTGCGTCCGCCTTGTGGCCGCCGCGCGCACGGCACACGATCGAACGATGCCCGCTCCGGCTCTGGGCCTCGTGCCGGTCGCGGCCTTGCTGCACGCGTCGTGGAACATCGTGGCCAAGCGCTACGGTGGCGGACCGCACTTCGCATGTCGAGCGCGCTCGCGATGGTCGTGATGTGGGCGCCGTTGGGTGTCACGCTGGCCTGGGACGCAGTGCCGCAGTGGGGCGTGCGCACCTGGGGCGCGCTGCTGGCGAGCGGCATCGTGCATCTCGTGTACTTCAACGTCCTGTTGGCGGGCTATCGCGTCGCCGACCCGACGGTCGTCTATCCGGTTGCGCGCGGCACGGGGCCCTTGCTCGCGGCGAGCGGCGCGGTCATGTGGCTCGATGAAGGCGTGACCGTCGCCGGCGTCGGCTCGGCATCGCCTGGGGTAGCGCCACAGGTCTGACGATCGCGCTCTACACCCTGATCGACGGCTACACCGTGAAGTTGCTCTTGGTCGCGCCGTGCCGCGGGTGGAGAAGGGGGAAGGTGAAGCCGCGGGCTGCCGCCATGGTGGGGTGGACGTGGCTGCGGGCGGCGAAGCAGCGGATCCGGTCGTCGAGCCAGCAGAACGCGATGCGGCGGATCGTCTCGCCCGCGGGTGGCCGGCACTCGCAGCTGCGCGAGCCGGCTACCGAGTGTGCAATGCAGTGTGCAACGGCCGCGGTCACAACCCGGCACGCCGTGGCACGACCTGGCACGGCCACCAGCTCCGATGCTGCCACAAGCTCCGACGTGTGGCACACCTGGGCACAACGTGACATCATCGGGAACGACCCGGCACAACCCGCGCACTCGCTTCGAGTCCCTCAGGGCCTACTCCTCCGTGGCGGCCCGTCCCGACGGTCCGGGTCGCAAGCACTGTCCTTCGAGCATGCCGAGCCTCGACCACCATTCCCTCGCCAGCCGCCTGCGCACGATGCAGGCGGAACTGCGCGACGCCCTGCGCACGCACATGCAGGCCCAGGAGACGACAGTCTGGTCGCGCACCGTGCGCGACGACGCCGGCGACACGATCTTCGGCATCGATGCGGCGGTCGAGGAACTGCTGCTCGCGCGCTGTGGCGAATGGGGTCGCGAGCAGCACTTCACGCTGCTGGCGGAAGGACTCGATCCGGCCGGCGTGACGTTCGGCCGCCCGGGGCTCGGCGGGCCGCCGTTCCGGCTGCTGGTCGATCCGATCGACGGCACGCGCGGGCTGATGTTCGACAAGCGCTCGGCGTGGTGTCTGATGGGCGTCGCACCCGACCGCGGTGCAGCGACCCGGCTCGGCGACGTCGAGGTCGCGGTGATGACGGAACTGCCGACGACGCGGCAGGCGACCAGCGACGTGCTGTGGGCGACGCCGAACCAGCGCACCGTCGGCGAACGCCACGATCTGATCCGCGGCACGAACCAGCCGCTGACGCCGGTGCCGAGCCAGGCGGTGACCTTGCGGCACGGCTTCGCGACGGTCGCCAACTTCTTCCAGGGCGGCAAGGAACTGCTCGCGCGGCTCGAGGAGGCGATCCTGCGGCGCACGCTCGGCGCGTGGAACCCCGAGAAGGCCGAGGTCTACACCGACCAGTACATCTGCTCGGGCGGCCAGCTCGCCGAGGTCGCGCTCGGCCGCGACCGGTTCGTGCTCGACGTGCGACCGCTCGTGCACCGCAAGCTCGGCGTCTCCTCGTCGCTCGCGTGCCGGCCGTACGACCTGGTCACCTGGCGCATCGCCGCGGCCGCGGGCTGCGTGGTCGTCGATCCGTTCGGCGCGCCGCTCGACGCGCCCCTCGACGTCACCACGAACGTCGGCTTCGCCTGCTATGCGAACGAGCGACTCGCGGCGCAGATGATCCCGATCGTGCGCGACGAAGTGCTGCGTCACCTGGGCTGACGCCCGGCGTCGACCTGCACGATGCGATCGTCTTCGGCGATCCACGCCGACAGCTTGCCGCCGTAGACGCAGCCGGTGTCGAGACCGACGCAGTGCGGCCGCACGACGAGTCCGCGCCGCGCCCAGTGGCCGAACACCACGCGCTTGCTGCCGCGGTAGAAGTCGTCCCACGGCCGGTACGGCGGGCCCGGCGGTGGCCAGTCGGCGGCGGGTCGATGGCCGTCGGCGTCGCAGTAGCGCACGTTCACCGCGTAGTCGACCTCGGCCGGGCCGAGCTGCGCGAGGTGCGACTCGGTCCAGTGCGGGTGCAGGCCGCCGTGCACGAGGATCACGTCGTCGAGCACGCGCACGATCGGCACCGCGGCCAACCACGCGCGCTGCCGCGGGTCGACGACGCAGTCCCGCTTCAGCCAGTGCAGGTCGTGGTTGCCGAGCACCGGCTCGGCGCCGAGCCGCATCAGCAGCGCCAGCACACCGGGCGAATCGGGGCCCTTGTTGACGAGGTCGCCGACCGGCAGCAGGCGATCGCGGCCACGCACGAAGTCGACGGCGACGAGCAGCCGCTCGAGCGGTTCGAGGCAGCCTTGGATGTCTCCGACGAAGATGCGACGCGCGGTGGGCATGAGATCTCGGGCCGGCGCTTGCGAGGCGCGAGCCTGCCGGCATTGTTCCGCATGTGCTTCGCGGCGGAAACGCCGAACTCGCTGGCCTCGCGCCTTCCATGACCCGCCTGCTCCGCGCCGCCGGCTCGATCTCGATCTTCACGCTGCTGTCCCGCATCCTCGGGCTGGTGCGCGATCGGCTGATGGCGCAGACGCTCGGCGCCGGCTGGGTGCAGGGCACGTTCCTGCTGGCCTGGACGCTGCCGAACCTGATGCGGCGGCTGCTCGGCGAAGGCGCGCTGTCGGCGTCGCTGGTGCCCGCCTATGCGAAGGCGCGCCGCAGCGGCGATCCGGAGGCGGCGCGCGCGCTGCTGGCGCAGGTCACCGGCACCGTGACCACGCTGCTGCTGCCGTTGTGCCTGGGCGTCGCGGCGCTGAGCCTGGTGATGCCCGCCGAATGGCTGCCCGCACCCGAGCAGGGCGGCGTCGAGGCGATGCGGCTGCTGCTCGGGCTCAATGCGGTGCTGTTCGCCTACGCGCTGCCGGTCTGCCTGACCGCGGTGTTCTCCGGCGCGCTGAACACGCTCGGCGTGTTCGCGCTGCCGGCGGCGGTGCCGATCGTGCTGAACGTGTTCTGGATCGTGGCGCTGCTGGTCGCCAGGCCGCTCGGCATCGAGGTCGACGTCGAGGTCGCCAACTTCGCCGCCTGGTGCCTGTCGGTCGGCGGTGTGGCGCAGCTGCTGCTCGTCGTCGTGCCGCTGTGGCGCCTCGGCGAACTGCGCCGGCCCCGGCTGGGACTGCCGACGCGCGGCAGCGCGGCGTTCGGCGTGTTCGTGGCGATGGGGCCGACCGTCGTCGGCATGTCGCTGAACCAGGTCAGCAGCCTGCTCGACCAGCTGATGGCCTACTTCCTGGTCGCGCCGGGCGCGGTCACCTACATCTACCTCGCCAACCGCCTGCTGCTGTTCCCGCACGCGCTGACGGCGATGTCGGTCGCGGTGGCCGTGTTCCCCAAGCTCGCGCACGAGGCGAACGACACCGATCGCAGCCAGCTGCGTCGCACGCTCGACCTCGCCGCGGCGGCGACGATCCTGGTCACGCTGCCGGCGTCGTGCGGCCTGATCGTGCTCGGCGACGACGTCGTGCGCGTGCTGTTCGCCGGCGGCAAGTTCGTCGAGGCCGATGTCTGGCCGACGGTGCTGACGACCTCGTGTCTGGTCGCCGGCCTGCCGTTCATCGGTCTCGCCCAGCTGTACGCGCGCGGCTTCTACGCGGTCGGCGATCCGGGCACACCGGCGCGGCTCGCGGCGCGGCTCGTGATCACCAACGCCGCGCTCAATCTCGTGCTCGTGCTGTCGACGAACCTCGGCACCGCGGCGCTGGCGCTGTCCAGCAGCCTGTCGTCGCTGGTGAACGCGATGCTGCTGGCGCGCCGCTTCCATGGCCACGCCGAACCAGGCCACGGCCTGCGCAGCGCCTGGCTGCGTTCGGGGCTCGCGACCGCGGCGATGTGCGCGGTGCTGCCGTACGTGCGCGTCGCGCCGGCCGGCGCGTCGCTGCTGTGGCGCGCGCTCGGCGACCTCGCCCTGCCGATGGTGGTCGGCATGCTGGTCTATCTGGCGGCGCACGTGCTGCTGCGCTCGCCCGAGCTGCGCGCGCTGCGACGGCGCCGCGCGCCGTGACGGCCGCTCACTCGACGCGTTCGAACTCGAGGTAGGTGTTCTCGCCCTGGTGGAGGCGCACGAGGCCACGCAGGCGCTCGAGCCGGCGCGTCTCGATCGTGCCGGCCTTCTCGAGGTGCACCTCGCCGTCGCCGTCGGTGTACCAGCCCATGCACACCGTGGTCTGCATCTTGTCGCCCTGCGCGGTCCACGTGCGCACACCGGAGCGCAGCAGCGGCCGGTCCGGGTCCGGCCCGGGCGCCGCCAGGCTGACGAACAGATGGCGGTTGGTGATCGCCAGCCAGCCGGTGCTCGGCTGCGGGTCGACGACTCCAGCGGCGACGCGGCGGCGCAGTTCGTAGACACCCTCGAACGGGTGCGGCACGGGCCGCGCGAGCGACGTCGGCTCCTGCGGCGCGGGCTTCGGCTCCTGGTGGCCGGCGAAGAACGCGCCGGCGAGCGCCGCCGCGGGCAGGAGAAGACGCGTGGTGAAGGCAGCGAGCATGGGTGGGACGTTCATTCGACGGGGACGACGACGTCGGTCAGGACCTCGCCGGCGCGCAGCAGCACGGGACAACTGCCGGTGCGCTCGACCCGGCGGCGGCGGTCGCGGAACTCGAACTTGGCGTCGAGGGTCGCCGGGCCGGGGGGCAGCTGCACGAGTTCGAAGCGGCCCGACGCGTCGGCGCGCACCGCGTGGTCGTCGCCGCAGAACACCAGCGCGCCGCCGAGCGCCGCCTCGGTCGTCGCGTCGACGACACGACCGCGCACGCTGGCCGCGGCGACCAGGTCGATGCGAACGTGCGGCCCGGCGCGCGCCGGCGCGTGGGCCAGCGTCGTCGGCAAGCCGTAGAGCACCAACCGCGGCCGCACGCCCGGCGGCACGTGTTCGAGCACGAAGCTGCCGTCCGCGGCCGGCACCGTCTCGATCCCCGGCAGCCCGCGCGCCAGCACGCGCAGGGTGCGCACGTCGAACGCGGGCGGCGCGACGATGCGTCCTCGCAGCGACGGCGCCCGCATCAGCCCGACGACCGTGGCCGCGGCTTCCGCAGCCGACGCGCGCGCCAGCGAGCGGTGTTCGATCGCGAACCCGGCCGCCCGGACGCGCACGGCGAGACCGTCCAGCGCGCGGTCGAAGCCACCGACGAGGAACTCGCCGGCCGCATCGGTGCGCGCCGCGGCCAGTTCGACGCCGTGCTCGCCACCGCCCATCACGACGACCTCGGCGTCGGCGACCGGTCGCAGCTCGGCGCAGCGCCAGCCGTAGCTCCACAGGGGGATCGGCTCGACGACGCGGCCGCGCACCGAACCCGGCGCGCGCAGTTCGATCGGCGCCGGATCGGCGCCGAGCTGCACGTGGCGGTAGCCGGTGCCGACACCCTCGGCGGCGTAGCGCACCACGGCCTGGCCCGGAACCAGGTCGTCACCGACGGTCACCGCCGCGGCGGCGGCGAGCGCGAGCGTGCCGAGCGGCGGCGGCGGCGACGGCGCGGCGAACGCGAGCTGCTCGGGGAAGAACGTCAGCTCGACACCGGTGGCCGGCGCGTCGCGGAACGTCAGCGTCACCCGGTGCGCCTGCACGTACTGCCACAGCTGCCAGCCGCCGAGGCACAGCCCGACCGCTGCGAACACCGCGGCGAGCGTTCGCCAGGTCCGGTGAGGTGAGGCGCGGCGACGGGTGCGGATGCGGCTCGAGGGCACGTGGGAAACCATACCGGCGCGTCGCAGCGTGTGGTCGAATGCGACGCGATGCACATCTACCTGCTGCGCCACGGCATTGCCGAGGACTCGGCCCCGGGCGGCGATGCCGAACGTGGACTGACCGACGAGGGCTGGAAGCGACTGCGGCGCGCGTCGACCGCGTGGCACGCGTCGCTGGAACCGCCGGCCGTGGTGTTCTGCAGCCCGCTGCGGCGCGCGCAGGAGACCGCCTCGGTGTTCGCGGAGGCCGTGCGATTCCGCGGCGAACTGCGCATCGAGTCGGCGCTGGTGCCCGACGCGCCGCCATCGCTCGCCGCCTCGCTGCTCGAGGCCGAAGCGCTGTCGGGCACGGCGTCGGTCGCGCTGGTCGGCCACCAGCCGCACCTCGGCTACCTGCTCGGCCTGCTGCTGACCGGCCACCCGCGGCAGCCGATCCCGCTGAAGAAGGGCATGCTGGTGGCCGTCGAGACCGCCTCGTCGGCGAGCCTGATCGCCAGTCTGCGGCTCGCGCTGACGCAGCGCGCCGCGGCGCGGCTCGGCTGACCGACGGTCGGCGCCGTCAGCCGTCAGTCGGGCACGATCCGACCCGGCCGCACCTGCAGGTCGTCGAGGCCGGCCGGCGGCACGACGACGTCCATGCACTCGTACTGCTCGTCCGGGCGATCGCCGTCGTAGTGCACGTGCAGCCGCAGCCGGTACTGGCCCGGCGCCAGGTCCTCGGTCGAGAACGCGCCGTCGTCGAAGGCGACGCCCGCGCTGTCGGCGAAGTCGCCGAGTCCGAGCGCCGACCCGTCCTTGGGCATGCGATAGAAGCCGATCCAACCCCAGCGCGGCTGCTTCTGCGCGAACACCGACAGGTCGAGCCTGCCCTTCACCTGCATCGCCTTCTGCAGCTCGATGCGCAGCGAATCGACCGGCATCGAACCGGTGACCTCCACCCCTTCGAGCGTGCCGCGCAACGGCTCGTCGCCGTTGCCTCGCACCTCGAACGAGTAGGTGCCCGCGGCGACCTGCTTGAACTGGAAGGCGCCGGTCGCGTCGGTCGGCGTGCCGATCCAGACGTGGCCCCGGTCGCCGCCGGACTTCAGCATGCCCTGCGCCTGCACGTAGACGCCGGCCGCCGGCGACCCGTCGGGGCGGTAGCAGAAGCCGGCCACCGACGACGTGCTCAGTTCGATCGTCAGCTCGCGGACCTCGCCCGCCTTCAGCGTCAGGTTCGCGGACCACAGGTTGCCACCGCCACCGAGGAACATGCCGCTCTCGCCGAGGCTGTTGACGCTGACCCAGACCTCGCCGGCCGGCACCGTGCCGAGATCGAAGCGCCCGCGCTCGTCGACCTTGGCCGAGAAACGGCGGTCGTTCGCGTAGACCATCACGCCGTGGTCGACGCCGAGCCGGCCGTTGACGGTCAGGGACCCGGCGAGCGATGCGGTCGGTCCCTCGATCGGCTTCTCGCCGGCCTCGATGACGACCTCCTGCAGCTGTCCGGGCGCGATCTCGACCCGGACCTCGCTGCGGTCGCGCATCAGGAACGCGTTCTGCGCCAGCGCCATCACCCCGCCGGGGGAGTGCAGGGTGTCGATCGCGTCGAAGGCCTGCAGGTCGTAGCTGCCCGGCTGCAGCGCCTTGACCGCGAACGCGCCGTCGAGCCCCGGCGTCAGCAACCCGGGCACGGTGTCGAGCGGACCGCGCGGGCCGTCGCCGCGGCGGCGCACACACGCGATCGAGAACTTGCCGGGCGGCGGCGGCTTGCCGTTCTCGAACAGGAAGCCGCGCAACGAGCCGGGCTGCAGCATCTGCAGCCGCAGCTCTTCGCCGGGCTTGGTCTCGCCGTGCACGACCCCCCAGCGCGGATGCTCGGCGCTGACGCGCAGCGACTCGCCCTGCAGCTCGTCGATGTCGATGCGGCCGTCGGCGCCGGTGCGACCGCAGTTGACCGGCATCTCGACCAGCCGCTTGCCGCGCGCCTCGGCGAACACCGTCGCGTTGCGCACCGGCCGGTTGTCGGGATCGACGACGACCACGTGGAACACGTTCGGCGCCGACAGCTGCAGCGCCACGGCGACGTCGGCGGTCGCGATCTCGAAGGGCGCGAACGCGGTCGCGTGGCCCGGCGCGTCGGCGACCAGCGTGTAGACGCCCGGCTGCAGGTTGTCGATGCGCCACTGGCCGTCGGCCAACGGCTGCTGGCGGGCGGTCAGGTCGATCGGCGGCACGAAGCCGAGCATGTGCATCTCCGCGGCGCCGTCGCCGGCCTTGCCCTGCAGCACGCGCATGCGCGGCGCCGTCGCCGGCTTGCCGTCGGCCAGCGTGATCGTGGCGGTGACCGCGAACGTCGCCGGCAGCGTGACCGTGACCTCGCCGAACACCGGCTGCGGCTCCGCCAGCACCCACGGGTGCCCCTTGCCGCGCCGCGCCGCGACCGTCACCTTGCCGGGCGCGAAGCCGTGGCCGCCGAACCGACCCTCGGCATCGGCGGGTTCGAGCCGCTGCGCGAGGTCGACCGGCCCCATCGCGATCGTCGAGCCGGCGAGGATCTCGGCCCCGGCGACCGGCTTGCCGGCGGTGTCGAGCACGCGGCCGCTGAGCTCTTCGCCGCGCTTGAGCCGGATCCTGCCGACGTCCTTCACCTGCCCCGCGCGCACCTGGATGCTCGGCTTCATGTCCGACAGGAACCCGCGCTGCGTCGTCGCCAGCAGGTTGCTGCCGGGCGTGACGCCGACCAGCCGGAAGGCGCCGTCGCTGCCGGTCACGGTGCTCGGGATCGGCAGCTGCTCGAACGCGGGCTCGACCCAGCTCGGCATCTCGACGACGTGCACCGGCGCGTTCGACTCGCGCAGCAGCACCGCGCCCTGCGGATCGAAGCGCTCGATCGGGAAGAACGCCGCCAGCGACCCGGGCAGGTCGGCGGCGCGCACCAGCGCGCCCGGCAGCGGGTCGCCGTTGTCGTCGAGCACGATGCCGGTGATCACCCCGGCGTCCGGCAGTTCGATGTCGCCGAGATCGACGACCTCGCCCGGCGACGGCAGGCGCGTCACGATCTGGTGCATCGGCGCGTCGGTGCCGATGCCGGCGAACAGCAGGTAGAAGCCCTGCGGCCGTACGTGGGTGATCAGGAACGTGCCGTCGCCGGCGGTGCGCGTCTCGCCGGCGATGTACTGCGGCGAAAACGCCTGCTCGTCGGCGAACAGGTCGAGACCCTCCGGCAGCACCGAATCGAGCGCGCCGCGATACATGCGCACGCCGCAGTCGGCGACCGGTGCCTTGCCGTGGTCGATCACGCGGCCCTTGAAGCCGGTCAGACCGGCGACGAACTCGGGGTCGTCGAGCAGCGAGGCCTGCTTGGCGGCGATCATCTCGCGCACCACGTGGTGATCGGCGGCGGCGCGGCCAGCGGCCAGGGGGCCGGTCTGGACTTCCGTCGCGTTCGTCGTGGCGGTCGGCGGCGCCGCGGGCGGCGCGGGTGGGGCCGTGTCGCCGCGCCAGAGCAGCCAGAGGCCGCCGACGACGGCGGCGAGCAGCAGGACGAGAGCGAAGGCGAGCGAACGGTGCATTGGCGGGGTCTCCGGCGAGCGAGGACCCCGTTGTAGCCGATCGGCCGCGTCATCTGCCGGCCCGGCGCCGCCCCCGCGGGATCAGGCCCGCTTCGGCCCCGGCGGCCGGGCCCGCCAGAACGCGATCGTCGCCAGCACGATCGCGTGGTCGATCTCGCCGCGGCAGAGCAGGGCGTCGAGTTCGGCGACCGGCACCGTCACCACCTCGATGTCCTCGCCAGGGTCCATGCGCAGGTCGCCGACGCGGCGGCAGCCGGTCGCCAGGTAGGCGAAGCAGCGGTTGGTCATCATCGCCGGGTTCGGCGACATGACGCCGATCGGCTCGATGTGCTCGGCCTCGAAGCCGGTCTCCTCGCGCAGTTCCCGCCGGGCCGCCTCGATCGGGTCCCGTTCGTGCGGGTCGATCAGGCCGCCGGGGATCTCCAGCGAGACGCGATCGGTGCCGTGCCGGAACTGGCGGATCATCACGATCTGGCCGTCGCTCGTCAGCGGCAGCACGTTGACCCAGTCCGGCGTGTCGAGCAGGAAGAAGCCGATCTCGTGGCCGGTGCGCGGCGAACGGCGCCGCGAACGGCGCGCGCGGAACACCTTGTAGCTCATCAGCGTCTCGTCGCCGAGCCGCTCCCAGTCGCTGATCGTCATCGTCGCAGGCGGAGTCCGTTGGTGGTCGCACCGGCGATGGCTTCCACCGCGACGCTGGCGCCGGTCGTGTCACCGACGTCGGCGACGTCGGCGAGCGTCAGCCTACCCGGACCGAGTTGCGCCGTCTCGAGGGCGAACGAACCGTCCGCGGCGGTCGTCGTCACCGGCGGCAGGTCCAGCGCACCGCCTTCGAGCACGCGACGGCCCGGCACGCCGGCCGGCGCCGGCGTGCGCGCCGGATGCCAGCGCACGGGCACGCCCGCCTGTGGACTGCCGTCGGCGCCGAAGACCGCACCGGCGAGCACGGCGGTCAACTTCTTGTCGAGTCGCAGCGGGCGCGTTCCCGGCCAGACGTCGTAGTCGGCGAACGGCGAACCCGGCGTCACCAGTTCGGCATAGGTGCGGCAGGAGGGAGCCTGGATCGCCAGTCGCGCCGCGGCCGTGCCGGTCGCGCGCAGCAGGAACGTGCCGTCGGCGGCGGTCGTCGTCGCCACCGCCGTGGCGCCGTTCGGTTGCCAGGCGACGACGGCGCCGGCCACCGGCGTCAGGTCGGGCCGCATGCGAACGCGCCCGCGCAGCACCGTCCGTGGCAGCGGCTGCAGGTCGATGCGCACGTTCGCGGCGGGCGCCTGCACCTCGACGGCGCGCGGTTCGTGCTCGCCGTGCCGCACGTGCAACGTCACGTTGCCGGGCCACAGCGGGCCGAGGCGGAACGCGCCGTCGGCGCCGGTCGTGGCGACCAGCCCGAGCGGGTCGCTGTCCTGCAGCACGATCTCGGCGCCGGCGATCGCCGCGCCGCTCGCGCCCTCGACCACGCTGCCGGCGACGTCGATGCCCGGCGTCATCGGCACCGAAACCTCGATCGGCGCGCCGCGGGCCTGCGCCGGCACGAGCATCTGCTGGCGGCCGACGAGCCCGCCCATGGTCGCCGCCTCGACGGTGTAGGCACCCGGCACGACGAAACGCACCTCGGCACCGTCGCCGAGCCGATGCACTCGATCGGGTGCGAACCCGCCGAGTTCGATCGCGACGTCGCCGCAGACCGGGCGGCCGGCGAGCATCGTGTGCTCGGTCCAGGCGCGCTGCAGCACGACGTCGTCGGCCGGCACCGGCACCGTGGCGCCGGCCGGCGGCGGCGCCGCTTCGGCGCGGCGGAAGCGCACCAGCGCCTCGGCGATGCGGACCTCGCCGGGGCCGCGCAACCGCAGCCGTACGCGCGGCGACCAGGTGTCGGCGACCAGCCGGACCTGCTGCGGCTCGGCCTCGGTCGAACCCGGCCGCGTCGGCGCCAGCCGCAGCAGATAGCCGTCGGCGACCACGGCGAGCTGCTCGAAGCCGCGCAGCGCGACCGCCGCGAGCCCCCGTTCGTCGGTGAACGCGACCTCGGCGCCGTCGCGCACGCGGCGCACCGCGGCGAAGGCCACCGGCTGCTCGCTGCCGTGGTCGACGACCTGCAGGCAGGCGGTCGGTTCGTCGGCGAGGTCGTCGGCAGGGACCGGCTCGCGCCCGGTGTGCGTCGCGATCGTCCCCGACGGCAACGCCGACGGCGCCTCGGGCGGCGGTCCGGCAGCGGCGGAGCCGGCCGGTCCGCCGCCGGGTGGCGGGGGCGCGACGGTGCCGAGATCGCCGAGCCAGCGCGCGACCACCAGCGCGGCGACCAGCACCAGCAGCACACCGGCTACGACCAGGATCCGCATCGCGGCGCCCGAGCATAGCGCGCCCTATGCTCGGCGATCCGTCCGACATGCTGCCTCCGTCCGACATGCTGCCTCCGCTGTCCCGCACCGCGCCGCCGCAGGACGGCTGGCGGCGGCGCCCGTGACCGCGTTCGGCGATCGGCTGCGCGCCGCGAATCCGCGCCGCGCCCGCGCGCGGCGCTGGCTGTTCGTGCCCTACGACCAGCTGCACGACGGCATCGGCCCGCTCGCGCACGAGCCGGCGCACGAACTCGGCATCGTGCTGGTCGAGAGCCGCGGCAAGGCGCAGCGGCGGCCCTACCACCGGCAGAAGCTGGCGCTGGTGCTGAGCAACCTGCGGCACTTCGCGCTCGAACAGGCGGCGCGCGGCGTCGCCGTGCGGCATGTCGCCACCGACGACGACTACGCGGCTGCCCTGCTGCCGCTGGCACGGGAACTCGGACCGATGCGCCTGCAGCGGCCGGCCGAACGCGAGCTGCGCACCGAACTGCATCCGCTGGTGGCGACCGGCGCGCTGGTCGAAGTGCCGCACGCAGGCTGGCTGACGACCACCGACGACTTCGCGGCGATCGGCGGTCCGCCGTGGCGCATGGACACGTTCTACCGCCAGGTGCGGCGGCGCAGCGGCATCCTGATGGCGGGCGGCAAGCCCACCGGCGGCAAGTGGAGTTTCGACGCCGAGAACCGCAGGCCGTGGCGCGGCACCCCGGCGGCGCCGGCGCCGCCGACCTTCGCGGTCGACGACGTGACGCGCGAGGTCGGCGATCTGGTCGGGCGCACGTTCGCCTCGCACCCGGGCACGCTGCGCCTCGAGCACCTGCCCGCGACCGCCGCCGACGCCGAGCGCCTGTGGCAATGGGCGCTGCGCGAGTGCCTGCCGCACTTCGGTCCGTTCGAGGATGCGATGGCCGTGAGCTCCAGCGGGCTGTTCCACACGCGCATCGCGCCGCTGCTGAACCTGCATCGCCTGCTGCCCGCACGCGTCGTCGCCGACGTGCTGGCGACCTCGCTGCCGCTGCCGAGCCAGGAGGGCTTCGTGCGGCAGATCCTCGGCTGGCGCGAGTTCGTTCGCCACGTGCACGAGGCGACCGACGGCCTGCGTGTCGCCGCCGGCCTGACGATCGACCAGAACGTGCTGCGCGGCGACCTCGACCTGCCGCCGGCGTTCTGGGGCACCGAGTCGGGACTGCACTGCCTCGACCACATCGTGCGCGACGTCTGGAACGAGGCGTACGGCCACCACATCACGCGGCTGATGGTGCTCGGCAACCTCGCGACCCTGATCGGCGTCTCGCCGCGGCAGCTGACCGACTGGTTCTGGGTCGCCTACGCCGACGCCTACGACTGGGTCGTCGAACCGAACGTGCTGGCGATGGCGAGCTACGGCGTCGGTGGCCTGATGACGACCAAGCCCTACGTCGCCGGCGCGGCCTACATCGACCGCATGAGCGACTACTGCCGCGACTGCGCGTTCGACCCGAAGACGACGTGCCCGGTGACGCGGCTCTACTGGCAGTTCCTGGCCCACAACGAGGAACGGCTCGCCGGCAACCAGCGGCTGGCGATGCCGTTGCGCAGCGTGGCGAAGCGGCCCGCGGCACAGCGCCGGCTCGACGCGGCCACGGCGCGCTGGGTGCGCGCGACGCTGGCCAAGGGCGAGCGGCTGACGCCCGAGCACCGACCCGACTGAACGGATTTTCGACACCGCGCTCAGGTCGGCGCGCGATCCGGCCGATGCCATGGGCATGTCGGCCCTGCTGCAAGCGTCCCGTTCGTGGTGCGCGGCCCTGGTCCTGGTCGTCACCGCTCTCGCCCAGGAGCCCGAGTCCACGCCGGATCCGCTGCGCGCGATGCAGCGCGAGCTGGACGCGGCGCGGGCCGAACTGAGGGCGCTGCGCGCCGCGCTCGAGGCGCCGGCGATCGTGCACGGCGCGCTCGGCGTCACCTTCACCAACGAATACCTGTTCCGCGGCATCCCCCAGGAGGACCGCGGCGCGATCGCCCAGCCGTGGGTCGAACTAGGCTTCCGCCTGCACCCCGGCCAGCCGGGCGACCTGATGCGCAACGTCGAACTCACGACCGGCATCTGGAACAGCCTGCACGACGGACCGACCGGCAGCGCCGGCGGCGGCACCGCCTGGTACGAGGCCGACGTCTACGCCGGTCTGTCCGTCCAGCTCGGCGACCGCTGGACCGTCGGCGCCCTCTACACCGTCTACCACAGCCCGAACGGCCGGTTCGGCACCGTCGAGGAGGTCGGCGGCTCGCTCGCCTTCGACGACAGCGAGCTGTGGTCGCCGATCGCGCTGCAGCCGTCGCTGCTGGTGGCGTTCGAGGTCGACGGCCAGGCCGACGCGGGACGGCATACGGGCATCTACGCCGAGATCGCGGTCGAGCCGCGCGTCGCGCTCGGCGGCGTCGACGGCTTCGAGTTCGAACTGCTGCTGCCGCTGAAGGTCGGCCTCAGCGTGCGCGACTACTACGAGCGACCAGCCGGCGGCGGCGACAAGGCGTTCGGCTACTTCGATGCGGGGCTCGTGCTCGCGGCGACGCTGTCCGGACTGCCCGACCCCGGCCGGCCATGGACGGTCGAGGTCGGCATGCACTACCTCGTGCTCGGCGACACCAACGAGACGCGCAACAGCGGCGACGACCATGAACTGCTGGCGACGCTGACGCTCGGCACGACGTTCTAGGAGCCTGCGCCGGTTCGCCGGGCGAACAGCGGGCGCGATCGCGTTCAGCCCAGCGACTTCAACGCTTCCTGGACCAGCTTGCCGTCGGCGAGGCCCTTGTACTTCGCCATCCACTCTTTCATGAAACGGCCGGTGTCCTTGCCGCCCTGGTAGCCGATCGCCGCGGCGACCTCCCTGACCTTGGCCGCGACCTCGTCGGGCGACATCTGCTGCGGCAGGTAGGCCTGGATGATGCCGATCTCGAACTGCTCGCGCGCGGCGATCTCGTCGCGGCCGGCGGCGGTGGCCTGCGCCACCGAGTCGGCGCGGGTCTTGACCGCCTTCTGCAGGATCGCGACCTCCTCGTCGTCGGGCAGCGTGTCGACCTGCGTGTCGATCGCCTTCTTCTTCAGGTCGCTGATCAACATGCGCAGCACCTCGAGGCGCGGCTTGTCGCCGCCCCTCATCGCCGTCTTCATGTCCTCGGTCAGCTTCGCGAGGTGCTTGCTCACGACTTGCCCTCCGTCGGCTTGGGGCCGGCATCGGCGCCGGACGGCTCGGCCTCTGCCTCGGGCTCTTCGTTCGGGATGCGCGCGACCGAGACCAGCTTGTCGCCTTCGTTCAGCGCGATGCAGCGCACGCCCTGGGTGTTGCGGCCGATGACGCTGATCTCCGACGCCTTGGTGCGCACGATCTGGCCGTCCTTGGTGATCATCATCACCTCGTCCTCGTCGCTGACCGCGAGCAGGTTGACGACCTTGCCGTTCCGGTCGGTGGTCTTGATGTCGATGATGCCCTTGCCGCCGCGGCCCTGCAGGCGGTACTCCTCGACCGGCGTGCGCTTGCCGTAGCCGTTCTCGCAGACGGTCAGCAGCGTGCCGGTGCCGTCGGTGACGACCATGTCGCAGACCGCGTCGCCGTCGTCGAGGCGGATGCCCCAGACGCCGACGGCGCTGCGCCCCATCGCGCGGGCTTCGGCCTCGTCGAAGCGGATCGACATGCCCGCGCGCGTGCCGAGCACGATCGTCTGGCCGGCGCGGCACAGGTTGACGCCGACCAGGCTGTCCCCCTCGTCGAGACCGACCGCGATGATGCCGCCGGCGCGGCGCCGGCTGTAGGCCTCGAGCGGCGTCTTCTTGATCAGGCCGTTGCGCGTCGCCGTGACCAGGAAGCGATCGTCGAACGACTCGACGCGCAGGATCGCGGTGATCTGCTCCTCGGGCTGCGTCTCGACGACGTTGGCGAGCGCGCGACCCTTGGCGGTGCGGCCGTAGCTCGGCAGTTCGAACACCTTCTTCCAGTAGACGCGCCCCTTGTCGGTGAAGAACAGCAGATGGTCGTGCGTGCTGGCGATGAACAGGTTCCAGAGGAAGTCGCCCTCCTTGGTCTCCGCACCGCTGACGCCCTTGCCGCCGCGGCCCTGGGTCCGGTACTGATCGAGCGCCGTGCGCTTGATGTAGCCCTCGTGCGTGACCGTCACGCACATCATCTCGACCGGGATCAGGTCCTCGGCGACGAAGCTGCCGACCTCCTCGTCGCTGATCTCGGTCCGGCGCGCGTCGCCGTACTGCTCGACCATCTCCTGCAGGTCCTTCTTCATCAGGCCGATCAGCACGCTGCGGTCGTTCAGGATCGTCTTGTAGTAGGTGATCCTGTCGCTGACCTCCTTGTGCTCCTCCTCGAGCTTCTCGATCTCGAGGCCGGTCAGGCGCGCGAGGCGCATGTCGAGGATCGCGCGGGCCTGGATCTCCGACAGCTCGAACCGCTCGATCAGTCGCTGCCGCGCGTCGTCGGTGTTGGCCGACTTCTTGATGATGTCGATGACCTCGTCGATGTTCTGCACCGCGAGGCGCAGACCGTCGAGGATGTGCAGCCGCTCCTCGGCCTTGCGCAGCAGGAAGCGCGTGCGGCGGCGGATCACGTCCTGGCGGTGATCGCGGTAGCACTCGAGCATCTGCTTGAAGCCGAGCGTGCGCGGGCGGCCGTCGAGGATCGCCAGGTTGATGATCGAGAACGTGCTCTGCAGCGGCGACAGCTTGAACAGCTGGTTGACCGTCACGATCTCGTCCTCGACGCTCTTCTTCAGCTCGACGACCAGCCGCAGGCCGACGCGGTCGTTGGTCTCGTCGTTGGCGTCGGCGATCGAGTCGATCTGGCCGCTCTTCACCAGGTGGTCGATGCGCTCCAGGATCGTCGTCGTCTTGATCTGGTACGGGACCTCAGTGAACACGAGCGACTTGCGGCCCTTCTTCTCCTCGACGTGGTACTTGGCGCGGCACACGACCGAGCCGCGGCCGCTGGCGTAGGCGTTGCGGATGCCGCTGCGGCCCATGATGGTGCCGCCGGTCGGAAAGTCGGGGCCCTGCACGATCTCGAGCAGCTCGTCGAGCGTGACGTCGGGCTTGTCGAGCAGCCGGACGATCGCCGCCGCGACCTCACGCAGGTTGTGCGGCGGCAGGCTCGCCGCCATGCCGACCGCGATGCCGGTCGAGCCGTTGCAGATCAGGTTCGGGAACCGGGCCGGCAGCACGACCGGCTGCATGCGCGTGTCGTCGTAGTTCGGCGCCTCGTCGACGGTCTCCTTGTCGAGGTCCTCGAGCAGGTGCATCGCCGGGTAGCCGAGCCGGGCTTCGGTGTACCGCATCGCCGCCGGCGGGCTGCCGTCGATGGCGCCGAAGTTGCCCTGGCTGTCGACCAGCTGGTAGCGGGTCGTGAACGGCTGCGCCATGCCGACCAACGTCGGGTAGACGACCGACTCACCGTGCGGGTGGTAGTTGCCCGACGTGTCACCGCAGATCTTCGCGCACTTCCTGTGCTTGCTGCGCGGCCCGAGGTTGAGGTCGTTCATCGCCACCAGCACGCGGCGCTGGCTTGGCTTCAGGCCGTCGCGAGCGTCGGGCAGAGCGCGACTCAGGATCACGCTCATCGAGTAGTTGAGGTAGCTCTCCCGCATCTCCCGTTCGAGCTGGAGATCGGTGATGCGGCCGCCGGTCGGCGGAGTCGGATCGGTCATGTGCGCAGGGGGGCCGGGCGTTGGGCAGAGTCGTCGAAAGGACCATTCTTCCGGGGCTGCCTGGACGCTTCAACATTGCTACCGATCCTGTAGCATGCTTCCGCGCGCGTCGGCCCGGATGCCACGCAGGCCCCCGTCCACTGCCCGCCCGAGGTTTCCTTGTTCGACAAGAGTGTCATCCTCCTGGTCGTCTCCCGCGAGATCCTCGAAGGGTCCGTGGTCGACCGCAACGCCGCGTTCATCGCCAGCCGCATCGACGACATCGGCTACCGGGTGCGCACCATCCAGGTGGTCGACCGGGTCGAGAGCGAGATGGTCGCGACGCTGAAGTGGGCCATCGAACAGAAGCCGACCTTCGTGATCATGACCGGCGGCATGGGGCCGAACTGGGACGACAACGCCAGGCACTGCCTGTCGCAGGCGACCGGCCTGCGGCTCGAGGAGAACCCGCAGGCGGTCGAGTTCGTGCAGAACTCGTATCGACGCCTGCACGCCAAGGACCTCGTCGGCAGTCCGGACCTCAACGAGAGCCGGCGCGGCATGGCGAGCCTGCCGAAGGGCGCGATCTGCTACGAGAACATGGTCGGCACCGCGCCCGCCGTGCAGCTCCGCGTCGGCGACACGACGGTGTTCCTGCTGCCCGGCGTACCCGCGGAGATGCAGCAGTTCTTCACCACCAACGTGCTGCCGGTGATGAACGCCGAGGGCCCGGACACGATCCGCGGCGAACGCGTCGTCGACTACCACGGCTACGACCTGTCTTCGATCAGCCGCGCGCTGGCCGACGTCGCCAAGAAGCACCCGAACGTGCAGATCCGTACGCGCACGCAGGGCTTCGACCGCACGCGCGTGATCCGCATCATGCTGGTCAGCGAGCACGAGGATCAGGCCAGGCTCGACAAGATCCTCTACCAGGCCGAGAAGGACATGCGCGAGCGCCTCGGTGTCGAGATCGAGCCGCGGCCGACCGACGCCAGCACGATCGGCGATTGAGCACGGCGCCGGCATCGTTCGGCCACCGCCTGCTGCGGTGGTTCGACGCGAATCGGCGCGACCTGCCCTGGCGCCGCACGCGCGACCCGTGGGCGATCTGGGTCAGCGAGGTCATGCTGCAGCAGACGCGCGTCGAGGCCGTGCGCGACAGCTACGAACGCTTCGTGCGGCGTTTCGCCGCGCCGGCGGACTTCGCGGCCGCCAGCGACGACGAGCTGCTCGCCGCCTGGCGCGGGCTGGGCTACTACCGACGCGCGCGGCTGCTGCGCGACGGTGCGCGCCGCGTCGTCGCCGAACACAGCGGTCGCGTGCCCTCGGATCCAGCCGCCCTGGCCGAGCTGCCCGGCATCGGGCCCTACACGCTCGGCGCCCTGGCGTCGATCGCGTTCGGGCACGCGGTGGTGGCGCTCGACGGCAACGTCGAACGCGTGACGGCACGCCACCGCGGCATCCGCACCGCGGTCCGGTCGTCGCCGGCGCGCGAACGCGTGCGCGCGAGCGTCGCAGGCTGGCTCGACCGCGACCGACCCGGCGACTTCAACCAGGCGCTGATGGAGCTGGGCGCGATGGTCTGCACGCCGGCCTCGCCGGGCTGCGATCGCTGCCCCGTCGCCGGCGACTGCGTCGCGCATGCGGCGGGACTCACCGGCGAACTGCCCGTCAAGGCGCCGCGCCGCGCCGCGGTCGACGTGCAGGCGCGGGTCGCCTTCGCCGCGCGCGGCGCCGAGGTGCTCGGCGTGCGCGTGCCCGCGGGGGAACCGAACGCGGGCCAGATCGAGCTGCCCGGCGCCGGCGTGCTGGTGGACACGGGCGAACCGGAGCTGGCGGCGGCGCTGCGGCGGCGCTTCGCGGCGCGGGTCGAGATCGGCGCCGAGCTGGCCCGGGTCCGGCACGCCATCACCCACCATCGCATCGTGCTGCACGCCCATGCCGCGACCGTGCGCGAACGCGGCCGCCTGCAGTGGTTCCCGCTCGACGAGCCCACCCCGTGGTCGACCCCGGCGCGCAAGGTCTTCCGGCAGATCCTGGGCGCCGACGGCACCGGCGGCGCGATGCGGGCGTGATCCCGGCGGCCGCGGCGCTATCGTGCCGGGCTACGCACCCGACGAAGCAAAGCGAGGAACACCGATGGGTCTGATGACCGGCAAGCACGTGGCGATCTTCGGCATCGCCAACAAGCGCTCGATCGCATGGGGCATCGCGCAGGCGCTGCACCGCGAGGGCGCGCGCCTGGCGCTGAACTTCCAGAACGACCGCATGGAGGAGCCCGTGCGCAAGCTGGCGGCGGAGCTGCCCGGTGACACCTTCATCGCACCCTGCGACGTGACCGTGCCCGGCGACATCGACCGCTACTTCGCCGCGCTCGGCAAGCAGGCCGGCCCGCTCGACGGCCTCGTGCACTCGATCGCCTTCGCCAAGCGCGAGGAGCTCGGCGGCAACTTCGTCGACACCTCGTGGGAGGGCTACCAGCTCGCGCAGCACGTCAGCGCCTGGTCGCTGATCGGACTGGCGAAGGGTGCCATGCCGCTGATGGAGGGTCGCGACGCCGGCGTCGTCTGTCTCAGCTACTACGGCGCCGAGAAGGTCGTGCCGAACTACAACGTCATGGGCGTGGCCAAGGCGGCGCTCGAGGCGAGCACGCGCTACCTCGCCAGCGACCTCGGCCCGCACGGCGTACGCGTCAACGCGATCTCGGCCGGGCCGATCAAGACGGTCTCGGCGATGGGCGTCGCGGACTTCGGCTCGCTGCTCGACACCATGGCGCAGAAGTCGCCGCTGCGGCGCAACGTCGACCAGGCCGACGTCGGCAACACGGCGCTGTTCCTGCTGTCGAGCCTGGCGCGCGGGATCACCGGCCAGACGATCTACGTCGACGCCGGCTACAGCATCATGGGGGCGTAGCGCCGCCGGCCGGCGGCTCCAACCGCGCCAGGATGCGGCTGCGTTCGGCGACGCTCAACGCGCCGCGGCGGCCATCGGCGGCGATCGCGCGCCGCAGCAGTTCGCGCACGGCGTCTTCGGCGCCCGCCTCGTGCTCCGCGATCGCCGCCAGGTTCAGCAGGCTGCCGAGGTGCTCCGGATCGCGCGCCAGCGCCTGGGTGTAGGCCTCGCGCGCCGTCTGCTGCTCGCCACCCGCCTCGGCCACGACGCCGACCCGGAACAGGGCCTCGGCACTGCCGGGAAAACGGTCGGCGACGGCCCGGAACTGCTGCAGGGCCTGCTGCCGCCGGTCGTCGCGCGCCGCGGTGTCGCGGCGCTGCTCGGCCAGTTCGGCGGCGCGCAGCAGCGCTGCGCCGACGGCGAGCGCGACGTCCTCGTCGCCGGGCACCAGCTCCGCGCCGCGACGAAACGCCGCCGCCGCGGCTTCGGCCTGGCCCTGCGCCACGACCAGCGAATTGGGCTTCGGCCCCGACGGCAGCCCGGCCAGGCGCAGCAGGCAGTAGCCGAGCCGGAACCGCGCCGTCGCGTCGTCCGGGCGCAGGGCGACGTAGGCCTGCAGGTGCGGCAACGCCGCACGCTCCTCGCCGAGCTCGTAGCGATACGTGCCGGCGACGCCGAGCAACGCCGCGCGTTCGTTCGCCGGCGCCGCCTCGGTCCGGCCCAGCGCGGCCTCGGCGGTCGCCGCCGCGGCCGTCATGTGACCCGCCTCGGCCAGCATCACCGCGTGCATCCAGCCGACGAACGGATCGGCGGGCGCGAGCTGCTCGGCCAGGATCAGGTCGGCTTCGCCGGCGTGGGCGAGGAACAGGTCCGGTGGGTCGGCCAGCGTCGACCGCTGGAACAGGACCATGCCGAGCACCGCGCGCGCCCGGGCCCGGCGCGGATCGATGTCCAGTGCCTGCCGCGCCTGCCGTTCGGCCGCCGCGTAGTGTCGGCGCATCACCGCCTCGATCGCGGCATCGACGTGGCGCCCGAGCTCGCGCTCGGTGTCGGCCGACAGCGCCACGACCGGCAGCGAGTCCGCGCGCACCGCCTCGGGCCGCACGGAGACACCTGCGCACGCGCTGCAGACGGCGAGGAACAGGACGGCGCGGTGCGTCGGAGGCATCGGCGCGCATCATCGTCTGGTCTGCTCTGCGGGCCAAGCTACGCTTCCGCGATGGCTCGGATCGCCACCGACATCACCTGGCTCGTGGGCCGCACGCCGCTCGTCGAGCTGGCGCGGCTGTCCCCGCCGGGATGTCGTGTGCTCGGCAAGCTGGAGAGCTGGAACCCCTCGGGCAGCAACAAGGACCGCGCGGTCCTGGGCATGATCCGCCACGCCGAGCGCAGCGGCTTCCTGCGCCCCGGCGGCGCCATCGTCGAATGCAGCAGCGGCGACCTCGGCCTGGCCCTGGCGACGATCGGCGCGCGGCTCGGCTACCGCGTGGTGTTGACGATGCCGGCCGGCGCCGCCGGTCCACGCCGCAGCCTGCTGCTCGCGCTCGGCGCCACGGTGGTCGACACGCCCGCGAGCGAAGGCATGCGCGGCGCCATGGCGCGCGCCGATCAGCTCGCCAGGCAGACGCCCGGCGCCGTCTGCCTGCAGGCGTTCACCAACCGCGCCAACGCGCGCGCACACGCGGACACGACGGCGCGCGAGATCTGGGAGGACACCGATGGACGGGTCGACCTCGTCGTGGTGCCGGTCGGCACGGGCGGCACGGCGGCAGGCTGTGCGCAGTTCTTCCGCGAACTCGGCGTCGGGGTCGTCGCGGTGGAGCCGGCCGGCAGCCGCGTGCTCGCCGGCGGTGCGGCCGGAGCGCACGACATCCCGGGCCTCGGCGCGGGCTTCGTGCCGGACATCCTGAGGCCAGCGGACGTCAGCGAAATGATCGGCGTCGACGACCGCGACGCGGTCGCTGGCGCGCGGGCACTGGCGCGCGAGGAGGCCCTGCTGTTGGGCCCCGCCAGCGGCGCGGTGCTGCACGCCGCGCTGACCCTGGCCCGGCGGCCGACGAGCCACGGCAAGACGGTCGTCGCCGTGCTGCCGGACCGCGCCGAGCGCTACCTCGATCACACTCTGCTGGAATCGGAGACCTGATGGACGCGGACGTGGAACGCAGGGCGGCGGCGCTGGTCGGCAAGATCGCCACGCTGCAGCGACAGCTGGAGTCGCAGGTCATCGGTCAGGGGCCGTTGGTGACCGAGCTGCTGGTCGCGGTCATGGCCGGTGGCCACGTGCTGCTCGAAGGCCTGCCGGGGCTCGGCAAGACCCTGCTCGTGCGTTCGCTGGCGCGCGGCCTGGGGCTGCAGTTCGCGCGCATCCAGTTCACCCCCGACCTGATGCCCAGCGACGTCATGGGTACCCAGGTCATCGACGACGACCATGGTCGGCGCAGCTTCCGCTTCCAGCCCGGACCGCTGTTCGCCGGTCTGGTGCTGGCCGACGAGATCAACCGCGCCTCGCCGAAGACGCAATCGGCACTGCTCGAGGCGATGCAGGAGCACTCGGTGACGATCGGCGGCACCACGCACCCGCTGCCCGACCCGTTCCATGTGATCGCGACGCAGAACCCGATCGAGCTGGAGGGCACGTTCCCGCTGCCCGAGGCCCAGCTCGACCGCTTCCTGTTCCGACTCGACGTGCGCACGCCGGGGGTCGAATCGATGACCGAGATCCTCGCCGCGACGACCGGACAGCCGGAGCCGAACGTCGAGGTGATCCTAACGTCGACGGAGCTGCGCGAGCTGCAGGCGCTGGTGCGGCAGGTGTTGTGCGGCACCCATCTGCTGCGTTACGTCGCCGAGCTGCTGCTCGCGACGCATCCTGGACACGAGAGCGCCGACGACCGCACGCGGCGGTTCGTGCGCTACGGCGCCAGCGCCCGCGCTGGCCAGGCGATCGTGCTCGGCGCCAAGGCGCGCGCGTTGCTGGCCGGCAGACCGGCGGTCACGCGCGAGGATCTCGGCCCCTGCGTGCTGCCGGCGCTGCGTCACCGCGTACTGCTGGGCTTCGAGGCGGACGCCGAACGGGTGACGGTCGACGATCTCGTTCCCGCCTGGCGCGACGTTGCGGAACGCCGTCTGCGCTGAACCAAGATCGCCATGGTGCGTTCTTCACGGCGCATTGACGAGCCGCTGACGAACGAGGGCCGCGCGCAAAAATCTGCTGCTGCTTGGAAAGTTTCGCCCGCTGCTGCGTCTACAGAAGCGCATGGGACGAGTGGTCCCGGCCGCGTGGTCTGGAACCCGCAAGGAGTTCCAGGCCGATTCGAGAGGGCATTTTTGAATCGCGACCCGGACCCACCGTGGCCGGCAGTCCAGGGAGAGGATTGCCGGCCACTCTTTTTTCTGCAAGCCCTCTCGCCAGCCGACCGACGGGCAGAAGCCCGCTTGCCCCACGCGCGGCGCGGTGCATCATCGGCAGTGACATGTCTGGCAGCACCGACTCCCACTACCTGCAGCAGGCCGAGCGCTGCCTGACCGATCTCCTGGCGCGCCTCGACACGTTCGACCCGGACGAACTCGAAGCGGACCTGGCCGGCGGCGTGCTGAAGATCAGCTTTCCTGACGGCCGCAATTGCATCCTGAACCGGCAGGCGCCGGCGCAGCAGATCTGGATGGCCGAGGGGGCAACCGCCTGGCACTTCGCGCTCGAAGCGGGTCGCGACGCCTGGATCGACACCAAGGGCCGCGGCGAACTGCGCCAGATCCTCGCGACCGTACTGAGCCGCCGGCTCGGCCGCCCGATCGAGTTGTAGCCGGATCGGTCAGGCGCTGCGCACGCGACCGGCACCGTCACCCTGCGGAAACCGCATGCGGAACGTCGTGCCGGACCCGGCCTGGCTGTCGACCTGGATCAGGCCGTTGCTGCCGCGCACGAAGCGCGCCACCGCCGTCAGGCCGAGGCCGGTGCCCTGGCCTGGCGGCTTGGTCGTGAAATAGGGATCGAAGATGCGCTCCTGCACCTCGCGCGTCATGCCGACCCCGGTGTCCTGGACCTCGAGCCACACCTGATGCCGATCCTCGCCGCAGCGAAGCGTGATCACACCTTCCCCCGTGATCGCCTGGCGCGCGTTGATGACCAGGTTCCACAGCGCGTGCACGAGACCGCGCGCGTTCATCAGCACCGGCGGCAGGGTCGCCGGTATCTCATCGTGCAGTTGCACGGTGGCGGGCAGCACCCGGCGCGCCTGCGACACGAACTGGCGCAGCACATCGGCGACGTCACAGGGCTCCGTCGTGCCCTCGTCGGGGTGCGCCATCGACATCAGCTGGTCCAGCAGCGGTCGCGACTGTTCCAGCGTCTCTTCGATCAACGACAGCCGGCGGATCCGTTCGGCGTCGCTGGCCATCTCCCCCATCGTCACGTGCCCCATCAGCACCTGGAAGGTGTTGCGCAGCTGATGGCAGACCATGCCGGCGAGGTCGCCGATGGTCTCGACGCGCAGCGCATGGCGCAGCAGCTTCTCGCGATGACGCAGAGCGCGGCTCGACTCGAAGTTCTTCCGCCGCTGCGCTTCGGCGGTCAGCAGGGCCATGAACAGCAGTCGGTTGACGATCGCACCCGCGAGCGCCGACGCGAGCGCGACCGCCGCGAGACTGGTGACGTGCACCCACAGCTCCGGCAGGACCACGTCGGGCACGCCTTCGCCGGGCCACACGACCGCGCCGACCAGCAGGGCGCTGACGGCGACCAGCGTCAGGCTGAGGCCGGGGATCACGCCGAGGCAGATCGTCGCCAGCAGGCAGAGCACCGGGTGCAGGTACCACGCCGGGCTGAAGCCGCCGCGCGGCAGGTTGGCGAGGATCGAGACGGTGAACAGCGCGACGAACAACCAGCTCGCCGCGCGCTGCAAGCGCTTGTGCCGCCAGTTCGTCCAGGCGACGAGGAACATCGGCGCGGCGGCCAGCGACGGCAGCGCGCCCGACCAGGGCAACTCCGCCGTCCAGAACCCGCCGGCGTGGAACAGGCAGGTGACGCCGTAGGCGACGCCGGCGACGGCCATGCCGAGCGACAGCCAACGGATGACCATCGACAGGCTCGAGACCACTGGCAGCCGCGTGCTGGTCAGGAAGCCGAACAGCGACTCCTGCGTCATCCGGATCGGGACTCGCAAGCGGGCGGATTCTAGTCCTGCCCGGGCGGTCCTCGCCACAGTCGTCGACGAGCGGCGACGGTCACGGAACGCGCAGTTCGGCCTCGGACGGCTCGACGCGGACCGACACTTCGACGCCGGTGACCGGGTGCACGAAACGCAGCTGCCACGAGTGCAGCATCACGCGCGGGAAGCGCTCACCGGCGCGGGCACGGAACCCGTACTTGCGGTCGCCGGCCAGCGGGCAACCGAGCGCCGCCAGATGGGCCCGGATCTGGTTGCGGCGCCCGGTCTCGAGCCGACATCGCACCAGCGTGCACCGTTCGCGGCGGCAGACGGTCTCGTAGTCGGTCACGGCGCGCTGGCCACCGCGAGCGACGACCCGGACCACGCCGGACGCATCCTCGAGCAGGTGCGATTCGATGCGACCGGCCGGCGGCGACGGCGCCGCCGAAGTCAGCGCCAGATACTCGCGCGCCACCGCGTGGGCCCGGAACAGCCCCTCCATGCCGCTGCGCCCGGCGTCGGTGCGCGCCAGCACGATGGCGCCCGTGGTCTCTTCGTCGAGTCGATGCACGGCCTGCACGCGCTCGCCGAGCTGCTGGGACACACGGTCGACCAGCGTCGGCTCCTTGCGGCCCGGGGCCGACACCACCAGCACGCCCGCGGGCTTGTCGACGACGACCAGGTGCTCGTCCTGGTGCAGAACCTCCAGCCTGTGCATGCCGGCAGGATACGCACCGCGGCACCCGCCGCGGCAACGTCTACTGCAGGCGCAGCTTGTACTGCTGGATCTTCCGGTACAGAGTCGCGCGGCCGATGCCGAGCAGCTGGGCGGCCCGGCGGACATTGCCCTTCGTGGCGCGCAGTGCGCGCGAGAGGATCGTCTGCTCCTCCTCGTCGAACGGCCGGATCGCGTCTTCGTCGATCGCCGTGTCCACCTCGTCCGATCGGCGCGTGGCGCCGCCGGTGACGCCCGCCGAAGGCAGCGGCGCCGTCGGCGGTGCGGCGAGCAGGTGTTCGCGGTCGATGGCGGCGCCGCCGGCCAACAGATACGCCCGGCGCACCGTCGACTCGAGCTGTGCGACGTTGCCCGGCCACTGCATGCCCTCGAGCAGCGCCAGCGCCGCCGGCGTGAACCCGTTGTGCGGGCGACCAGAAGGCAATGCGGCGGCATCCAGGATCGCTTCGGCGATCATGACCACGTCCTCGGCACGCTCCCGCAGCGCGGGAACGACCACCGGAAACGCGTGCAGGCGGTAGAAGAGGTCTTCGCGGAAGGCGCCCTTCGCCACCAGTTCGGGCAGGTGCGCCGCGGTGGTCGAGATCAACCGCGGCACCGTGCCGAGCTGAGACGGATTGCGCTCCTTGAGGTGGCGGACGAGCACGGACTGGGCCGGCGCCGGCAGGCGATCGACGTCCTCGAGCACCAGCGTCGTGTCACGTGCAGCGCTCAGCGCCCGCGTCAGGGACTCGGCGTCCTCCTGTTCGCAGGCGAGGACTTCGAGTCGCCGGTCCGAGCGACGGCTCTTGCAGTGCACGATGCGCGCGGCGAGCGACTTGCCCGCACCGCGCGGACCTTCGATCAGCACGGTGGCGTCCGTGTCTGCCGCCCGACTCAACGACGAGTGCAGACGGCGCGTGACGACGCTGCGACCCACCAGAGCCGAACCGCTGCGAACGCCCTCGACGAGCTGCTCGAGCTCCCGGCAACGGATCATCGAGCCGCGCAGCTCGTTGGCGATCCGCAGCAACGGCTCGAGCGCCGCTTCGAACGCAGCGGGTGGCAGGCAACCCAGGCTGGACGTCGGCGCCTTCGCGGCGCGGTCACCGACCTGCACCGACGGCACCGACAGGTCGCGCGGCAGCCCGAGCGCCTGCTCGTGGTCGAACAGGATCAGGTCCATCGTCGACTCGACGGCGGCGTCTACGAACGCATTCCAGTCTTCGAACTCGACCAACTCGTGGCCCGAGCGGGCGACCGAAGCCGCCACATCGACCTTCGTGCTGCTCTTGGAGATGAGGGCCACGCGGGCCTTCAGCTCCACACTTCCCCGGTTTCCGATCAGTGCAGTTGTCATGCCGTTCCCATTCCTGGATCGGCATTCGTGTTCGGCTCGGTGAAGCCGGGAACGGCGCCGACGCGCGGGTTCCGGCGCATCGGGCACTCGGTGCGCAGCCGACGCGTCGCGGAAGATCCCACATCAACGGTGCGACCCGGTCACGACCGCGCGGCGGCCGCGATCGACGAGGGTCGGCAGGAAATCAGAGTTCCGACAGGCGCCGGGCCAGCTCGTCGAAGTCGATGCTCTGCAGTTCGTCCTTCGCGATCGGTTCCATGTTCCGGAACTTGCGGTATTCGTCGATGCTGCTGAGCTCGACGTAGTCCCGCGCCGTCATGTTCGCCTTGTCGTCGCCGCGCACGCCGATCGCCTTCTTGCCGCCGCCCGTGCGATCGAGGGTCTGCTTGGCCCGATGACAGATCGCGAGGGTGTTCTCCAGGTTGCTGCGGATCTTCAGCAGGCGCTCCTCGTTGGCGCCGGGCAGATCCATGCTCTTGGAGATCTTGGCGATGGCGACCTCGAGAACGGCGATGAGGCAGTTCAGCTTCGTCGTCAGTCGGGCGCGATACTCGGCCGAGCTGAGGGCCTCGGGGAGCTGTGATTTGTCGTTCTTGTCGGCGTCCATGGGAGTGTTGTCGGGAAACGGAGCACTCCACATGCCAAGCGCCGCCGGCTCCCGCACGGCCCGATGGCATGACGCGTTCCCGCACGACCGGGTCCCGCGCAGAGTCGCGCGAGCCGGACTCCTGGCGTCTGGGCGCCGCGACGGTGTCGCCGGCGGCGGACCCCGGCGGCTGCCGGGCACTCCCGTTCGCTGCCGCTCGGACCCGGGCAGGGGACGCGGATCAGTGCGTCGACAGCGCCTGCAGATAGAGCTGCTTGGCGGCGCTGTCCAGGCGCGTCAGCGATCCGCGGCCGGCGACCTGGAACGACACCCCGTCGTCCCAGAACAGCAGCACGCGCAGCGACGCGTCGTGGAAGCGGGCGATCGTGTGACCCGTGCTGCCGCCGGTCTTGCCCTTCGCGGGCGGCACCAGGCTCGCGAACACGTCGGTGGTCCCCGGCACCTGGACCACGACGAACTCGTCGACCCCGTCGCCGTAGGTCGTCACCAGCTTCTGCTGGCCGTTCAGCGGATCGTCCCGGGTCTCGATCGAAGTGACGCCGTAGTTCACCAGCGCCACGGGCAGATCGACGATGCCCGGCGGATCACCGAGGAACGTCTTCGCGCTCGCGAAGTCGGCATGCTGGACCGAACCGGCTGGCGCCGGCCCGGGCAGCAGCTGCGCAGGCACCGAATCGGTGAACGTGACGGCTTCGACCTCGGAGAGCAGTTGGAATTGGAAGTCGTACTCGGCCCAGTACAGCGGCACCATCGTCGTCGCATCGACGTCGACGACCCAGATCGACTTGTCCGATGCCTGCGGAAACACGACCGTGCGGACTGCCGTCCGGTTGGCGCGCACGACCGAGCCGAACTCGTGCAGCGTGTAGTTCTGCTGGATGCTTCCCAGGTCACGGACGCTGAAGGAGCCGTGCTTGTGGAACAGGACCCCGTCGCGGAGGTAGGTCTGCTGCCACTTCGTCCAGACCGGCGATCCCGGCAGCTCACCCTCGACGCCGAGGAAGGTCAGATCGATGGCCGGCGCGCCCGCGCCGGTGGCGTCGACCACCAGCTTCTCACGCACGGTGACCACCTGGCCCTGCCCGTCGGGGAAGCGGCGCAGCTGCACGACGGTGTAGTCCTGCTGCTGTGCGGCCTGCGACATGCCCGCGAACGTGACCGCAGCCGATGGAGTGCTCGCCGCAGCCGACGACTGCGGGGCAGCCTTCGCCGAACGCCCAGCACCCGGGGAAACCTGCTGCGCCCTCGCCGCGCCGGTCCAACCCAGCAGGCACAGCGTTGCCGCCGACGACACGGCGACGCTGCGCAGGCAACTGGTGACGACCTGGGAGAGGTGCATGGCGAACTCGGTGAGGTCTATTCGAAGCAGATGCAGCGGGGAAGGTGCGGGGACAAAAGAGGATCCGGTATCACCGTGTCGCGCCGCGCCGGACCACGGCGAAGTCGACCGATGGAATGGAGGCACCAACCGGCAGATCGGCGATGTCCTGGAAGGTGATCGAGGGGGGAGTGGGACGTTGCTGCTGCACCACCACCAGCACGATGCCGGCCGCGACAGCGGTCCCCAGAAGTCCGATCCACCAGTGGTGTCGGGTCGCGCGGCGCTGGCCACCGGCCACCTCGTCGAGAATCGATTCCCTCACGCGCGTCCACGCGGTGGACGCCACCGCCGGCGGCGCAACCGCAGCCTGTCGCGCGATCCTGGACTCGAGCAGCGCCTCGGGCCACCCCGCCGGCTCGCCGCTCGCGGCATCCGGGTGGTCGGACGACGCCACTGCCGACGGCAGCGGCAGGGCGCCCGCGAGCATCCGCCCGAGCGGTCCGTTCTCGGCCCGCTCGACGATGCGTTCACAGACGCCGATCGTCGATCGCGTGGTCGCGTCGGCCGATCCCGCAGGCAACTCGGGCCGCCGCCGCAGCAATGGCACCAGACGGTCGCGAGCCCGCACCCGTGCGGCGCAGAACGCGCAGGTCTCGACGTGCGCGCGCAACGTCGCCTCGAGTGGCCCCGTCGTGGTCAGGGCTTCGCGCAAGACGGCGCGGCAGGCAAAGCGGCTCGTCGGTTCTTCGTTCGGGTTGTTCATCCGACACCACCGAGGGAATCAGGGGACGAGTCACCGATGTCGAGCTGCGGGAAGCGCGTGCGGACCACGTGCTCGAGGGCGAGATGGGCGCGCGCCAGACGGGACTTCACGGTGCCGAGAGAGAGACTGAGCGTCGCGGCAAGCTCCTCGTACGACATGTCCTCGAGGTATCGCAGCGCGAGGATGACCCGGAGCTTGGGGCTCAGGAACGAGATCGCCTGCTGGACCTGATCACCGAGTTCCCGCGTGGCGGCGCGCTCGCGCGGATCGGGCCCCCGATCGACGGGTTCGCCGATGCCGCCATCGGTGCTCAGCAGCGGCGCTTCAGACCGTTGCCCGGCCCGGCGGCGCTGATCGATGCTGCAGTTGACGACGATGCGGAACAGCCAGGTGCTGAACAGCGACCCACCACGGAACGCCGCGAGCTTGCGGAAGACGAGCGCGAAGCTGTCCTGCACGACGTCCAGCGCGTCGACGGCGGTTCCGGTGATGCGGAAGGCGATCGCGTAGGTCCGTTCGCGATACTTCAGGAACAGCGCCTCGAAGGCCCTTTCGAACCCGTCGCTGTCGGGCAGCCGGCAGGCCGCCACCAGATCGGCATCGGGATCGCGAAGCAGTTCCACGGGTTACAGACGACGGGAAGGCCTGCTGTTGTTCCCTGAAGCCCGGTTTGGGCCGGAAACACCCCCCTGGAACCCCGGCAAATGCCCGCGGCGGCCCACCGGGAGGCGCCACGGCGGGCCATCCGCACCGCGGCCACGGTTCACGCCCGTCCTCCTCCGGAGCGGTCGCGGCGGGGGTTCAGTTCCCGCGCAGGGCTGCCTGGCCACCGGGAACCGTCAGGATCCACCCCACCGACTGGGAGCAACTGACGCCGCATTCGAGTTCGTTGGCGTCCTCGCAGTCGGCATCGACGATCTCGTAGACCACGCCCCCCGGCCCCGAACCGACCTCCTGCAGGTCGAGCACACAGACCTTGTTGGTGGCGGCGGCCATGGTCACCGGCGGCGCGATCGACTGGAACGCATACCGGCCCTGGCTGCGCGGGCCGAACGGGACGATGCAGGCGGTCGTGCCCTGCACGTCGAGCAGGCAGACACCGGTCTCGAGGTGCTCGCCCCCGACCACGGCTTCGGCGTAGATGCCGAACGGCAGCAGCGTCTGCAGGAGCGCGGCATCGACGAGCGGCGCCGACGCCAGGACCCAGAGTCCGTCTTCGGGCGTGACGCGCTGCGAGAACACACCCCCGGCGAACAGGCTGCCCAGCGGCAGGCGCACGCCCGGCGCCCACGGCGTTTCGAACCAGACATCGAGCGCGTCGACCTGCGGAGCCGCGGTCGCGAAGCGCACCAGCAGATGCAGCCACGCGGTCTGATCGGCGGCGCCGACCGACGGCGCCGTGACCACCACCCGCACTTCGTGATCGAGGGCGATCGGGTAGTCGGTGCAGCGCGGCGAACCATGCTGCACGACCTCGACGAAGTCCGGGATGCCGTCGCTGTCCGTGTCGGGGCTGTTCGAGTTCGTCGTGACGGCCCACTCGACGACATCCGGCAGAAAGTCACCGTCGGTGTCGTCCAGGACGCCCGGCGTGGTCGCCCCGACGGCGAGAGGCTTCGCCGAGCCGAAGCACCACATCACCAGCGGAGCGGCGCCGAGCGCCATCATCACGGCTGTCAGTTTTCCGACCATCGGGACGCGCGAAACGGACACCACAACTAGCCGCAACCGACGAGGGGGTTTCGGTTCGGCCCAAAACGCTGAGAGGATTGGATCACGACAACGACCGGGAGGCAACCGCCCTCAGCGAGGAGCCGGACGGCGGACCGTTGGCGGCGAGACCCGCAACGGGGACGGTCCGACTGCTGAGACCTCTGGCCGTGCCCGCGTGGCGCCAGACCCCGGTGCCGTGGTTGTGTTTCCCCACCGCCCTCGCTAAGACCCCTAGCCGCTGCGCGCCCGTAGCTCAGTTGGATAGAGCGACGGCCTCCGAAGCCGTAGGTCAGAGGTTCGACTCCTCTCGGGCGTACCATTTCCTCCCGGACGGATTCGGGCGAACGCCCCGCACTCGCCCGCGGCCCCGGACTCGCGACGCGGGCCGAACCCGACCACGGTGCTCCTCGACTACCGCATCGACGCCAGCCGCCCCGAGTTGCGCGAGCTCGCAGTGACCCTGGAGTTCGCACTGGCAGCCGGCCGCCCCGGCGGCGCCGGACAGTCGCTGTTCCTCGCCACGTGGACACCGGGTAGCTACCTGATCCGCGAGTATGCGCGGCACCTGGGGCCGGTGACGGCGTGCGATGCGGCAACCGGTGCGGCCCTGGCCTGCCGCAAGACCAGCAAGAACCGGTTCGAAGTCGCGACCGCCGTCACGACGCAGCGCATCCGGGTCCACTATCGCGTCTACGCTCATGAGCTGACCGTGCGAACGGCGGACGTGACCGCGGAACACGCTTTCTGGAACCACGCCTGCACGCTGCTGTGGCCGGTCGGCGAACCCGAGCGACCGGCCCGACTTCGCATCGAGCATCCGGCGCACTGGCAGCTGGCGTGCAGCCTCCCGGTCGTGGCCGATGCGACGGACACGGCGGGCACCGGCAACCGCGCGCAGACGGCCACGACGACGCTGCAAGCCGACGACCTGGATCGTGCGCTCGATGCACCGTGCCTGCTCGGCACCTTGGTACGCCGGGAGTGGGACGTCGATGGCGTGCCGCACGCGATCGTGTTCGACGGACTCGCGGGCGTGCAGCCGCCAGCGACGCTGGGCGACGACCTGCGTCGCATCGTGACCAGCGCCCGCGCCGTGTTCGACGGTCCGCTGCCGTATGCGAGCTACGTGTTCCTGTGCTTGTGCAGCGCCGATGGCCACGGCGGGCTCGAACACGCCGACTCGAGCACGCTGCTCGTCTCGCGCACCGCGTTCGCGAGCGACAAGGGCTACCGCGAGTTCCTCGGCCTCGCCGCGCACGAACTGTTCCATGCCTGGAACGTGAAGCGCATGCGGCCGGAGGAGTTCTGGCGCTACGACTACGAGCACGAGAACCACACCGAGCTGCTGTGGCTGATCGAAGGGTGGACCGCCTACTACGACGACCTGATCTGCCGCCGCGCGGGGCTGTTGCGGCGCGAGGACTACCTGGCGCTGCTGGCCAAGAACATCGACACCCTGCGGGCGACGCCGGGCCGGTTCCAACTCAGTCTCGGCGCCTCGAGCTTCGATGCCTGGATCCGGCTCTACCGGCCCGACGAGAACACCCGCAACTCGTCGCAGAACTACTACCTGAACGGTTCCCTGGCCGCCCTGTGCCTCGATCTGCTCCTGCGCGGCGGTTCGGCCGGAATCGGTCTCGACGAGGTCGTGCGACGGCTCTACCGGCGCAGCCATGACCAGGGTCGCGGCTACACGCGCGCCGACGTCGACGCGGTGCTGCTCGAGGTGGGCGGCCCGGACGCCGTGCGGCGGCTCGCCGAACTGGTGGACGGTCCGCTCGATCCGGACTTCGGTGCGGCCCTGGCCGCGGTGGGAATCCGTCTGGTCGACAAGGAACGCGAACGCCCGCAGCTCGGCGTGACCTTCGCCCCCGGTGGCACGACGATCGCGGCGGTCGAGGCTGGCTCGCCGGCCTACGAGGCCGCACTGGCCCCGGGCGACGAGGTGCTCGCCATCGAACAGTTGCGCGTCGATGCGGGGCGTTGGCAGGAGGTCTGGAAGACGGTCGCGCACGTCGACACGCCGGTCGAGATCCTGGTCGCCCGCCGCGGCGTGATCACCCGGTGCACGGCGCGGCCGCAGCGCGGGCGCGGCAACGCGTCGCTCGAGTTGGACCCCGACGCGACGCCGGAGCAACGACGGGCGCGCGACGCGTGGCTGGATCCACACGGCTACGACGCCGCCCCCTGACCGGCTGGTGCGCGAGGCGCGTCGCCGTCACAGGCGACCATGCGACCCGTCGCAGAACGGCGGGTTGCCGGTGGAGCCGCACGCGCACCAGACCACCGTGGTCGGCTTGTCGAGCACGATCTTCACCGGCGACACGTCGGACCCGCGATGGGTCCCGTCGCAGTACGGGTAGGTGGCACTGCCGCCACATCGGCACCACGCATGCTTGCCAGCGGCGCAGTCGTCGACGAACGGCCCGCGCTGTTTTCGCCCCGGTGGAGTCCGCATGACGAGCCGACGCCTCGGACGGTCAACGGAAACGGCGGATGACGCCGCGCACGACGCCGCGTACCTGGACCCGCGTCGTGTAGATCGGCTCCATGCTCGAGTTCGCCGGTTGCAGCCGGATGCTGCCGTTGCGTTCCCGGTAGAAGCGCTTGAGCGTCGCCTCTTCGCCATCGAGGATCGCCACCACGATGTCGCCGTCGTTGGCGACCTCACGCCGTTCGACCACGACCAGGTCGCCGTCGTCGATGTGGTCTTCGATCATCGACTTGCCGCGGACCTTGAGCAGGTAGATGCGATCGCCGGTCGGCACCAGTTCGGTCAGGCTCATGTCCTGCCGCTCCTCCAGCGCCTCGATCGGGCGACCGGCCGCGATCATGCCCACGAGCGGCACCGTCGGCACCGCACCCGAGGCGAGGTCGTCACTGGCATCGGGGTCGTGCAGGATGGCGACCGCGCGCGCCTTGGCCCGATCGCGATGGATCGCGCCCTTGCGGGTCAGTTGGTTGAGGTGTTCGTGGATCGTGATCTTGCTGACCCCGAGCGCCTGTGCCGCCTCGTCGAGAGTCGGGGCAATCCCCTTGTCGCGCCGGTAGTCGCGGAAGTAACGCAACACACGAATCTGCTTCTCCGTAAGCATCAGCTTCATCGGTAGAACCCTCCCAGGTTCGTTCGGTCGCGATGTTCGACGACTGTTCGCGTCGCCGTCCACCACGTTCGGGTGTGACTTCGGGGTCGACCAGCATCGGCTGCCGAGACACGTGCTGGCAGGTTCATGCCAGCAGCGCCAGCAGCAGGAACATGGCCAGCATGATACAGGCGCCTGCCACCTCGACAGCATGCTCGATTCGCTTTCGTCCAAAGGACTTGCCCCCGAACGTCTCCCGCTGCGGCCGGTGTCCGGCGAACGCTGGCGCGGCGGCGACCGCCAGCGGACGCCGGCGATGGGCGGCGGCGGCGCGATCGCGGCAGCCGCGGTGGGAGGAGAGGGAGGTCGGGAGAGCGGTACGGGAGACGAACTTCATGCGAACCTCGGTTCGTTGCAGGTTCGCCGCACGTTAGCACTTTGTTTGGTCCTGTCAACTGCTGGTCGGGATTCCGTGCCCGGGCGCCTCGGCGGGCTGCGGCGGGGCAAACGGTAGTAGACCGAAATCCCACCTGGGCGGCCGCAGTTGACCCGCACATCATGCACGGGCCCCCCTCCCCCAGGCACGCCCCTCGAACCCACCGGATGCAACGACCCACCGATACCCTGCGCGGGGATCATGCGATCACGTCGCGGGGCATCGAGGTGCTGCGCGCCATCGCCACCCACGTGCGCGGTGGCGGTGAGTTCCCGACCGAGGATGCCGCGACCCTGCTGCGGTTCCTGCGCGAGTTCCTGCTCGCCGTGCACCTGCGCAAGGAGAGCGAAGTTCTCTGCCCGGCGGTGGCGATGGGTGGCGACGAGCGCGCGGCGGCCCTGGTCGGCGATCTCGTGCGCATGCACGAAGAAGTCGGGGAACTGCTGCACACGCTGGTGCTGTTCTGGGAACCGGTCGGCGAGCTGACTACCGACGAACAGCAGGGCTTCGCGGACACGGCGACGACGTTCGCGTCGCTGGTCGCGCGCATGCAGGGCATCGAGGAGGAGCGCCTGTTCCCGGCCTGCGACGCCACGGTGCCGGCCGACGATCAGCTGAGCTGGAACGAGCAGTTCGCGCAGTTCGATCGCGACCCGGCGGCCATCGCCGCCTGGCGCGCCCGGCTCGACGTCCTGGCCGCGCGCTGGCTGGCCTGAAGCCAGGCCTTGTGCCGCAGGGGCGAGGCCGCAGAATGGCGGGTGGTGGCACCGCCGCAACGGTCGACGAGCCGGTCAGCTCGCGCGGCACGTGGAACCCTCGCCGATGATCCTGCAACTCACTCGTCCGCTCGTCTTCCTCGACTTCGAATCCACCGGTCTCGACACGGCGAGCGATCGCATCATCGAGCTCGCGTTCGTCCGCCTGCTGCCCGACGGCACGCGGGAATCGCTGGTGCGGCCGGTCAACCCGGGCGTGGCGGCGATGAGCAAGGGCGCGACCAGGGTCACCGGCATCCACACCAGCGACGCCTGCGGCCTGTTCGGCGACGGCGGCAAGAAGCCCGCGCAGCCGCTGCGCAAGCTCGGTCCCGAACTGCTCGCCTTCCTGGGCGACAGCGACCTCGCCGGCTTCAACCAGATCGCCTACGACATCCCGCTGTGGCTGGCCGAGTGCCGCCGGCACGGCATCGACTTCGACCTCGCGGGCCGGCGCCAGGTCGACGTGAAGGTGCTGTTCAACGTCTGCGAGAAGACCTGGGACCGGTTCCTGATGGGGCCGCGCAACCTGAGCGCCGCGGTGCGCCACTACTGCGGCCGCGAACTCGAAGGAGCGCACTCCGCCGAGGCGGACACGCACGCGACCGTCGACGTGCTGCTGGCGCAGCTGCGGCGGCACCCCGAGCTGCCGCGCGACGTCGCCGGCCTCAGCGAGTTCTGCCTGCGCAACAGCGAGCGCAATCGCGACGAGGACCCGGCGCCGATTCCGCCGAGCGGCGCCTCGCGCAGCACGTCGGCATGACGTTCCGCACCCGGCTGCGCTACCGCTTCGGCGACATCGACGACGCCGGGATCGCCTACTACCCGAAGCTGCTGCACTACTTCCACTGCGCCTTCGAGGACTGGTGGAGCGATGGCCTCGGCCGGCCCTACCCGAAGCTGCTGCACGACGACAAGCTCGGGCTGCCGGCGGTGAAGCTCGAGGCGGAGTTCTTCGCGCCGGTGCGCTACGGCGACGAGCCGCACGTGCACCTCGGCGTGCTGCGCATCGGCGACTCGTCGGTCGAGTTCGGCTTCTGGATGACGCGCGACGACGACAGCAAGCCGCTGTGCCGCGCGCGTGTGGTGACGGCGACGGTCGACATGGTCTCGCTGCAGAAGTGCCGGCTGCCGGACGTCTGGCGGCAACGCTTCCAGGAGTTCGCGCTGCGGGAGGAGGACTTCCCGCGCGGGCGCTGACATGTCGGCCGAACCAGCGACACCGGCGGCCCGCGACCGCCGCTGGATCGTGGCGGTGGCCGGCATGCTCGCGGTGTTGGTGTTCGCACGGCTGCGCAGCGAGGTCCCGCTCTACGTCGAACTTCACCGCTGGCTCGATGCCCGCGACGTGCCGGCGAGCCTGCGCCACCTCGACGGCTCGCTGCTGATCGCGGGCGCCGCCCTGTTCGCCGCCCGCCTCGCCTGGGGCCGCGGCGGAGCCTGTCGCGGGCTCGGCCTTCGCGCCCCGTTGCCGGTGGCCCTGTGGTTCGCCCTGGTGTCCGGCCTGCCGATGCTGCTGCAGGCGATGCTGGCCAGCGACGGCGTGCGTTGGGATTGGCAAGTCGTTCGCGGTGTGGTGCTGGCGCCCCTGGTCGAAGAGGCCTCCTTCCGCGCCGTGCTCGTCGGCATCACGGTCCGCCTCGGCGGCCGGAGGTTCTGGCCCACCGCGGTGCTCGCAGCCGCGCTGTTCGGCTCGATGCACGTGCCGTGGTCGGCGGCGTTCCACAGTGGACACCTCGGTATCCTGGCCGCGACGATCGCTGGTGGCGTCTGGTACGCATGGATCCTGCGCGCCCACGACTGGAACCTGTGGACGACCATCCTGCTGCACGCGGTCATGAACGGCGCCTGGATGGTGTTCGGCGCCGCGGACGACGCCGCTGGCGGCCTGTGGCCCAACGTCGGCCGCGGCTTGACGATCGTCGTCGGCACCGTGCTGACGATCCGCCGGTTGCGGCGCCGACGCGCAGCGGACGCCTAGAGTCGGAACTCGCGCGGGAAGTACCCGGTCGGCGCAGCGGACTGCACGCCGAACACGGCGGCGACGTTCGCCGGCGAAAGCCCCGCCTCGGCGGGTGCGTCGGCGAACACCTTGCCCTCGTGCAGCAGCACGACGCGGCTGCAGTACGGCGCCAGCAGGTTGAGGTCGTGCGAGGCGATCAGCACGCCGCGGCCGGCGGCCGCCAGCTGCCGCAGCAGCACGGCGAGCCGCAGCGCGTGCTCCAGGTCGAGGTTGCTGGTCGGTTCGTCGAGCAGCAGCAGCGGCGCCTCGGTCGCCAGCGCGCGCGCGACCGAGATGCGCCGCAGTTCGCCGCCGGACAACGTCGTCACGCGGCGGTCGGCGAACGCGGCGGCGTCGACCGCGGCCAGCGCGCGTGCGACCGCAGCGAGGTCGTCGGGCTGCAGCGGTGCGCCGCGGCGGCGGTGCGGATGGCGGCCCATCGTCACCAGTTCGCGGCCGGTGAATTCGAACGCGTTCTCGGCCTCCTGCGGCACGAACGCCAGCTCGCGCGCGCGCGCCAGCCCGGGCCAGTCGTGCACCGAGCGCGCGTGCAGCTGCACCTCGCCGGCGTCGGGTCGCGTGGCGCCGATCAGCAACCGCATCAGGGTGCTCTTGCCGGCGCCGTTGCGCCCGGCGAGCAGCACGACCTCGCCGGGGTGCAACGCGAACGTGACGCCGTCGAGCACCTGGCGGTCACCGAGCCGCAGCCGCAGGTCGCGCGCGTGCAGGCCGTTCACAGCGCCTCGCCGCGGCGGTGCCGCGCCAGCAGGAACAGGAAGTAGGGCGCGCCGAGGATCGCGGTGACGACGCCGAGCCGCAGGTTCGCGTCGGGGGGCGCCAGCCGGCAGACGAGGTCGCTGCCGACCAGCAGCAGCGCGCCGAGCAGCGCCGAGACCGGCAGCAGCGCCGCGTGGGCCGGCCCGACCAGCAGGCGCGCGAGGTGCGGCACGACGAGGCCGACGAACGCGATGCCGCCGGTGTTCGACACGGTCGTGGCGGTCAGGCCACACGCCAGCCACAGCAGCACGCGGCGCGTGCGCTGGGCATCGAGGCCGAGGCTGTGGGCGCTGTCGTCGCGCAGCGTCAGCAGGTCGAGCTGTCGCACCTTCGGCACCACGAATGCCGCGAACAGCAGGAAGCCGCCGGCCGTGATCGACGCGTGTTCCCACGTCCGCCCCTCGAGCCCACCCATCAGCCAGAACAGCACCTGTGAACTCGCCGAGTAGTTGCTGAACGTGAACGTGACCACGAACGCGGTCAGCGCGCCGACCAGGGTGTTGAGCGCGACGCCGGCGAGCAGCAGACCGGCCACCGAGAAGCGCCCGTGCGCTCCGGCCAGCACGAACACCAGGCTGGTCACGGCCACCGCGCCGAGCAGCGACAGCGCCGGCACGACGATCACGGCCAGCGCCGCGAGGTGAAACACGATCGCCAGCGCGCCGCCGAACGCCGCGCCCGCCGCGGTGCCGACCAGGTCGGGCGACGCGAGCGGGTTGCGGAAGCACGCCTGCATCACCGCGCCGGCGATCGCCAGCGCGGCGCCGGCGAACGCCGCGACCAGCAGGCGCGGCAGCCGGATGTCGGTGAACACGAACCGGTCCAGCACGGCGTCGGCGTCGGTCGCCGAGAACCCGTGGGCGACGAGTCGCAGCAGTTCGGCAAGGCCCGGCCCTTCGCGAGCGAGCACCAGGTAGAGCAGCGCCGTGGCGGGCAACGCCAGCGACAGCAGCACCACGAGCGGGCGACGGCGCGGCGTCATGGCCGGCCCCAGCCGCGCAACGTGCGCTGTACGAACGCGGCGGTCTCGACCAGGCGCGGCGAGGTCGTGCCCAAGAGCGGCGCCGGGATCGCCAGCAGCCGTTCGTGCTGCACACACGGCAAGAGACGCAGGCCCGGATGCTGGCGCAGCCAGTCGCCCATGCGCGCGGTCGCATCCGGCGGTGCTGCGATCACCAGCGCGTCGGGTCGCCACGCGAGCACGGCCTCGGCGTCGAGCCGGCGGAACGGTCCGACGCCGTGCTCGGCAGCCACGTTCGTCGCGCCGGCGACCGTCAGTACGGCGTCGAACAGGGAGCCGCGGCCGTAGGTGTGCAGGGCACCGTCGAGGCTGCACAGGCGCCAGCTCCCGGCGTCGGCCGCACCCGGGCGCAGCGCGCGCAACGCCGCGTCCATGCGCGCGACGACCGCGTCCGCGGCGGCATCGAGGTGGCACACGCGGCCGATGCGGCGCACGTTCGAAGCGATGTCGTCGAAGCCGGCGGCGTCGATCGTGCGCACGACCGGCACGCCGGCCTGGCGCAGCAGCGCCAGCGTCTCGGCGCGCGTGAACGCATCGACGATCACCAGGTCCGGCCGCGCGGCGAGCAACTGTTCGGGGGCCGCGGCCACGGTCGGCAGACCCGCGACCTCGGCGGTGACCAGCGAGTAGCGCGGGTCCGCCGCCAGTTCGTGCACCGCGGCGATGCGGTCGCGCGGCGCGATCTCGAGCAGCACCTCGGTGGCGAGGATCGACGCGGCGACGATGCGCTGCGGCGGCTGTGCGGGCCGCCAGTCGGGCCGGTCCCACGGCGCGTCGCCGCGGCACGCCGCGATCAGCAGCAGGGCGGCGGGCAGCAGCGGGCGGAACGAGTGGCGAGGCACCGGCGCATCATCGCCCTTCCTGCTTCTCCGGCAACGGGAAGGATGCGGGCAAGTCGGCGCTCTTGTCCTGGGCCTGCTCGGACCACGGTGTGTCGAGCAATTCGATCGGCGGCAGGGTCAGGCGCTCGCCTGCGCCCTTCTTCAGCACGGTCAGCGTCACGCGATCACCGCCGAGCCGCGAGCTGACGAGCATCTGGAAGTGCGGTCCGTTCTGCACCTCGACGCCGTCGACCGCGACGATGACGTCGCCCTTGCGCAGGTGGGCCCTGGCCGCGGCGCCGTCCTTCGGCGTGCCGGCGATCTTCGCGCCCGGACCGAGGTGCGCCAGTTCGAGCTGCACGCCGAGCCAGCCGCGCTGCAGCACGTGGCCCTGCTGCATGCGCGCGAGCAGGTCTCGGATGTCGGCGATCGTCACCGCGAAGCCGATGCCGGAGTCGTACCACTCGACGCCGGCGTTGCGGCCCGACGGCGACAGCGGCACCGCGATGCCGAGCACGCGGCCATGCACGTCGACGACAGCGCCGCCGTAGTTGGCCGGCGAGGTGTAGGCGTCGATCTGCAGCGCGCGGCCGAACAGCCGGTTCTTGGCGCTGACGATGCCGATGTGCACGGTCGGCTCGTCGGCGGCGAACGTGCGACCGAGCGCGAACGCCCATTGGCCGACGCGTACCTCGTCGGGCGGCACGAACGTCGCCACCGGCAGGCCCTCGGCGTCGATCTTCACCAGCGCGATGCCGCGGCTGGTGTCTTCGCCGGCGCGCTCGGCGTGGAACGTGCCGCGCCCCGGAACGACGACCAGCACCGTGGTCGGGTCGAAGTTCAGCGCGAAGCGCGACACGAGGATCCAGCCGTCGCTGGTCAGCACGACGCCGGTCGTGCGGCCGCGCGTCTGCTGGAAGCCCTCGGGCACCAGCGGCAGCTTCGGCTTCGGCTTCTCGTCGGGTGCATCGTCCGGCTTCGGCGCGTCCGGCTGCGGCTCCCCGTCGGGCGCCGGCTCGGGCTTCGCCTTCGGCGCCGGCCGCGGCCGCGGCGGTCCGTCGCCGTCGACGGGTCCATCGGCGCCGAGCGTGCGCCGAGTGCCACCGAACGTCTCGATGGTGACCACGAACGGGGCCGCGGTGGCGATCGCGCGCTGCAGCACCGGCTCGAGGTGCAGGAATTCGTCGGGATCGACCGGGCGCTGGGCGTTCGCCGAAATCGCCGCGAGCAGGATCACCGCGCCGCCAACGCCGGACGACCTCATCGCGGCTCCTCCGCGAGCAGCAGGTCGCCGTCGAGCACGCGCGTGCCGCGCTTCCAGGTGACCTTGATCGTCTGGCCCGCGCTGAAGCGCGCGAGCACGTCGCGGAACTCGACGCAGCTGCGCACCGAGTAGTCGTCGAGACGCACGATCAGGTCGTCGGGCCGGAGCCCGAGCTTCGCCGCCGGCGAATCCGGTCGCACGCGTTCGACGTAGGCCGGCGGCGACTGGCGCCCTGCCTGTTCGAACAGCACGACGCCGGTCCACGCCGGCGTCTTCTCGACGACGGGCTGCTGGCGCCGCTTGCCGAGCACGTACTCGTCGAGGTACGGCAGCAGGTCGCGCGTCGGGATCGCCGCCGACAGCATGGTGTTGGTCTCCTTGCTGTCGAGCAGCCGCAGGTTGAGGCCGATCCACGTGCCGTCGAGCGTGAACAGCCCACCGCCGAACTGACCCGGATTGTTGCAGGCGTCGGTGAGGATCAGATCGCCGTCGTAGTCGACGTCGGCCATGCGGTAGCGCAGCGCGGTGTTGGCGCGGCCGACGACGACGCCGAACGTCGCACTGACCTTCTCCGAGAACTCGGCGAGCCGGAAGCTGTTGCCGACCGACACGACGAACTGGCCGGTGCGGAACGCGGCGCGTTCGGGCTCGGGTGGCCACAGCGGCTGCAGTTCGCCCTGCACCTCGGACGGGTCGATCTTCAGCAGCCGAACGCCGAGCTCGGCATCGCCGGGCAGCAGCAGCGCATCGTGCACCGAACCGTCGTAGAGCACGACGCGCGTGCGGCCCTTCTGGATCATGATCTGGTCCAGGGTCAGGATGTGGCCGCGCGTGCTGACGACGATGCCGGTCGCGTAGGCGTTGATGGTCGCGAGGCCCGACGCCCCGTGCACCTTGACGATGCTCGGCAGCACGCGGTCGATCGCGACCTCGACGCGCGTCTTCGGCCGGCGCTCGGCGAACGAATAGGCCTTGCCGAAGTCGGCGGTCTGCGCGGACAGCGCGGCGGCGAGCAGGACGACGACGAACAGCGCGCGCATCAGGGCCTCCGGAACCAGGTCTCGTCGACGTCGCCGGCGGTCGGCTCGCTGCCGGTCCATCCGGGCTCGAGCCTGCCGTCGACGACGACCCGCAGCTCCGCACCGCGCACGTGCCACTCGACCTTGGCCCGCCGCAACGGGTCGCGGAACGCGCAGCCCGCCGGGGTGCCGTCGGCGAACCGCCACGCTTCGCATTCCCCGTCGCCGGGCAAGAGGAAGCGGTAGGCCGGCGCGCCGAAGACGTGCGCGCCACCGACCAGTTCGGCGTCGTCGAGACCGCTGTCCTGCCGCAGCATCGTGCTGCACAGCCACTCGCGCCGCAGGCGTTCCGATTCTTCGGCCGTCAGCTCGCGCGGCCCCGCGTCCGCGCCGCGCAGCAGGGCGTAGCCAGCTTCGGGGCCGAGCCGGACCAGCACGAGGTCACCGATCTCCAGCCGCAACCGCTCGCCGTGGCGGACCGAGCGCGTCGTCGTGCCGTCGGGTGACGTGCGACTCCACGACGTCGCCCGGCCGCTTCCAGCGTCGTCGACCCGACGCGGCAGCAGGGCCCGCGCGGCGAGGCGGCGATCGTTGCGGCTCGCGAGGCGGCCGCCGGCGCCATCCCGGCTCGACCCGGTGTCCAGCGTCGCCAGTCGCACGACCACGCGGCGTTCCTCCCCGAACACACCCTCGCCCTGCAGCGGCCGATGCCACACCGATACGAACGTGCCGGCCGGCAGGACGCCGACCAGCGTCGCCAGCTGGTTGGCCGAGCGCACGTCGATGCCGTTGAAGCGCGTGATCTCGTCGCCGAGGCCGATGCCGGCCGCGGCGGCGACCGAGTCCTTGAACATCTGCTGCACGAACACGCCGCGGCGCCGCGCTTCGCCGCTGCCGGAGTTCATGAACCACGCGCTCAGGTCGAGCGTGCCGTGTTCGGCGTGACGGCCGGCCATCAGGTCGCCGAGGAAGTTCCGGATCTGGTTGCTGGCGATCGCGAAGCCGACGCCGACGTTGACGCGGCCGCGGTCGCCGATCGAGATGCGGCCGTTGATGCCGACGACCTCGCCGCGTTCGTTGAACAACGGCCCGCCGGAGTTGCCCGGGTTGACCGGCGCGTCGACCTGGATGCAGTCCGGGTAGACCAGCATGCGGTTGCCCTGGCCCTCCTGGTAGCGATGCGTGCCCGAGACGATGCCGAACGTCACCGTCGGCGTGAAGTCGGTCGCCAGCAGGAACGGGTTGCCCATCGCGAACACCGTCTCGCCGACCAGTAGCTGGTCGCTGTCGCCGAAGTTGCAGAACGGCCACTGCTGGCCGTCGTGCTTCGGCAGCAGGCGCAGCACGGCGAGGTCGCTGCCGGGGTCGATGCCGAGCACGACACCTTCGTAGAGCTTGCCGTCGGGCAGACCGACCTTCTTGTTGCGGTAGTGCGATGCACCGCGCGGCAGGTTGTCCTCGCGCCACTGCTGCTGCCACTTGCTGACGAACTCCGCTTCCTCGTCGCCGCCGCCCGACGTGCGGCGGCGCCACTGCTCGAGCACGGCCGCGGGTGGCTCGGGCGCCGGCGGCAGTTCGTAGCCCTCGTCGGGTGCGCCGACGACGTGGTAGTTCGTCAGCACGAAGCCGTTCGGGTCGAACACCACGCCGCTGCCGCCGCCCGGCTGGTCCATCGACATCACCGAGCACACCGCGGCGGCGCACGTCGCCATCACCTCGGTGCGGCGCGCCTCGCTGGCGAGCACCGCGGCCAGGTCAGGGTCCTGTGCGACACCGACGGCGAGCAGGACGGCGAGCATCATCGCGATGCTACCTCTGCACCACGCGCGCGTCGGCGAACGCGCAGAAGTCGCCAAGGTCGTAGTTCTTGCCGAAGTCGACCTCGATCGCGAGTTGCTGGCAGTGCGCGAGCTCGACGGACACCGGCGTCGCCGCCTCGCCGAGCACCTTGGGCGCCGACTCGAAGGCGACGCGGCCGTCGACCAGCACGCGGAAGATCGCATGCGCGGCCGGGCCACCGCGGTCGTCGATGCCGATGCTCGCCTCGAACACGTCGAACCTGCGGCCGAGCTCGTAGGTCAGGCGCGTGCGCGGCACCATGCCGACGCCGCGCTCGTAGGTGACGCCGGCGATCACGAGGCCGGGACCGGCGGGACAGCGGTCGTTGCCCCACGGCCACACCCGGTCGAACGCCGGCGTCTGCTCCACCTTCGGCGACAGCTCCGACAGCCAGACGAGGCGGTCGCTGGCGACGCGCAGCTGGAATACCGACGTCAGCGGCACCGTCACCTCGGCGCCTTCGTCGAGCCGCAGCCGCAGGTCGCCGGCGAGCCCGAGCAGGCGGCCTTCGAGCCGTTCGCCGGTCGTCAGGTCGACGCTCGTGCGCGGCCGCGGCTGGCGGTCGGGCGCGAAACCGGTGTTGCGGCCGAAGACGATGCCGGTGACCGCGGCCAGCGGAAAGTCGTAGGCGGTGCCGCGCAGCACGAACTCGACGCGGTCCGGCGAGAGGCCGGTGATCGTGACCTGCGAACGGTGCGACTGGCCGTCCTTCTGCACGAACAGGATGTCGTCGTTGTCGGCCGGCTCGGTGAGGTCGCGCGCGAACAGCGCTGGCTCGGGTCGCTCGGAGCCGCCGTGGCGGACCGCGCGCACGAAACCGAGCGGCAGGTCGACGACGATGCCGGACGGCAGCTCGGCGACGAACGCCGCCGGCCGACCGTCGGCGGCGGCGCGGCCGTGCAGCGACCTGACCGGCAGCTCCGTTCCCGAGCGCAGCCAGACGCGATCCGGCATCGCCAACGGCACGCGCGAGACGTCGAGCGGCTCGAACGAGACGATCTCGTCGAGTCGCACGGTGACCGGGCCGGCGTCGCGCGACACCGTCGCGAGCCCGCCGGCCGCGACGGTCAGCGTGCCGGACAGCGCGCGATCGTCGACGGTGCGCAGTTCGCCGCGCAGTCCCTGGCCCGCGAGGCCCGGCGCCGCGACCAGCAGCGCCAGTGCGATCCAGCCACACCGGATCCTCCGACCGCAGCGGCTCACTGATTGCCCTGCGCCTTGCCGAGCTTCTCGTAGTAGTCCTCGAGCATCTTCTGGTACTGCGCCGGCAGACCCTGCTGGACCGCTGCCTCGATCTTCTTGCGGTCCTCGTCCCGCATCGGGCCCCAGCGATCGGCCAGCGTGCCGCGCTTCTCGAGGTTGCCGACCGAGCCGTCGCCTTCGGGCAGCGCGGACTTCGCGGCCGGATTCGACGACGGGCCGGTGCCGGAGGCCGCGCCCGCCGACTGGTTCTCCATCTCCTCGAACATCTCGATCAGCTCGTCGAGCTGCTCGATGTAGCGCTTCTGGTCCAGCTGCACGGGATCGTCGGTCTTCTGCTTGCGCAGGTCGCGCGTGGTCTTCTTCATGCCGTCGGCGAGCTGGTGCAGCGGGTTCTCCTGCTGCCGTTCCAGCTCGAGCATGCGCTGGTGCGCGGCCGCGCGGAAGCGTTCGCTGGCGTCGGGAAACCACTGCAGGAAGGCCCGGAAGCGCGGGATCGCCAGCTCGGCCAGCGGGATCTCGGCCAGCGACTGTGCATAGAAGAACGCCGCCTCGCCGTCGAGCGGCGACAGGTTGATGTTGTGGCGCAGGTAGTCGGTCAGCACCTCGACGGCGTGCTCGGGGTCGTCGCTGTCGAGGAACACGCGCGCCAGGTGGTAGCGCACGTGCGCCTGCAGCAGCAGGTCCTGGGTCGCGGCCAGCACCTGGGTCAGCTGCAGCGCCGCCGCCGGATCGCCGGCCTCGTGGCTCCTGACCGCGGCGTCGAACGTCGGCACCGCCGCGCGCAGCAGATCGTCGGCCGCGCGTGCGAGGCCGTACTCGTCGATGCGCGATCCGAACGTCTGCAGCATCGGCTCGGTGGCGCCGAGCTTCTGCGCCAGCGCTTCGAACCTGGCGCGGTCGAACGGCCGGAACGGGCTCTGCACGCCAGGCGTCTGCTGGGTCGGGGCGAACGTCGCGGCGACCAGCATCGCCGCGAGCAGGCGCGGGGCGCAGCGGTTCATCGGCCCTCCTCGCTGTGGTTCTCCTTGCCCAGCTTCACCGCGAGGCGCCGCATCAGGTCGCGCACGCGGCCCTGCTTGTCCGACAGCTTGTCGGACTCGGCCTTGCCGGCCTCGGTCGTCTTGGTGTCGGCGGCCTTGCCCTCGAAGTCCACGGTCGCCTTGTTCACGCGCTCCTGCAGGAAGCGCAGCATCTTCAGCTCGGCGGACACGGGCACCAGCGGCGGCTGGCCGCCGCCGCCCTGGCACTCGCCGCCCTCCTTGCGCTCGATCGTGCGCCGCAGCGCGTTGATCAGCAGTTCGAGCAGGTCCTCGACCTCGCGCTGCGCTGCCTGCACCGGCGCGCCGGTCTGCTGGGCGCGGCAGCGGTCGGCGACGCCGTGCAGATCGTCGCGCAACTGCTCGACCAGCGGCGGGAACACCGCCGTCGTGCCGTCCTCCTCGAGCAGCTTCAGCGCGTCCGAGGCCTCGATCTCGAGGTCGCTCTCGCCGTTCGCGACCAGCACGATCTTCTCGGCCAGCGCCGCCGGCAGCGCGCCGCTGGCGGTCAGCGCGTTCTGCCGCGTCGTGTCGAGCGTCTTGGTCTGCACCGACAGCTCGCGCTGCGCGTGCAGCATCGCCGTGAACCGCTCCTCGAGCGCGCGCAGCACCTCGTCCTGCAGCTGCTGGCGCAGCTGCGCCAGCGCCTCGTCGAGTTCGTTCTTGGCCGCCTCGAGGTCGTCCTTGGCGTCCTGCTGCTTCTGCTTCGCCGGCTTGTACTCCTTGAGCTGGCCCGCGGCGGCGCGCTGCTTGGGCACCGCCTGCTGCACGCGCTTGCGCCCGGGCGCCGGCTTGCCGTCGGCGTCGTCGCCCTCCTGCTCGGACTGCTCCATGTCCTTCGACAGGGTGTCGGTCGCGTTCTGGGTCTTCTCCTGCTGCTTGGCGAGCAGCTCGAACGGCAGCTTCAGCAGTTCGCGGCGCGCCTGCTCGGCCATGGCCTCGAGCTCCTCGACGGTCCGCTTCAGGTTCTCGATCGCCTGCTCCTGGTCCTTCAGCGACGGCTCGGGCCGGTTGTCGCCGAGCTGCTGCTGCGCCTTGCCCATCGACTGCGCGGCCTGGCCGGCCTTCGCCGCGCTCTTGCCGCCGTTGCCGGGCTTGCCGGCCTCGGGCGGTTTGCCGTCGGCCGGCGTGTCGCCCGGCTTGCCGGCCTCGGCCTTCAGGGCCTGGTCGTCGCGCTCGAGGGCTGCGAGGTCCTTCGCCAGCTGCTCGGTGTCCTTCTGCAGCTGGGCCTCCTTGTCCGCGAGCGGTTTCGTCGCCTCGGCGGCGCCACCCACGCCGAGCCGGTTGGTCTGCTCGCGCAGCGCCTGCTGTTGCTCCATCAGGGCCATCGCGCGCTGCTTCTGCGCCTCGATCGCGGCCAGATGCCGCTGCAGGTCCTCGAGCCGCGCCGAGTCGTTCTTCTCCTCGCCCTGCTCCTTCGCCAGCTGGTCGACGCGATCGCGGAACGCCTGCAGCTTCTGGATCTCCTCCATCAGCTTGCGCAGGTCGACGTTGCGGTTCTGCAGCAGCTCGTAGAGCCGGCCGAGGTCCTTGCGCAGCTCGGTCATCACCGCCAGCGCGTCGTCCCAACGCTCCTGCTGCATCAGCGAACCGGCGTGCTCGAGCCGCGTGTGCAGCTTCTTCTCCTGCACGAACGTCAGGCCCACCGAGATGATCTTGCTGTCCTCGGGCTCCGACTTCTGCAGCACGACCATCAGCTTCTGCATGCGGTCGGTCAGGTCGCGGAACTTGGACCGCGCGAGATCCTGCTTGGCGGCCGCACCGAGTTCCACCGGCGCCGGCGCCGGCACCTGGGCGCGAGGTCGTGCCAGCGGCAGGACGGCGGTGAACACCAGCGTCAGGAGAACGACCATGCCTCGTGCGATCATCGGCTACCTCGGTTGCTGCGGGTCCTTGCCCGGACCGAACAGGTCCTGCTCGCGTTCCTTGACCCGCCTTTCGACGTCCCGGATCGCGGACTCCTCTATCTTTATCACGTTGCGAAGTTCCTCCAGCAGCGCCGCCAGGTTCTCGGCCTGCTCCATCTGCGCGAGCACGGCCAACAGCCGCCGCTGGATGTCCGCGTAACCATCGGTCGCCGCCGTCCTTGTCGCCTCGTCGGCGCTGCTCGCGAAACCCTCCACGAGCCGGCTCGTGGCCGGGAAAGCCTCCTTGGCAAGGTCGGCCAGCGGCGCCGTGATCAGGCTCTCGATCTGGCGCACCTTGTTGGCCTCGATCAGGCGATTGTTCTCGTACTCCCAGAGGATGCGCTGGTACGACTCGCCGACGAACGCGACGCGTCGGCCGAGCGTCTGCTGGCGCCGCGCCAGCGCGCGCAGGCGCCCCTCGACGCGCGGCCGATCGTCGCCGGCCAGCGGCGGCAGCTCGGCGAGTTCGCCGGCGGCCAGGCGCTCCTCGTCGGTGATGCGCTCGAGCTCCTGCCGCTGCTCGACCTGACGGCGCCGCAGGTCCTCGACCAGCTTCTCGCGCGTGACGACGCGGAACGTCATCGTCTCGCCCAGCCCTTCGTGCGGCTCGCCCGGGCCGAAGTTGTCCTTCGCGGTGAAGCGCAGCGAGAACAACATGCCGGGCCGGATCCGGTTCTGCGCCGCGTTCTCGTCGGCGACCCGGTTCCACTGCGTCAGGTCGACCATCGCGGTGGTCTCGTAGCGCACCGCGCTGCGCGCCAGCGGCTCGCCGAACGTCGCCGCCGCCGACTCGAACGGCGGCTCGCCGGGCGCGGGGTCGGTGCCGTTCGGCGGCGTGTCCGCGGTCCGATCGTCACCGACGCGGATCGCGGCGCCGACCTCGCGCAGGCCGAAGTCGTCCTTGACCTTCAGCTCGCCGGGGATGCGCGCGTGGGCCGTGATCGCCGAGCCGATGCCGCGCAGGCGGAAGTCGAGCGCGGGGCTCTTGTCGTCGCCGACCCGCAGCAGCAGCTTCGGCGGCGCGCCGGCGCCGAGACGGTCGCGGTCGACGACGTCGACCACCAGCAGCCCCGACGCCGTCGGCAGGAAGCCGCCGCGGAACGAACGGCCGTCGGCGTCGCGTTCGAGCGCCACCTTCTGGTCGCTGCCGAACAGCAGGAACGCCTCGTCGATCGGCTTGTGGCTGCGGCCCTCGACGTCGAGCCGCGCGCCCTTCGGCAGCCGCAGTTCGCCTTCGGTCGGCGGCACCAGGAATGGCTCGCGCTCCATGTAGTCGGGGAACGTGACGCGCACGGCCAGGTCCTCGAGCCGCGGCCGCTCGACGATGTGCACGGCCAGCTCGACCGGCAGCGAGTCGCCACCCTGCGCGCGCAGCACGACGTCGCCGAGCACGGTGTCCATCGTCCAGGTGAACTCGGCCTCGCCGGTGCGGCTCATCGGCTCCGCGCCGTGCTCGCCGCCGGCGAACCGGTAGTCGAGGAACACCTGATCGGGCATCGGCCCCTGCACGGTCACGCGCACCGTCAGCGCGTCGCCCTGCGGCAGCCGCACCTCGCCGTCGACGTCGCCGAACGCGAGGGTCGTGTAGCGCGGCCACTCGGTGTTGGTGAGCAGCAGGTTGCGGCGCGCCCAGATCGACAGCGACTCCGGCAGAAGACCCGCCCAGCCGCCGAACAACAGCAGCACGCCGCCGATCGCGGCAGCGAAGCGCCTGATGCGACCCGCGTCGATCGCCCGGCCGAACGGGATCGTCGCCAGCCGCCGGCGCACGTCGGCGACCACGCTGGCCTTCAGCTGTGGCGACTCGACGGCGGCGGCGCCGCTGCGCAGTTCGCGCTCGAACTGCATGGAGCTGATCAGCGCCTGCTTGACGTCGGGCGACGTGCGCTCGACCGCGAGCGCCAGCTCCTCCTCGGTCAGCGGCACCGCCAGCGGCTGCAGCAGGCGGCGGCGCACGACGCGCGCGACGACACACAGGAAGCTCGCCAGCAGCAGGCAGCGGAAGATCCACTCGAGGCGCAGGCTGCGATCGGTCAGCAGCGTCGGCAGCGTGTAGGCGACCAGCAGCAGCGCGACGACGCCGAGGGTCTCGATCCAGATGCCCGCGCGCGCGCGGCGGCGCAGGCGCAGCAGTTCGGCCGGCGCCACGCCGGGGGAGGCCGTGGTGTCGCTGGCTCGCATCGCTGGGCTGGTCGAGGTCATAGCAGGTTGAACCGCTTGCGCAGCAGCCACTCGAGGGACAACACCAGCAGCACGAACGCGATCGTCGGCCATCCGTCCCACATCGCGTGTGGCGTGCGGAACGTGTCGGTCGCCGATCGCGACGGGATCCTGTCGGCCGCGGCCAGCAGCGCCTGCGGCGTCGCGCACAGTTCGCCGCCGACCGCGCCGGCGATCGCCGCCAGTTCGGCGCGGTCCATCGGCCCCTGGCGTTCGATCTGCGCGGCGACCACCTGGAAGTCGACCTCGGTGTTCTTGCCGATCTTCTGCGCCGGCCGCACGCGGTAGCTGCCCAGCTGGGTCGGGCGCCAGCGCAGCGAGTAGCTGCCGGGCGCGGCCTCGACCGGGATCAGCTGCAGCGTCTCGCCGGCCTCGCCGTCGCGCTCGACGACGACCGCGAAGGTCTCGTCGACGAACGGCTGCAGCGCCTCGTCCTTGACGTCGGCGGTCAGCTCGATCGCGTCGCCGAGGTCGATCTTCTCGTCGCTGGCCGTCAGTCGCAGGCGGCTGTTGCCGGCCTGGATGCGGCCCTCGAACAGGTAGCGCACGCCGTTGATCCAGAAGCGGTTGTAGGCGTCCTCGTACAGCGACCGCCACCGGTAGGTCTCGTCGGTGCCGGTGTAGAGCACGCGCCCGGCGCCGACGTTCTGCATCGCGATCATCGGCATCGCGCGCCCGCCGCGGCCGAACTCGGGATTGGGGTGCTCGGCGATCGGGATCGCGATCGGCTTCAGCCGCAGCGCCGGGAACCAGAAGTGGAAGCCCGGCAGGCGGCCCCACAGCAGCCGGCTCTGGTCCTTGGTCTCGGCGATGCGCGTGATCTTGGCGCCGACGCCCTCTTCGCCCTCGGCCGCGAGCCGGTAGGGGCTCGGGTACTTGAAGGCGACGCCGAAGCCGATGATCTTGCGCTCGGCATACTCGATGTCGGGCACGATCGGCAGCAGCTCGGCGAGCGGGCGCGTCACGGCATCGGGCCGCATCGCGTCGAGCGAGTACTTCTCGCCGCAGACCCACCACAGGCCGCAGCCGCCCTCGACGACGTGCTGCTGCAGCGCCTCGCAGAAGCGCGGCGTCAGCTTCTCCGCGTTCGGATCGATCAGCACGACGACGTCGTACGGATCGAGCTCCTGCCGACCCTGCGGCAGCGCCTCGATGCGCACCTCCTCGTCGCCGTCCTGCGGGAACTTCTCGTCGGCGCTCTGCAGCCAGCACGACACGTCGATCGTCTTGTCGCGGATGAACAGGTTGCGCAGGATCTGGAACTCGTGGCTCGGCGCGCCGGCGAGCAGCAACAGGCGCAGCCGTTCGCCGAGCACCTCGACCGCGGCGACCTTGCTGTGCCGTTCGGCGACGATCGGCTCGCCGTCGGGCGGCTGGATCTCGGCGCGATAGAGGAAGCGCCCCGGCGCGTCGGCGGTCAGGTTCTGCCACTCGACGTCGATCTCGCTGCGGTCGCCGCCGATCGGCACCTGCTGCGTGGCGACCACCTGCTCGGCGCCCTTGTCGTCGATGCGCACCAGCCGGGCCAGCACCGACGTCGCCTCGTAGCCCTCGACCCCGATCACCGACTTCATCGCGAACGGATCGCGCTGGAACACCTTCTCCGGCGCCTCGAGCCGCAGCAGCGCGACCGTCTGCGTCGCCGACGGATCGCCGACGCCGAGCACGAGCACGAGCGGGATCTTGCGCTGATTCAGCAGCCGCACGATCTCGGCGGCCTGCGGGCCGGCGTTGCGACGCCCGTCGCTGAGCAGCACGACGGCGGCGATCTCGGCGGTGCGGCTGCGATCGAGCGCGGTGCGCAGGGCGCCGCCGAGGTTCGTCGAGCGGCCCTCGGCGACCAGCTGGTCGAGCGCGAGGCGCGGCGGCGGCGGCGCCGGCGGCGGACCCTCGGCCGACGGCACCGGGCCCGGCACCAGCGGCAGTTGTTCGAGGTTGCCGGCGAAGCCGTAGAGCTGCGCCTGGTTGTGCGCGGCGAGCTCGCGCACCAGTTCGCCGTCGCCGTGCGCCAGCAGCGCGCGCACCAGCTGCAGGCGCGTCGCCGCGGCGAGGTCCGCGATGCCGAGCGCGCGCCAGCCGGCGGCCTGCGCCTGCACCGACTCGCGGCGCCAGGCATCCTGGTGCGTCATCGACTGCGACGTGTCGACCAGCAGGATCGTGTGCCCGGGCCGGGTCTCGTGGCGCACGGTGACGAGGTTGGGCTCGAGCAGCAGCAGGATCACCGCCAGCACGGCCAGTGCACGCAGTCCGGCGAGCACGCCGCGCTGGAAGCGCGTCAGGTTCCTGCCGTCGCGGCGATACAGCAGCGCGACGAACAGCACCGCCAGCGCGCAGCCCATCAGCACGAGCATGCCGAAGCCGCCGCTCGGGAAGTTGCCGAGCTCGAACTTCAGCTCTTCGCCGGGCTCGACGGCGATGCCCTTCCAACCCGCGAGCCACTGCAGCAGTTCGTCCATGTGCGTTCCCGGGCGCTCAGCGGCGGCCGAACCTCCACGCCAGCAACGACTCGGCGAGCAGCCCGAACAACAACGCGGCGGCCAGCAGCTGCCAGAGTTCGCCCTCGCCGCCGGCGGCGCCGAGGCCGCTGTCGGCGCCGACGAAGTCGACGTGCGGCTGCACCTCGGGCGGGTAGAGGCGCGCGAACGCCGCATCCGTGAGGCCGAGCAGCCGGCTCTCCGCGATCGGCGGATTGCGGGCGAACAGCCGCGTGTCGGGTCCGCCGTCGTGCCGCGTCAGGTCGACCTCGTAGGCGCCGAGCTGCCGCAGTTCGGCCATCGGGATCGTCAGCGTCAGGCGCTGCGTGCCGGCCGCGGATTCGGCGCCGTCGGCGGCATCGGGCTGCGCCGCGACCGCGGTGAACGTGCGTTCGTCGCCGGCCTCGACCAGCGCCCGAACGGTGACGTCGGCGCGATGCGTGCCGGGATCGAGTTCGAGCCGGTAGGAGCCGTCCGGCGTCAGGTTCTGGCCGCTGAGGTCGCGGCGGCGCGCGCCGAAGCGGTGGATCTGGTTGACCAGCACGACGAACAGGTCGGTGCTCGGCAAGTTGGACCAGAAGCGATCCGCGGCCACCGCCAACAGCACCACCTCGCCGCCGTCGCCGAACGTGCGCGTGACCAGCAGCGGCGGTCCCTCGGCGTCGTGGATGCGGGCGACGATCGACGCCTCGTGGTCGGGGACCTCCTCGATCGTGAGCCAGCGCTTGACCAGCAGCACGTTGCCGACCAGCAGATCGAGCACCTCGCCGACGCGGTCGCAGATCGGGTGGTCCTTCGCCACCAGCGTCGCCGACTCCGGCCGGTCGGGATCGCCGGCGACGTCGCCGAGCGGCAGCGGCAGCGGACCCTGGCCATCGCGCCACAACAGCTCGTCGTAGCGTCTGGCGTCGACCTGGTTGCCGCAGGCGATGCCGAGCCCGCCGCCGGCGGCGACGAACTGCTCGATGCGCCGGCTGGTCGCGGCGGACGGCGCCTGCACGTTGCACAGCCAGACGAAGTCGAACGGATCGAGGTCGGTCTCCTCGAGCGCGAGATCGGTGACGACCTGCGGCTCGATGCCGGTCTCGACCATCTCCATCGCCGCCTGCAGGTAGAACGTCTCGCCCTCGCGTTCGTCGGGTTGGCCGTCGACCAGCAGCACGCGGCTCTTGTCGCGCACGTCGAGCGCCAGCGTGCGGCGATCGTCGATCAGGTACGGTTCGGTGGCTTCGAGCGAGGCTTCGACGCGATGGAAGCCGGCCTGATGGAACGTGTGCTCGATCGGCAGCGCGACGCGTTCGCCGGGCAGCAGCGCCGGCACCGCCTGCACGACGCGGCTCCTGCCGTCGACTTCGACCGCGACCGAGGTCGGCGTGGTCGGGTCGAGGCCGAAGTTCTGCACCACCACCGACAGCGTCGTCGGCACGGCGGCGACCGCGAGCCGGTCGTCGAGCCGCACGTCGACGACGGCCAGGTTCGGCGGCTGGCCGCCGACACCGAACACGGTCAGGTGCTCCTCGTCCCCCATCGACGACAGCGCCGCCAGCAGCGCCGGCCGCGGCTTGTCGTCGTCGGTGGCCCAGTCGCGCGCACGGCGATCGCCGACCACGTAGTACTCGGTGCGCGCGGCGTCCTGGACCTCTGCCGCGCGCCGCATGGTGGCCTGCAGCACGAGCCCGAGGTCCGGCGACCCGTCGCCGACGCTCATCTCCTTCAACATCACCGCCGTGCGGCGACCGACGTCGGGGCCGACGCGCTGCCCCCACAGGTCGGGCTGCAGCGGCCGGCTGGTGCGCACGATCGACAGCAGATCGCCGCTGCGCCGCTGCGCCAGATCGTCGACCAGCAGGCGGATGCGGTCCTGGGCACGTTCGAACAGCTGCGTGCTGCCGCTGCGCTGGGTCATCGACGCGCTGTCGTCGAGCACGACGACGTGGTGCGTGCGCGAACCGAGCAGGGCGCCGCCGGACAGCTGCGGCCGGCTGACCAGCGCCACCAGCAGCAGCACCGCCAGCGTGCGCAGCAACAGCACGAGCCACTGCTCCATGCGCAACCGCTTGCGGTTGCGCTTCATCGCCGCCAGCAGGTATTCCATCGCCGCCCATGGCACCTGCCGGAACCGCCGGCGGTTCAGCAGGTGGATGACGATCGGGATCGCGCACAACGGCAGCGCGACCAGCAGCAGGGGGTTCAGGAAGGCGAGCGCCAGCATCGACGAGGCTTCAGCGTTGGTAGATCGGAGCCAGGGCGTAGGGCAGCTGCAGCACGATCACCGCGATCGCGGTGCCGTAGACCGTGCCGACGCCGTCGCCGTCCCAGCTGCCGTCCTTCTTCTGTTGCTTCAGCAGCCACTTGGACATCTTCGCGTAGTAGTCCACCCAGTCGTCGCCGCCGCGCTGGTAGAGCGCCTGCGACCAGTACAGATGCGTGTAGTAGTGGTGGCCCGTGTTGTCGACCGAGATCTGGATGTGCTTCTTGCAGTACTGCACCGCCTTGTCGACGAACGGCTGGTCGTCGTAGACGCCGGCGTTGTAGAGCACGGCGACGCCGGCCGCGGTGATCGCCGGCCGCCCGCCGCCGCCGGAGCCGAGGCTGTAGCGGATGCTGCCGTCGGCGTTCTGGCAGCGCCTGATGTAGTCGATCGCCTTGTCGACGGTCTTCTTGTCGACCACGATGCCGGCCATGCGGCACGCGCGCAGCGCCTGCACCTGCGTGACGGTGACGCTGCCCTCGTCGCTGTTGGAGTCGGGCGTGTAGATCCAGCCGCCGGCGGTCGACTGCGCGCTGGTGATCAGCCCGCAGGCCTTGTCCAGCACGCGCTTGAGCTTCTCCTGCTTGCGCAGGTCCTCCTCCATGCCGAACACCGACGCCAGGAACAGCGTCGCGAAGCCGTGGCCGTACATCGACCGGCCCTCCTCCTGCGGCACCGAGATGACGCCGTTGTTCGGATCGGCGTGCTTGAGCAGGAAGTCCACCGACTGCCGCACCTCGCGCCAGTACTGGCCGCGCGTCGGCGTCGAGCCGCCGGCGATGAACGCCATGCCGGCGAGCCCCGTCATCGCGGCGGGGTAGCTGCCGTAGCCGCCGGAGTTGCGCCAGCTGCCGTCGTTGCCCTGGTTGCGCGACAGCCACGACAGACCGCGCTGGATCGCCTGCTGGATCTCCTGGTCGACTCCCGGCGGATAGACCTCCTGCGCGGCGGCCGGACCCAGCACTAGAGCGGCCGCGAACGCACATCGAACGAGCCTCGTCGGCTTCATCGCCTTCCCTCCATGTAGTCGTAGAGCCGCTGCTGTTCGCGTTCGTGCGCGCGCAGGTCGCCGGCCTCGCCGCAGATGTCGAGCCGCGCCAGATGCCATTCGAGCCGCCGCTGGCGCTGCGGCAGCAGGTCGGCGATGCCGTCGAGCGCCGCCAGCCCCGCCGTCAGCTGACCCGATCGCGCCAGCTGGTCGGCCCGCGCGCGCACGAGCTGCAGCAGTTCCGCCGTCAGCGCCTCGCGGCGCGGCGCGGCGAGGTCGTCGCGCTGCAGCGCCTCCGTCAGCACCGCCTCCGCCGCGGCGCGCTCGCCGGCCAGCACCAGCAGGTTGGCGCGGCGCGATGCGTCGGTCACGGTCGCGGCGAGACGGCGCAGCGCCGGGCGCGAACTCAGCACCTCGACGCCGCCCTGGTAGCCGACGGCGAGCAGCGGCCCGTCGGTGGTGATGTCGAACGAGCCGTCCAACGGATCGCGGCTCGGATCGAACGGCGGCAGCGGAATCCGCCGCGTCGCCAGCTCGCCGTGCGCGTCGAAGGCGAAGATCTCGCGATCGCCCGGGACCAGCACCTGGTCGCCGACGACGGTGCCGCGCCCCCGCCCCACCGACTTGCGGCTCGTCGACGCCGGCAGGTCGCGCGCCCACTTCACCAGACCGCCGCGCAGCTCGATGCAGACCAGCGCCTTGTCGGCGACGAAGTAGAGCTCGGTGGCGGTCGCGCCGACCAGTTCGCGCAGCTTGCCGTACGGCGCGTGGCGCGTCGTCCCGTCGAGCATCCAGACCGGCTCGCCCGACGCGCTGTCGAGGCACAGCAGCAGGTCGGAATCGCACGCGGCGAGCACGACGAGCCCGTCGGCGACGACGAGGGGATTGGGCGCGAACCCCGGCAGGTCGGCCTGCAGGAACTGCTCGCCGAATCGCATCTGGCCGTCACCATCCGCCCGCTTGTTGCGCCGGAACGAGCGCAGCGGGTCGCTGCGTTCGTAGCGACGGATCCACCGCAGGTCGCCGGTGAACGCGTCGATCGCGGCGACGCAGCCCGCGTTGGTGGCGACGAAGGCGACGCCGCCGCGCACCACGACCGGCGCGCCGGGCGCCTTGAAGAACGGCGTGCCGCCGGCGTGGATCGGCGCGAACCACAGCGGTCGACCGGTACGGCGGTCGAGGCAGCGCAGTTCGTAGACGTCGCGCCGCAGCGCCGGCAGCAGCAGTCGTTCGCCGAACACCGCCGGCGCCGCGAGGAACGTCACGTCGCGCAGACCGTCGTCGCCGTCGTGCCATTGCGCCGACGACCAGGCGCGCTGCAGCGAGCCGCGCTCGTAGGCGACCAGCTCGCTCGACTTCAGGGACTCGACGCTCGAGGTGGTGTTGCGGCTGTGACCGAGCACGGCATAGAGCCGCGTGTCGTCGCACACCGGCCGCAGCAGGGCGAAGTCGCTGGCGGCGATGCGCACGCGCGGGTGGTTCTCGCGCGGCATCGGCGGCCGATCCACGCCGTCGCCTTCGGCCAGCAGCAGCCCCGACTCGGCGGCGGCTACGCGCAGTCGATAGTGTTCCAGGAACACCGCGCGCGGCTCGGTCGACAGGTCGTCGGCACCGTGGCCGGGCGCCGGCACGAACGTCACCCAGGTCGCCGGGCCGTAGCGCGACGCGTGCGGCATCGTCGTCGCACGCATGCCGTCGTCGACGAAGATCACGCGGTTGCCGCCGTTCGCCGCCTTCGGTTCGCGGTACGGCTCCGGATCGGCGAAGCGGTACTGCCACACCGGCACCAGCTCGTCGGTGCCGGCGTCGAGGCAGCTGATCGTCGGCGCCGTCGACGCCGGCCCCACGAGGTCGAGCACGACGTCGGCGAACACCTCGCTGGTCGGCAGGTCCCTGACGGCCTGCAGCTCGCCGAGCAGGCGCAGCGTCGCGTCGGGGTGGCGCGCGGCCAGGCCCTCGGCCTCGCTGCGCGCGGCGCCGGCGTCACCGGCGAGGCGCAGGCACAGCGCGATCTTGAACCCGCACCACACGTCGTCGATGCCCAGCCGGCGGCGGCTGGCGACCGGATACACCTGCACGAGGTCGCGCAGCACCTGCACCGCGGCCCGGTAGCGCCCCTCGTGCATCAGCCGGTCCGCCAGCAGCACCATCGCACGGCCCGCGGCCAGGGTCACGAAGTAGCGGTTGGCCACGGCCTCGAGCGCCGGCACGGAACCGTCGGCCAGCGCGCCTTCGAGCAGCTCGGCGGCGGCGACCTCGTAGTTGGCGCGGTAGAGCTCGATGCCGATGTCCGGCAACCGCGCGAGCAGTTCGTGGCACAGCCGCCGCACCGGCCGGTACAGCCGCCCGTCGGCCGAGAACACGGCGCGCCGCGCGTCGAGTTCGTCGCGCGTGCGCGGCCCCGGCGGCGGGTCCTTGGCGGCCTCGCCCGGGATCGGCGACGGGACCGGGGCCGCCGCCTCGCCGGGGCTGCCGACCACTTCGACGGTGCGGCCTTCGACCACGTCCTGCAGGACCTGGATCGCCGCGGCGTAGTCCTCGCGCTCGAGGAAGGCCTGTGCCCGCCGCAGGTAGCGGTCCAGGTTGGGGTTCTCGAACATCTCCACCGGTACCCCGCTGTCGTCGCTGGCGCCGCTGGCCGGCTGGATCACGGCCCCGATCGGCACCACTGCCTGCACCTGCTGCGCCGGCACGACGACGGCCCCGAGCAGGACGGCCGCGAACATTCTCGCTCGCGATGCCGGATGCAACCTGCGGTGATGCACTTCCTTCGTTCCGTTCGGTGCGCCCTCGGACGGGCAGTATGGCGGTGGGACAAGCCGGCGCTGGCGGGGAACGCGCCGGCGCTCTCGAACGGCAGCCGCGCGGGAGGGGATCAGTCCGGACTCTACGTGGTGGCCAGTCACCCAGCGAGTCCCCCGCGGCATTCCCGCGTTGCGCACCACACCGGGCAAGCGACCCGGACGATCGACGGTGAACCTGCCGTCGCGGTCTCCCGATCCTTACACTCTTCCCGATGCGGCGCCCCGTTCTGCACACGTTGCTCCTGGCCTCCCTGACGGCCGTCCCGCTGCTCGCGCAGGAATGGACCGACGAGGAGCTGGTGGCCGCCTGCCCCGGCTTCCAGTCCGAGGACCTGCAGACGCGGCTGCTGCAGGTCGGGCGGCTGGTGGCCGCCCGCGAATCGGCGTTCACCGCGATCGTCGCGCGCCTGCACGGGGACCACCGCGAGTATCGGCTGAAGATCGACCACCTGCTCGATCAGCTCGGCGACCCGAACTGGCAGGTGCGCGAACAGGCGGAACGCACGCTGGTCGAGGTCGGTGGCCGCGCACTGGCGAGCATCCAGCAGCGGCAGGAGCACTACGACGTGCTCGAGCAGCGCATCCGGTGTACGCGCATCCTCGAGGCGCTGCAGGCCAAGGGCACCGAGCAGGAGGACCGGGAACGGCGGCTGCTGCGCGGCCTGGCGACGACGGCGCTGTATCTCGACGCGGATCCGCGGCTGCTGCGCGCGCTGCGCAGCGCGCTGGGCCACACCGACCCGGGCATCGCCGACAGCGCCCTGCGGGCGCTCGGCAAGCTCGGGGGCGACGACGAGGTCGACGCCGTGGTCCAGATGCTGGTCTACAAGGCCGGCTTCCACCGCATGACCGCGGTCGCCGCGCTCGGTCGCATGCGCGGCGATCGGGCGTTGGCCGTGTGCCGCGAACTGCTGTGGCCGCCGGCCGGCAGCCCGCGGCTCGAGGGCGCGACCCTGACGCGCACCGAGGCGATGGCGTTGATCCGCGCGCTGCACAGCCGCGACGACGCCGGCGCGAAGTCGCTGCTCGCCGACCTGAAGACCCACCCCGATCCGGTGCTCGCGGCGGGTGCGCGCATCGAGGCCCCGGACGGCGGCGCGACCACCAGGGCGAAGTTCAAGCTGCCGAACCCACAGCCGCTCGAGGCGGGCTTCGGCGGCTTCCTGGGCGAGAGCCTGCGCATGCTCGGCGCGATCGAGGGTATGCCGGCCGTCGAGGTGGCGTTCGCCGACTGCGACACGCTCGAGTTCCCCGGCCATGCGGCCCAGCCGATCACCGGCGTGCGCGTGTTCCTGAACCAGGGCAGCCTGGTCACCGGCGAACTGCTGGCCGTGGACCCCGAGAGCGTGCGGGTGCGGTCCAAGCTGTTCGGCGACCTCGCGCTGCCGCGTACCGAGGTGCAGGGCATCGCGATCGATCCGGAACTGGACCGTCTGGTCGGCGCGTCGTCCGAGCACGATCGTGTGCGGCTGCCGACCGGCCAGTTCCTCGACGGCACCGTGCGCAGCGCGACCGGCAGTCGCTTCACGGTCGATCTCGCCGGCGGGAACTCGCACGAGCTGGACGTCGACGACATCGCCGGCCTGTTGTTCAGGCGGCCGCGCGTCACGGACCCCGACGCGACGATCTACACGCGCGTCGACCTGGTCAGCGGCGAGCGGCTGATCGGCTTCGTCGCCGACAGTTCGTCCGACCACCTCGCGGTCAGCGTGCCGATGATCGGCGCGGCCTCGATCCCGCTCGATCAGGTCACGCGCATGGAACTCGGCGTCGGCGGCGGCGCCATGTGGGGCTTCACGCTGATCGCCGACTACAGCGACAACCGCGTGGTCGAGGTCGACGACCAGGGCCGCATCGTGTTCGTGCTCGAGGAGATCCTCGGCGCCTGGGACGCCGAGTGCCTCGACAACGGCAACCTGCTGATCACCGAGTTCTCGGTCAGCCGCGTGCAGGAGGTCGACCGCAAGGGCAAGACCGTGTGGATGTTCGAGGATCTGAAGAACCCGTACGACGCCGATCGCCTGCCCAACGGCAACACGCTGATCGCCGACACGTTCGGCAGTCGCGTCATCGAGGTCGACCATGGCGGCAACATCGTCTGGTCGTACGCGAACGACATCCGCCCGTTCGACTGCGACCGGCTGCCCAACGGCAACACGCTGATCGCCGACCAGCTCAAGGACCGCGTGATCGAGGTCAGCCCCGCCGGCGAGATCGTGTGGGAGATCAAGAACCTGCCGAGCGCGCACGACGCCGACCGCCTGCCCAACGGCAACACGCTGATCACGCTGCGCAACAAGGGTTCGGTGATCGAGGTCGACCGCGACGGCAAGGTCGTGTGGGAACTCAACGGCCTCAACTCGCCGAGCGATGCCGACCGGCTGCCGAACGGCAACACCCTGGTCGCCGAGAACAACCGCGTGCGCGAGTTCGACCGCCGCGGCAACGTGGTCTGGCAGAAGGAGATGACCTGGGCCGTCGAGGTCAACCGCTACTAGGGAACGCGCGGGGTGGCGGCTACGCCCGCCCACGCTGGAGCTGACGGCGCTGCGCGCCGCAGTTCAGCGGCGAGAGGCTGGGTCGCCACGACGTTCCCTGCCTCGGGGCCCGTGTCCTCACGGATGGAGTGCTACGGATCGCGTCGTCTCACTGGCCGCTCGGCGGCGGCTCGGCGAACGCCGCTTCGAGCCCGGCGGGCACGCCGAGGCGGCGCACGATGGCGCCCGCCGCCGCCATGCGCTCGGGGTCGTGGTCGGCGGCGGCCTCGCAGTAGTCGAGCACCGCGTGGCGCACCAGCCCGAGCGCCGGATCGGCTTCGATCGCCAGCGCGAACCACGGCCGCGCATCGCGCGGTCCGGAACGCAGCAGCACCTCGACGCCGCGCGGCCAGGCGGACACCGACAGCGCCGCGCGCGCGGTCGGCCAATCGGCGGCCGTCGGCGCGAGTTCGAGACCGACGGCGAGTTCGTCTTCGAGCCGGCGCCACGGCTGTTGCCACGGTTCGGGCACAGCCTCGCCGACCGCCGCAACGGCGGCGCTGGCACCGACGAAATCGCCGGCGTGGAAGCGCCAGACCGCCTTCTCCAGCGGCCACTCGACGGTCCAGGCCCAGGTCGCGGCGGAGGCGACGACGGCGAGCAGCAGCGCCGCGGTGGCGCGCAACATGCGACCGCGCGCCTCGAACGCGGCCCGGAACGCCGGCTCGCCCTCGTAGCGGCGCATGAACTCCCAGCGCGACCGTTCTTCCGGGTGCAGCGTGAAGTGGCGCCGCAGCATGCCGCGCGTGACCGGCATCGCGGCGCGCGAGACGGTCATCAGCGCGCGGGTGCACGGCCCGGCGCCGAGCGCCTCCACCGACGCCGCGTCCGCTTCGTGCTCGAACCGGTGCGCGACGGCGCGCACCGCGGTCCACAGGATCGCGACGGCCGCCAGCGCGAACAACGCCTGCGTGATGGGATCCAGCGCATCGAGCCGCAGCAGGCGCAGGGGTGCGGGCAGCAGCAGCGGCAGCACCGCCGCCAACGTCATCAGCAGCAGCGGGTGACCCTTGCGCGCATGTCCCACTTCGTGCGCGACGACCCCGGTCAGCGAGTCGACGTCGAGCATGCGCACGAGGCCGTCGGTGACGCACAGGAAGCGGCCGATCGGCAGCGGCCCGACCATCATCGCGTTCATCGCCCGCATGCCCGTCGGCAGGTACATCACCCGGCGCGGGGGAAAACCGAGGATCGCGGCGGTCTGGCGCAACCTCGATCCGGCCGGCTCGGGCACCACGCGCTCGATGCCGAACGCGATCCGGAACCAGAACGGCAGCAGCGCCGCGGCGAGCAGGAAGAACGCCAGCGTGCCGATGGTCGCGCCAGGCGTCGTGGCCACGAACAACGTGTAGAGCCGGCGATCGAGCTGCAGCAGATCGATCGCCGCCCCGAACAGCACACACGGCATCACCAGCAACAGCGGCCAGCTCAGGCGACCGCGCACCGCCGGCAACGTCTCGACGAGTCGCGGCAGCATCGCGGCATCGATGCGCCGGCTGCCGACGAGTTCGTGTGCGAACTCCAGGTGCACGTCGGCCGCGGTGGCGACGACGAGACGCGGCACTTCGGCGGCGAACAACGGCAGCAGCAGCAACAGGATGTCGGCGAGTTCGCTGCCGCCCGACCAGCGCGACGCCAGCTCGGACCAGCCGCCGGGACCGAGCACGAGATGCAGCGACAGCGGCGTCGCCACCGCCGAGAGCCGCAACAGCGCGCGCGGCGGCACGCTGCCGAGCCGGCCGGTGACCAGTTCGGCGCGCACGCGGCGCAAGGACACGAGGGCCAGCACCGACGGCGTCGCGAGCAGCAGGCCGAAGGCCGCCAGCACGTCGAGCCGGCCGCTGCCGGCGATCGGCGGCAGCAGTTCGCGGTTCGCGAACAGCACCGCGAGGCCGACCAGGAACGTGAGCGGCAGCGCCAAGGCCGTCAGCGACCGGTCCGGGGCGCGGATTCGCCGGGGAACGCCGCCACCAGGAGCGCGGCGAAGCGCGCATCGCGGCGCAGCACCGCGATCTCGGGGTCGGTCTCGAACAGACTGCGCAGCAGCTTGAGCGAGCTGTCGACGGTCGGCGATGCCTGCAGGGCGGCGCACTCGCGCAGCGCGTCGAAGGCACGGTCGACGTCGCCGATCAGCGCGTGCGCACACGCCGACTGGTACCAGTCGATCGGCTTCAGCGCCAGGTGCGAGGCCTTCGCCATCGCCTGTGCCGATCGATGGGTCGCCGCGGCGCTGCGGTACTCGCGCAGTTCGTAGTGCAGTTCGGCGAGCTCGAGCAGCACGCGGATGCGGTCCTCGACGTCGCCTTCGGTGCTCTGCTGCACCAGCGCATCGATGCGCTCCTGCGCGAACTGCGGGAGCCCCCATTGCCACAGCATGCAGGCGAGCGCCCGGCGCAGCGGCTCCGGTTCGATCGCCCGGTTCTCGGCGAGGGCGACGATGCGGCCGACCAGCGGCTCGCCGGGTGAGCCCGGCTGCAGGTCGCGCAGCGCCGGGATCAGGCGCGAGCGGTGCGAGTCCGGATACCACTGCGGCGTGTCGAGCAGCAGGCCGAACAGGAACTCGCCCACCTGCGGCTGCAGCGGCCGCAGCGGATCGAACTGGCCGGCGAAGCGCACGCCGCTGCGGTTCTGCCGCTGCAGGAACTCCAGCGTGACTTGCGAGACCATCGCCTCCAGTCCCTTCTTGCGGTCGCGCCCGACGTCGCGGCGCAACTCGGCGCCGAGCCAGGCGCACCCGGCCGGGGCGTCCGCCAACAGCTCCTTCACCGCCGCTTCGAGGCCGTCGCGCTCGGTCTGGTCCGACCGGAGCCAGTGCTCGACCGCCGCGAAGTCCTGCTGCGCCGGCTGCTGCGCGCCGACGCCACCGGCGAGGCAGACGGCCGCGGTGGCTGCGGCGATCCGCCAGGAGGGGAACCGTCGTGCACCGTTGCCGCGCCGCATGCGAAGGCTTGTAGCTGCAATCCGCCCCCCGCGACAGTGGGGTCGGAGTCGACGGATCAGAACGAGACCTTGACGGCCTTGCGCTCCTCGGTGGCCTCGACCTCGAAGAACTCGGCCTGCTTGAAGCCACCCATCCCTGCGACCACGGATGCGGGGAACTGCTCGACCGCGTTGTTCAGCCGCATCGCGGCGTCGTTGTAGGCCTGCCGCGCGAAGCCGACGCGGTTCTCGGTCGACGTCAGTTCCTCCTGCAGGCTCAGCATGTTCTGGTTGGCCTTCAGGTCCGGGTAGCCCTCTGCCACCGCGTAGAAACCGCGCAGCGACTGCGTCAGCGCGCCCTCGGCCTTGGCCAGCTCGCCGATGTTGCCGGCGTTCTGCAGATCGACGCAGGTCTGCCGCGCGCGGGTCACCGCCTCGAGCGTCTCGCGCTCGTGCTTCATGTAGCCCTTCGCGGTCTCGACCAGGTTCGGGATCAGGTCGTAGCGCCGCTTGAGCTGCACGTCGATCTGGCTCCAGGCGTTCTTGGTCTCGTTGCGCCGCGAGACGAGGCCGTTGTAGGTGGCGATCCACCACAGGGCGATCAACGCGACGACGGCGAGCGGGACGATCCAGATCAAGTGGGCCACGGTTCCTACCTCGGCACTGAGTTACCGGTGCTGGTCGCCCGGTCCGAACGACTCGGACAGTTCGACCTCACCCACGTAGACGGTACGGGCCGGGCCTTCGATCGCAAGCGAACTCCCGGTGCCGATCACCTGCAGCGTGCCGCCGCGCAGGTCGACGGTGGTCCGATCGCCGCGAACGTGGCCGGCCGCACGCGCGGCCACGACGGCGACCGCGGCCCCGGTGCCGCAGGCCAGCGTCTCGCCGCTGCCGCGTTCGAACGTCCGCTGGCGCAGGCGGTCCGGCGCCATCACCTGGACGAACTCGACGTTGACGCCATCGGCGAAGTGCGGATGCCGCTGCAGGGCGGCACCGATCTCGAGCACTGCGGCGCGTTCGACGTCGTCGACGAACACGACCGCGTGTGGGTTGCCCGCATCGCCGGGCACGATCGTCACCTCACGCTGCGCGAGCGACAGCGTGATCGCCGCGGCGCAGCGCACGACCCCCATCCAGGTGCGCACGTCGTCGCTGCCGTCCATGAGTTCGACCGCGCGCGGTCCGGCGTCGGTCTCGACGTCGAAGCGACGCGCGGCGACGTGGCCGTGTGCATGCGCGAGCCGGGCGACGCAGCGCAGTCCGTTGCCGCACATGGCGCCGCGCGAGCCATCGGCGTTCCACATCAGCATGCGTACGGGCGCCGACTCGCCGCGCACGACGACGATCAGGCCGTCGCCGCCGATGCCGTGGTGGCGGTCCGACCAGCGGCGCGCGAGTCCGGGCGCGCGATCGAGCGGCAACACGTTCTGGATGCCGTCGACGAACACGTAGTCGTTGCCGGCGCCCTCCATCTTGACGAAGGGCACGCGCGTCATCGGATCTCGTGGCGATCGCCCTTGCTCGGCACCACGACCTCGCGGAAGCCGGCGTTGCGCAGTCGGCTGGCGTACGCCTCGGCGGCCTCGTCTTCGCCGTGCACGACGAAGGCCTGACGACACTTGTCGGCCAGGTGGCGGCTCGCGCCCAGCAGTTCCTGCCAGTCGGCGTGCGCCGACAGGCCCGGCATCGAGCGGACCTTGCAGTGCACGTCGTAGGGCTCGCCGTAGATGTTCACCTGCTTCTGGCCATCCAGCAGCTTGCGGCCGAGGGTGCCCTCGGCCTGGTAGCCGACCATCAGCACGCAGTCCTGCTTGCGACCGATGCTCTGCGCGAGGTGGTGCAGCACGCGGCCGGCCTCGCACATGCCGGACGCCGCGACGATGACGCCGCTGCGCTCCTGGTTCAGCGCCTTGCTCTCCTCGACGTCGGCGACGTAGTGCACGCCGTCGAAGAAGAACGGGCTGTGGCCGGACGCGATCAGGGCGCGGGTCTCGTCGTCGAACAGGTCCGGGTGCCGGCTCATGATCTTCGTCGCCTCGCGGCTCATCGGCGAATCGACGTGGATCGGCAGCTGCGGCAGGCGGCCTTCGCGCATCAGCTGACCCAGGAACATCACGACCGATTGCGTGCGACCGACCGAGAATGCCGGCACGATCACGCGTCCGCCGTCCTGCAGTTCCTCGTCGACGATGCGGGCGAGCGCGGCCATCATGTCGACGCGCTGCTCGTGGACGCGGTCGCCGTAGGTCGACTCCGTGATCAGCACGTCGCACGGCGGGATCGGCTCCGGATCGCGCAGGATCGGCAGGTGCTTGCGGCCGTGGTCGCCGGTGAACACGATCCGGCGCTGCTTGTGGTCGACGTGCGCATCGAGCACGACGATCGCGGCGCCGAGGATGTGGCCGGCGTCCAGGAACTCGACCCGCAGCTGCTTGGTGACCTCGGTCGGCTGGTGATACGGGACGCCGCGCACGAGCCGCAGCGTGCGCTCGACGTCCTCCTGGTCGTAGAGGGGCTCGTAGTCGTGGCCGCGGCGGCGCAGGTGCCGCGCGTCCTGGCTCTGGATGTGCGCCGAGTCCCGGAGCATCATGCCGAGCATGTCGGCGGTGGCGTCGGTGCACCAGATGGGCCCGGCGAAGCCGTCCTTCACCAGCCGCGGCAGGGCGCCGCAGTGGTCGATGTGCGCGTGCGACAGCACCACGGCCGCGACGTCGCGGCCGGCGATCGGCAGCTTGCGGTTCGCGGCGTCGGCCATGCGACGCGGCCCCTGCACCAGACCGCAGTCGAGCAGGATGCTGTCGTCGCCGACCCGCAACAGGTGCTTGGAACCGGTGACGTGCCGCGCTGCACCGAGGAACTGCAGTTCGAGCACCATCGGGCGTCAGGTGCGAACCACGACCGTGCGCGACGTCGCGGTCAGGGGCAGCAGGAACGGAGCCAGCAGCAGGTCGAGGAAACCGTAGCTCGTCTCGATCGAGTAGCTCGTCAGGCCGCCGGCCATGCGCTGCGGGTCGACCTCGTTGACCTTGGCGAAGCCGAACAGCACGTAGTACTGCCGCGCCGTCTCGACGCCGGTGCCCGTGGCGCCGAGGCCGATCGAGTGCTGGTGGGCCATGCACCCCGAGGCGGCGACGGCTGTCAGGAGAACGGCGGCTCTCGCGGCGCGTGAGCACAGTGGCGACGGTGGGATCACGCCACGTCTTTTACCAGTTCACGGGGCGGATCGACCTTGTGATCCATCGACGGAGTCGGACTCGGAGCCGGCGTCGAACGGCGACTCGTCGGCTGGCGTGGGCTCGATCACGTCCTCGCTGCGCGCCAGTCGCGCGGCAGCGCGCTGGTCCGCGGCGAGGCGGCGGATCAGGGCGAGCACCAGCAGCGGCAGCGCGCCGACCATCGCCAGGCTGAAGCACTGGCCGAGCACCACGCGCCAGATCGCACCCGAGGCGTGCTGCAGATGGTCCCGCCACGCATCCTCCAGCTCGAGGGTCGTGCGGCGCGTGCGCCCCACCAGGGAGCGCTCGAACGACGTCAGGTTGTCCGCGGACCTGGCGATCGTCAGCAGTGTCTCGAGGCCGAACTCCCGCTGCAGCCAGGCCACATAGGAGTAGCTCTGCGCGTAGGCGATGCGCAGTTCGGTCGGCTCCTCGGGGAAGTCGGCCCGCAGGTCGCCGAACGACAGCAGCCGGTTGGTCGCCAGGCGCCAGACGAGGTCCTCTTCGCGGGCGCCGAGGTAGATGTCGCCGGCCAGGCTCTGCGCGAGGCCTTCGTGGAACCAGCGCGGGATCAGCCTGCCGTGGGGCGCTACGAACTGGTCGAGCAGTTCGTGGGTCAATTCGTGCACGACGACGCCGCGCAGGCTCGAGCCGGTGCGGCGCAGTTCGCCCCACACCAGGTGGATCTGATGCCGGCCGAGCAGGGCGAAGCCAGGCGAGTCCGGCTGCAACTGCGCGAGCAGCGAGTCGGGCAGCGAGCTGCGCGCCGCATGTACGTGCACGAAGAACCGATGCTCGGGCACGCGGTGGAACAGCTCGAGCAGCGCCGGCAGTTCCGCGTCGACCTCGTGGCGCACGCTCTCGACGGCCGCGAGGGATGGTTCGCCGGTGCCGGCGACGACCTGGGCCATGTCGCCGTCGGACACGAGCGCCGACGAGTTCGGCGACCCGCCGCCGCCACACGCCGCGAGCAGCAGCACCAGCAGACCCGAGAGTGGCCAGGACCACCGGCGCTGCACGTCGCGTGCGACCGACGAGCCCGACTCGCCCCGAGGTCCGGATCTTGCTGGCAGGAACGCGGGCAAGGAGGCGTCATAGTCTCGGCTCCACGCGCCGGGAAGGGCCCCGGTGATCCCCAGTCCATCTTCCGATCCCGCCATGAAAGCCTGGAAACTGCTGCTCCCCGTTCCGTTGGTCGCCGCATTGTCGATGGTGCCGCAAGGCCAGGAGAAGGCCGCCGCCGACGAGGTCACGGCGGTCCTGCCGATGTCCGAACTGCGCTACACGACACCCGACGGCGCCACCCAGTCCATCAGTGCGCGCAGCGTCGTCGAGATCCGGGTGCTGACGGACCACTCGCCCGGCATCCGCCTCGAACTGCTCTACGACAACGGGGACTACTCGATGGTCGACGCGCAGGCGTTTCACCTGCTGCGCAATGCCGGCGCGACCCGCGAAGTGAGGCTCGTGCGGGGCAAGGTGGCCGAGATGCGATTCCCGCGGCTGCCCTGAGCTCGGAGTCGTCGATGGCAGGGGCGCCCTGAGCGGCGGCGAAGGCCGGCCTCAACCGGCCCGGCCGTGCAGTCGAAAAAGCCTGCAAGCGCCCGCTCGAGGGCCGCCGCCATCCATGACGTCACCGACTGCATCGCTGCTGCAGCACCTGCTGACACGCTCCGACCTGGCGCGCCTCGAGGTCGCATCGACGCAGGTGGCGGCATGGTTGGCCGATGGCTCGCTCGAGCCGGTCGCCGAGGTGCCCGTTGACGACGCTGCGGGCGAGCAGGTGTTCTCGGTGGCAGACGAGGCGCTGCGCGCCGAACTCGGGGCGCGGCTCGCGACGATCGGCAAGTCCGCGGTGCTGCTGAGTCCGCGTCGGATCCGTTCGTTCCTGCGGCGCGCCGCCGACGGCGGTGCGGGCACGGCTGCCGCGGCAGACACGGCGGACGTGGTGGCGGATGCCGACGTCGCAGCGCTGTTCGCCGCCCTCGTCGCCGACCTCGACGGCGACCTCGAGAACGTGCTGCGGCTCGCCATGGAAGAGGCCGACGTCGAGCTGGGGCCGCAGGCGATCGGTGCGCGGCCCGCGGAGGAAGCGATCACCGAGGAGTCGATGCTGCGCGACAACCCGATCGTGCTGGCCGACAGCGACGTCGCGACCTGGTTTCGCGATGGCGAGTTCGGCGCGGCGCCGACGGGATCCGGCGCGCCGCTGGACGACCTCGTGCCGGTGGCCGGCGAAGACCTCGAGGAGCTGGCCGCGACCGTCGCCTTCCACAGCGAACAACTCGAACGACTCGTCGACCTGCCGCACGCGCTCGAAGACCTCGCGCGCGAGGTCGAACGGATCCGGGCCGCGCTGGAGGTCGCCGGCGCGCTGCCGCCCGCGGCGGCCGCCGAAGGGGCAACCGATGCCGCGGCGAACCCCTCGCCGGCGATGCGCACCGGCCAGCGGACCTCGCTGATGGCGATCTGTCTGGCGCTGTTGTGCTGGTCGGGCCTGGTGTGGTTCGGCACCGGCTCGGCGACGTTGGCGCTGTCGTCGTTCCTCGCCGCGACCGTGATCGGGTACCTGGCGTTGCAGCCGGCGACCTGGCGGCGCTGATCCGGGCTGCCGATCGATCAGGGCCGCCGATCGGGCGACAGCAGATTGGCGAGGATCCGCACCGCGCCCGGGTGCAGCTTCTTCAGCTGCCGCCACAGCGCGAGCGCGCAGTAGACGTACTCGCCGTCGCCCGTACGGGCGTAGAGCAGCGCGCCGCGCTCGGGCGGCTGGCCAGGATCGTGGATCTCGAGGACCTCTTCGTAGGCAGCGGCGTGGCTCGCGGGCAGATACAGGGCCCGCTCCTGCTCCCACCCGTCCCAGTCACCGGGCACGATGCGATTGGGTCGCTGCAGCAGCGAATGCTCGGGGCGCAGGATCGTGACGGGTGCATCGGCGCGGGTGACCCGCGACCGACCCACCTGGAACGGCTGGAACGGCGCCCCGAGGAAGCCTTCGCCGGCCGGGTGGAACTCGGTGTCCTTCTGATAGAAGACGAGTAGGCGTCGCCCCTTGCCCGCGGCGAACTCGAGCAGTCGCCGGAAGCCGCGGCGCGCATCGGGACGGTCCCGCAGGGCGCGCACGTCGACCACGATGGTGTCGAACGAACGCAGGTCCGCGACCGCGATGTCGGCATCGCTGAGGTCCGACCAGGTGAGACCGAGCCCGCCCGCGCCGAGGATGCCGGGCAGCGTGTCGTCGCGACTGCGCAGCAGGCCGATGCGCAGATTCGGGTCGATCTGGACGTCGACCTTGTGCACCGGCAGGGCGATACGGGTGCCACCGAGCCGGATGCGGAACACGTCGACACCGGGTTTGCGTTCGCGCGCCGCCGTGACCTCGAACCCGAACAGGTCGCCGGTCACCTCCCGCAACACGACGTTGCGGCGCTCCTGCTCGATCGCGTAGCCGGCCGGCGCTCGCACCTCGAGTTCGCCCGTGACCGGAACCCGCGAATGGCGCGTCACGGCGACGCTGAATTGCAGGGCGCGCCGCGTCGCCGGCAGCAGCAGCATGGGCGGCACGACAGACAGGGCGACCGGTGCGCGCTCCGCGACCGGCACGGTCAGGTCATACGGCACCTCGATCCCGTCGGTCGACACGAAGAACCGCACGCGCACCGGCGGCTCGAAGCGATCGCCACGGAAACGGCGCGCCATCGGATCCGGCTCGACTTCGGTCGCCAGGGGAACCCGCACGGTCAGTTGCGCCCGCATGCCGTTGCGGTAGCTGCGGCCGGATCCGTCCTCGTCGATGGGGTCCAGGTCGGCCACGACGCCACCCAGCCCCGCGACCCGCAACTCGATCGCCGCGCCCGAGGGCGCATGCACGCGCACCGTCGCGGCGAAGTCCTCGCCCGCCACCACGACGGCGCCGGGCGGCACGTCGAGTTCGAGCTGCACGCCGGCCAGCAGCAGCACCAGCTTCTCCAGCGCCTCGATGCGGCGCTGCAGCCGGTCGCGCACCTCGACCATCGCCGCATCGGTGGTCAGGTCGACGGCCAGGGCCCGGAGCTCGAGCAGCACCTGGCGCGCCAGTTCCATCGGCGCCTCGCCGCACGCGACGCGACGCGGCAGTTCTTCGGCGAGCAGTCGCTCGAGTTCGGCGGCTCGTGCGCCGGCGCCGGGCCACAGGTCGGGATCGAAGATGGACCGCAGCCCGAGGCCTGCAGGCTGGTGGCGTGAGGCGCGCGCGGCGAGGCGGGGCTCCAGGCGCAGTTCGGGCTCGAACACCGTGTCGATCGGTGCGGGTGGCCCCGGGCTCGTGTGCGCGTCGCGCAAGATGTCGTAGGCGAGCCGACGGAAGCTCGCGCCGCGCACCGGCTCCAGCGTCTCGGCGTCGACGCGCAGGGTGGATGCCGTGTTGGTGCTGCCGGCCCCGAGCCACAACGCCCCCACCCGATGCGGCGGTCGATCCGCCACGAACGCCGGGTCCGCCGCGAGTTCCACGGCAGCGGGCAGCAACTCGACCAGCGCCAGATCATGACCGTGCGACTCCTCGGCATTGTGGGTGCTGAGCACGCAGTCCGGGCGGATCGTGCGCACGAGTCGCGCGAGGTCGCGCAGGGTCGACTCGCGGCCCCATTCGGCGAACGTCTCGGCAGCGGATCGGCGGTAGCCCGCGTCGGGACGATCGAGGTACCACACCTGGCCCCCGAAGTGGGAGCATCCCGCCTCGGTCTCCAGCGTGCGGATGCGTTCGAGGGCGTCGCCGGTCTCCGGGCCACTTGGGTTCTGGCCACCACCGCCGCGCGTGGCCAGCAGGACCGCGACGCGCAGGCCGAAGCGGTACCGCAGCCAGACGGCAGGCAGCACGTAGCGGTCGTCGGGGTGCGAGGCGACCAGCAGGATCTTCGCATCGGCACCGACGTCCTTCAGCGTCTGCTGCAGCTCGATCGTGCCGGCGGGGCTGTGCCCGACCGTTTCGTGCCATTTCTGGGCCGCAGCCACGACAGTCGTCGCCAGCGCAGCGAGGATCACGCGCATGCCGTCAGACCCCGAGGGCGAGCCGGTTGGCGAGGACTTCGGGCAGACCCGCGTCGCGGATCTTCTTCTGCACGGCAGCGATGTCGTAGTGCACGCGCCGGATCGCGGCGATCTCCTGTTCGGTGTCGACCAAGCCGTAGGCCGCGCGCGGATCCTCGTCGCGGGGCTGGCCGACGCTGCCGACGTTCATCAGCACACGGTCGAAGCCGCGATACGAGATCTCCGCCTCCGAGTGAGGCACCACGTGGATGTCCTCGGGCGAGGCCTCGCGGCGGAGGTAGATCGCCGGCACGTGCGAGTGACCGACGAAGCACAGTTGCGTGTCCTGATGCTCGAGCGAGTCGAGCGCTTCGACCGGGGAGATCACGTAGCCGAATTGCTCCGGCAGGTGCATGGTGCCGTGCACGACGGTGTACGGCGGCCGTCGCACGACCAGTTCGAGGCTGCTCAGGAACTCGAGGTCGCTCGGACGCAGTCGCGGCCGGGTCCAGTGGATCGCGGCCCGCGCGAAGTTGTTGAAGTAGGACGTGTCGAGTCGATCGAGCACCGCGGCGTCGTGGTTGCCGAGGCACGTCACGCAGTCGAGTTCCTTGACGATGTCGATGCAGACCGACGGCTCCGGGCCGTAGCCGACGATGTCCCCCACCTGGACCCACTGCTCGACGCCGTCGTTGCGCATCGCGGCCACGACCGCGTGCAGCGCCTCCGCGTTGGCGTGGATGTCCCCGAGAATGCCGATCCTCATGTGTGTTTCCTGGTGGGCGCCCACGGCCGCGGTTCGCCGCTCGGGGCGATCATCCGCACCAGACTGGCGCAGATCGACAGTCCAGTTGCCGCCACCAGCGAGGACACCTCGACGGCCGACCACGCTGCGGTGACGACCACGGCGGCCGGGCCAGCCGAAAGGAACACAAGCATCTTATCTATAATGCTTTGTGCTGTTGTCTCGGGGTCCACCCGCGCGGCCACGGCGAGCGCCAGGCTCACCGGGACCAGCGCCATCAGGAACCACGCCGCGGAAGTCACCGGACCCGGACCCGAAGCGATGCCGCCGGCGATCAGGTTCGCGAGCTCGAGGCACCCGACGGTGGCGCCCGTCACCACCAACAGCAGCAGGGTGTTGGTGGCGAAGCCCACCCCGGCGGCCGCCCGTCTTATTTGCGGTATAACGAAAATAACCCACAGGGCCGCGGCTCCGACCCACATGGCGGGCTCACGCAGCAGGATGCCCGACGTCCTCAGGACGGCCGCTTCTTGCGCGGTGCAGAACACGCCCCAGCCAAGGAACACGATCCAAGGGCCCACCCCTGCTTGGCGGAGTCGCGCGATCGCGGCGATCCAGGTGCGTCGCAGATTTGCGCCCATCGTGTTCCACCTACGGATAGCCGCTCGCGGCCGGGATTGCACAGTCAGATTCCAACTCGATCCCATCGCGCAGCGACGCATCGGTCGCTAGGATCGAGTTGGAGCGGCCCCGGGCAGGGCCGTTGTGGCAAGCGGGGTTTGCGTTGCAGTCCATCGTACTGGCGAATCAAAAGGGCGGGGTCGGCAAGACGACGACTGCCATCCATCTGGCGCACGGCCTCGCGCTCGCCGGCAAGCGGGTCGCTCTCTGGGACCTTGATCCTCAGGGCAATGCAACTGTCGCCTTGCAGAGGATGACTCCCCCCAGCTCGGCGGGACCGCTGATGGGCCTGCTGGTCCCGGTCGCAGCGGGGTTGTGGCTGCTACCTTCGGCTGGAGCCGGTGTTGCTATGGCACCCGGGGAGACCGTCGACGTCCAGGGCCTCGAAGAGGTCAGCCGCCAGCTGCAGGAAGCTGTGGATTGGCTCGTGATCGATTGCCCGCCCCGCATGGATGCTTGGGGTTGGGCGGGCGTGCAGCTCAGCGACCAGGTCGTCGTACCCGTCCAAGCCGAGTTCTTCTCGATGCACGGCCTCTCGCAGATGCTGGCCTCTCTGGAGACCGCCGCGCAAAGGTTTCCGGGCAAGGCCAGGTTGCGGGGCGTGCTGCCGACGATGGTCGACAGCCGCGAACCAATCGCGCTCGAGGTCCTCGAGGACCTGCGCAGCAACCTGGGTAGCGGCCTGCTGCAGTCTGTCATCTTCCGGGACTCGGCCCTCGTCGAGGCTGCGAGTCACGGCAAGTCAGTGTTCGAGCACTGTCCATGGTCCAAGGGAGCGCTCTGCTACGCGGAGCTGACACGGGAGCTGTTGCATGGTTGATCGTCGTCTCGGTAGAGGTCTCGACTTCTTCTTGTCCGGTGGCCGTGGTGGGAATCCTCCCGCTGCACCCGCGACCACAGCGGCGGCCCGCTCCGAGGCAACGGCTTCGGCCAAGGCCCCGCAGGAGGAGATCCTCCTGGCGCCGCTCGGGCAGCTGCGACCTAGCCCGTATCAGCCGCGCAAGACCATCGGGGCAGACGAGCTGAAGGAACTTGCGGCCTCGATCGGCAAGAGCGGGCTGCTCCAACCGATTCTCGCACGGCGCCAAGGGGACCACCTCGAGATTGTCGCCGGTGAGCGCCGCTGGCGCGCCGCCCAACTAGCCGGGCTGAGCCAGGTGCCTGTGCTGATCCGGAGCATCTCGGACAAGGAGTCCGCGGTGTTCGGCCTGGTCGAGAACCTCCAGCGCGAGGATCTCAACGCGATCGAGAAGGCCCGGGGATTCCGGCTGCTGATGGACCAGCTGGGTGCGACCCAGGAGGATGTGGCCACGCAGGTGGGGCTGGACCGATCCACGGTGGCGAACTTCCTTCGGCTGCTGGACCTGCCGCCCGCGGTCCAGGAGCATGTTTCACGTGGAACACTGAGCATGGGGCACGCTCGCAGTCTGCTCGCCCTGCCTGACGCGGATGCCATGGTGGTGGCGGCGGACGAGGCGATTCGCGCCGGCCTGTCTGTCCGCTCCTTGGAGGCCCGGGTCAAAGAGGCCCTGGAGGCCTCGAAGGGCAAGCCCACCAAGAGCGCGGGAACCCGGGCCCGGCCCGTCTGGCTCAACGAGCTCGAGGAGAGCCTGGTGGAGTCGCTCGGCACCCCTGTCACGATCCGCTATGGGCGCAAGCGCAGCCAGATCGTGATCGACTGTGCCGGCCGGGACGAGTTCGAGCGCGTCTTCCAGCGGCTCAAGGGCTCGTAGGGCCGCGCGGCCAATCGGGACCGAAACGCGGCCTGGCCGGGGCCGCCACCCGGCACAGCCGGTCGGTCGACCTCTGCCTCCTACGGCAGCACGGTCACGGCGGTGACCCGGATGTTCTCGGTGGGCCGGCCGCGACCTGCCTGCTCTTCCTGAGCGGACATCGACTCGTCGCAGATGCGCTTCACCTGGTCGAGACCCTCGACCACATAGCCGAAGACCACTCGGTCGCCATCGAAGCGAGGCGCGTCGTCCGCCACGATCCAGAAGCGATCCGCGCAGGACTTGCCATCGGCCTCGCTCTGGCCCGAAACCGCGCCGGGGAAGTTGCTGAGCGCCGAAGCCTCGAACTCCAGCGGCTCCGGGCTCGGATCCGTCGTCGTCCACTTGGTGCGGTCGTCCTCGCGCGTGGAGGCGTAGCCGAGGTGCAGCTGCCGGGGTTGGCCGGAGAACTCGGTGGGACGCTGGATCTCGTCGACCGCCATGCCGACCCAGTAGCCCTCGGCAGCTCGCTTCAAGAACGCCTCGGCATGCTTCGGTGCCTGTTCCGCCATCAGGGCAACCACCCAGCTGGCGCCGTTCGACAGCTCGAACTTGACCTTCTTGGCATCCGCAGCCGGCTCGATCCGCTGGAACTGAGGCGGTCGGCTGTATGCACGCGCAGCGATGATCTCTGCCCGCATGCGCCCCACGGCGCTGCCAGCGACGGCCGGCTTGAGCGGGGGAGGCTTCTGTGGGTTGGTGGCCTTTGCCTTCGGATCGAGCTGCTCGCGCACCTGGAGCGGGTAGTCCGTCGTCTGGACCAAAGAGTGGTTGGGGTACTTGGTCTCCAGTTCGGACAGAGCCGCCTCGGCGCGATCCCACTTGCCATCCAACATGGCCTTGCGGGCAATCGCCAACAACAGGAACGGCTTCTGGGCATCGTTGGCGGTTGCCAGCCCGGCCTCGAGCTTGGCCAGATCCATTGATCTAAGCTCTTCAGTCAGACTGACTTGCACGAAGGACTTCTGTTCCTTCTTGTAGGCCTCGTCCAGCCCGGTTGTGGCTGCGAACGTGGACCACGTTGCATCCGTGGCCTTCTGTTCGAAATACTTCCAGCCGTAATTGCCGGCCAGTGCGATCAGCAGCGCGGCGAGCACGGTCCAGGCCAGTGGCCGGTACCGCTCCCAGAGGAATTCGATCTGGCTGGGTGCCTGGGTGCCTTCGAGAGCGGTGGGGGGCTGTGCAGACATGCTTGGAGAGTCGGCCGGTTTCAGCGGCGTGAGTAGTCAGTGTTGTAGACGACCACCATCTGCGTCGACCCGTCGCGGCGCTGGAAGGTGTATTCGGCCGAGTAGATACCGCGTTCGAATCGCATGCGGGCAACCTGGTCCGCGGTGACGTCCTCGCTCACCATCTTCCAGCTGTGCTGCGGCATGCGCTGCCGCACGTAGCCCGCCGCCTCTTCGACCCCCGTCGCGCCGACATAGACGAAGTGGCCCATGCGCCACCCCGCTTCCTGGCGCGAGTAGCTCTCGTGGCCACGGTCCCGCAAGCGCAGGCCCGCGGGCACCACCATGTCCTGGAACTGGGTCGCGTTGACCCCGTACCCGGCCCGGTCGGCGCCCGTCTCACACCCGCTGGTGAGCGCCAACAGGCCGGTGACGGCGAACGCGCACAACCGAGCAGCTGTGCTTGGAGTGGTCATGGGGAACCTCTTGGAAAGTGCGTGGGAAGCCGCGTGCCGGGCGAAAGGGGGGCGAAGTCTAGCTATGCACTGCGAGCGAGGCAACCACGGCGATGCACCGTTGCCGGCCCGACGACCCTGCGGAAGGGCTTTCCCCGATCCGCCACCGCGGCATAGACTCTGCGCGCTCCGCGGGCCTACGGCATCAGGTCCGGCCGGACCCTGAGTGCTGTATGCGGGCATGCGACCCAGTTCGAAGAGCGAATCTGCTCGAGAGGGCCACTCTCGTGCTCAACCGCTCCTGGCGCCCGGTCCACGTGACCACCGTGCGCCGCGCCATCTGCATGGTGTTCCGCGACGCCGCGCGCGTCGTCTGCCCGGAGCGGCTGTCGACCTTCACCTTCTCGGAATGGCTCGGCCAGCCGATCGTCGACCGCCACCTCGCGATCCGCTCGCCGAGCGTGCAGCTGGCGGCACCCGAGGTCGTGCTGCTGGTGCAATACGACCGGGTGCCGTGCCATCAGGCCCCGTTCACCCGCCGCAACCTGTTCCTGCGCGACGACTTCACCTGCCAGTATTGCGGCAGGCGTTGCAACACCGACCACCTGAGCGTCGACCACGTGCTGCCGCGGTCGCGGGGCGGCAGCACATCGTGGGAGAACTGCGTGCTCGCCTGCGTCGGCTGCAACGCGCGCAAGGCCGACCGCACGCTGAAGGAGGCGGGCCTGCACCTGCTGCGACCACCGACCCGGCCGCGCTGGACGCCCTACCTGAACCTGCGACCGAGCCAGCGCATGGAGTCGTGGTCGCGGTTCGCCCCCGAGCACAAGCGTCGCTCCGCTGGCTCTTCGTGACCCGACGAACCGCTGCCCTGTGGACACGGCCCCGCTCGGTGGCGGATCATGTCGGGTCCCCTCGCGGCCAGGACCGCGAGTCTCCAGGGACCGATCGTCTGCCGAGCGCTCGCGTCGCGCGACCATCCGACAGACCGCGGCCCGCGTCACCCTCTGCTGCACGACCATGAAGGCACCCCTCCGGTTGTTCCTCGCCCTCTTCACCCTGGCGGTTCCGGTCCTCGCGCAGTCCCCGGCGAAGCTCAAGCAGGAGCTGCGCACGAAGGAGGCTGCGGCGAAGAAGGACCCGGACGCGCTGTTCGAAGCCGGCCAGTGGGCCGCCGACAAGGAACTGGCCAACGACGCCAAGCGCATCTTCCAGGCGGTGCTCAAGCTGAAGCCGGATCACGAGGGTGCCAACCACGCGCTCGGCAACGAACTCGTCGAAGGCAAATGGCTGCCCGCCAAGGAAGCCGACGCGCTGCGCAAGAAGGCCCAGGCGGCCGAATACGCCGCCAAGGGCTATGTCGAGGTCGCCGGCATCTGGGTCGAGCCCGACCACGTCGACGATGCCAAGCGCGGCGTCTTCCACCACGACGGCGAGGTCGTGACGAAGGACGAGAAGGTCGCCCTGATGAAGGGCATGGTGCGCCACCCCGAGACCGGCGAACTGATCGAGGCGAAGTATCTCGAGCAGGCCGGCAAGCGCTACTTCCCGATCAGTGCGACGCGCTGGGTCGATGAGAAGGAAGCGAACCAGTTCCACAGCGACCTGAAGCGGCCGTGGCTCGTGCGCACGACGCATTGCACGATCCTCAGCACACTGCCGATCGCCAAGATCCAGGAGATGCGCGGTGAGGCCGACCTCGGCGTCGAACGGGTCAAGCCGCTGCTCGGCGGTGTCCTGCCGAGCCCCGGGCGGCGTCCCGTGATCCTGATCGCGGCCACCGAGTCCGAGTACCGCGACCTCGGCAACGGCCTGGGCGACGGCACCGACGCCTGTGGCTCCGCGCTCGTGCGCGAAGAGGCCTCGATGCGGATCCCCGACGTCGGCGACGTGCGCGGTGCAATCTGCAACAACGACAAGAACTGGAACCTGCGCTACCTGCGTCACGCCGCCGCGATCACCTGCGCCAACGGCGTCGCCGCGGACCAGGGCATCACCCTGCCGCTGTGGTTCCTGCACGGCGTCGGCAGCTACACCAGTCGCTTCCAGACCGATGCGGACGCAGGCTGGTTCGGCAAGCTGCACCAGCAGAAGGGCGGCGTGCGCAACCTGAAGGGCTTCTTCTCCGGCTTCGCCATCAACGGTGAGATGGAGTCGACGGCGATCGACTACAACATCTACCAGGCCGGACTGATGTTCTCGTTCGCGGCGAGCGGCGGCGACGAAGCCGTGACGGCGGCGCTGCAGGACATCGGCAACCTGCTCAACGGCTCCAGCAAGGGCAAGGCCGACAAGGCGATCGGCAAGTTCGAGGCCGCCCTGATCGCGGCCGAACCGAAGATCGCGGCCCACCTGCAGGAACTCATCACCAAGTCGCCCTGACCGGGCGACAGATCTGCGACATCTCCCGTCCACCTAGGGACCCGCCGAGGGCACCCCCGGCCCTTGCCAACTACCCGACTGCCCATGAAGCATCTCTCCCGTCTGACCATTGCAATCCTCGGCCTGAGCCTCGCCGCCGCCGCCCAGACCTCCGTCCTGCCCTACCTGCCGAAGGACACGATCATCGCCGTCTCGGCGCCCGACCTGGCCACCTCGGTGCAGCGGTTCCAGCAGATGCCGCTGGCGAAGATGTGGGCCGAGGAGGAGGTGCAGAACTTCGTCGCCGATCTCGAGGCGATGGTCCACGGCAAGATCGAGGCTCTGCTGCAACAGGGTCGTGAGATGCACGAGCAGGGTCAGTTGCCGGTCGATCCGGACCAGGTGATGAAGCTGCGCATGCGGGGCGTCACGATGGCGTTGACCCACCTCGAACTGGCGAAGGGGGATTTCGGGCCCGAGCCGCGGATCGGATTCGTGCTGCACCTGGACTTCGGCGAGACGGCACCGCAGTGGAACTCGCTGGTCCAGCTCGGCATCGGGATGCTCGAAGGTCAGGCCGGCGAGCAGGTGACCAAGACCGATGCGACGGTCGGCGAGTGGCCGATGACCACGCTGACCCCGAACCGGGTCAAGAACTCGCCGATGGGGCTGACCATGGTGACGCTGCCGGAGGGCCTGCTGATCGGCACGCTGGCCGACGAGGTGCGCGCCATCGCCGAGAACCTGCAGAAGAAGACGCCGGCGCTGGGCACCGCCGATTCGTTCGCGGCGGCGGCGAAGCAGGTGTCGACGGCCGGAGCCGAGCTGACCGCGTTCATGCGCTACGACCCGATGGTCGACTTCGCCCTGAGCGTGCTGCGCATGGCGACGGAGACCAACGACGACATGGCGATGGTCGACATGGACGGTGTCGATCGCGCCGTCACGGCCATGGGCTTGCGCCACCTGCCGACCGAGATCTCGACGACGAGCTACGTCGATGGCAAGAGCGTGTCGCGTTCGTTCCGCGCCAACGCCGGCGCCGCGGACGCGACCTCGGCGGCCCCGACGGTCGACACCGCATTCCTGAAGTGGGTGCCGAAGGACGCCGTCGGCTTCAGCGCCGGCGCGGTGGACGTGATGAGCGTCTACGATGCGCTGCTGAAGGGGCTGCAGGCATACGACCCCGAACTCGCCGTGCAGGCCCTCGCGCACCTCGCCGAGATGGAGAAGCAGGTCGGCTTCCGCGTGCGCGACGATCTGTTCGGCTCACTCGGTGACCACTACGTGACCTGGTCGATGCCGATGGGGACCATCTCGTCGGCCCCGGAGATGGCGGTGCTCATGAAGGTGCGGGACGAGCAGAAGCTCGTGAACGCGCTGAAGGCGATGGCCCAGATGAGCAACGGCATGGTCGAACTCGAGGAGAGCGAGAAGCGCGGCCTCAAGGTCTACCAGCTGCGCGTCAACTTCGATCCGACCCAGGGCATGGGCGGCATGAACCCTTTCGACATGTTCACGCCGACGTTCTCGTTCAAGGGCGGCTACCTGGTCGGCGGCTTCTCGGCCAGCGACATCAAGCGCGTGTTCCAGCGCATGGACCGCGAGGACGACCCGAAGGGCGACATCCGCAGCAATCGCGAGTTCGCCGCCGTGGCCGACAAGCTGCCAGCCGCCGTCGACAGCCTGTCGTTCACCGACTGGAAGGCGCAGTTCGAGAGCATCTACCAGATCGCGACCGGCCTGCTGGCCTTCGTGCCGATCGGCGAGGAGGTGCCGCTCGACATGTCGCTGCTGCCCGATTCGGCGTCGCTGACCAAGCACCTGTTCGGGTCGCTCAGCTACAGCCGGTCGGTGCCGGGAGGGCACGAGTCGCAGACGATCAGCCCGTTCGGTCCGGAGGTGATGATGTTCTCCGTCCTGGTCGGTGGTGCCGGCGCAGCGTTCCTCGGGGCGACGCGCACGAGCCGGTTCTGACCGGCCGGGCTTGCCTCACGACCGGACGCCGATCGCGAGATAGTCGCTGCCGACACGGTCGGCGAGCAGCAGGCCCTCGCCGGTGAGCCGCAGACGCGAGCCCGCGCGTTCCACCCAGCCCGCCTGCTGGTGCTCGGCGACGACGGCGTCGAACATCGCTGCGACCGGCAGCGACAGGCGCTCGCCGATGCGATCGAGGTCGACCCCATCGGTGCGCCGGATGCCGAGCCACAGGGCTTCGCTGGCGCGCTGCGCCGGCCGCAACGTCTCGGCGCTCGCGGCGCCCGGCAGCCCCGCGAGCAATGCCTCGGCCCAGGCCTCGACGGCCTTGAGGTTGGTGCTGCGGACGCCGGCACGATGGCTCGACGCGCCAGGGCCGATGCCGGTGTAGTCGCCCTGCAACCAGTAGTGGTCGTTGTGCCGGCAGGGGCCGCCGCGACCCGCGAAGTTGCTGACCTCGTAGGCTTCGAAGCCCGCCGCCGCGAGCAGCGCCCGCGTGCCGAGAAACATGTCGCGGTCGAGTTCCTGTTCGTTCGGCGCCACCTCGCCACGCTGCAGGTCGCGATGCAGTCTGGTCCCCGGCTCGAAGGTCAGGTTGTAGCACGACAGGTGATCCGGCTGCAGCGCCAGCGCGCGCGCCAGATCGGCGCGCCACTCGGCCGCCGTCTCGCCCGGGATGCCGAACATCAGGTCGATGCTCACGTTGTCGAAGCCCGCGCGGCGAGCCTCGGCGAACGCGGCCTCGGCCCGGTCGGCGGAGTGCGCGCGGTCGAGGAAGCGCAGGTGGTGGGCGTGGAAGCTCTGCACGCCCATGCTCAGACGATTGACACCCCCGTCACGGGCGATGCAGGCCTTCTCGTGGGTGAGGCTCTCCGGATTCGCCTCCATCGTCACTTCGGGGCAGCCCGCGAGGTCGACGTGTTCGCCGAGCAGCGCGAACAGTCGCCGCAGTCGCCCGGGGTCGAGCAGGCTCGGCGTGCCGCCGCCGAGGAACACCGACACCGGCGCATCGCCGCGCCAGCGCCGTCCCAACTCCACCGCGAGTGCGTCGAGGAACCGGTCGTGAACGGCGCGATCGTCGACCACGTACGAGTTGAAGTCGCAGTAGCCGCACTTGACGACGCAGAACGGCACGTGCACGTAGAGCGACGTGCCGAGGCCGGCGGCGGCAAGGACCGGGGTTCGGGTCACGGCGACACGGTAGGCCGCCGCGGCACCGGCGTCACCTGTCGGTGCTGGTTGCCCGGCGCGGGCGCGGCGTCACGCGTTCCTCGCCGAACTCGCGCGACATGATGATGCCCAGCTTCTCGAGCGCCTGCTGCTCCATCTGGCGCACCCGCTCGCGCGTCAGCCCGAAGCGCTTGCCGATCGCCTTCAGGGTCATCGGCTCGCGGTTGCCGATGCCGAAGCGCAGCTTCAGGATGCGCGACTCGCGGTTGTCGAGCAGCTCCAGCAGCTCCCGCATGCGGCCGAGCTCGATCGCCGACAACGTCTGCTCCTCCGGACTGCGCATTCGCGTGTCGGCGATCGAATCGGCGAACACCGCCCCGGCGTCCTCGCTCATCGAGTGCGTCGGCTGCGAACTCGCGAGCACCGTCTCGCGCACCACGTTCCAGTTGCACTCGGGCAGCTGCAGCTCCTCGGCGATCTCGGCCGACGTCGCCTGCCGACCGAGCCGGTAGTTCAGCTCCATCGAGGTCGCCTTCCAGCGCGACACGATCTCCGACATGTAGGAGGGCACGCGCACGGTCTTGACGCTGTTGACCAGGGAGCGCCGGATGCCCTGCTTGATCCACCAGGTCGCGTAGGTCGAGAACCGGCAACCCGCGTTCGGGTCGAACTTCTCGACCGCCTTCATCAGGCCGATGTTGCCCTCCTCGATCAGGTCCATGAAGGACAGGCCGCGGTTGACGTAGTTCTTGGCGATCGACACCACGAGCCGCAGGTTGGCGCGGATCATGTGCTCGCGGGCCGCGAGGTCGCCGCGCTGGACGCGCTTGCTGAGCGAGATCTCCTCTTCCGCCGTCAGCAATGGCACTTCGTTGATGTCCGTCAGGTATGTGTCGAGGCCGTGGTCCCGCATGCGCAGCTCCCTTGGTGTGGCTGCGACGAGTATCGACCATCTCGACACTGCCCTTGGTCGGGGCGGTCGACGACGTATCGCTTCGAGACCGGCGCCGCGGTGGCGGCGCGACGGCGGCTCACATCAACGTGTAGATGAACGGCGCGATGCCGGTGGCGCCGAGGATCAGCAGCACGCCGAGCAGGCCGAACACGACCAGGATCGGCGTCAGCCACCACATCTTGTTCTCGGCCATGAAGGCGATGAACTCGGCCATCAGGCCGCGCTCCTGCTCGGTCGCTGCCTGCAGGAACTCGTCCTGCCGTTCCTTGCTGCCCCGTTCGGGGCTCGCGGGATCGGGGGCTTTCTCGCTCATGATGCGATCAGTATAGCCGGAAGTAGGTCGCTGGCTTGCGCGCCGGCCCACGATCGTGCCAGTAGCTCTTCCGCTGCGGGTCCCGCTTCCGCCCCATGACATCGCGGCCGATGAGCCGGAAGACGAGGCCGATCGGCGTCATCACCAGGTAGTAGATCAGCGCCATCAGCACCTGCGACAGCACGAAGCCGATCGGCAGGGCGACGATGGTCAGGGTCACGTAGAGCCACCGGCTCGGCGCCTCGACGCGGGCGAGATGGAGCACGAGCTGCAGCACGCCGACCGCGGCCGCGGCCAGCAGCGCCGGGTGGGTCCACGAGAACGCGTGGCAGAGGCGCAGGATCAGGCCCGCCAGCAGCGGCAGGCCGACGACGGCGAAGACCGCGAACTGGCGCAGCACGCGCGGCTCGGGATGGAAGTTCGGCTTCAGCATCGGGCGTTCAATCGAGGGCGAAGGCCGACAGGTACTTCTCGCGATCGACGGCCGGCAGGTCGGTCTGCGCGGCGCGGCGGATGACGAAGTTCTCGAGCACCAGCACGTCCATCTCGGTGCCGAGGAAGCAGCGCAGCGCGTCCTGCGGCGTGCAGACGATCGGCTCGCCGCGCACGTTGAAGCTGGTGTTGATCAGCACCGGACAGCCGGTGCGGTGCTGGAAGCGGCGCATCAGGTTCGCGAGACGCGGATTGCGTTCGCCGTCGACGGTCTGCAGGCGCGCCGAGTAGTCGACGTGCGTCACCGCCGGGATCACCGAGCGCAGCTGCTTCAGCTTGTCGAGCCCGCGCGCGGCCGGGTCCACCTGCTTGCGCTTGTCGTCGCGCACCGGTGCCACGATCAGCATGTAGGGACTCTCGTGCTGCGGCGCGATGTCGAAGAACTTGCTCGCCTCCTCGCGCAGCACGATCGGCGCGAACGGCCGGAACGACTCGCGGAACTTGATCTTCAGGTTCATCACGCTCTGCATCTTCGGCGAGCGCGCGTCGCCGATGATGCTGCGCGACCCGAGCGCGCGCGGGCCGAACTCCATCGGTCCCTGGAACCAGCCGATCACGTTCTCCTGTTCGATCAGCTCGGCGACCCGGTCCGCGAGCGCCTCCTCGCTGTCGCACTGCTCGTAGACGATGCTCTCGCCGTCGAGGAACGTACGGATCTCGGCGGACTCGTAGCGCGGGCCCAGCAGGCTGCCGCGCTGCGTGTCGCCGGGCGCGACCTCGCGCGGCTCGTCGAGCAGGTTGTGCCAGACGAACTGGGCGGCACCGAGCGCGCCGCCGGCGTCGCCGGCCGCGGGCTGGATCCAGATCTTGTCGAACGGTCCCTCGCGCAGGATCACGCCGTTGCCGACGCAGTTCAGCGCGACGCCGCCGGCGAGGCAGAGGTTCTTCTTGCCGGTGACCTCGTGCGCGTGCCGCGCGGTGCGCAGCATCACGTCCTCGGTGACCTTCTGCACCGACGCGGCGAGGTCCATGTGGTGCTGCTCGAGCGGCGACTCCGCCTTGCGCGGTGGTCCGCCGAAGAGCGCATGGAACTTCGCGCTCGTCATCGTCAGACCCTGGCAGTAGTTGAAGTACGACAGGTCGAGCCGGTAGCTGCCGTCCTCGCGCAGATCGATCAGGTGCTCGCGGATCTGTCGCTCGAACCGTGGCTCGCCGTAGGGCGCCAGCCCCATCAGCTTGTATTCGCCGCTGTTGACCTTGAAGCCGCAGTAGTAGGTGAACGCCGAATAGAGCAGGCCCACCGAGTGGGGGAAGCGGATCTCCTGCAGCAGCCGGATGCGGTTGCCCTCGCCGACGCCGACCGACGTCGTCGCCCACTCGCCGACGCCGTCCATGGTCACGATCGCCGCGTCCTCGAACGGCGACGGATAGAACGCCGACGCGGCGTGGCTCTCGTGGTGTTCGGGGAACACGTAGCGGTTCTTGGGCCGCGCGCCGAGGTACTTCGTCAGCTGCCGACGCATGTGCAGCTTCTCGCCGAGCCACATCGGCACCGCCTTGCCGAACGAACGCAGTCCGACCGGCGCGAACGCGAGATAGGTCTCGATCAGCCGGTGGAACTTCAGGATCGGCTTGTCATAGAACGCGACGAAGTCGAGGTCGGTGGCACCCACGCCCGCGCGGTGCAGGCAGAACTGGACCGCGCGCACCGGAAAGGCCGCGTCGTGCTTCTTGCGCGTGAAGCGCTCTTCCTGCGCGGCTGCCACGATCTCGCCGTCGCGCAGCAGGCAGGCGGCGGAGTCGTGGTAGAAGGCGGAGATTCCGAGGACATGGGTGGGCATGTTGGGCATCCCGGCCGCGGATCGGGGCGGCCTGGAGCAGTTGGGTGGGCGAGTATGCTGCACACGAAGGCGAGTGTTGCCACGCCAAAAAGCCCGCGCCGGCATGGACCGGCCCGACGTGGGGCCGGTCCGGCGCTGGCGGCAAGGGCAGCGGCGACCGTCGCCGTCGAGCCCGCCCTGCCAGCGCTCGACCGCCACCTTCGAGATCTCGTTATGCATTTTCAATAAAGGCCTTACGTCTCTTCTTGCGCGGACGCGTCGCGGCCTGGACGGGCCGACACCGCCATCGCTGCCGGCGCGACCCGCCGCGCGCCGCGGCCGGAGGCCGACACGACCGCAGCCGGCGAGACCAGCGACCGGATCGTCGCCCCCCGACCCCCGACCGGTGCCCGGCCGCGCGCCCGAGCGCTCGCCGGCCGTGCGAACGCGTCCCGCCGCAGCGTGCGCCCGGCGGTTCTGCACCGCATGTCGACGCTTCTCCACTCGCTCGCTACGCCCGTTGCCACCCAGGGCTACGCAGCTCGCACGGCCGAAACCAGAACTCTGAAATTGACCCGGCGGCAACGATCTTTTACAGGGGCCGCCCTTCCGGGCTGCCTGCGCATGCCCTCGCGGCGCTCGATCTCGACCCAGTCACCCTGCCCATGACCGACCTCGGCGCAGGGCACTCCGAGACCGAGGCTTCGGGCTGCGGAGGCGCAGGTCCCGGGGCAGCTCCCCATCCTGGTCTCCCGGCCTCTGGCGTCCCGCACCGGCGCATCGCCGTCGTCGGGCGCCGCTTCTCAGCGACGGCTATCCATCCCCACATCACGCGGAGGGGATCCCTTTGACGGTTCTGTTCCCCAAGTGGACCAACAAGCTTCCTGCAGCCCTCGCCCTGGGTGCCGGAGTGGCCGGTCTGTTCGTGGTCTTCGTCGTGTACTTCTGGTTCTCCCCGAAGCACACCGACGTCGGCTACCAGCCCTACCAGCCGATCTCGTACAGCCACAAGCTGCACGCCGGCGCGCTGGGCATGGACTGCCGCTACTGCCACCGCGGTGTCGAGGAGGGCGCCCACGCGACGGTGCCCGACGCCGCGACGTGCATGGGTTGTCACCTGCAGGTGAAGAAGGACAGCGTGGCGTTGCAGCCGCTGCGCGACGCCTGGGGTGAAGGCAAGGCGGACGGTACGCCGGTCGAGTGGGTCAAGGTCCACCTGCTGCCGCAGTTCGCCTACTTCCACCACGCCGTGCACGTGCACGCGGGCGTCGGCTGCAAGAGCTGCCACGGCCGCATCGACCAGATGGAGATCGTGCGCCAGGTCGAGCCGTTGAGCATGGGCTGGTGCCTCGAATGCCACCGCGACCCGACGCCGCACGTGCGGCCGCAGGGTGTGAAGGTGACGGACATGGATTGGGTCGCCGACGAGCAGAGCATCGCTGCCGCGCGTCTGCGACTGGAGTGGAAGGGCGACTCTCCGCCCGAGTTGAACCCCCCGACCCACTGCTCGGCGTGCCACCGATGACCAGCGTTCCGACCTCGCACGAGGCTGCCACGGCCGAAGCCGCCGGCACCACCTATTTCCGCAGCCTCGGTCAGCTCGAGAACTCGCCGGAGTTCCAGCAGATCCTCGCGCGCGAGTTTCCCGAGGGCATCACCGAGGCGCCCGACGAGGTCTCCCGCCGTGGCTTCCTCGGCGTCATCGCCGCATCGGTCGCGCTCGCCGGGCTGACCAGCTGCCGCAAGCCGAAGACCAGCATCCTGCCGTTCAACAAGCGGCCGGAGGGCTTCAAGCCCGGCATCCCGCAGCTCTACGCGACCGTTCTGCCGCGCAACGGCTACGGCATCGGCGTGCTGGTCAAGAGCAACGACGGTCGGCCGACGAAGATCGACGGCAACCCCGATCACCCGAGCAGCCTCGGCGGCTCCGACCTGCCCCTGCAGGCCGAGCTGCTGCAGCTCTACGATCCGGGCCGCAGCCGCGCGCCGCGCAACGCGCACAGCGCGTTGCACGCCGCGGCGGGCGATGCGGGCCACGGTGCCCACGCCGACCACGAGGTCGACGTCTGGGACGACTTCTACCGCTGGTGGGACGAGAAGGCCAAGGACCTCGTCACCGTCAAGCAGGGTGAGGGCCTGCACATCGTGATGCCGTCGCACTCGTCACCGGCGCTGCAGGCGGCCGTGGCGCGCATGAAGAACGTCAGCATGCCGAAGGCCCGCTTCCACACGTGGGCGCCGCTGCATCGCGACAACGAACGCGCCGGTGCGCAGATGGCGCTCGGCAAGGCCGTCGCGACGCATGTCGACTTCGCCAACGCCGACGTCGTGGTGTCGCTCGACAGCGACTTCCTCGCCACCGACGGCAACAACCTCCGCAACGCGCGCGACTGGGCCAAGACCCGCAAGCAGCCGGTCGCCGGCAAGAAGCTGTCGCGCCTCTACGTGGTCGAGTCGACCTACAGCACGACGGGCACCGCCGCCGACCATCGCTTCCGCACCAAGGCGGGAGACGTGCCCGCGGTCGCCTTCGCGTTGGCCAAGGCGCTCGGCGCGGGCGCCGGCAGCGACCTCGCCAGCGCGCTCGACGCCCACCCGCCGGCCGCGTTCGAGAAGAACGGCAAGAAGTGGGTCGAGGCCATCGCCAAGGACCTGCAGTCCGCGTCCGGGCGCTGCGTCGTGGTCGTCGGACCGCGGCAGCCCGCCGCCGTGCACGCGATCGCCCACGTGATCAATCAGCAGCTCGGCGCCCTCGGCAAGACCGTGACCTACACGGCGCTGCCCGAAGGCATGCAGAACAACTGCGTCGCCTCGCTGCAGGAGTTGCGCACCGCGCTCGACCAGGGCGCCTGCGACACGCTGGTGTTCCTCGGCACGAACCCGGTCTACGACGCGCCCGCCGACCTGAAGTTCGGCGAGCTGCTGCAGGGCAAGAAGCCGAAGACCACCATCCACGTCGGCTCGTACGACGACGAGACCGGCCGCCTCTGCGACTGGCACTTCCCGCTCGCGCACGAACTGGAGTGCTGGGGCGACGCCCGCGCCCACGACGGCACCGTGTCGATCCAGCAACCGCTGGTGCTGCCGCTGCACGGCGGCGTGTCACCGCTCGAGTTCCTCGGCTTCCTGAACCAGGACCCGAACTTCGAGGGGCTCGTCAGCGCGCGCGACGGCATGTTCGGCTTCGAGCTGGTGCAGACGCACTGGCAGGGCACGATCACCGACGACTTCGACGGCTGGTGGGCCAAGGCCCTGCACGAGGGGATCGTGGCGGACACGCAGTTCCCGGTCGAGACGCTGACGCCGAACCCCAGCGCGGTCACCGCCGCGGTGCGCGCCTACACCCGGCCGACCGGTATCGAGGTCGTGCTGCGCGCCTGCCCGAAGATGGGTGACGGCCGGTTCGCCAACAACTCGTGGATGCAGGAGCTGCCCGACCCGGTGACCAAGCTGAGCTGGGACAACGCGGCGCTGGTCAGCACGGCGACCGCGCAGCGGCTCGGCGTGCAGAACGGCGACATGCTCGGCATCGCGGCGTCCGGCACGCAGCTGCAGATCCCGGCCTGGATCCTCCCCGGCCACGCCGACGACAGCATCACGATCCACCTCGGCTGGGGCCGTTCGTTGCCCGAGTCGTGCAAGGTCGCGCAGAGCGGCCCGAACGGTCAGGGCACCGGCTTCAACGCCTACCAGCTGCGCACCACCGGCACCCAGTGGATCGTCACCGGCGCCAACGTCGCCAAGAGCAACGGCAGCCACCCGCTGGTCTGCACGCAGGAGCACGGCACGATGGTCGGCCGCGCGCTGGTGCGCGAGACGACGGCGGCGAAGAACGCGGCCGATCCGCGCTGGGCGCCGAAGATGTCGCCGCTCGACCAGGCCGCCGGTCTGCACGGCGGCGTCGAGCAGGACCTCGCCAAGTCGCTGTGGCCGGAGCGCGGCTACGACAAGGGTCGCGAGGCACAGGACCCCGAGGTGCGCAAGTCGCCCTACCAGTGGGCGATGGTGATCGACCTCAACGCCTGCACCGGCTGCAGCGCGTGCGTGGCCGCCTGCACGGCGGAGAACAACGTGCCGATGGTCGGCAAGATCCAGGTCGCCCGCAACCGCGAGATGTTCTGGATCCGCGCCGACCGCTACTTCAGCTCGCGCGCCGACGGCAAGCGCCGCGGCGAGCAGACGCTGGCGGACAAGCTGGCGATGGCCGAGGACCCGCAGGTCTCGAACATGCCGGTGCCGTGCATGCAGTGCGAGAACGCGCCGTGCGAGTCGGTCTGCCCGGTCGCCGCGACCACGCACAGCCCCGACGGGCTCAACGACATGGTCTACAACCGCTGCATCGGCACGCGCTACTGCAGCAACAACTGCCCCTACAAGGTCCGCCGCTACAACTTCCTGGACTACGTCGGCAACGTCCCGGACACCAAGCGCATGGCGTTCAATCCGGACGTCACCGTGCGCAGCCGCGGCGTGATGGAGAAGTGCACCTACTGCGTGCAGCGCATCAACGGCGGCCGCATCCAGGCCAAGCTGCACGGCAAGAAGGTCGGCGACGGCAGCGACGACGTGCGTGTCACCACCGCGTGCGCACAGGCCTGCCCGACCGAGGCGATCGTGTTCGGCAACCTGCTCGAGACCACGAGCCGGGTGACACAGCAACGCGCCTTGCCGCTGAACTACGGCCTGCTGTCCGAGCTCAACACGAAGCCGCGCACCACCTACCTCGGGCGCGTCCGCAACCCCAACCCCGAACTCCAAACCGAGCTGGCCTGATCCGATGACCGCCACCCGTGTTGCCCCACTGCAGGTTGTCGACGAGCCCGAGAACCCTCTCCAGCGCGCGCCGCTGGTCGAGGGCAGGAACGACTTCGCGTCGGTGACCGCGACCATCGCGGGCGTCGCCGAGAAGAAGACGCCGCGCGGCTGGTACCTGCTGTTCGGTGTCTCGATCGCGCTGCTGCTGAACCTCGGCGCGATGATCGGCTACCTGGTGTTCACCGGCATCGGCGTCTGGGGCAACAACGTCCCGGTCGGCTGGGGCTGGCCGATCGTCAACTTCGTGTTCTGGATCGGCATCGGCCACGCCGGCACGCTGATCAGCGCGATCCTGTTCCTGTTCCGGCAGAAGTGGCGCACGTCGATCAACCGCGCGTCCGAGGCGATGACGATCTTCGCCGTCATGGCCGCCGGCATCTTCCCGGCGATCCACGTCGGTCGCCTCTGGGTGATCTACTGGGTGTTCCCGGTGCCCAACCAGATGGCGATGTGGCCGAACTTCAAGTCGCCGCTGCTCTGGGACGTGTTCGCGGTCAGCACCTACTTCACGATCTCGGCGCTGTTCTGGTTCGTCGGTCTGGTGCCCGACCTCGCGACCTTCCGCGACCGCGCGATGAAGGCCGGTCGCACCGTCGCCGCGCGCATCTACGGCGCGTTCTCGTTCGGCTGGCACGGCAGCAACCGGCACTGGCTGCACTACGAGAAGGCCTACCTGATCCTCGCCGGCCTCAGCACGCCCCTGGTGCTGTCGGTGCACTCGATCGTGTCGTTCGACTTCGCGGTGTCGCTGTTGCCCGGCTGGCACACGACGATCTTCCCGCCGTACTTCGTCGCCGGCGCGATCTTCTCCGGCTTCGGCATGGTGCTGACGCTGATGATCCCGGCGCGGCAGTGGCTCGGTCTGCACGAGCTGATCACGCTGAACCACCTCGACAACATTGCCAAGATCCTGCTCTTGACGGGCACGATGGTCGGCTACGCGTACGCGATGGAGTTCTTCATCGCCTGGTACAGCCAGGTCGAATACGAGGGCTTCGCGTTCATCAACCGCGCGTTCGGACCCTACTGGTGGGCCTACTGGATCATGGTGTCCTGCAACGTGATCAGCCCGCAGTTCTTCTGGTTCCGCAGCATCCGGCGCAACCCGATGGTGCTGTTCGTCATCTCGATCTTCGTCAACATCGGCATGTGGTTCGAGCGCTTCGTGATCACCTGCACCTCGCTCGCCAACGACTTCCTGCCGTCGAGCTGGGGCTACTTCACGCCGACGCTGATCGACATCCTGACCTACGCCGGCAGCTTCGGCCTGTTCTTCACCTTCTTCCTGCTGTTCTGCCGCTTCCTGCCGATCCTCGCGATCAGCGAAGTGAAGGGCGTCATGCCGCAGGCGAACCCGCACGGCGCACACGGTGCGCACGGCTCCCACGGCGCCCACCCGGCCGCACCGGCTCACGCCACCCACTAGGAGACCCCGACCATGGCAACTCCCACCAAGTGGGGCATCGTGGCCCAGTTCGACAGCCCGGCGGCGATCTACCAGGCCGCCGAGAAGGCGACCGCGCACGGCTACACCCGCGTCGATGCGCACACCCCGTTCCCGGTGCACGGCCTCGACAAGGCGCTGCGCCAGGGTCCGAGCCCGCTCGGCTGGCTCGTCGTCTGCTGCGGCCTGACCGGCATCGTGCTGGCCCAGCTGATGATGTGGTGGATGAACGCGAACGACTACGTGATCTGGGTCTCCGGCAAGACGCCCTACGCGTGGCCGTCGACGATCCCGATCACGTTCGAGTGCATGGTGCTGCTGTCGGGCATCGGCGCCGTGTTCGGCATGTTCGCGCTCAACCGGCTGCCGCGCCTGCACCACCCGATCTTCGCCCACAGCACCTTCTGGCGCGTCACCGACGACCGCTTCTTCCTGTCGGTCGAGGCCGTGGACCCGAAGTTCGACAGCAAGGAGACCGCCCGCTTCCTCGAGAGCATCGGCGGCAAGCACGTCGAGATCGTGGAGGGATGAACCGATGATGCGCTGCGCCTACCCGACCCTGAAGCTCTCGCTGCTGCTGTTCGCCGTGCTGCCGACGGTGCTGACCGGCTGCATGCGCGGCGGTATCTCGCACGAACCGCCGGTGCACCTGGTGCTGGACATGGACTTCCAGCCGAAGCTGCTCGCGCAGTCGAAGAGCGGGTTCCCCGGCTGGACCGACCATCGTGGCATGCGGCTGCCGGTCGCCGATCCGTTCGGCAAGACGCTGGTCGTCGCGCGCGGCTCGCTGCCGGACCCGAAGCTCGCCCACAAGAACGCCAACGGCGCCTTCGTCACCGAGAATCCGCTGGCGGTCAGCGCCGCCGTGCTCGAACGCGGTCGCGAGCGCTACGACATCAGCTGCGCCATCTGCCACGGCTACTCCGGCCAGGGTGGTGGCGGCCCGCTGATGGCCGAGACCGCGCACGGTCTCGTCGGCCGCCGCTGGCCGGTCGTGATCCCGAACTTCCACCACGTCGACGGCGCCGACAACCGCGTGCCGCAGATGCCCGACGGCGAGTACTTCGAAGTGATCACCTACGGCAAGGGCACGATGCCCGCCTACGGCGCGCGCCTGTCGGTCGAGGATCGATGGGCCATCGTCCACTACGTCCGCGCCCTCCAGAGACTCAGCAAGTGAGCGACATGACCTCCGCACACAGCGTGGCCCACAACACCGCCCCGAGCCTGCAACAGCTGGCGCCGAACGTCGTCGCGCGCGTCAGGGACGGCGACCTCAACCTCGCGCAGATGGTGCTGCTGGGCCTCGGCGTCGTGCTGATCGGCGCGGCCTGGGCGACCGGCGGCGAGCACTTCTACGCCAGCTACCTGGTCGGCTACATGGGCGTGCTCGGCATCTGCCTCGGCGCGCTGTTCTTCACCATGCTGCAGCACATCGTGCGCGCCGGGTGGAGCGTCTCGGTGCGCCGCCTGGCCGAGAACATGACGGCGACGCTGCCGCTGATGCTGCTGCTGTTCGTGCCGATCCTGGTCGGCTTCGAGAGCATCTACAGCCACTGGTCGCACGCGCAGATCGACCCCGACCTGCCCAACTTCGACGCCGTCGTCGCCGGCAAGTCCGGTTGGTTGAACAAGACGTTCTTCTTCGTGCGCGTCGCGATCTACTTCACGATCTGGATCGGCCTCGGCACCTACTTCCGACGCATGTCGATCAAGCAGGACGAGACCGGTGATCCGGCGATCTCGCTGCGCCTGTCCCGCCTGGCCGCGCCCGGCATCCTGCTGTTCGCGCTGTCGATCACGTTCGCGGCGTTCGACTGGATCATGTCGATCGACCCGCACTGGTTCAGCACGATCTTCGGCGTCACCTACTTCGCGGGCAGCTTCATGGCCTTCCTGGCCTTCACGATCCTGCTGGCGAAGTGGCTGGGCGCCAAGGGCTACCTGCGCGAGGCGATCACGGTCGAGCACTACCACGACCTCGGCAAGCTGCTGTTCACGTTCGTGGTCTTCTGGACCTACACGAACTTCAGCCAGTACATGCTGATCTGGTATGCGAACCTGCCCGAGGAGACGCGCTGGTTCGCCGACCGCGCCGAGGGCGGCTGGGGCGCCATCGGCACGATCCTGGTCTTCGGCCACTTCTTCATCCCGTTCGCCTTCCTGCTGTCGCGCCACATCAAGCGCAACACCATCACCCTCTGCATCGGCTCGGCCTTCCTGCTGCTGATCCACTGCTTCGACATGCAGTTCCTGATCCTGCCGTCGGTGGCGAGCCACGAGGGGGCGCACGGCACAGCCGCGCACGGCGCCGAGCACGGCGAGGTCGCGGTCGCGATCGAGAACGGCCTGGCCCGCTTCCCGCACGACCTCGGCACCTACCTGCACGGCATCAGCTGGGGCGACTTCGGCTGCTTCGTCGGCCTGCTGGGGCTGGTCGCCGGCTTCACGCTGCTGAACGTGCGCCGCTCCAACCTGCTGCCGCTGCGCGACCCGCGCCTGGGCGAGTCGCTGCACTTCCAGAACATCTGACCTCGCGAGCCACCATGTCCCAAGGCCATCACGAAGTAGAGCACTACGGCGAACCCGGCGCCCGGCACGCGCCCGTCGTCAGTGATCCGGAGCACGACATCGACGCCCGCTCGGCGACCATCTGGGTCGTGGTCGGCGCCCTCGCGACCTTCCTGTCGCTGTGGCTGATGGTGCCGATCTTCCAGCGCGTCCAGGAGGCCGAGCGGGTGCGCAAGATCGACCAGGCACCGAACGTCGAGCTGGACGAGGTCCGGGCCGCCGAGCAAGTCTTCCTCAGCGGGCGGAATCCGACCAAGCGCAGCATCGAACAGGTCCTGCAGCAGATGGCCGACAAGAAGTGACCTGCCGACACAACTGATCCGCAGCCGACCATGACCCGCCGCCTCCTCACCGCACTCGTCGCCGCCACGTTCGGCAGCCTCGCCAGCGCCCAGGGCGCCGGCATGCCGCCGACGTCGTCGCTCGAGACCCGCGAGGAGGCCGCGTCGATGGTCGACCGTATCGGCGTCCAGGTCGATCCGTCCCTGACGTTCACCGACGAGCGCGGCTACCCGTTCCAGCTGCAGCAGGTGTTCCCCGGACAGATGCCGGTGGTGCTGCTGCTCGGCTACTACAGCTGCCCGGCGATGTGTGGCCAGGTGCTCGAGGCGGCGTTCGACGCGCTGAGCGAGGTCGATCTGCAGCCCGGCACCGACTACCGGATCCTCAACGTTTCCATCGACCCGAAGGAGACCCCGGCGATCGCGCGCGACCGCAAGCTGAAGTTCCTGCCGAAGCTGGCCAAGACCGGCGGGGACGACGCCTGGCGCGTGCTGGTCGGCGACGCCGAGAACATCCGGCAGCTGACCGAGACGGTCGGCTTCCACTACTACTGGTCGGATGTCACCAACCAGTTCGCACACCCGCCGGCGCTGATCTTCCTGACTCCGCAGGGCAAGGTCAGCCGCGTGATCGTCAACACCTGGTTCGACGCCGGCGACGTGCGCCTCGCGCTGGTCGAGGCCAGCGAAGGCACGCTCGGCAGTTTCTGGGACCAGGTCCGGCTCAACTGCCTGACCTTCGATCCGCGCACCAACTCCTATTCCCTGACGGCGATGACGCTGATGCGCATCGGTGGTGCGATCACCGTCGTCGTGCTCGCGGCGATGATCGGCATCATGCTGCGCCGTGAGCGCCGCCGCACGTCGCACCCGACCGCATCGGACCAGCCGACCCCCGCTTCGCCACGCGCCGCCTCGTCCAACTCTGGCGCCATCGCCTGACCCGCAGCCCAGGACTCCACGTGTTCGCCCTACTGATCCAGGATCCGGTCAACATCAACGGCCCGGACCGTTCGCCCCAGCAGGCCGTCGACGCCTATGGGCAGCTGACGAAGCTCGCCAGCACGTTCTCCCACGTCGACGGGCTGTTCTACTTCACGTACGCGGTCTGCATCTTCTTCTTCGTGCTGATCGTCGGCGTGCTGCTGTTCTCGGTGGTCAAGTACCGCCGCAAGACCTGGGACCAGCTGCCCGCGTCGAACACGACCCACAACACGCCGCTCGAAGTCGTCTGGACGGTGATCCCGCTGATCATCGTCATGATCATGTTCGCCTGGGGCTACATGGGCGCGCGCGACATGACCGTCGTGCCGCTCGAAGCGTCGCGCAACACCTACAAGGCGTCCGCCAAGCAGTGGAACTGGACCTTCCACTACCCGAACCATCCGGTGGCCAGCTACAACGAGGTCTGGCTCGAGGTCGGCAAGCCGGTGCAGTTCCTGCTCGAGTCGAGCGACGTGCTGCACGCCTTCTACCTGCCGGCGATGCGCGTCAAGCGCGACGTGATCCCGGGCCGCTACCAGTCGGTCTGGTTCACGCCGACGACGGTGGGGGAATACCACCTGTTCTGCGCCGAGTACTGCGGCAAGGACCACTCGAAGATGTACGCGAAGGTCCACGTCGTCGACACGGCGACGTTCAACGCGCCGCAACGGCCGTGGGACCAGTGGGAGGACTCGACGCCCGAGCTGGCGGCCAAGAGCGGCGCCAACCTCTACAGCCAGCTCTGCATCGCCTGCCACAGCGTCAACGGCACCCCCGGCGTCGGCCCGAGCTGGAAGGGCCTGTTCATCAAGAACGCCGACGGCACCTACACCGGCCGGCAGCGCGAGGTCATCGACAACACCGACGGCGGCAAGCGCAAGACGATCACCGTCGACGATGCCTACATCATCGAGTCGGTGCACCTGCCCGAGGCCAAGAAGGTCGCCGAGGAACCCTACGTGCGCAACGCGATGACCGCGTTCCCCGATCTCGACGAACGCAAGGTCCGGGGCCTGATCGAGTACATGAAGACGCTCGCGGACACCAAGTGAGGCAGCCATGACGACCAACGTCCCAGTGATCGACTCTCACGCCGCCCCCGTCGCGGGCCGCAAGAACTTCCTGAACTGCTCCAGCGGCTTCCTGTCTTGGGCCGGCACGCTCGATCACAAGCGCATCGGCATCATGTACCTGGTCGGCGTGTCGCTGGCGTTCCTCGCCGGCGGCCTGTTCGCGCTGCTGGTCCGGCTCCACCTGTGGAAGCCCGATGGCATGCTGTTCGACAACGTCCAGTACAACCAGATCTTCACGCTGCATGGCGCCTTCATGGTGTTCATCTTCGTGATCCCGGCGATCCCAGGCTCGCTCGGCAACATGGTGCTGCCGCTGATGCTCGGCGCGAAGGACGTGGCGCTGCCGCGCCTCAACCTGCTGAGCTTCTACCTGTGGCTGGCCGGCGCGTTGATGGCCACGCTGGCGATCGTGCTCGGCGGCTTCGACACCGGCTGGACGTTCTACGCGCCCTACAGCCTCTACACCGATCAGGCGGTCGTGACGATCGGCCTGGCGGTCTTCGTGCTGGGCTTCAGCTCGATCTTCACCGGGCTGAACTTCATCGTCACCGTGCACAAGCTGCGGGCGCCGGGCCTGACCTGGTTCCGCATGCCGCTGTTCGTCTGGGCGATCTATGCGACGGCGATCCTGCAGGTGCTGGCGACGCCGGTGCTCGGCATCACGGTGCTGCTGGTCGCGTTCGAGCGCCTCTACCACATCGGCATCTTCGATCCGCGCCTCGGCGGCGACCCCGTGCTGTTCGAGCACTTCTTCTGGTTCTACAGCCACCCGGCCGTCTACATCATGGTGCTGCCGGCCTTCGGCATCGTCAGCGAGCTGGTGTCGGTGCACAGCAGGAAGCCGCTGTTCGGCTACAAGCTGATCGCGTTCAGCTCGCTCGCCATCGCGATCATCAGCTTCCTCGTGTGGGGCCACCACATGTTCACGTCGGGCCAGTCGACGTACGCGCTGTTCGCGTTCTCGTTCCTGACCTTCTTCGTGGCGATCCCGACGGCCATCAAGGAGTTCTCGTGGGTGGCGACGATCTGGAAGGGCTCGATCGCGCTCAACGCGCCGATGCTCTACACGCTGGCGTTCCTGATCATCTTCGCGATCGGCGGTCTGACCGGCGTGATCCTCGGCGCGCTCAACGTCGACATCCACCTGCACGACACCTACTTCGTCGTCGCGCACTTCCACTACGTGATGATGGGCTCGATCGCGCTGGCGTTCTTCGCCGGCCTGCACCACTGGTGGCCGAAGATGTTCGGCGTGATGTACAACGAGACGCTGGCCAAGATCGCCTGCGGCATCATCTTCGTCGGCTTCAACACGACGTTCATCCCGCAGTTCATCATGGGCAGCCGCGGCATGCCGCGTCGCTACGCGACCTACGTGCCGGATTACATGGGCTTCCACCAGGCCTCGACGATCGGCGCCATGGTGCTCGGCGCCGGCGTCGCGCTGATGGTCTTCTACCTGGTCGCGTCGCTGTTCCAGGGCAAGAAGGCGATGCAGAACCAGTGGGGCGGCGTCACGCTCGACTGGCTGACCCCGACCCCGCCGCCGCTCGAGAACTTCGACGAGGCGCCGGTCGTGACGACCGAGGTCTACGACTACTCGACGCTCGACTACAAGGCGATGCAGACGCCGGTTGCCTGAGGCCCATGCACGCAGCCAACAGCCACGCCATCGCTCAACAGGACACAGCATGAGTCACGACGGTCACCACTCGGTAGTGATCCCGGCGCCCGGGCCCGAGTTCGTTCCCCACACGGTGGCGCACCACTTCGACACGCCGGTGCAGGAATTCCAGTCGATGAAGCTCGGCTTCTGGCTGTTCCTGGCGACGGAAATCCTGCTCTTCGGCGGTCTGTTCGCCGCCTACTTCTACTTCCACGAGAGCTACCCGGAGACGTTCCGCCTCGGCGGCCACCAGCTCGACTGGAAGCTGGGCGCGCTCAACACCTCGGTGCTGCTGCTCAGCTCGTGGACGATGGCGATGGGCGTGCGCTCCTCGCAGACCAGCCAGAAGCAGAAGACCCTGTTCTTCTGCGGACTCACGGTGCTCGGCGCCGTGATCTTCATGGTGATCAAGTTCTTCGAGTACAGGGCGAAGAACGAGCACGGGCTGATCGTGTTCTCCGAGCTGTTCCACCCGTACGACCTGACCACCAACTCGCTGCCGTGGTTCAAGGACTACGACGGCGTGATGGCCGGTGTGCCGCATCCGCACCTGTTCTTCGCCATCTACCTGACGATGACGGCGATCCACGGCCTGCACGTCGTCATCGGCGCCGGTCTGATCCTCTGGATCATGAAGGGCACCGCGAAAGGCCGCTTCCACGCCGGCTACTACCTGCCCGTCGACCTGGTCGGCCTCTACTGGCACCTCGTCGACCTGATCTGGATCTTCCTGTTCCCCCTGCTCTATCTGGTGCCGTGATGAGCGCCCACAGCCATTCCCAGGGCCACGCCGACCACGGCAACCCCGCGCTCCAGATGGGGCATCACCACGTCTCGAGCGCGAAGATGTTCTTCAACGTGCTCGTGGCGCTGCTGATCCTGACCGGGATCACGGTCGCCGCGTCGCGCGTCGACTTCGGCGGCGCCAACATGCTGATCGCGATGGGCATCGCCAGCATCAAGGCGTCGCTCGTGATCGCCTTCTTCATGCACCTGAAGTGGGACACGGCGATCAACAAGATCGTGTTCCTCTGCTCGTTCCTGTTCCTGTCGCTGCTGTTCATCTTCACGTTGGCCGACCACGCGACGCGCCGTTGGGACAACGAGATGCACACCGTCCGTACGCCGGTCTCCAACGAGTTCGTCTACCGGCAGCAGCCACACCCCGAGAACCACTAAGCTGCACGCCGCCTTCCTGCACTCGCGCCAGCCGGCAGATGCTCGGATCGCGCTCTGGTCCGACACCGGTCTCGACGGGGTCACAGCCGCCCTGCCGCCGGCGCTCGCCGCGCAGGCATCCCCGGTCGAAGCGCAACTGCTGATCCCCGTCGAGGAGGCCTCGCTTCGGCCGCTGCTGGTGGCCGCGGCCGAGGGCGACGACGACGACCGGGCCCCGAGCCGCACGGCACCCGCGCTGTGGTCGATCCCGGCGCTGGGCCTGCCGCTCGCGCCGGCGGTGCCCTGGCTCGCGAGCCTCGATCCGCGCTCGCAGCCGCCGGCGTTGCGGGCGCTCGCCGCCGCGAGCCGACTGGTCATGCGGCTCATCGAGCGCGGCGACTTCGCGCCGGGCCCGCAGCCGGGCGTGCTGCGGTTCACGCCGCACTGGAGCCCGGAGACCCAGTGGGTGCTCGCGGCGATCGCCGAGATCGTGCCGGGCAGCCTGTGCACGGCGCGCGTCGCGGTGCCCGACGACCCCGTCTACGCGCTGACGCAGCGCAACTTCGTCGTCGGCTTCGTCGGCCACGCGCTCGATCAGGTGGTGGTCGCCGCGGCTCGTGCCGACCGTGCACCGGCGCCGCGCTTCGCCAAGGCCGAGCGACTGCCGAAGGAGTTCTGGCAGACGCCGATGGTGCCGGTGCTGGAGATCCTGGTGCCGGAGTCGCCGCTCGAGGAAGGCGTGCCATGGGGGCTGCAGATCCTGGTGCGACCGATCCCGAAGATCGGTCACACCGAGACGATCGAGAGCCTGCACCAGCGCCTCGCCGCCTCCCCGTTCGCCAACGAACTGGCGACCGACAGCGTCTACCGCATCGAGCAGACGATCGAACGCGTCGCCGAGAAGCTGCCGGCGCTGCGGCGCGCGCGCAACCTCAGCGACGGCCGCGCCAGCCTGACGCGCCAGGAGCTCGACCAGGTGCTCGACCACATGCCGCTGCTCGAGAGCGAGGGCTTCGAGGTCACGCTGCCCGGCGTCGAGTCGATGCAGCGCCTGTCGGCCCGGGTCACGATCGTCGAGGGCAAGGGCCAGGCGAACGACCCGCGGCCGTGGTTCGAGTTCCGCTGGAGCCTCGCGGTCGGCGACACCGAGCTGTCGCCGACCGAGTTCGAGCATCTGGTCGACGCCAAGACGCCGCTGGTGTTCATCGATCGCCGGCCGGTCCTGCTGTCGCCGAAGGACCGCGAGGCCCTGCGCGACTTCAAGAAGCGCATGGCCGAGGGCGGCGAGCGCATCAGCTTCTTCGAGGCGCTGCGGCTGCGCCTCGGCGGCGCCTCGCACCTGCACGGGCTGGCGATGGAGTCGATCGCGACCACGCCGCGGCTCGAGCAGCTGCTGCAGAAGCTCGAACAGGCACGTGCAGTCGAGGATCTGCCGAAGCCCGAGGGCTTCATCGGTGACCTGCGGCCGTACCAGCAGCGTGGTCAGGCGTGGATGCACTTCCTGGTCGACCAGGGCTTCGGCGCCTGCCTCGCCGACGACATGGGTCTCGGCAAGACGATCCAGGCGATCACCGTGATGCTCGACTGGCGCCGCGTGCGCAAGCACGACCGCGCGATCCTGATCGTCTGCCCGGTCTCGGTGCTCGGCAACTGGCGCCGCGAGCTGCACCGGTTCGCGCCCGGTCTGCGCGTCGTGCTGCACCACGGCAAGGGCCGCGCCGACACGGCCGAGAAGTTCCTCGAGGTCGTCAGCAGCTGCGACGTGATGCTGACCAGCTACAACCTGCTGCAGCGCGACGAGGAGATCATGGGCGAGATCACCTTCGACGGCGTCGTGCTCGACGAGGCGCAGAACATCAAGAACCCGACCACGCGCCAGTCGAAGGTCGCGCGGCAGATGAAGGGCCACTTCCGGCTCGCGCTGACCGGCACACCGCTCGAGAACCGTCCGCTCGACCTGTGGTCGATCATGGACTTCCTCAACGAGGGCCTGCTCGGCTCGCGCACGCAGTTCACGCAGACGCTCGAGCATCCGATCGTCAAGCAGCGGCAGAAGGGCTCGATGTCGGCGCTGGCGCGGCTGGTGCGCCCGTTCGTGCTGCGGCGGCTCAAGACCGACCCCGACATCGTCGCCGACCTGCCCGAGAAGTCGGAGCAGATCGTCGCCGCGACGCTGACGCGCGAACAGGCGATCCTCTACGAGTCCGTGGTGCGCAAGGGCCTGCAGGAGGTCGAGAAGGCCGGCGAAGGCATCCACCGCCGCGGCGCGATCCTCACCACGCTGCTGCGCCTGAAGCAGGTCTGCAACCACCCGGCGCACTACCTGATGGACGGCAGCTCGCTGCCGAGCCGCTCCGGCAAGCTCGACCTGCTCAGCGAGATGATCGAGGAGGCGCTCGAGGAGGGCGACCGCTGCCTGGTGTTCACGCAGTTCAAGGAGATGGGCTCGCTGCTGAAGACCCACCTCGAGAACCTCTACGGTGCCGGCGTGCTGTTCCTGCACGGTGGCGTGCCGCAGAAGGAACGCGACCAGATGGTCACCGACTTCCAGGAGTCGCGACCCGACGGACCCAAGATCTTCGTGCTGTCGCTGAAGGCAGGCGGCACCGGCCTCAACCTGACGGCCGCCAACCGCGTGTTCCACTTCGACCGCTGGTGGAATCCGGCCGTCGAGGACCAGGCGACCGATCGTGCGTTCCGCATCGGCCAGCAACGCAACGTGTTCGTACACAAGTTCGTCTGCACCGGCACGCTCGAGGAACGCATCCAGCAGATGCTGGAGCGCAAGCGCGAGGTCGCCGACAGCCTGCTCGCCGCCGGTGAGAACTGGATCACCGAACTCAGCAACGACGAGCTCAAGCGCCTGCTGACGCTCGATCGCCAGGAGGCGCTCGCGTGATGGAACGCAAGACCGTGTCGATGGGTGAGCGCTGGCGCCGCGAGGCGACGCGCGGCATCGACGACGCGCGCCTGGCGGCGGCGCTCGAGGCGCTGCCCAGCATCCGCAAGGCCATGGTCCGCATCCGCGCCGGCTCGATCCGCGCCGAGATGGAAGGCTCGATGGGCTCGATCCACGAGGTCAGCCTGCAGATCCGTACGCTGCCACAGAAGGACTGGCCGACGCTGGTGCGCGTGCTGCGGCGCAGCAAGTCGATCGTGGAGTCGCTCGACAACGGCAAGGTGCCGCGTTCGTTCGACCGCCTGGTCGCGCGCATCGTCGGCGAACCGCTGTTCCCCGACACCCGCAGCGTGACGTTCGGCTGCTCCTGCGACCTGCAGGAGAAGCCGTGCCGGCACGTGCTCGCGCTGCACGAGCTGTTCGCGCGGCGCCTCGACGAGAAGCCGTGGGAGCTGCTGATGCTGCGGGGCGTCGACCTGCACGCCCTGCTCGCCAGGGTGCAGCAGCTCAAACCCGACGAAGACCTGCCGCCGCTCGCGTTCGGCGTGCCCGAGGAGCCGGTGCTCTACCCCGACGCCGAGGACGCCGACCTCGGCCAGGCGCTGGGCAACGCGCAGGTGCGCTGGCTGCTCGGCGACGTGCCGATGCGGCTGGTCGATGCGGCGCTGGCCGCGCTCGCTGCGCTGCCGGCAACCGCGTCGGCGCCGCCGACGCCGCCGGCAACCGGCTGACGGCGTCGTCGCGCCCGCCCGAGGTTGCCATTCCGGGCGTGCGCGTGCCTGTCGTGCGTCTTCCCGCCTCGAGGTACCCATGAGCCAAGAACCAGGTCCGTCGACGAAGAAGCCCGGTGACGAACGTGCGCCTTGCAGCGTCTGCGGCACCAGCCATCGCATCCGCACGTTGCTGAGGACCACGAACCTGCGCCCGGGCCTCGCCGCGTATCTGGCGTGCGGCCGCGACGAGGGCTGGGTCGAGACCGCCCGCATCTGCCGCAGCTGCCAGGCGCACGGCCGGCACGACATGCTGGTCGAACAGCTCGAGAGCGAACGCGGCCAGCTGTCGGCCGTCGAGCGCGAGATCGCCGACAAGGCGGCGCGCCACCTGACGCTGGCCGAGGACATCGAGCGCGAGTTCGCGGCCACCACGACCTGGGGCCAGCGCCTCGCCGATCGCGTGTCCCAGATCGGCGGCTCGTGGCCGTTCGTGATCTGGTTCTTCGCCGTCATGCTCGTGTGGGTGGTCGTGAACGGCGTGATGTTCACCAGCAACGCGTTCGACCCCTACCCCTTCATCCTGCTGAACCTGCTGCTGTCGTGCCTGGCCGCCGTGCAGGCGCCGATCATCATGATGTCGCAGAATCGCATGAACCAACGCGACCGACGGCAGGCCGACCAGGACTTCCGCGTCAACCTGAAGGCCGAGATCGAGGTCGCGACGCTGCACGAGAAGGTCGACCACCTGCTGCACGCGCAGTGGAATCGCATGGTCGAACTGCAGCAGCTGCAGCTCGACCTGCTGCAGGAGCTCGCGCGACGCCGCGGCAGCCGCTGAGCTTCCGGCTCAGCGGGAGGCGGACCTGCCGATCTGGTCGATGCGCTGGCGCAGCAGGGTGGCACGCCCGGCGATGCCCGCGATGCGACCATCACGATCGAGCACGAAGTAGAAGCCGACCCTGGGCGCCCCGAACGGGCATGCCATCGGCTCGGGATCCGGCAACTCGATCTGCGGCCAGTCGACGCCGGCCTCGGTGGCGGCCGGCAGCCGCTCCGCCAGGTCGCCGTTCAGCAGGCCGAGCAGGCGCACGCGTGCACCGAAGTCCCGCCGCAGCGCCCGCAGGGCCTCGATCTCCGGGTCCTTGCCGCCGTCGCCGGTGTGGGGCCAACCCGTCCAGACCTGCACGACCGTGAACTCCGCGGCGTCCCTGGTGTGGTCGACGAACCAGGGGCGTTGCGCCGCCGGCAGCTCGTCGGCGAACGGCCTGCCGATGCGGTCGATCAATTGCAACCAGCGCTTCGCCGGTCGCCCCCCGTACGGCTTGTCGGGCCACTGCTCGACGGCGAGATCCAGCAGCATGCGCTGCGTCGCCGGATCGACGACGTGCTGCTCGACCAGGTCCAGCAGGCAGCTGGCCGCGAACGCGTAGTCCTTGTCGCCGAGTTCGATCAGGTCGGTGACCGCATCGAGGCGTTCGAGGTTCGTGCATGCGGCCGAGGCGATGCGCGCCCGCGCCAGTGCGCGCAGCGCCTCGCGGCGCAGGTCGTCGCGCAGCGCGTCGATCTTCAGCAGCGGTGTCAGTTCGGTGAGCACCGCGTCGGCCTCGCCGAGCGCGTTCGTCATGCCGGCCCAGCGGATCGCCAGCAGCTCCGGCAGACGCTCGTGCTCGGGATGGCTGCGTTGCAGTTCCGCCGCGAGTTCCGCCTTGCGCCGGCACCCGTCGTCGATCGCCTGGCGGAAGCGCCGCACGCTCTCCGCATCGGCGCCGTCGCTGAAGCTCGGCATGGCGACGCGATCGAAGTCGCGCAGGATCTCCTTCGCCGGTCGCGGCGTGTCTTGGGCGACAGCGACCGCGGCGGCCAACAGGAAGGACAGCGAAGCTCGGCGGCGGTGCATGGGGAAGCTCGTCTGAGGTCGGGGCGGTCGGTCCGCGGCGTGCGACCGATCAACTACCTAGGTAGTCAACGAGCCTAGCGCCGGGCCGCCGCGGCTGCCAAGCCCCGGCACCGTGGCTTCTTTGCCGATCCGGTCCGGGTCGCCGAGACGGTCTCGGCCCAGCCGGCCCCGCGTTTCGCAGCAGCACCGGGAACGTCCTCGCGAGCCGACGTCGCAGGAGTGGTCTGGTTCGGAAACCGCCCCACCCGCGGCCGGCGCGGCGAAACCCCCGCGCCCCGCCGCTACTTCAGGTCCTTCACTTCCTTGACGATGCCTTCGAGCGCTTCCTTCGCGTCGAGGAACACCATCAGGCAGTTGGGCAGGTCGAACAGCGGGTTCCTGATGCCGGCATAGCCCGGCGACAGCGAGCGCTTGATCACCACGACCGTGCGCGCCTGGTCGACGTCGAGGATCGGCATGCCGGCGATCGGGCCGGTGGGCTCGCGCGCCGCGGGGTTCACGACGTCGTTGGCGCCGACGACGATGGCGACGTCGGTGTTCTTGAAGTCGCCGTTGATCCGGTCCATCTCCCACAGCTGATCGTACGGCACGTCGGACTCGGCGAGCAGCACGTTCATGTGGCCCGGCATGCGGCCGGCGACCGGGTGGATCGCGTAGCGCACCTGGCAGCCGCGCTTCTGCAGCAGGTCGGCGAGGTCCTTGACGACGTGCTGCGCCTGCGCCACCGCGAGGCCGTAGCCCGGCACGATGATGCAGGACGAAGCGCCGTCGAGCAGCATCGCGACCTCTTCGGGCGACGTCGACTTGATCGACTTGTAGTCCTTGGCGTCCGCGGCCTGCGTCTCCTCGCCGCCCATGCCGCCGAGCAGCACGTTGCCGAGCGAACGGTTCATCGCCTTGCACATGATCTGCGTCAGGATCAGACCCGACGCACCCACCAGCGCGCCGACGACGATCAGCAACGGGCTGGCGATGACGAACCCGGCGAACGCGGCGGCGATGCCCGAGTAGCTGTTGAGCAGCGACACCACGACCGGCATGTCGGCGCCGCCGATCGGCATCACCAGGAACACGCCGAGCGTCGACGCGACCAGCGCCAGCAGGATCACCGCGAACGTCATCTGCAGGTGGCTGCCGGTCATCACCAGCCACGTCGCCATGCCGATCGCCAGCAGCGCGAGGACCGCGTGGAACGCGTGGCGGGCGCCGCCGTCGAACGGGTGGCTCAGCTTCTTGCCGGACAGCTTGCCGTAGGCCACGAAGCTGCCGGTCAGCGTCACCATGCCGACGATGATCGTCGCCGGGTTGGCGATCGCGGGCACGACGCCGAGGTCGCCCAGCGCCACTCCGTCCAGCTTCAGCCGGGCGTTCAGCAGCAGTTCGGCCATCGCCACCAGCGCCGACGCGACGCCGCCGAAGCCGTTCAGCGCCGCGACCATCTCCGGCATCTGCGTGGTCGGCGTGCGCTTCGCGATCACGAGCCCGACGCCGCTGCCGACGACGATGCCGGCGACGACGACGGCCCAGTTGACGTCGGTGCCGACCAGCAGCACCGTGACGATCGCGACCAGCATGCCGACTTCGGACAGGCGGTTGCCCTGCAGGCACGTGCGCACGCTGGTCAGGCGCTTGATGCCGAAGACGAACAGCAGCGTCGCGAGCAGGTAGAGGTAGACCACGCTACTTCCCCTTCTTCTTGAAGGACGCCAGCATGCGGTCGGTCACCAGGTAGCCGCCGACGACGTTGATCATCGCGAAGGCGATCGCGAAGAACGCGATCGCCTGCGACAGGAAGCCCTCGCCGAGCCGCGCGCAGGCGATCGCGCCGACGATCGTGATGCCCGAGATCGCGTTGCTGCCCGACATCAGCGGCGTGTGCAGCGTCGGCGGCACCTTCGTGATCAACTCGAAGCCGAGCAGCGCGGCGATCGCGAAGATGAAGATGAACAAGAAGTAGGCTTCCATCTCAGTTCCCCCTCGCGGCCAGGGCCTGCGCCGTCGGTTCGTGTCGCACCTTGCCGTCGTGCACGATCGTCACGGCGGCGAGGATCTCGTTGTCGAAGTCGAGCTCGACCTGGCCGTCCTTGACGAACTCGCCCAGGAAGCCGTGCACGTTGCGTGCGAACATGCGCGACGCGTCGGCGGCCTTCTGCGCCGGCAGGTTGCTGTCGCCGAGGATCTTGACGCCGTCGACGACGACGTGTTCGCCGGCCACCGTGCCCTCGACGTTGCCGCCCTGGCCGGCGGCCATGTCGACGATCACCGAGCCGGGCTTCATCGCCTTGCGCATCTCGGCGGTCACCAGCACCGGCGCCTTCCGGCCGGGCACCAGCGCGGTGGTGATCAGCACGTCGGCCTGCGCGATGTGCGAGGTCAGCGTCTCGCGCTGGCGCTTCAGGAACTCCTGCGTGGTCTCCTTCGCGTAGCCACCCTTGGTCTCCGCGTCGGGCGGCGCGCCGGTGTCGACGAACTTCGCGCCGAGCGACTCGACCTGCTCCTTGACCGCCGGGCGGATGTCGTTCGCCTCGACGATCGCGCCTAGCTTGCGCGCGGTCGAGATCGCCTGCAGACCGGCGACACCGGCGCCGAGCACCAGCACGCGCGCCGGCGTCAGCGTGCCCGCCGCCGTCATCATCAGCGGGAACATCTTCGGCAGGTGCACGGCCGCGAGCAGCACCGCCTGGTAGCCGCCGCAGGTCGCCTGCGAGCTGAGGATGTCCATCTTCTGGCTGCGCGTGATGCGCGGCATGAACTCGAGCCCCATCGCGGTGACCTTGTTGTCGCGCAGCGCCCTGATGCTCGGCAGGCACGAACCGGGGGTCAGCGTGCAGATCAGCAGCGAGCCGGCCTTCTGCCCGCTCGCCTGCTCGGGGTTGGGCGGCTGGATGCCGAGCACGATGTCGGCGCCCGCGCGCGCCATCGCGTCGACCAGCGTCGCGCCGGCCGTCGCGTAGTCGCGGTCCGCGAAGCCGGCGGCTGCACCGGCACCGTGTTCGACCTGCATCAGCAGGCCGAGCTTCTGCATGCCTTTGACGGTCTCGGGCACGGCGGCGACGCGCATCTCGCCGGCGACCGTCTCCTTGGGCACGAAGATCACAACCATGGGGTCTCTCTCGGGGTCTGCCACACTTGGGGACGCGCAAGAGAATCAGACGGGCCGATCTCGCGCCACCGGGAAAGGGGGCTAGTCTTGCCGCCCCGATGCGGAGTTTCACAGCGCAACTCGCCGAACGCGTGCTCGCGGGTCAGGCACCGATCGTGATCGGCCTGGATCCGCGTCTGGACGCGCTGCCGAAGGGGCTGCTGCCGGGTGCCACACCGGCCCTGCGCATCGTCGAGTTCTACCGCCGCGCGCTGCCGGTGCTGGCGCGACACGCGCCGTGCGTGAAGCCCAACATCGCCTTCTTCGAGTGCTTCGGCGGCGACGGCTACCGCGCCTACGAGCAGACCTGCGCGCTCGCGCACCAGCATGGGCTGTTGGTCGTAGGCGACGTCAAGCGCGGCGACATCGGCAGCACGGCCGCGGCCTACGCCGAGGGCCACTTCGCCCTCGCGGACGCGCTGACGCTGCATCCGTACCTCGGCGCCGACTCGGTGGCGCCGTTCCTCGCCGCCTGCAGGCCCGAGCACGGCGGGCGGGGGGTGTTCGTGCTGGTGCGCACCAGCAACCCCGGCGCGCGCGACTTCCAGGACCTCGAGGTCGACGGCGAGCCGCTGTGCGACCACGTCGCGCGCGCGGTGACCGCGTGGGGCGCCGAACTGCCGCGCGCCGAAGGCTACTCGCCGGTCGGCGCCGTGGTCGGCGCGACCTGGCCGCACGAGCTGGCGCGGCTGCGTTCGCTGCTGCCGCACAGCTGGCTGCTCTTGCCGGGCGTCGGCGCGCAGGGGGCGAAGGTCGAAGACCTCGCGGCGGCGTTCGACGCGCGCGGCCTGGGCGCGCTGGTCAACCAGAGCCGTGGCGTGATGCAGTGCTTCGAACCCGACGCGACCGACTGGCTCGAATGCATCGACGCCGCCGCCGCGACCTTCGCCACCGAGTGCCGCGCCGTCGCGCACCGTCAGCCGCACCAGGGAAGCAAGTGACGTCGACGCTCCGCCACATCTCCTTCCGCCGCATCGGCACCTCCGAGGTGCACCAGCGGTTCCTCGAAGACGACCGCGAGCTGGGCCGCTTCCTCGGCATGCGCGCGCGCTCGGTCGCCGAGCTGCTGCGCCGCGCGCCGACCGGCGCCGGGCGCCTGCTGTCGCGCGACAAGCTGGCGAAGTCGCTGCGCGCCTACGCCGAGAAGCACGGGGCGCCGGCGCAGGTGATCGCCAACGCCGACGCGCTGCTCGATCCCAACGTGCACGTCGTCGTCACCGGCCAGCAGCCCGGGCTGATGGGCGGGCCGCTGTTCACGATGCACAAGGTCGCGACGGCGATCCAGCTCTGCAAGCGCATCAATGCGCTGCCGGACGGCCCGCGCGTGGTGCCGCTCTACTGGAACCACAGCGACGATCACGACCTCGACGAGGCCAACCGGCTGTTCCTGGTCAACCAGTCGCAGGAGGTGCAGCGCTTCCGGCTCGAGCTGGAGCGCACCAACGAACCGCTGCGCACGATCGGCGTCGGCCGCGAACTCGAGCGCCTGCTGGCCGAACTCGACCCGCTGCTGCCGCAGTCCGAACACCGCGACTGGGCGCTGGCGACCTGCAAGCCGCGCCATCCCGACGAGACGCTCGGCGACCAGCAGGCGCGCATCCTGTTCGAGGTGTTCGGCCGCCACGGCCTCCTGATGATCGAGCCGCGCGACCTGCCGGCCGAGGCGTTCGATCCGCTGCTGCGCTGGTGGGGCAAGTCGAACGAGATCCGCGAGCACGTGCGCCAGACGGTCGACGAACTCGGTGACCTCGGCGTCGACGTCACGCTGGACCCGAGCGCGACGATGATGTTCGAGCTGGCCGGCGGCCAACGCGAACCGCTGGCCGACGGCGAGGTCGCCGACCGGCCGCAGGACCTGAGCCCCGGCGTGCTGCTGCGGCCGCTGTGGCAGGACGCGTGCCTGCCGACGATCGCGTTCGTCGTCGGCCCCGGCGAACTGGCGTATCTCTGCGCGGTCGCGCCGCTCTACCGGCTGCTCGGGGTGCCGCAGCCGGTGTTCGTGCCGCGCGCCTCGATGACGCTGGTCGAACCGTCGATGCAGCGCCTGCTGACGCGCTTCTCGCTGGACCTGCCCGACCTCGACATGCCGGCCGAGAAGCTGGCGGAGAAGCTGCTGAAGGGCAACGACGGCGACGACGTCGAGGATGCGCTCGACCAGCTGCGCAGCCGCCTGCGGGCCGACCTCGAGTCGATCGGCCAGCGGCTGTCGGCGCTGGATGCGTCGATGCTCGGCGCGCTCGACCGCGCGCGCACCAAGTCGCTCGAGGAGATCGATCGGTTGCAGGCCAAGGTCCGCAACTCGCGCCAGAACCGCGAGGGCACCGGCATCCGCCAGCTGCGGCGCCTGTGCAGTTCGCTGCGGCCGCGCAGCCGGCCGCAGGAGCGCGTGTTCGGACCGCTGTCGTATCTCAGCTCGCACGGGCCGGCGCTCGCCGACGCCGTGATCGACGCTGCCGACCCGTTCCGCATCGAGCACTGCGTGCTCGAGTTGTGACCGCATGACGACCTCGCCGCAGCTCCGGCCGTGCGACGTGCTCGCGATCGGCGCCCACCCCGACGACGTCGAGATCGCCGCCGCGGGCACGCTGCTGCTGCTGGTCGCCGCCGGCCGCACGGTGTCGCTGGTGGACGTCACGCGCGGCGAGATGGGTTCGCGCGGCACGGTCGCCGACCGCGACGCCGAGGCGATCGCCGCCGCCGCGCGGCTCGGCGCGCCGGAGCGCGTGAACCTCGGCTGCCCCGACACCGGCGTCGCGGTCGACGACGCGACGACGGCGAAGCTCGTGGCGGCGCTGCGCAGCGCGCGGCCACAGCTGCTGCTGGCACCGCACCGCCACGACGTGCACCCCGACCACACGGCGACCGCCGCGCTGGCCGAGAAGGCCTTGTTCCTGGCCGGCCTGAAGAACTTCGCACCCGAGCTCGGCGCCCCGCACCGGCCGCGGCTGTTCTTACGGTATCCCGGCAATCGGCACGTGGAGCCGACCCTCGCCGTCGACATCACGGCGGTCGTCGCCGACAAGGCCGCGGTGCTGCGCTGCTATCGCTCGCAGCTCAACCCGCCCGACCGGCGCCACCTGGTGCAGGGCCTCGACGTGCTGGAGCGCGCCGAGGTCCGCGACCGCTTCCACGGCGCGCGCATCGGCACCCGGGCGGCCGAGCCGTTCTGGCACGACGGGCCGCTGCCGGTGCGGGCGGCGCAGCTGCTGCCGAGCTGAGAAAACGCTCGCGCCCTGGTCGATCCGGTCGCACCATGCTGCGGGAGGCTTCGCACCATGCAGCGCATCGCGGTCATCAACCAGAAGGGCGGCGTCGGCAAGACCACCACGACCGTCAACCTCGGCGCCGCGCTGGCCCACAAGGGCCATCGCGTGCTGCTGCTGGACATGGATCCGCAGGCGAACCTGACGGTGCACGTCGACAAGCGGCCCGACCTCGAGGGCCACACGCTGACCAACCTGCTGATCGAGGACGCCAAGCTCGAGTCGCTGGTGCAGACCACCGGCCTGCCGAACCTGTTCGTGGTGCCGAGCGACACGTCGCTGGCCGGCGTCGAGCAGGTGCTCGCCAACCGCATCGGCCGCGAGACGATCCTGCGCGAGGCGCTCGACGCGTTCGCCGCCACCCAGGACTACGACTTCGTGCTGTTCGACTGCCCGCCGTCGCTCGGCGTGCTGAGCGCCAACGCGCTGGTCGCCGCCGACTGGGTCGTGATCCCGATGCAGGCCGAGTACCTGTCGCTGCAGGGCATGGCGAAGCTGCTCGAGGTGATCCA
>JAEUHS010000017.1 GCA_016794035.1 Planctomycetota bacterium
GACGACCACCCCGACCTGCAGATGGCCCGCCTGAGCCTTGCCAACACCAAGCACGAACTCGGCGACCTCCCCAGCGCGCTCGCTCTACAGCAGCAGGTGCTCGCGGTGTTCTCGCGCACGCTGCCCGACGACTACCCCGACCTGCAGGAAGCGCGCCAGAGCCTCGCCAACACCAAATTCGACCTCGGCGACCTGCCCGGCGCCCTCGCGCTGCAGCAGCAGGTGCTCGCGATCCGCGCGCGCACGCTGCCCGACGACCACCCCGATCTGCAGGCGGCGCGCAACAACCTCGCCGTCACCAAGTGGAGGCTCGGCGACCTGCCTGGCGCGCTCGCGCTGTCCGAACAGGTGCTCGCGATAAGCACTCGCACGCTGCCCGACGACCACCCCGACCTGCAGAAGGCCCGCCAGAACCTCGCAGTCACCAAGTACCAGTTCGGCGACCTGCCCGGCGCGCTGGCGCTGCAAGAACAGGTGTTCGCGGTGTTGTCGCGCACGCTGCCCGACGACCACCCCGACCTGCAGAAGACGCGCAACAACCTGGCCGCTACCAAGCAGGCGCTTGGCGATCTGCCCGGCGCACTTGTGCTGTTCGAGCAGGTGCTTGCGGTTCGTTCCCGCACGCTGCCAGACGATCACCCCGATCTGCAGGTGAGCCGCGGCAACCTCGCCAACACGAAGCGCAATATCGGCGACCTGCCCGGCGCTCTGGCACTCGAGCAGCGAGTGCTCGCGGCGTTTGCGCATGCGCTGCCCGAGGACAACCCTGACCTGCAGCGGGCACGCCTCAATCTCGCCGCGACCAGTTTCGTACTCGGCGACATGCCCCGCACGCACGCGCTGCTGGAGCGGGTGCTCGCGGTGTATTCGCGCACGCTGCCCGATGACCACCCCGACCTACAGGCGGCCCGCATCAACCTCGCCGCTACCGAGTTCGTGCTCGGCAACCTGCCAGGCGCTTTGGTGCTGCAGGAGCAGGTACTCGCGGCACGTTCGCGCACACTGCCCGACGACCACCCCGACCTGCAGGCGGCCCGCCTGAACCTCGCCGGCACCAGGCAAGCGCTCGGCGATCTTCCTGCCGCCGTACGACAGGCGCGATCCGCTGTCGCCGGCGCTCTGCGACGGTTGGCCACGGCGGCGATCTCAACCCGAGACGTAGCGCAGCTCGCCGTCGCTGCAACCGAACCGCTGTCGCATGTCGGCTCCCTGCTCGCGGCGAGCGCGACTGCGACAGGTCCACTGCGTTCGGACCTCGATGCCTCCCTGACACGTGATTCGCTCGGGCTGCTGACGGCGGCGAGGAGCGCGCAGGGCCACGCCGCCGAGCTGTTGCGCACGGCCCGCGCGGCAGCGGGAGATGCGCTCTCGGATGTGCTGCGGGAGATCACCGCCGCGAACAAGGCACTCGACGAGGCGGTCGCGCTGCCGCCGGAAGGTCGCACCGACCGCGAAGGGCGGCAGGTCGCCCGCAGCGACGCGATCCGCGACGCGACGCTCGCGAAGGACGCGGCGGAACGGACGCTGCTCGCGACGGTGCCCGCGGAACTGCGTGCCCAGCCGACGGCCGAGGCGCTCGCGGCGGGGCTCGCGAAGGACGAGGCGGCGATCGCGTTCTCGACCTACACGCTCTGGACGAACGACGCCGAGAAGCCGTGGGTCACCAGCAGCGAACAGCGCTTCGCGGCCTTCGTGCTCACGCCTTCCGGTGAGGTCACCTGGCATTCGCTCGCGCCGGTCGCCGAGATCGAGCCGCTGATCGCACAGCTACGCGCGCAGGCGGTCGCCGGTGCGACGCTCGAGACCCGCTCAGCCGACGCCATGCCCGGCGAGCGGCCCGGTGAACGGCCGTCAGACGACAGCGGCCTGCGCGCATCGCTCGCGCGGCTGCGGAAACTGCTGTTCGCCCCGGTGCTCGCAACACTGCCGGCGAACACCAAGGCCATCGTCGTCTCACCAGCGGACGAAATGCTGCTGCTGCCGCTCGAGCACCTGGCGCTCGACGATGGCACCGCACTCGGGGACGCCTTCGACCTGCGCACCGTGCCGAGCCTGCGCACGCTGATGCGCACCGTTGCGGATCGGCCGAGCACCGCGTCGGCCTTCGTGCTCGGCGGCGCGGACTACGGCGCCAGGCCGGAGGTCGCGGCCCCGATCGTCCCGGACGCCGCGACGCCGATCGTCGCGGCGCCTGCCACACCTGCCGGGAAGGAACCGGACGCAGCGGCGACCCGCAACGACCCAACCGGCGCCTTCGCCCCACTGCCCGGCGCCGCCGCCGAGGCCAAGACGCTCGCCGGTGTCTTCCGCGCGAGCTTTCCCGACCTCACCCCCACGCTGCTGCGCGCAGCCGAAGCCAGCGAAGCCGCTTTCGTCGCCCAGGCCCCCGGCAAGACCTTCCTCCACCTCGCTACCCACGGCTACTTCGCGCCCGAGTCCGCGTGGCGCGCGACCGACGCCCGCGACGCGAACGCCACACTCGCACGCTTCGACGTCGGCCGCGACGACAAGGTCGCGCAGCTCTCACCCTTCTCCCTCACCGGCATCGCGCTCGCCGGCGCCAACCTGCCGCCCGACGCGCTCGGTCGCCGCGAAGGGATCCTCACCGCCGAGGAGATCACGCAGCTCGACCTCACGTCGTGCTACCTCGCCACCCTCTCCGCCTGCAACACCTCGCTCGGCGTGCGCCGCGGCGGCACCGGCCTCGCGTCGCTGCGCCAGGCCTTCCACGCCGCCGGCGCGCGCTTCGTGCTGGCGACCCTGTGGGAGGTCAACGACGTGCACGCCGAGGCGCTGATGACCGACTTCTACACGCGGCTGTGGCAGCACGGCGAGGAGCCGCGGCAGGCGCTGCGCGCGGCGAAGCTGGCGGCGCGGGAGCGCGGGGTGCCGTTC
>JAEUHS010000034.1 GCA_016794035.1 Planctomycetota bacterium
CGGCCGACGTGATGCTGATCTTCGGATCGGCGAGGTGCCACAGGCCCGACCACGGGCGGCCGGAGGCGGGAGCAGACGCGGACATCTGCACCGACTCTAGCCACCGTCGCGGTTCGCCGGTCTACGCTGTTCGGATGGTGCATCCCGCGCTGGCCGACACCACCCACCGGCCGTGACCCACGCGCCGCTGGCGCCGTTCGACGCGGTCTGCGCCAACCATCTGCTGAACGTGTTCGCCGAAGCCGAGGCGCGAGGCCTGCTCGCCCGGCTCGCCGGCTTCGTCCGGCCCGGCGGCTTCGTCCTGGTCGCCGATTTCGCGCCGCCGCGCGGCCTGCGCGACGTGCTGCTGCACGCACACTGGTCGGCGACGGTCGCGATCGGGGTGCTGTTCCGCCTCTGCGACCTGCACCGCCTCTACGACTATGCAACCTGGCTCGACGACGCCGGGCTGGTGCTGCGCGAAGAACGCCGCTTCCGCGTGCTCGGCCTGCTGCCGGCCTACCGCACGCTCGTGCTGCAGAAGCCGGCCGGCACCGACCGCGGGGGCGCCTGACCGCAGCTGCCGACCGTCCTGGCCGACCTCGGGGACGGCCGCGGCAGGGACACGGCCGGACGACGACCCCGAAGCGAGGCACCGGCGCGCCCGCGAGTCGCCGCTGGCAGCGCGGCGTCGCGGCGCGGCTCGCGCGGCCATGCGCCGAGCGTCGAAGGATGACGGAGCCGCCCCGCCTTTCGCCGCCATGCCGTCCGCACCGACCGCCACCGCCACGACCGCCGGCCGCATCCTGTTCGTCGACGACGACCCGCGTCTGCTCGACGGCATCCGCCGCCGGTTGCGCGGCCGCTTCCAGGTCGAGACGGCGATCGGTCCCGAGCAGGGCCTCGAAGTGCTGGCGGCGCAGCCGCCGTTCGCGGTCGTCGTCGCCGACATGAACATGCCGGGCATGGACGGCGCGACCTTCCTCGGCCGCGTGCAGGAGATCTCGCCGGACTCCGTGCGCATGATGCTGACCGGCAACGCCGACCTCGACACCGCGATCGCCGCGGTCAACGGCGGCCACATCTTCCGCTTCATGCAGAAGCCGATCGGCAGCGACGACCTCGAACGGTTCCTGTGCGCCGGCCTGCAGCAGCGCGAACTGGTCGATTCGATGCGCCGCGCGGCGGTGGCCGAACAGACCCTGCTGGCGAAGAGCCAGTTCCTCGCCACCGTCAGCCACGAACTGCGCACACCGTTGACGGTGATCCGCTCGACGGCCGAGATCCTCGAGCAGTTCACCGACGACGAGCCGCGGGAGGTGCGGGCCGAGTTCCTGGGCACCATCGGCACCTATGCCCGGCATCTCGAAGGCATGATCGACCAGCTGCTGCTGATGGCCGAACTGGACACCGCCGAATCGCGCGCGCTCGGCGCGCAGTCGTTCGACCTCGGCGCGGCGCTGCACGCCGCCGTCTCGCGGCAGCACGAGACCACCGGGGCGGGGCGCGCACCCGCCGCGCTGGACGTCGAGCCGGTCGGGCTTTCGTGCCGCGGCGATGCGGCGGCGGTCACGACCGCCTTCGCCCAGCTGCTGGCCAACGCCTACCGGTATTCCCCGGCGACCACGCCGGTGCACGTCGAACTGCGGCGCGACGCCACCGCCGCGCGCATCCGGATCCGCGACCAGGGGCCGGGGATTCCGGCCACGATCGCCGAGCGGGTGTTCGAACCGTTCGTGCAGTGCGCCGACGTGCTGAACGACAAGCCGGCCGGACTCGGCCTCGGGCTCACGATCGCACGCCGCATCGTCGAACGTCACGGCGGCACGATCACGCTCGACGGCGGCGAGAACGGCGGCACGGTCGCGACTGTCACGCTGCCGCTGACGGGCGGCGACGAGGGAGGCGGACTGCCGTGACGATGCTGCAACCGAGCGAGGCGCAGCTGCGGTCGGTGATCGACCAGACGCTGCACGGCGTGATCTTCACCGATGCCCTGGGTCGCATCGCCTTCCACAACCGCGCCGCGGCGGCACTGTTCGGCTACGGCGCCGACGAGATGTGCGGCCTCGACATCGGCCTGTTGATCCCGGCCGACCTCGGCCTGGAGACCCGCGAACTGCCCGAGGTCCCGCCGCCGAACCTGATCCTGGCGTTCACCGACGCGACCAGCGACGTGCGCGCGCGCCGCAAGGACGGCTCCGAGTTCGTCGTCGACCTGACCCTCAGCAGGACCGACGTCGAGGGCGTGACGCTCTATTCGATGGTGCTGGTGGACATCACGGCGCGGCTCGAGGCAGAAGTCGAGAAGCAGCGCCTGCACGTGCAGCTGGCCAAGGCCCACAAGCTGGAATCGGTCGGCCAGCTCGCCGCCGGCGTCGCGCACGAGATCAACACGCCGACGCAGTACGTCGGCGACAACCTGCACTTCGTCAAGGAGGGACTGCCGGCGCTGTGGACGCTGCTCGCGGCCTACCGCGACGCGGCCGCGGCCGACGATCCGGACCGGCGCCGGGCCGCGATCGCCGCCGCCGAGCAACTCGCCACCACGCTCGACCTCGACTACCTGACCGAAGAGATGCCACGCGCGATCGACCAGGCGATCGAGGGCGCGTCCCAGATCGCCGGCATCGTGTCGGCGATGAAGGCCTTCTGCCACCCCGGTCGCCCGGAGAAGGAGTCGATCGACCTCAACGCCGCGGTCGAGAACACCATCGACGTGTCCCGCAACGAGTGGAAGTACATCGCCAGGGTCGAACGCGATCTCGCGCCGGACCTGCCGCGCGTCATGTGCAACAGCAACGAGATCCGGCAGGTCGTGCTGAACCTGCTCGTCAACGCCGCGCAGGCGATCGCCGAGAAGCCGGGCACCAAGGGCGGCGTCCGCGGCACGATCCGCCTGTCGACGCGCTGCGCGTCGGGCTACGCCGAGATCGAGATCGCCGACGACGGCCCGGGCATCCCCGAGCACGTGATGCCGCGCCTGTTCGAGCCGTTCTTCACCACCAAGGGCGTCGGCAAGGGCACCGGCCAGGGCCTCGCGATCGCGCACTCGATCATCGTCGACGGCCACGACGGCGAGATCGTCGTGCAGTCGCAACCGGGGCACGGCACGTCGTTCGTGCTGAGGCTGCCGCTGTGAAGGAACTCGCCCTCACCGGCAAGGACGGCAAGCGGGAACGCGTGCTGTTCGTCGACGACGAGCCGCGGGTGCTCGATGGCCTGCGTCGCATGCTGCGGCCGATGCGCGACGTCTGGGACATGGAGTTCGTCGGCAGCGGCCGCGAGGCGCTCGACGCGGTGCGCGCCACCGGCGTCACGGTGCTGATCACCGACATGCAGATGCCTGACATGGACGGCGAGGCGCTGCTCGAGGCCGTCGCCCAGGAGAGCCCGGACACGGTGCGCATCGTGCTGACCGGCCACAGCGACGCCGAGTATCTCTACCGTTCGGCCAACAAGGCGCACCAGTTCCTGACCAAGCCGTGCCGCAGCGAGACCCTGTCGCGCGTGATCGAACAGGCGTGCGCGCTGCGCAACCTGCTGGCCGACGAGGCGCTGCGGCGCACGGTCTCGCGCATGCGGACGGTGCCGAGCCCGCCGCAGGTCTACCGCGATCTGATGCACGAGGTCGAGCGCAGCGAGTGCTCGCTGCAGCGCGTCGGCACGATCATCGCCGGCGACATCGGCCTGACCTCCAGCGTGCTGCGCTTCGTCAACTCGGCCTGGCTGGCGCTGAATCGCCCGATCAAGGACATGACCGAGGCGGTGCTGATCCTCGGCATCGAGGCGATCAAGACCCTGGTGCTGTCGTCGCACGTGTTCGGCGAACTCGACGCGGCGAGCCGCTCGCACCTGGTGCTCGACATCGGCGAACACAGCCTGCAGGTGGCCCAGTTCAGCAAGCGTATCGCGGCCGCCGAGCAGGCCGATCCGACGCTCGCGAGCCAGGCGTTCACGGCCGGCATGATGCACGAGGTCGGCCTGATGGTGCTCGCCGCGAACGAGCCCGACGCCGTCGACGCCGCGTTCCGCATGGCCCTGGTCGACAAGATCCCGATGCTCGAGGCGGAACGGCGGCTCCTGAAGGCGACGCACGCGCAGATCGGCGCCTACCTGCTGGGGCTGTGGGGACTGCCGAGCCCGATCGTCGAGGCGGTGGCGTTCGTCGGCGAGCCGCGTGCGAGTCTGCAGACCGCCTTCTCGCCGCTGTGCGCGGTGCACGTCGCCGAGTCGCTGGTGCACGCCGCCGTCCGGCTGCGCGTCCGGGCACCGGAACTCGACACGCTCTACCTGCAGCAACTCCACCTGCGGCACCGCCTCGAGCCCTGGTCCGAGTTGCGGGTCGCCCCGACCCGCGAACCCCGCGAGGCGTAGCCGGCCGCGGCGGTGCGGCGCCACGGACCGACCGGGAACTGATGACTTGCGTGCAGTTCCTTGGCCGAGGGCGGCTCCACGGTGGCAGCAAGACCCGGGAGCTGCACCCAAGTCATCAGTTCTGACCGGTAGCAGCGGCCGGACGGCGACGCACCGGCCCATCGCGCCCAGGCGCATCTCCGGGCGCGACCGCTGCGCAACGGTCCGGGTCGTTGCCTCGGGAGGCATGGGCCGATGGCCCGCCGCCGAGTAGACTGCTGCGCATCTCCAGGGCGCATCTCCCTGCCCCTGCCATGTGCCCGGCATCGTTACCAACGCCGGCCAGGTCTCCCACACCATGAAACATGCCCTCCTCTCCCTGTCTGCGTGCCTGCTGCTCGGTACCGTCGCGACGGCCCAGTGCCTCGACGTCAGTTCGCCCGGCACTCTGATCGGCAATGGCGACGACACCCAGTTCCCGACCCACTACCCGCTCGGCTTCGCGTTCCCGATCAGCGGCGCGGCCGCACCGACGTACACGCACGTGCGCGTGTGCTGCAACGGCTGGGTGTGCCTGACCGACGGTGTCAACAGCCCGAACTTCCCGACCGCGCTGACGCCGACGACCGCCGACCTGACCAGCGTGGCCGGCAGCGCCCCGCGCGTCATGGCGTTCTGGCGCGACCTCAACCTCACCGCGGCCAACAACGGCAACGTCTACATCGACAGCTCGAGCAACCCGGGCGTCAGCTGCAAGATCAGCTGGGTCAACTTCGTCGAGTTCGGCCAGACCGCGGTCAAGAGCATGCAGATGGAGCTGTTCGTGACCGGCGAGGTGCAGTTCACGTATTCGACGCCGATGAACGTGCAGGCCACGACGGCGCCGTTCGTCGGCATCACGCCGGCCAACGGCATCGCCGCGCCGCCGGTCTCCGACCTGTCGACGACCAACGTCACGACCAGCAACTGCGTCTACCAGTCGTTCGCGCAGGGCACGTTCGACCTGCCCGGCCGGGCGCTGCGGTTCACGCCGATCGGTCCGGGCTGGGTGTGGAACACGATCTGCTCGCCGGCCTACAACGCCGCCTACGGCACCGGCTGCTACGGCTCCGAGGCGCGCTCGGCGTTCTACCAGCACTTCGGCAGCGCGGCGCTCGCGTCGGCGACCCTGCAGGGCAACGCGCTGCTGCTGTCGCCGGCCGGGACCGGCTACGCGGTGCAGTGGCTGCCCGCCGGCGCCGCGCTCTACGTGCCGCCGACCGGCGCCGCGACGTCGCTGCCGACGACCGACGACGGCACCATCACGATCACGCCATCGATCCCGCTGTCGGCGCCGGGTGGTGCCGCGACGCAGTTGAACATCGCCCACAACGGCATCATCACGCTCGGCGCGACCGCCAACCAGGGCACGGACTACACGCCGACGCCCGCCGAGTTCCTGGCGTCGACCGGCGCGGCCTTCTACAGCTGGTACGACTACAACGACACCGAGGCCGGTAGCGGCACGATCAAGACCGAAGAGGCGAACGGCTTCCTCTACGTCACCTGGGACGGCGTCGAGGGCTACAACGTCCCCGCCGTCGCCGACCCGCACCGGTTCCAGTTCCAGTTCGAACTGGCCACCGGCGCCGTGTTCTTCGTCTGGGACACCGTCAGTCCGATCGGCTACGCGGGCCGCGAGTACCTCGTCGGCTACAACAGCGCCGGTCCGTCGGTGGACGGCGGCTCGATCGACCTGGCGACGGTACCCGGCTTCGTGACGGGACCGGACCTGGTCCTGTCGCCGCTGACGCTGTCGGCGTCACCGGCGCCGGTCAACGACGGCGTCAACGGCACGCTGGTGACGTTCACGGTGACCAACATCCCGGCCTACCTGCAGTCGTCGCCACAGACGAGCCCCTACTACTCGGCGCTCTACCTGAGCACGGGGTCGTCGCCGGGAGTCGACCTCGGCTTCGTCGGCGCGCCAGGGTGCCGGGTCTACCTGTTCGCGCTGCAGGCGAGCGTGCCCGTGGGTCCCTCCACGGGACCGACCCAGACCGTGGCGCTGCAGTTCCCGCCGGGGTCCCTGGTGCCGCCGGGCAGCGACATCTGGGTGCAGGCGGTCTCGGCGATCGACGTCAACGCCGGCCTGCTGCCGAACGGGCAGAACCCGCTCGGCATCGTCACCAGCAACGGCCTGCAGTGCCACGTCGAAGCGCAGTGACGGTGGCCGCGGGAGTCGGCCCGCGCCGCGGGCCGCGATAGGACTCTGACGCGACGCGGCGGCGCTTCAGGGCGCCGCCGTCGCCGCGGTCGCGATCGCATCGGCGGCGGGCCGCGCCGCGAGCCGCGGCAGCGGCGCCCGATCGAGCATCTCGCCCCAGATCTCGAGCCACGGTCGCCAGCGGTGCGCTCCCGCGACGGTGATCACATGATCTGCCGGCAGCAGCGGCGCCAGCAGCTCGGCATGACCGAAGAACTTGTCGTCGGTGCCGATGCCGAGGTAGAGCGGCGGGCGCTTCGCGGTCGGATCGCCGTAGCCGCGCAACCAGGCGAACAGGCGGCGCGCGAAGTCCTCCGGCTCGGCCGGTGGCTGCCAGGCCAGCAGGCCACCCGCGGCGACGATCTCGTCCCGCAGGGCGGCGTCGCCGAGGTAGGGCGCGATCGACAGCACGCCCGCGATCGGGTCCGGTGCATCGGACTCGACGCCGGAGCCATAGAGCATCGCGCCGAGGCCGCCGATCGAGATGCCGGCGAGCCAGACGCCGGCGTAGCCCGAGGCCCGGGCCGGTGCGATGACGTCCTGCCACAGCCGCTGCACGGTCTGTCGGCTGCGGTAGTAGCCGAAGTGCGCGTCGGCGATCACCACGTCCGCGGCGATGCCCCGTTCGCGGACCATCTGCACCATGCCGTGCCGGATCAGGTCGTCCGGCGTGTCCCCGACTCCGGGCAGGATGACGAGCAGCACGCGCGACGTGGCCGCCGCAGGCGCCGCGTCGAGCGTCGATGCCATCGGCACACTCGGGCTGCGCAGGTAGGCGCAGCCCGCGAGCAGCCCCAGTGCCAGCGTCGCGGCGAGCCGCGAGCGGCGGGTGGCAGGGTACGGCGAGCGGTCGTGCATTGCGGAATCCTCGCCTGGTCCATCGCTGCAGCACCGACCGGGGATGCACCGGGATCGGAATCCGCAGCAGCGGGAACGCCGATCAGGGCAACGTCTCGGGCGCGGTCAGCAGCGCGATCGTGCGCTGCGCGGCCGGGCTCGCCAGGTCGGCCGCGCCGACGATCTCGAGGTAGGCGTCGCCGCGCACCGGCCAGAACACCTCGCAGCCGCTCGCGCCCGGCGCCAGCGGCGCATGCAGCGCCGCGCGCAGCCGCGCGACCTCCAGGTAGTCGAGGATCTCGAGCTGGGACCGGTAACACCGCATCAGTTCGATCTTCTGCTCCAGCTGCGCGCTGATGTCGACGACCCAGCCCGGCGGCGCCATCGACCAGACCTCGTAGCCACACACCGTCGGCCGCTGGCCGGTGGCGCGCAGGGCCTGCGCGAGCAGGTGGTTGACGTAGCGATGGTCGCCGTGCGCCTCCCACAGGAACGGCGTGAACACCAGGTCCGGCTGCACCCGCTGCAGCACCTCGGCGACCCTGTCGATGAGCGCCGGCGCATGCTCGGGCGCAGCGAACGTGTGTTCGTTCCAGCCCACCAGCACCGGCGCACCGCAGCCGAGCCGCGCGGCGACGTCGCGCGCCTCTCCGGCGCGCACCGCCGCCATGCGGTCCTCGTCGGCGGCATCGCCCTTGCCGATGCGGCCGTCGGTCAGGTAGACCAGCTCGACCCGCGCACTGCCGGCGAGGCGCAGCAGCGTGCCGCCGAGCCCCAGCACTTCGTCGTCCGGATGCGGGATCAGCACGACGACGCGCTCGGCGAACGGCGGCGCGACGATGCGCCGGTGGGCGATGTGGCGCAGGTAGAGCTGTTGCCACAACGACAGCGCCAGCGTGACTTCGGTGCGCGGATCCGGCATCGCCATCAGCCTGTTGCCCCGCTGTCGGGGCGTCGCTCCGAGCGCACGTACCGCACGCAACGAAGCCGGCACCGCGCGCGGGGGCCGGCGGATGCGAGGTCGAGCATGGGCGGCGACTCTACCGGGCTCCCGACGAGGGTTCGACCGCCAACGCCGCGCGCCTCTTGATTCTGATCCACCGCAAGAAGGGCCAGGAGATCCGACCATCGAACCTCGCCGGGGTAGACAGGACCGACCTTCTACCTATGTTCGGTTAGGATCCAGCCTCGTCTCGGTGCCGCAACGGAGCGGCACCTGGGTTCCACTCCCTCCTTGCCAACCATCCCAAGCGAACGTGATGACTCGTCTCCCTACGTCTCTCTCGCTGCTCTCCGCCGCCGCACTGCTCGCAGCCGGCGCCCAGGCGCAGTGCTTCACTCCCTCCGGGACCTCGGTCACCGGCAGCCTGCAGTTGATCGATCCAGGCTACAATTTCCCGGACGACGAGGGCTACACGCCCCCGGCGCCGCTCGGGTTCACGTTCCCGGCGACCTCGATGGTCGGCGCCGCGGCGATCACCCTCGACCATTTCGTCGCCACCACCAACGGCGAACTGCTGCTGACCGACTCGGTCGGCACCGGCTACTCGCCGCTGTTCGAAGGCGTCAACTCGCTGGCGAAGCTGCGCGGAACCCCCGGTGAGTGCCCGCGCATCCTGCCCTGGTCCTACGACATGGCCGACGTCGGTCCCGGCACCTGGGACATGAAGGTCGATCAGGTCGCCGGTGTCTCGACCACGGTGACGTGGCAGAACGCTGGCTACTGGAACAGCGCCACCGAGGAAATCAGCTTCAGCGTGACCGTCGACGTCAACGGCACGGTGAAGATGTCCTACGCCCCGACGGGCTGGGCAGGTGTGCCCTCGAGCGTCGGCGCGTTCGTCGGCATCTCGTCCGGCAACGGCGTCGGCACCATCGCCAGCCCGGGCGTCGACCTGTCGACGGGCACGGCGACGTCCTCGATCGGACTGATCTACCAGTCGTTCCCGGCCGGCGGCAGCGGAGACCTGGCCGGCTTCGACATCCTGTTCGTGCCCAACGGTACCGGCGGCTGGATCGAGACGCTGCTGGATTGCGCGTTCCACCAGAGCTACGGCAACGGCTGCTACACGATCGCCCGCGAGGCCTTCTACCAGCTGTTCCCGGACACCACGTCGTCGAACGCGGCGCTGGCAGGCAACTCGCTCAACTTCGCGCCCGTCGGCGCTGGCTACAACGTGACGCTGGGCGGCGGTGTCTTCCGCACGCCCGTGACGCCGAACGTGCTGGCGCTGACCGACGACAGCGAGGCCGACGTCACGCCGAGCACCCCGTTCCCGCACGTGGGTGGCCCGGTCGCGACCCTGTCCGTCAACTCGAACGGCACGGTCAACATGGGCCCGGTCGGCAACAACGAGGTCGACATCTACGCCAACACCACGGCGCTGCTGAGCGACCCGCTCGCCGCCTTCCGCAGCAACCGTGACTACAACCCCGGCGCCGGCGGCACGGTCAGCTGGGAAGAGGCCGCGAGTGGCGCCGACACGGTGCTCTACATCACCTTCAACGGCGTCTTCATCTACGGCACCAGCTCGCCGGAGACGTTCCAGTTCCAGCTGACGCTGGCGGGCCCGAACGCGGGCAACGCCCAGATCGTGTGGACCACGATGTCGACATCGTCGCTGGCCGACCTCGTCGTCGGCTATGCACCGGGCGGCGGCTCGATCCCCCCCGGCTCGATCGTCCTGGCATCGGCCTTGCCGATCACGACCCAGCCGGACGTCAAGCCGCTGACCCTGACGGCCTCGCCGCGTCCGGTGATCACCCTCGGCGGTACCGGCCCGGCGGCCCTGTGCACCTACACGGTCAGCAACGTGCCCGAGTTCGACCCGATCAACTTCCCGGGCGTCGGCGCCGGCGCGCTGCTCTGGGGTCTCCCGGGCAGCCAGGTCCCCGGCGGCTTCGACCTCGGTACCTTCCCGAGCGACATCGGCATGCCGGGCTGCTCGGGCTACGTGTTCCCGATCGCCGCGCAGGTGGACATCAGCGGCGTGATCGCGGGCGGCCCTGGCGGCACGCTGAGCTTCTCGATCGCGATGCCCCAGCCGCTGACGCCGGGCCTCGAGTTCTACCTGCAGGCCATCGCGCTGCTGCCCGCGGGCACGCCGGCCACGGGCTCGAACAACCTGGTCGGAACGCCGTACGGCGCCCGCACCAGCAACGGCCTGATCATCCACTACGAGAACCAGTGACCCGCGCCGCGCATCGGTGAGGCACCGCCTCGCCGATGCCGCGACCGACGCGAAGGCCCGAGGACTCGGCGAGTCCTCGGGCCTTCTCGTTTTGCGACCGCACGCCTCGGATCGCTACGACCGCCAACCTCGGCGGCAATCGGCTGCACCGCAACGGACCGCCAACGCAAGGTTCTTCCGGGAAACTCCTTCCACGCGGGTAGACTTTTGCTCCCGACTGCCTACGGTGGTTTCGACCTGCCTCGTTTCGGCGCCGCAACGGTGCGGCGCCTGGGTCTTTCTCCCTTCCCAACCATCTCGAGAAATCGTTCATGACGCGTCTCCATGCCTCCCTCTCCCTGTTGTCCGCTGCCGCGCTGTGCGCGGTCAGCGCGCAGGCACAGTGCTTCACGCCCTCGGGCACCTCGGTCGCCGGCAGCCTGCAGCTGATCGACCCCGGCTACAACTTCCCCAGGGACGAGGGCTTCACGCCGCTCGCACCGCTCGGGTTCACGTTCCCCGCGACGGCGATGCCCGGTTCGGCGGCGATCACGTTGGACCACTTCAGCGCCACCACGAACGGCGAGCTCTACCTGACCGACTCGGTCGGAACCGGCTTCGCGCCGCTGTTCACCGGCGCCTTCGATCTGACCGAAGTCCGCGGCGCCGTGGGCGAATGCCCGCGCATCCTCGCCTGGGACTACGACATGGACGACGTCGGCCTCGGCGTCTGGGACATGAAGGTCGAACAGGTCCCCGGCGTGTCGACCAAGGTCACCTGGGAGAACGCCGGCCAATGGCTCAGCACCGAAGAGATCAGCTTCAGCGTCACCATCGACTTCAACGGCACGGTCCTGATGTCGTATGCCGGGTCCGGCTGGTCGGGCGTGCCCTCGTTCAGTGATGCCTTCGTCGCCATCTCGTCGGGCAACGCGGTCGGCACGGGCGCGGAACCGTCCGAAGACTTCTCCGCGGTCACGGCGACGACCTCGGTCGGCCTGATCTACCAGTTCTTCCCGGGCGGCGGCGGCTCCGACCTCGCCGGCCTCGACCTGTTCTTCGTGCCGAACGGCACCGGCTGGACCCAGGTGCCCGCGCCGGCCTGCGCGTTCCACCAGGCCTACGGCGAAGGCTGCTACAAGAGCCAGGAAGCCTTCTACGCGGAGTACGAGGACTCGGCGGAGTCCAGCGCCGCGCTGCAGGGCCAGTCGATCCTGTTCGCGCCGCAGGTGAACGGCTACGCCGTGATCGGCGGTGGCGTCACCTACCGGACGCCGGTCACTCCGAACGTGCTGACGTTGACCGACGACAGCGAAGCGACCATCCCGAGCGTGATGTTCCCGCACGTCAGCGGCATGGTGCCGGTGTCGGTCAACTCCAACGGCACGGTGCAGATGGCCGCGGCCCCGAGCGGCAACGACGTGTTCATCTACGGCGACGTCTTCTCCCTGCTCAACGACCCGGTCGCTGCGTTCCGCAGCAACCGCGACTACAACCCGACCGCCGGCGGCCAGGTCAGCTGGGAAATCGACTCGGGTGTGCTCTACATCACGTGGGACGCCGTTTTCATCTACGGCACCACCCAGCCGGAAACCGTGCAGTTCCAGCTCGACCTGACCTCGGGCACCGTCGGCATCATCTGGCAGTCGCTGGACACGGTCGAGACCTTCGACCCGCTGGTCGTCGGCTACGCCCCGGGTGGCGGCTCCACCGATTTCGGTGAAGTCGTGCTGCCGCCGGCCGTGCCGTTCGTCACCTCGCCCGACGGTCTGGTGCCGCTGACCCTGACGGCCTCGCCGCGTCCGGTCATCACCGGCGGCGGCTCGGGCCCGGCGACGCTGTGCACCTACACGGTCGGCAACGTGCCCGAGTTCGATCCGGTCATGCTCCCGGGCGTCGGCGCCGGCGCGCTGCTCTGGGGTCTCCCGGGCAGCCAGGTCCCCGGCGGCTTCGACCTCGGTACCTTCCCGAGCGACATCGGCATGCCGGGCTGCTCGGCCTATGTCTTCCCGATCGCCGCGCAGGTGGACATCAGCGGCGTGATCGCGGGCGGCCCGGGCGGCACGCTGAGCTTCTCGATCGCGATGCCCCAGCCGCTGACGCCGGGCCTCGAGTTCTACCTGCAGGCCATCGCGCTGCTGCCCGCGGGCACGCCGGCCACGGGCTCGAACAACCTGACCGGAACCCCGTACGGCGCCCGCACCAGCAACGGCCTGATCATCCACTACGAGAACCAGTGACCCGCGCCGCGCATCGGTGAGGCACCGCCTCGCCGATGCCGCGACCGACGCGAAGGCCCGAGGACTCGCCGAGTCCTCGGGCCTGCTTGTATGTTGGCCCCCCATGTCAGCCCTGATGATCCGGAACGTCGTGGTGTTGGGCGGTGGCAGCGCCGGCTTCATGGCAGCCATCAGCCTGAAGACGAAGCTGCCAGCGTGGCAGGTCCGGGTGCTGCGCTCGCCGGACATCGGCGTGATCGGCGTCGGCGAGGGCACGACGGTCTCGTTCCCGCGGTTCCTGTTCGACTACCTCGGCCTGCCGCAGCGCGAGTTCTACGCCGCCGCGGAGCCGACCTGGAAGCTAGGCATCCGCTTCCTGTGGGGACCGCGCAAGGACTTCTACTACTCGTTCGCCCGCGAGTACGAGCACACCTGGCCCGAGCTGCGCCGCAACGTCGGCTTCTTCCACGACCACGAGACGCACTGGGTCGGGCCGATCTCGGCGCTGATGGCGCACGACCGCGCCTTCCCGCGCAAGCCGGACGGGACGCCGAACTTCAACAAGCACCACGCCTTCCACATCGAGAACCAGAAGCTGGTGGCCTGGCTCGAAGGCCACGCCCGCAAGCTCGGCGTCGAGATCGAGGAGGGCAACGTGACCGGCGTCGAGACCGGCCCCGTGCGCACCACCGGCCGCGAGGAGAACGGCGTGCTGGCGCTGGTGCTGGCCGACGGCCAGCGTGTGACGGCCGACCTGTTCGTCGACGCCAGCGGCTTCCGCAGCGAACTGCTCGGCCGCGCGCTCGGCGAACCGCACCTCAGCTACGCGAAGTCGCTGTTCTGCGATCGCGCCGTCATCGGCGGCTGGGAGCGCACCGACGAGATCACCAAGCCCTACACGACGGCCGAGACGATGGCGGCGGGCTGGGCCTGGCAGATCGAGCACGAGCACTTCATCAATCGCGGCTACGTCTACTCGAGCGCGCATCTCGACGACGAGGCCGCCCGCGCCGAACTGCTGCAGAAGAACCCGAAGATCCCGGCCGACCGCACGCGCGTGATCGGCTTCCAGAGCGGTCGCCGCCAACGCAACTGGATCGGCAACGTGGTCGGCATCGGCAACTCGGTCGGCTTCGTCGAACCGCTCGAAGCCACGGCGCTGCAGGTCGTGGTCGTCGAGTGCGTGACCCTCTGCGATGCGCTGGTCGACTGCGACGGCCGGCCGGGCCCGCTGCTGGTCGACGTCTACAACGAGCACAACACGCGCGGGTGGGACGAGATCCGTGACTTCCTCGCCGTGCACTACGCGTTCAACACGCGGCTCGACACGCCGTTCTGGCGCGATTGCCGCGAGCAGACCGACCTCGCCGGCGCCGCCCGCATGGTCGAGTGGTACCGCGAGAACGGGCCGACGATGCTGGCCAAGGGCGTCGTGATGCCGGAGATCAACGTGTTCGGCATGGAGGGCTACCTCGCGATGCTGGTCGGGCAGAAGGTGCACCACCGGCGCGAGTTCCGGCCGACGTCGGCCGAGAAGCGCGCCTGGCAGCAGTACAAGGCCCAGTTCGGCGCCAAGGCCAAGGAGGCGATGACCGTCGCCGAGTGCCTCGGCGCGCTGCGCCGGGTCGGCTGGCTGAAGTAGTGCAGCGGCGCTCGCGCCGCTCGCCCACGCTCGGCGCGGCACGCCTCGCAGGTGGATCGGGCGCGCGAGCACGACACCGTCGTCCGCGGCGGCTCAGGCCGGCACGCCGAGCACGTGCTGCAACAGCCGCGGCAGGCGCGCGCGCCAGCTGTCCTCGTTGTGGATGCCGGCGACCTCTTCGGCCAGCACGCGCCCATCGCCGAGCGTCGTCATCGTCTCGAACAGCTGCCGGCAGTGCGCGCGGATCGGCGCACGTTCGCCGTCGCCGATGTCGGCGGCGATCCGTGCGCGCACGGCACCACGGTCCTGCGCGACGCGGGTCAGGAAGCCGTCGTCGACCCAGGCCGACGGCGACAACGCGATCGCGCCGCCGAACACGTGCGGCCGCACCATGGCGCCGTACAGCGCCGACACGCCGCCGATCGACGTGCCGACCAGCAGGCGGTCCGCCGCCTGTTCCGACGTGGTCACGCCGCGCAGATTCTGTCGCACGGCCGGCAGCACTTCGTGTTCGAGCAGATCGAGATAGGCATCGCCGAAACCGCCGAACTCGCTGTCGCCGTGCCGGGTCCGCACCGGCACGTACTGGTTGGCTCGCGAACCGGCGTGGGTCGCGATCGCCACGACGACGGCCGGCCGCACGGCCCCGACGCAGAGCATGCCGTCCATGACGCGGTGCAGCTGCAGCGTGCCCGACTGCTGCCACGCCGGGACGCGGGCATGGTTGGCCGGTTCGAACGCCTTGTGGCCGTCGTTGACCAGCAACGTCGGCAACGGCGCCTCGCCGCGCAGTCCGGCCGCCGGCACGTAGATGCGCAGCATGCGCATGCCCGGCAGTCGCTCGCACTCGAGCAGGATGTCGTGGATCTCGCCGCGCCCCTCGCGGGGCATGGCCAGCGCGTGCACCTCGGCCCGCTCGGCGAGGTCGGCGAGTTGCGACGGCACGTCGTGGGAGAGGCGGCAGCCCATGCGCGGACCTGGGATGCTACCGGGGCGCCGGGTCGTGGGCAGCCTTCCTGCCGCAGCGCCCCCCCCCGGCAACGGCCGCTGTCGCCACCAGCCCCGACCCGAACGCACCGAGATCCCGGTCGCATCGGTGCCTCGGGCAGCACGCCGCCCGCGGACGGCGGTTCGCATTCCGGCAGATCGTCGTCGTCGCATTCGGCAACGCCGGACCGGGCGCGCTCGCGACATCGCCGCGTCCCGGCGACCGCGTGAACGCGGCGGCGGTCCGCGGCGCCGCGAGCGCGCGCAGAACTCGGCGGTGGCCCCACCACCGATCGCTACGCTCTGGCGCCATGACCTGGTGGTTCGTGCCGTTGGTGGGCGTCGTCGGCTACGTCGGCTTCCTGCTCGGGCGCCGGCGCCCGTCCGCGCCGGGCAGCCAGCGGCCGGCGCGGTCCGCCGCCGCGCCGGCGGCACCCCCCGCGCAGCGCGCGCCGCGCGAGCAGCTGCTGGCGATCGCCCAGCAGCTGACCGGCGTCTACGAGGTCGTCGCCCACCCCGACGACCTGCCGACGGTGCCCGCCTACCGCGATGCCGTGGCGCTGTTGGCCAGCACCGCGTTCCCGCTCGACGAACTGCTCGGCTATCTGGTCGGCGACAACTCGACGCTGGCGACGGCGGCGGCGGCGGCGACGATCGATCGGCCCGAACTCGTCGGCAGCGAACACACGCTGGTGCCGCGACTCGACGGCATCAGCATCTACGCGCGCACGTTCCTGCTGCGCACGATCCGCCGCAGCGACGACCAGGCGACGGCGTTCGAGGTGCTGCTGCGCACGAACGCCTCCTGGGGCTCGGCGATGGGCCTGGACCTGCTGCGTCGCTACCTGCGCGACCGGCTCGACGCCGAGCACGCCCAGACGCCGGCGGCGCGTCGCCGCCTGCAGGGGCTCGAGCCGGGCCAGCTCGACTGGCTGCGCACCGTGCTCGAACCGTTGGACACACCGGCCGCCCGGTCCGTGCTCGAGGAGTTGCACGGCCGCACCGCGGCCGGAGTGGACCTGACGGTGCTGCGCGGCTTCGCCACCGTGCTCGACCAGACGCAGCTCGCGGGGCGCACGCCGCCGTTGCCGTGTTCGACCCAGGCCGAGGCGCTCGCCGAGCTGCGGCACAGCCTGCGCCGCGAGCCGCCGCGTTCGCTGTTGCTGGTCGGCGCGCGCGGCGCCGGCAAGACCACGGTCGCCGAACAACTGGCGGCCGAACTCGTCGCCGACGGCTGGACGGTGTTCACGGCCGGGGCGTCGCAGCTGATCGCCGGCCAGTCGTTCCTCGGCCAGATCGAGCAGCGCGTGGTCGACCTGGTGCGGGCGGTCGGCAATCGCCCGAAGGTGCTGTGGCTCGCGCCGGACCTGGCCGAGTTCCTGACCGCGGGCCGCACGCTGCACACGCCGACCGGCCTGCTCGACCTGCTGCTGCCGCACCTGCTGCGCGGCGAACTGCGCCTGCTGGCGCCCGTAGAGCCGGCCGCCGCCGAGCTGCTGCTGCGGCACGCGCCGATGCTGCGCACCGCGGCCGCGACCGTGCGACTGCCGGAGGCTCCGAGCGACGAGACGCTGGCGATGGCGCGCGGCTGGCTGCTGCGCGCGGCCGGCGACGGCCCGCCGTGGTGCAGCGAGGCGGTGCTGCACGAGCTGTTCCAGCGCTCGCAGCAGCACGTCGTCGACCAGCGGCGGCCTGGCAGCCTGCTGGCGATGCTCGCGCTGCTGCGCGAACACGTCGACGTCGACGGCCGGCCGCGGCCGGCCGGGCTCGACGACGTGATCCAGCTGGTCAGCCGCTCGACCGGGTTGCCGCCGGCGGTGCTCGACGAACGCGACGGGCTCGACCTCGACGGCGTGCGGCGCGCCTTCACGGCGCGCGTCATGGGCCAGCCCGAGGCGGTCGACTGCCTGGTCGAACGCATCGCGATGCTGAAGGCGGGCCTGTGCGATCCGCGCCGGCCGATCGGCGTGTTCCTGTTCACCGGTCCGACCGGCACCGGCAAGACCGAGCTGTGCCGCGCGCTGGCGGCCTACCTGTTCGGCAGCGAACAGCGGCTGCTGCGGCTCGACATGAGCGAGCTGCAGACCGCCGACGCGATCGCGCGCATCACCGGCGACGGCGAGGCCGTGCACGGCCGACCCGCGCTGGTGCACGCGGTGCGCGAACAGCCGTTCTCGGTGGTGCTGCTCGACGAGATCGAGAAGGCGCACCCGCTGGTGTTCGACCTGTTCCTGCAGGTGTTCGACGAGGGGCGCCTGACCGATCGCAGCGGCCGCGTCGCCGACTTCCGGCACACGATCGTGATCCTGACCAGCAACCTCGGCGTCAAGAACCTCGAGGGCGCCGGCCTCGGCTTCGGCGGCGGCGGCCCGGACCTGCAGGGAGCGCTGGAGGAGGTGTTCCGCCGCGAGTTCCTGAACCGCATCGACCGCGTCGTCGTGTTCCGGTCGCTGGACCAGAGCACGCTGCGCGAGGTGCTGCACAAGGAACTCGGCCTGGTGCTGCAGCGCCGCGGCCTGAAGTCGCGGCCGTGGGCCGTCGAATGGGACGAGAGCGCGCTGCAGTTCCTGCTGGCCCAGGGCTGGTCGCCGCAGCTCGGCGCGCGGCCGCTGCGCCGCGCGATCGAACGGCACGTGCTGGCGCCGCTGGCGAGCGCGATCGTCAGCGACCGCACGCCGGCCGGGGATCAGTTCCTGTTCGTGCGCAGCGACGGCAGGAGCGTGCAGGTCGAGTTCGTCGACCCGGACGCGGCGCCGGTCGTGCCGCCGGCGATCGCCGCGGTGCCGGCAGGCCTGCGCGAGCTGGCGCGCGAGGCCCGCGGCCGGCCCGACGAGGTGCTCGCCGTGCAGCGCGAACTGGCCGAACTGGCGACGCGCCTCGGCGAGGACGCCTGGCGGACGCGCAAGGCCGAGGCCTACGCCGCGATGGGCGCAGCCGACTTCTGGACCTCCGAGCGGCGCCATGCCGTGCTGGGTCTCGCCGAACAGAAGAGCCGCATCGAGGAACAGCTCACCCAGACGGTGCACAAGGTCGACGAGTGGGCCCGGCGCGCGGCCGACGTGCCGGCCGAGTCGCTGCGCCGACTCGCCGCCCGCGCGCTGCTGCTGCAGCTCGCGATCACCGCCGTCGAACGCGGCGAGGCGCAGGACGCCTACCTGATGCTCGCACCGGTGCACGATCCGCACGGCGACGCCGAGACCACACACGCCTTCGCGGCGGAGCTGCTCGGCATGTATCGCGGCTGGGCCGACCGGCGCGGCATGCAGTGGCGCGTGCTGGCGGCCGACGGCGGCAGCACCGTGGTCGCGGTCACCGGCTTCGCGGCGTGGCCGGTGCTCGCCGCCGAGACCGGTCTGCACGTGCTCGACCTCGGCGAGGCCGGTGCGAAGGCCGCGCGCACCAGCCGCGTGCGCGTGGTCACCGTGCCGCAACCGCCCGTGCCGGCGACCGCCGACGGCGAACACCGGCTGGCGCTCGCCGCGCTGCAACCGGCGCAGTCCGTGGCGCCGCTGGTGGTGCGGCGCTACCGCCGCGCGCCATCGCCGGAGGTGCGCGACCGCGTGCGCGGCTGGCGCACCGGCCGGCTCGACCGCGTGCTGGCCGGCGAATTCGACGTCATGGCGTAGCCGGTTCGCGGCTTCCCACCACACCGACCACCTTCCCGCCCGCAATGCTCCAGGCCCTCGAACTGCTCGCCGTCCTCGCCGCCGCGTCGTTCGGACTGCTGCTCGCGCGCAGCAAGCAGCTCGACCTCGTCGGCGTCTGCTGCGTGACCTTCCTGGTCGCGTTCGGCGGCGGCACGCTGCGCGACGTGCTGCTCGACCGCCAGCCGCTGTTCTGGATCGAACACGAACACTACGCCTGGATCGTGTTCGGCATCGCCATCGCAGGCTCGCTGCTGCCGCGCCTGCCGCGGCGGCTCGAGCGCTGGCTCAACCTGCCGGACGCCCTCGGCATGGCGCTGTTCAGCATCGTCGGTGCCGGCGTCGCGATCCGGACCGAGACGTTCCCGGTCTCGCCGTTCCTCGCCTCGTTGTTCGGCGTCATGACCGGCACGTTCGGCGGCGTGCTCGGCGACATCGCCTGCAACGACGTGCCGCGGTTGTTCCAGCCGACGATGACGCTCTACGCCACCTGCTCCTGGATCGGCTGCTGGGTCTACCTGCTGCTGCGCGGCACGTCCCTCGGGCCGGACGTCGCGCTGTGGTCCGGCACGGTCACCATCGTGCTGCTGCGGCTGGCCGCGGTGCGCTGGAACCTGCGCCTGCCGGCGACGCGCGCGTGAGCCACCCGAGGCGCGGTCAGCGGATCGACAGCAGCCGCGGCGACACCCCGGCGTCGTCGCCGGCGCGTGGTGGATGCCGGCGGGCACCGTGCTGCCGGGATCCCGTACCGCGAGCCGCCCCAGGTTGCCGCGGCCGAACGAGAACCGCCGCGCCCCCGGTGTCGGCGCGTAGTGCACGTCGTGGCCGTGCGCGGCGAGGAACCGCTCGAAGGCGTCGCCCGGCAACGTGCGCGGCCGGCAGGTCGCGTTGCAGCCGTTCGCCAGCGGCGCCGCGTCCAGCGCTGCGAAGCTCGCCACCACCCGGATGCGCGGGCAGTCGGAAGGTGGCACGCAGCCGATCATGCGCGCGCCCAGCCGCTCAGCGCGCCGTGAACCGCCGTTCGACGCGGTGGTAGAGCCACGAGGCGCCGACGAACACCAGTCCGACCAGCACGAACGCCAGGATCCGGTAGAGCTGCTGCGCGCCCGACATGTCCAGCAGCAGCAGCTTCGCCGCGGTCAGCGCGAACAGCGCCAGCGCGGTCAGCCGCACGGCGCGCAGGTTCCAGCGGAACCCGAGCACCAGCGCCGCCACCGCGACCACGACCCAGGTCACGGTCACCGCGAACAGCGCCAGCCGCTCGGCCTCGGCGCGCGGCTCGACGTTCACCAGCAGCCACGCCGGCGGTTCGGCGGAGAGCCCGACCAGGCCGGCCAGGAACGCGACCCAGTACAACGACCGCAGACTGGCGTCGCGGCGCGCCCACAGCACCGCCGTGGCGACCGCCGCGGCGACCAGCGCGAACCGCAGGTTGGCGAACATCCACTGGGCCGGCCAACCGAGCGGGTAGACGCACAGCGGCAGCACGATCGCCGGCGCGAGCGCCACCAGCGCGACGCCGCGCAGGCTGCGGTTGCCGGTGGCGCGTGCGCGCCAGAAGCCGCCGAGCGAACCCGCGGTGGCGCTGGCGCCGAGCAGCCACACCATGTGCTGCTCGATCTCCGTGCCGTAGCAGGCGTCGAGGCTCCAGCTGACCGACTCGCAGGCGGCGTAGAGCAGCAGCAGGGTCAACGCGATCGCCGCACACGCATCGGCGGCGACCGACGGCGCGATGCGCCGCAGCAGCGTGCGCTGCACCGCGACCGCGCCGCTGACGATCCCCGCGAACAGGAACCGCTGGTTGCCGATCAGGCGATGCGGCTCGAGGTCGCGGCCGAACTGCCAGAACCCGACCAGCGCGGCCATGGCCAGCGGCATCGCCGCCAGCGTCAGCATGCGGCGGCTCGTGCGCGCCGCCGCGGCCAGCCCCCCGCCCGCCGCGCAGCCGAGCCACACCCATCCGAGCACCTGGCCCCAGGTCTGCGGCGCCGGCTCCGCGCCGCCACGCTGCAGCCAGGCCGCCGCCTCGACGGTCGCCAGCGCCGTCAGCGCCAGCTGCACCAGGCCGAACAGGCTCTGCGCCAGCGACCCGTCGGCGACCAGCCGCCGCGCGCCGCGGCCGGCGAGGGCGAGCACGGCGCACACCGCGAGCCCGGTCAGGCAGCAGCCGTTCGCCGCCGGCCAGGCGTCCGCCGCATAGCCGTCGTAGGCGTTGCCCACCGCGATGCCGGCGGCCAGCAGCGGCAGCAGCGCGGCGAACAGTGCCGCGCGCGCGGACCGGCGCACGGCCCAGGCGAGGAACAGCAGCGTGCCCGCGATCTGCAGCCAGGCGATCGCCAGCGCCGGCTGGATCGCGCGCCACGCCGCGGCGTGGCCGCTGGCATGCCGCAGGATCTCGAGCGTGCCGATGGCCAGCGTCCACAGGCCGGCGCCGATGCCGAGCGCAGCCGCGAGATGACGTTCGGCCGCGGCCGTGGCGAGCCGCGCGTGGAGCCACGCGAAGGCGAACAGGCCGACGCTCGCGACCAGCAGCGTCACGCACCACGGGTGCCACAGCAGGCCGGCCTGCCGGTCGAAGTCGGGCAGGTGCACGACCAGCGTGCGCAGCATCGCCACGCCGAGCACGGCCAGCGCGCCGACGCGCGTCATGCGGTTGGCGAAGCGATACCCGAGCCACAGCAGCGCCGAGGCCTCGACGAACCACGCCGTCGTCGTCGCATTGCCCGGCAGCAGGTAGAACAGCCCGACGGTCAGCAGCAGCGTCGCGAGCGCGAGGAAGCCGTCGCGCGTGCGCCGGTCGTCGCCGACCCGCCGCGCGGTGGCGACGCCGAGCGCCAGATACAGCAGCGTGCCGAGCAGGCACGCGGCGGCCAGCAGGCGCGGCGCGGGCTGCCGCAGCAGCCACGCCGCGTAGCCCAGCGTCCACGCGAGGTTGGCGAGCGCCAGCGCGAAGCGTTCGACCGTCACCGCGGTGCGATGCCGCCAGTGGTGCGCGAACGGCAGCAGCACGAACACCAGGTGGAAGGCACCGAGCCAGGCCAGCGTCGCGTCGGGCTGCGGGTGCCGGTGGTGCCAGGCGGCGAACCAGCCGCCGAACAGCACGACGGTGCCGACGAACGCGAGCACGTCGAGCGCGCGCCAGCGGCGGTACGACGCGACCAGCAGCACGCCGAGGTCGAGCAGCAGCAGATAGGCGCACAGCGCGTCGCGCGCGTCCTGGCCGCTGCTGACCAGCACCGGCGCGGCGAAGCCGCCGAGCACGGCGAGGAACGCCATCGCGACCGCGTCGACGCGCACGGCGACGGCGAGGCCGGCGATCGTCACCAGCACCATCAGCGCGAACGCGGCGGCGGTGCCGAGCAGCGGCGTGTCGACGACCATCACCGCCGGCTGGAACGCCGCGAACACCGTCAGGTAGAGCAGCGCCTGGCCCCCGCCGAGCAGGCCCTGGCCGAGCGCCGGCATGCCGTTCTTCAGGCTGCGCCAGCCGCTCACCCCGAGCGCCAGCGCGACCGCGACCGCGGTCGCGATGCGCAGCCGCGGTCCGAACAGGCGACCGAGCCAGTCGCGGTCGTAGGCGTACTTCAGGAAGAAGGCGACGCCGAGGAACAGCAGCCCGACGCCGACCCAGGTCAGCCAGCGCAGGCCCATCGCCTGCTCGACGCCTTCGAACTGGCCGGCCGCGCGCGGCGGTGCGGCGGCGGCGGGCTCTGGTTCGGGTGCGGGTGCGGGTCGCGGCGCGGCGGCTGCCGGCGGCAGCGGCAACGGCGGTGGCGGCGTCGGTGGCAGCGGCGGCGGCACGGCGACCGGCGGTGCCGGTGCCGGCTCGGCGGCCGGTTCGGGCTCCCGCGGCGCTGCGGCCTCGGCGGCACAGGCCACCTCGGGAACCTCCCTCACGGCGCCGGCCACCGGCGGCGCCGCCGGCCCCGTCGGAGTCGGCGTCGGCGTCGGCGTCGGCTCGGGCGCCACGACCCGCAGCTGCCGACGCAGCTGCCGCAGCTCGTGCTCGACGTCGGCGAGCCGCGCCGCCAGTTCGGTCGTCCGCGCCTTCGCGATCATCCCCATGATCGCGCCGACGACGAGCACGACGAAGCCGCCGATCAGAAGGAACGCGAAGAACTCCATGCCGCGACGCGCCGGATCCTAGTCCCGCGGGTCCGCGCCACCATGGCCCAATCCCCGGCACAGGTGTTCCTGCTGCGACCACGGATCGCATGCCGGGTACCTGGCACGCCCCGCTACGCTGCAGGGCCGCGCAGGTGCGGGCAGGAGAGACGCATGGGTATCCTCGAACTGCTGCTGTTGTTGCTGATCGCCGGCATCTGTGGCGCCATCGGGCAGTCGATCGCCGGCTTCAGCCGCGGTGGCTTCGTGATCTCGATCGTGCTCGGCTTCCTCGGCGCCATGCTCGGCGGTTGGCTGGCACGCCGCCTCGGGTTGCCCGAGCCGCTCGTGATCACCATCGACCAGACCTCGTTTCCGGTGCTGTGGTCGATCCTCGGTTCGGCGCTGTTCGTGGCGCTGATCGCGATGCTGACCCGCCCCGGCCGCAAGTCCTGATCGAGCCCGTCAACCCTTGCGCACGGCGCCCGGGGCGTAGTCCTCGCCCGGGTTGACGAAGCGGTTCTCCTCGTACCGGTGCTGGCGGTCGTACAGCTCGCGATAGCGGCCGCCGAGCGCCAGCAGGTCGGCGTGCCCGCCGCGCTCGACGATGCGGCCCTGCTCGATCACGAGGATCTGGTCGGCGCTGCGGATCGTCGACAGCCGGTGCGCGATCACGAACGTCGTGCGCGCCTGCCTGAGCTGCTGCAGGCCCGCCTGGATCAGCGCCTCGCTCTCGCTGTCGAGCATCGAGGTCGCCTCGTCGAGCACCAGGATGCGCGGGTCGGCGAGCAGCGCGCGCGCGATCGCGACGCGTTGGCGCTGGCCGCCGGACAGCTTGACGCCGCGCTCCCCGACCACGGTGTCGTAGCCCTTCTCGAAGCGGGCGACGAACTCCGCGCAGTGCGCGGTGCGACAGACGGCCTCGACCTCGGCGCGGGTGGCGTCCGGCCGCGAGAACGCCACGTTGTCGGCGATCGTGCCGTCGAACAGGAAGTTGTCCTGCAGCACGACGCCGAGGTGCGAGCGATAGTCGCGCAGGCGCAGCGTCGCGAGATCGCGGCCGTCGACCAGCACGCGGCCCGCGAGCGGGCGGTGGAACGCCAGCACCAGGCCCGCCAGCGTGGTCTTGCCGCCGCCGCTGCTGCCGACCAGCGCCGTCGTCGAGCCGGCCGGCGCGGTGAAGGTGATGTCCTCGAGCACGGTCTTGCCCGGCTCGTAGGCGAACGACACGCCTTCGAAGCGGAGCTCGCCCTGCACCGACGGACACGGTTCCCGCGTCGCATCCGCCGCGTCCTCGCGCACCACCTCGCGCAGTTCGCGCAGGCGGTCCATGCCGGCGAAGGCCTCGCTGAGCTGGGTGCCGATCGAGGCGATGTTGACCACCGGGCCGATCACCAGGCCGATGAACACCAGGTACATCACGAAGTCACCCAGCGTCATCTCGCCGGCCAGGATCGAGCGACCGCCGAGCAGCGTCATGATCACGCCGACGACGCCGACGATCGCGGTCGAGATCGAGGTCGTGGCCGAGACGCCGCGCATCGATCTGCGGATGTTCGCGAACAGCCGGTCGACGCCGCCGACGAAGCTCGCCTGCTCGGCCGGCTCGGCGGTGTAGGCCTTCACCTCGCGCACGCCGCCCAGCGCCTGGCCGAGGCGCCCGGTGACCTCGGCCTGGATCCGGCCGCGTTCGCGGAACAGCGGCCGCAGCTTGCGGAACGCGACCGTCATCATCACGCCGAACAGCACCAGCACCACCAGCACGACCAGCGTCAGCCGCCAGTTGAGGTACAGCAGCACGCCGAAGCCGAGCAGAGCGGTGACGAGCCCGCCGACCAGCTGCACGATGCCGGTGCCGACGAGGTTGCGCAGGCCTTCGGCGTCGTTCATCACGCGTGCGATCAGCACCCCGGTCTGGGTCGAGTCGAAGTGGCTGACGGGCAGGTGCAGCACGTGCTCGTGGATCGACTTGCGCACGTCGTTGATCGCCTTCTGCGCGGCGACGCCGAGGATCTGCGACAGCGCGTAGCCGGTGACGGCCTGCACCAGCGTCGCGAGGCCGCCGGCGAGCGCGAGCGGCCACAGCAGGTCGACCCGGCGGTTGCCGATCACCTCGTCGATCAGCAGCTTCGAGGTCCCCGGCATCACCAGACCCGCGAGCCGCGAGACCAGCATCAGGCCGAGGCCCAGCGCGAGGCGCTGCCGGTGCACCGCGACGAGTTCGCGGGCATCGCGCCAGGCGCTGGCGAGCGAGACCTTCTGCTTGGGCTGGTCGGTGGCCACGGTGGTTGCCGGGCTCGGTGGCCGGCGCGTTCGGGCCGCGCACTCTACCGGAACGCACCCGGTTCTCGCTCGACCCCCGCCCGCGCGCCGTTAGCGTGCATCGCTGCCCATGCGCGTCGTCGTCGCGGAGAAGCCCTCGGTCGCCAGGGACCTCGCCAAGGTCCTCGGCGCGCACCAGCGCCGCGACGGCTTCCTCGAGGGCAACGGCTGGCAGGTCACCTGGGCGATCGGGCACCTGGTGCAGCTGAAGACGCCCGACGAGTACGACCCGGCGCTGAAGCGCTGGTCGATGGAGCGGCTGCCGTTCGTGCCCGAGCGCTTCGAACTGCGACCGACCGGCAACCAGGGCGCCAGGCGGCAGCTCGACGTGGTCGCCGAGCTGTGCCGCACCGCCGAGGAACTGGTCTGTGCGACGGACGCCGGGCGCGAGGGCGAACTGATCTTCCGCTACATCCTCGACTTCGCCGGCTGTGCCGGACGCGAGCACACGCGCCTGTGGCTGAGTTCGCTGACCGAGGCGGCGATCACGCAGGCGTTCGCGCAGCGCCAGCCGGGCAGCGCCTACGACCATCTGCACGACGCCGCGCGCAGCCGCAGCGAAGCGGACTGGATCGTCGGCCTCAACGCGACGCGCGCCTACACGGTCCGCTACGGCGGCGGCAGCGTGCTGTGGAGTCTCGGCCGCGTGCAGACGCCGGTGCTGGCGCTGATCGCGCAGCGCGACGACGAGATCCGGGTGTTCGACGCGCGGCCGTTCTGGGAGCTGCGCACGCGCTACCGCGGCGCCCGCTTCCGCCACGCCGGCGATCGCTTCCGCGAGGCGGCGCCGGCGCAGGAACTGCTCGCCCGGGTCCGGGACCAGCCGCTTCGGATCGAACGGCTCGAGCGCCGCACCGAGTCGCTGCCGCCGCCGCTGCTCTACGACCTGACGCAGCTGCAGCGCGACCTGAACCTGCGCCACGGGCTCTCGGCGCAGCGCACGCTCGAGCTGGCGCAGCAGCTCTACGAGCAGAAGCTGCTGACCTACCCGCGCACCGACAGCCGTCACCTGTCGCTCGACATGGTCGACCCGGTGCGCACGACGCTGGCGCAGCTGCGCGCCTGGGACCGGCACAAGCTCGCGGTGCTGGCGGCGTGGATCGCCGGCGCACCCGACGGCGAACGTGGGCCGCGCGCCCGCAGCCGACGGGTGTTCGACGACACCAAGGTCAGCGACCACCATGCGATCGTCCCGACCGGCAAGGTCGCGACGCTCACCGGCGACGCGCAGCAGGTGTTCGACGCGGTGGCGACCCGGTTCGTGCAGGCGTTCCTCGGCGATCGCGTGCAGGACGTGACCACGGTGCACGCGCAGAGCAACGGCGTGCCGTTCCGCGCCCGCGGCGTCGTCGTGACGGCGCCGGGCTGGAGCGAACTCGAGCCGCAGCCGCCGAAGCGGCGGCAGGCGCGCAAGGCCGACGACACCGCCGAGGCGGACGACGCCGGCGACGACGAGGGCCAGGCGCTGCCGCCGCTGACCGAGGGCGAGAGCGGACCGCACGAGCCCGAACTGCACGAGGGCAAGACCAAACCGCCGCGGCCGTACACCGAGAACACCCTGCTGGCCGCGATGGAGACCGCCGGCAAGGCGATCGACGACGAGCAGCTGCGCGAGGCGATGCGTGCGCGCGGGCTCGGCACGCCGGCGACGCGCGCGGCGATCGTCGAGACGCTGCTCGCGCGCGCCTACCTGCGCCGCGACAAGAAGGCGCTGCGCATCACCGACCTCGGCCGCTACCTGATCGCGATCATCGCCGACCCGATGCTGAAGTCGCCGGAGCTGACCGGCGAGTGGGAATGGCAGCTCGGCGAGATCGAACGCGGCCGCATCGCGCGGTCGGCGTTCATGCGGGAGATCGAGGACCGCATCCGCGCGCTGATCGCCACCGGCCTGTCGCCGCAGAACGAGCACCCGGGGCTCGGCGCCTGTCCGCGCTGCCGCGCCGACGTCGTCGAGGGGCGCGAGGCGTACGGCTGTTCACGCTGGCGCGAGGACTGCACCTTCCGGCTGCCGAAGGTCTACCGCGGCGTGGCGCTGCGGCGCGAGCAGGTGCGCGAGCTGCTGTTCCGCGGCGTGCTGCTGCGCCCGCTGACGATCGACGGCGCGCCGCGCATCGTCTGCCGCACCGCGACCGGCGCGCTGATCGACCTGCAGCCGCCGAGCCGCGACGCGCAGCGGGACGGCGCGAGGCGCGCGCCGCGCAGGCTCCGCGGCCGATCGGCCGACGCGGGCTGACCGGGCACCGGCTGATCCCGTGCGCGATCGACGCGCTGGTGCACTTCGTCGAGAGCGCGGCGACGGACGTGCCGCCGCCGGCGGCCGGCGCGTTCTGGGAATCCGGCCGGAGACGGACGCGTCGTCGGGCGGCGTGGCGAGCAGTTGGTGCGCGCGCAGCGCACGTGGCACTGCCCCTGGCGTCCGTGCGCGACGGTCTCAGCGCCTCCCGGCCGCGGCGGCCCGGTAGACGGCGAGCCGCTGCTCGCAGTCGGCGCGTTCGGCACGGTCCGCGCCGAGCAGCGCGAGCGCCTGCTCCTCGGCGTCGACCGCGGCCGGTGCGTTCCCCGCGGCGTGCTCCGCCATGGCCAGTGTGTCGAGGCAGAGCCATGCGTCGGGCCGGCTGGCGAAGCGCTCGTCGGCGCGCAGCTCGTCGACGAAGTCGCGCGTCAGGCCGGCGGCGACGGGCGTCGGCGCCCGCGTCAGCGCGTCGCGGAAGCGCGTGAGCGCTTCTGCGGGCCGAGCCAGCTCGAGCAGCGTCCGCGAGAGATCGCGGATCGCCATCGCGGCGTAGTCGTTGCCCGCTCCCCACAGACGGCCGTAGCCGTCGGCGGCCTCGCGCAGCGGCGCGACGGCCTCCTCGTAGCGCTTCTGGGCGTGCAGGATCTTGCCGAGCGTGTTGAGCGCCCAGTTCGTGTCCATGTTGTCCGGACCGAGCGTGCGGCGCATGCCGTCCAGCGCGCGACGTGACCAGCGTTCGGCCTCCTCGAGGCGGCCCATCTGGAGGTAGAGCACCCCGAGGTTGCGCATCGACGCGAGCGTGTGCTGGTGGTCGTCGCCGAGCACGCGTTCCCGGCCCTCGAACGCCTGCACCAGGTAGCGTTCGGCCTCGTCGTAGCGGCCGGCGGCGCGCAGCAGCCAGCCGAGGTTGTTGCACGCGATCAGCGTGTCGCGGTGATCGTCGCCGTAGGTGCGGCGGAACTGGTCGAGGACTGCGCGGGCGTGGCCTTCGGCCGCGTCGAAGTTCCCGAGGCGCTGCTCGACGACCGCGAGGAAACCGAGCGCGGATCGGGTCGCGCTCCCATCCTCTCGGGCGTTCCTGCGCTCGATCGCGAGCACCTCCTGGAACAGTTGCCTGGCGTCCCCGAGCTGATCGCGCTGTTGCAGCCCCGCGCCGACGTTCAGCATCACGCTCACCGTCTTCGGATGGCCTGGCCCGTAGACGCGGCGCGCGATCGCCAGCGCCTCGAGGTTCAGCCGGTGGGACTCCTCGTCCTGGCTCCGGTTGCCGAGGATCATGGCCAGACCCGTCATGCAGTCCAGCGTGGTCAGGTGCTCCGCGCCCAGCACCCTGCGGCTGCGCTCCAGCGCCTCGCGTGCGTTGCGCTCGGCCGGCTCGTACTGCGCACGACTCGCCTGCAGCGACGCCGTCTCGTGCAGCGAGTCGATCGTCAGCGGATCGTCGGCGCCGAGTTCGCGGCGCCGGATCTCGAGCGCCTCGATCTGCGGCTTCTCGGCCAGCGCCAGCAGCCCCTGCCGGGCCAGGATCGATGCCAGTGCCTGGTCGAGGCGCGCGCGCACGAGCGGCTGGTCCGCGAAGCCTCGCCCGATCGTGTCGAGCGCCGGCTGGAACACGTTCTGCTCGAGGCTGTGCACCGACATGCCGGTGAAGTCGACGCCGGCGACGAGCTTCTCGACGGCGTCGACGCGCGCCTGTGCCGCCTCGGCATCGAGGCCCGCGTGATCGGCCTCGAGGCGCACCTTCTCCAACAGGTCGGCGCGCAGCCGCGCGCCCATGCGTTCGGCGTCCAGGCCGCTGAGCTGATCGCTCTGGAACTCGGCGACCTGCGCGAGCTCGACCGCGCGCGCCTCGGCGTCCGCCTCGGCCTTGCGCGCCTTGTCGGCGTTCTGCTGCGCCTCGACGCGCGCCGCGGCTTCGGCTGCGGCCGCGAGCCCCGCTCGCTGCGACTCCTCGTCCGCGCGGCGCTTCTCGTCGAGCGCCTGCACGAGCCCCCAGGCGGTGCCGACGATGCCGAGCAGCAGCGCCGCGAACACGACGCCGCCGGCGACGACCTGCGCGCGGTTGCGGCGCACGAACTTCGAGAGCCGGTAGCCGGCGCTCGGCGGTCCCGCGGACACGGGCTCGTCCTCGAGGTGGCGTCGGATGTCCATCGCCAACCCGTTGGCCGTGTCGTAGCGCCGCGTCCGGTCCTTCTCGAGGCACTTCATCGCGATCCAGTCGAGATCGCCGCGCAGGCGCTGGCGCAGCTTGCCCTGGTCGGACTCGCGGCGTTGGCGGGCGACGGTGGCGGCCGTCGTGCCGAGCGACTGCAGGCGTGTGCTCGGCAGTTCGGGCTCCTCCTCGCGCAGCACGCGCACCATCTCGGCGATGCCCTTCGTGAGCAGCTGTTCGACGGCGAACGGGGTCGTGCCGGTCAGCAGCTCGTACAGCAGCACGCCTAGCGAGTAGATGTCCGAGCGCGTGTCGATGTCGAGCCCGCTCATCTCGGCCTGCTCCGGGCTCATGTAGGCCGGCGTGCCGATGATCTGGCGGTGCTCGGTGAACAGCGTGCGGTCCGTCAGGTCTGCATGGAGGGCCTTGGCGACGCCGAAGTCGATCACCTTGGGCACCGGCACACCGTCGTGCAGCGTGACGAGCACGTTGGTCGGCTTGATGTCGCGGTGGATGACGCCCTTCTGATGCGCGTGCTGGATCGCGTTGCACACCTGCATGAACAGCTCGAGTCGACGCCGCGTGTCGAGCTTCTCGCGGTCGCAGTACTCGAGGATCGTCACGCCGCGGATGTACTCCATGGCGAAGTACGGCCGCCCGTGCTGGGTCGCGCCCGCGTCGAACACCCTGGCGATGTTGGGGTGGTCCATCATCGCCAGCGCCTGGCGTTCGGCATCGAAGCGCGCGAGCACCTGCCTGGTGTCCATGCCCGGCTTGAGGATCTTCAGCGCCACGCGCCGCTTCACCGGCTCGCGCTGCTCGGCCATCCAGACCGTGCCGAAGCCGCCCTCGCCGATCTTCTGCAGCAGCTTGAAGTGGCCGATGACGGAGCCCTCGGCCTCGGCCGCCGGCTCGGCCGAGGGCACGGGCAGCGTGTCCGACGCGTTGCCCAGCAGCGCCTCGACCTCGGCGCGCAGCTGCGGTTCGTGCGCGCACTGCTCGTCGAGGAACAGCTTCTGCGCCGGCGGCGGCAGCCCGCGGGCTTGCCGGCAGAGGTTCTCGGCGCGCGGGTCCATGCGGACAGGCTACGAGACGGCGGGCGGGAACGACATGCCGGGTGGGGGTCGAGCGCCCGGCGTGGCCATGGGTCACCCCGCGCGGCCACGAGCCCGGCGCGCACGCCCTTCGTCGCAGCCCGACACCGTGCACAGCAGCACCCGCCGCACCAGCGCGCACGCGCCCGCTGAGCAACACGGCGGAGGAGCAGCGAACGAGGAAGGGCCGATGCCTTCGGCTACACGCTCAGCAACGGGATCACGATCACGCCCGTGCCCGGATCCCTCCACCCATCGCCAGGCGCCAAGCCAGCCTGGCGTTCCGCCCGCAACAGGTGACCGGGCGGCACGGCCGCCGGCTCAGCCGCGCCGGCGCCGGTTGCGCACGTAGTCGACCAGCACGAACGAGCTGATGTCGTCGGCGCTCGAGTAGAACGCGCGGCCGTGGTTCTCGGCCGTGAAGCGCTCGACGAAGTCGACCAGGCTCGGGTCCTGGGTCAGCATGAAGGTCGTGATCGGGATGCCGAGGCGGCGGCACTGGCCGGCCTCCTCGAGCGTCTTGTTGACCACGCGACGGTCGAGGCCCATCGGGTTCTTGTAGATCGTGCCGTCGGGCTCGGTCAGCGCCGACGGCTTGCCGTCGGTGATCATCAGGATCTGCTTGTTGGCGCTCTTCGCGCGGCGCAGGATCTCGCGCGCCCGCCGCAGGCCTTCGCGCGTGTTGGTGTGGTACGGGCCGGCACCGACGTACGGCAGGTCCGCGACCGCGACCTCCCGGGCGTCGTCGCCGAACAGCACCACGTGCAGCGAGTCCTTCGGGTAGCGGCTCTTGATCAGCTCGCACAGCGCCAGCGCGACGCGCTTGGCCGGCGTGATGCGGTCCTCGCCGTAGAGGATCATGCTGTGCGAGATGTCGAGCAGCAGCACGGTCGCGCACGACGTGTTGTGCTCGGTCTCGAACACCTCGAGGTCGTCCTCGCCGAGCTGGAACGAGCCGCTGCGCGCGAACGCGTTCCCGAAGCTGCGGTTGAAGTCGATCGCGCCGGTCGGATCGCCGAACTGCCACGGCCGCGTCTCGCTGGTGCGTTCGCCGCCGGCGCCGGGCGCGCGGGTGCGGTGGTCGCCCTTCGCGTCCGGCCGCAGACCCTGGAAGATGGTCTCGAGCGCCTGGTTGCGCAGCGCGCGTTCGCCGCGCGCACCGAGCGTCGGCCGCGCGCCCGCGCCGCCGCCCGCCGGCTGCACGATGCCGCGCCGTTCGAGCCAGCGCCGGAAGTCGTCGATCGTGAACTGCGCGTTGAACCAGCGGTAGCGCGCGCCGATGCGCTCGAGGTGCTCGAGCGCGGCGTCGACGTCGCCGTCGGTGAACAGCAGCAGCTCGTGGAAGATGCGCTCGAGCTTCGCCAGCAGCTCGCCGAGCCGCGCCAGTTCCGGGTCGAAACGCGTGTAGCGGGAGTCCATGGGCTCAGCCCTGCTGCAGACCGCGCACCATCTCGTCGAAGCTGTCGCGGTAGACGCGGCCGTCGTGCAGCTGCTCGCGCGCGACCATCGCGTTCTGGTGCAGGCCCTCGAGCACGAACTCCATCGCGGCCGTCAGCTCCTCGTCGCCCTCGGGGTGCAGCAGTTCGACCGTCAGCTCACGCAGGCCGTCGACCGCCGCCAGCCGTTGCCGCAGCTCGGCGGGCGCCAGGTCGTCGGGAACGTCGACGAAGCCGCCGTTCTGGAAGTGCGCGAGCACGCCGTCGAAGCGATCCATGTCGCGCTTGCTCGCCTTCTCGATCCGGCTCGGCCCCGGCGCGATGTCGTCGAACACCACCTTCAGCGCCTTGCCGATCAGGTGCTGGGCGACCTTCGCCGCGCCCTCGCGTTCGCCCTCGTAGACCAGCTCGACCTTGCCGTGGATCGCGCTGCCGGCGCCGAGCAGGTCCGCGGTGCGCGCGACGACGCGTTTGCTGCCGGTCGACAGCGCACGCCGTTCGGCGTTGGAGACCACGCTCTCGTACAGCGCGATCGACAGCCGCGCGCTGACGCCCGAACTCTGGTCGACGAACTCGCTGGCCCGGCCCTGGATCGCGACCTCCTCGATCGCGCGCCGCAGCCACGGCGGCGTGCGCACCTCCACCGACGCGCCGCGGTCGACCCAGCTCTCCTGGTCGGTGATCGCCTGCGCGTCGGCGAGCTGCTTCGGATAGTGCGTCAGGATCTGCGCCGCGATGCGGTCGCGCAGCGGCGTGATGATCGAACCGCGGTGCGTGTAGTCCTCGGGGTTCGCCGAGAAGCACAACGCGACGTCGAGGTCGAGCCGCAGCGGGAAGCCGCGGATCTGCACGTCGCCCTCCTCGAGGATGTTCAGCAGGCCGACCTGGATGCGCGGCGGCAGGTCGGGCAGCTCGTTGATCGCGAAGATGCCGCGGTTGCTGCGCGGCAGCAGGCCGAAGTGCACGACCTCGGGATCGGCGAGGCTGGTCCTGCGCGCGGCGGCCTTGATCGGGTCGAGGTCGCCGATCAGGTCGGCGATCGTCACGTCCGGCGTCGCCAGCTTCTCGTGGTAGCGCTGCTCGCGCGCGATCCAGGTGATGCGCGTGGCGTCCCCCTCGTGTTCGATGCGGGCGCGGCACGCCGCACAGATCGGGCGCAGCGGATCGTCGCGGACCTCGCAGCCCGCGAGCGCCGGGATCGCCTCGTCGAGCAGCGACGTCAGGCTGCGCAGGATGCGCGTCTTCGCCTGGCCGCGCAGGCCGAGCAGGATGAAGTCGTGCTGCGACAGGATCGCGTTCTGCACGTCGCGCAGCACCGTGCGGTCGTAGCCGACGATGCCCGGGAACAGCGGCGTCCGGTTCGCCAGCGCGGCGATCAGGTTGTCGCGCAGCTCCTGCTTGACGCGCCGGCCGCGCCAGCCGGACTGTCGCAGTTCACCGAGCGTCGCGGGTCTGGGATTGGATGGCTTCACGCGCCCGAGCTTAGCAGCGCGCGACGCCGACACGGTCACGGGCCGTTCGCGGCGCGGCGGTCCGGACCGACCGAGCGCGGCGGTCGACGCGCCGGGCTCGGCCCGGACAGCGCACCGGCGCGGCCCAGGTTCGCGCCCAGGCATGGCCAGGACCGGCCCGCTTCGTTACACAGTACCTGTGCACACGCTGTCGCTGCGGAAGCTGAGTCTGTTCGTGCTGGCCTGGTTCGCGGCGATCTGCACGGCGCCGCCGACCGCCGCCCAGTCGCCGGCGGCCCAGTCGCCGGCGGCCCAGTCGCCGGCCGCCACCCTGCCGGAGGCGGCGGCGCTGACCGCCAAGGCCCGCGGCGACTACCCGGCCGCGTGCCGCGAGTTCGCCCGGCTGCTGGCCGCCGACACGGCATCCCCCACCGCGGACCCGGCCGCCGCCGCGCACGCGGAGTACTGCGCGCTGATGATGCTGCTGTTGCTGAGCGACGGCCCCGACCCGGCGACGACGGCCGCCGTCGCCGCGGCGCGCGAGGCGCCGCAGGCGCGGCTGCGGCCGGCGCTGAGGAGCCGCCTCGGCGCGCTGCTGCTGCACGCGCGGCACGAGCACGGCGGCGAACTCGAGGACCTGGCCGCCGAGCTGGGCGTGATCCGTTCGCTGTGGATCTGCGGGCCGTTCGCCAACGAACGCGGCGCCGGCTATCGCACCGCGCACGAGCCCGAGACGCGCTTCGACGCCGGGGCGATCTACGACGGCAAGCTGCGGCCGGTGGCCTGGCGGCCGCTGGCGGCGCAGCCGCCGGACGGCTGCTTCGCGCTCGACGGTGCGCTGCGGCCGAACACGCAGTGCATGGCCTACGTCGCCACCGCGGTGATCGCCGAGCAGGAACAGTCGGCCGCGCTGTGGCTCGGCAGCACCGGCGCCGTCAAGGTGTTCTGCAACGGCGTCGAGGTGTTCGCGCGCGACGTCGAACGCGAATGGCACTACGACCAGGACGCGGTGGCGCTGTCCTTGCGCGCCGGTCCCAACCTGCTGGTCGTCAAGGCCTGCCACCAGGAGGGCGCCGACTTCGACCTCGGTCTGCGTCTGACCGCCTGCGACGGGGCGCCGCTGGCCGGCGTGCGCTGCAGCGACGACGCGGCGGATCTCGCCGCCGCCAGCGACCTGCCGCCACCGGACCTCGCCGCGCCGCCGACCATCGACGACAACGCGCGCAGCCACTACGCCGCCGCGGCGGCGGCCGGCGACGCCGCCGCCGCGCTGCGCCTGTGCGCGCTGCTGACGCACGAGCACGTCGACGGCGACCTCGACCCGCGGCCGAAGCGCCTCGCCGAGCAGGCGGTGGCCGGCCTGGCCGACTGCGCCGAGGCGGCGTTCCTGCGCTACTGGACGCGCCCGCGGCTGGTTCGGAGCAGCGGCGACCGCGACGAGAACCCGCAGCGGCGCGACCTGGCCGAGGTGCTGCGGCGTGATCCGGAGCACCTCGAAGCCCGGCTGCTGCTCGCCTGGCGCGACCTGCAGGGCAGCAACCTGCCGCATCGCGCCGAGCTGCTGGCGCGCGAAGCGGCCGTCGCCCGGCCGGACGATGCGGCCACCCAGCTCGTGCTGTCCGTGGCGCTGCAGCGACTCGGCCTCGGCGCCCTCGGCGATCGGGCGATCGAGTCGGTCGCGGACCAGGCGTCCCTCGGCGACAACACGCTGCGCCAGCTGATGCACACGCGCATCGAGAACGGCGAACTGCCGGCCGCGGCCGTCGCCGGCGAACGCCTGCTGCGGCAGTCGGCGCAGGTACCCGACCGGCTCGCGGTCGTGCACCTGTGGCTGCGGCTCGGGCAGCACGATCGCGCCGTCGCGCTGCTGCACGATGCGATCGCGCGCTGGCCCCTGGCGCGCGATCCGCGGGCCGTGCTCGCCGACCTGCTGGCCGCCGCGGGCGACCTCGAAGGCGCCCTGCGGACCTGGACCGAGTGGCTGCAGGTCTGTCCCGAGGACGACCAGGCCCTGCTGTCGGTCGCCGGCCTGCACGCGCTGCGCGGCGACCGCGAACGGCAGACCGAGGTGCTGCGCGCCGCCGTCGAACTGAACCCGAACCTGGCCAACGAGCAGCGCTACCTCGAGTACCTGACCCGCGACGAGGCGCCGTTCCATCGCCCGTTCGAGCTCGACGGCGACGCGGTGATCGCCGCCGATCCCGGGCCGCCCGACGACGCCGGGAGCAGCCAGGACCCGCTCTACCACCTGCTGCGCCAGCGCGTGATCAAGGCGTTCGCCAACGGCACCACCAGCGAGTACCTGCACGTGATCACCCGCGTGCTGAGCGAGGAGGGCGCGCGGCGGTTCCAGAACTGGCGTCTGCCGTACCGCTACGGCGCGCAGCGCGGTCGCCTGCTGTCGTGCACCGTGCACCATCGCGACGGCACGATCGAACGTCCCGAGCTGCGCGGCCCGACCGTGGCGATCCGGTCGCTGCAGCCCGGCGACACGGTCGAGATCCGCGGCCGCATCGACGACCTCGCGCCGACGTTCTTCGGCAGCTACTTCGGCCTGCAGCACGTGTTCGCCAGCCCCGACGGCGCGCCGCTGCGGCGATCGCTGCTGACCGTGATCGCCACCGCGGGCCGCGACTACCGCTGGCAGGCGGCGAACGGCGCGCCGGAGCCCCGGCGCGAACCGCTGGCCGCGGGTGACGCGCGCTACGACTGGGAGCTGCGCGATCTGCCGCGCGACGAGCCGGAGATCGCGCGACCCGGCGCCCAGGAACGGCTGGCGCTGGTGCGCATGACGACCTACCGCGACTGGGACCAGTTCGCCGACTGGTGGTGGCACCTGATCGAGAAGCAGATCGACGTCTCGCCGGCCATGCGCGACAAGGTGCGCGAGCTGTGCGCCGACGCCCGCACGCCGGCCGAGCGCGTCGACGCGATCTACCGCTTCGTCACCACCGACGTGCGCTACGAGGCGTGGGAGTTCGGCGTGCACGGCTACAAGCCGTACAACACGTCGGTGATCTTCGAGCGCCGCCACGGCGACTGCAAGGACAAGGCGCTGCTGCTGTGTGCGCTGCTGCGCGAGGTCTCGATCGTCGCGCGGCCGGTGCTGATCTTCGCCGATCCGCGCCGCAGCGAGGACGACCTCAGCCTCGCGCTGGTCGACCACTTCAACCACTGCATCGCCTGGCTGCCGGCGCAGGACGGCCTCGAGGCGCGCTTCCTCGACGGCACCGCCAACCTGCATCCTGTCGACACGCTGCCGGAGATGGACCAGGGCGCGCACGTGCTGGTGGTCGAACCGGACGGCGCCGCGCTGCAGCGGGTGCCGTGGACCACGGCCGCCCGCAACGTCGACGTCGAGCAGTTCGCGATCGATCTGAACGCCGACGGCAGCGCCGCGGTCGAGCTGGTGCAACGGCCGCTCGGCAACGCCGCGGTGGCGCTGCGGCGCGAGCTGACCGAGGCGCCGGCGGCGCTGCGCAAGCAGCTCGAACAGCGCCTGCTGCACCGGTTCGGCAAGTGCCGCATCGACGCGCTCGAGCCGAGCGACGGCGCCGACCTGACCACGCCCGCGCAGCTGAGCCTGCGCTTCACGGCCACCGAGCTCGCGCGCCGCCAGGGCGCCACGCTGCAGCTGCAGGGCGGCTTCGACAACCGCGGCCTGCAGGCGCTGACCGCGGCCCCCGAACGCACGACGCCGCTGCTGCTCGGCGTGCCGCACGGCCAGCACCAGGTCCTGCGCATCGCGCTGCCGCGCGGCATGCGCGTCGGCCAGCTGCCGCCACCGACCCACCTCGAACAACCGTTCGGTACGTTCGCGCTCGAGTGGCGCCAGCAGGGCGACCGCATCGTCGTCGAACGCGACCTGCGGCTGTCGGCGCCGCGCATCCTGCCGGCCGACTACGCCGCGTTCCGCGCCTTCACCGCCGCCGTGCAGGACGCCGACGGCGCCCGCCTGGTCGTCGAAGCCGAGGAGTCCCGCTGATGCGCGCCGGCGCCACCGTCGTCGTGTCCGTGCTGCTGCTCGCCCAGGCCACCCGCGCCCAGGCGCCGGCCGCCGCGGGCACGTTCGCGCGCGCGTACCTGAACGTCGTCGCGCCCGCCGTCGACGATCCGGACGCCATCGCCCGCGACGCGCTGACGGCGCTGGCCGACTGCCGCAGCGCCGGCTACGCGGCCCGCCTCGTCGGCCTGCTCGCCGGCGAACGCGAACGGCTGCAGCGACCCGCCGAGCTGCTGCCCGCGGTCGACGCACTGCTGGCCGCCGACGACCTGCACGGGCTGCTGCTGAGCCAGCTGCGCTGGTATCGGTACCATCTGCTGCTGGCGGCCGCGCGCCCCGCCGACGCCGCGCGCGTCGATCCGTGCGCCGGCCTGCCGCGCAGCTACCTGTGCGTCGGCCCGTTCGGCGGCGCCGCGGACCACTTCCTCGGCGTGGCGTTCGCGCCGGAGCTGCAGCCGTGGGCCGACGCTGCCGTGTTCGCCAGCGAGCAGGGACCACGCCGCGCGCGCGTGGCGGCGCTGGGCATCGCGGTGTCGGCGCCCGACCCCGCCGATCCGGCCGAGCCGCGCGACGGCTGCTACTACGCGCTGCATCGCGTCGAGGCCGCGAACGAGACACAGTGCTACCTGGCGCTCTGGTCGCGCGGCGCGCTCGAGGTGTTCGTCAACGGCACGGCGGTCGCCGCGCTCGACCCGATCGACGACGGCTGCAACGACCACACGGTGCCGGTCGCGCTCGCGGCCGGCGTCAACCACGTGCTGGTCAAGACCTGCACGCGCGACCAGCGCACCTTCGAGCTGCGCTACGTCGATGCGCGTTGGCGCCCGCAGCCGGGACTGCGCGACGTGCCGGCGGGCGCGCCGCTGGCGCCGATGCCGGCCGCGATCGCGGCCGCGCTGCCGCCGTTCCCGAGCCCCGAACAGGAGCTGCGCTCGGCGCTGGCCGCCGCCACCGCCGCCCAACGCATCGATCTGCAGCTCGCGCTCGGCCTGACGTCCGAGCAGTTCGGCCCGCGCGAGGAGCCGCTGCTGCAGATCACCGATCTCGTGCCGACCGACCCGCAGCGACAGCTGGCGGCCGCGGTGCTCTGGCGCCGCATCGACCCGGTGCCCGAGGAGATCCGCAACGCCAGGGCCCGCGCGCTCGAAGAGGCCGCCGCCCGCCAGCTCGACGACTCCTGCTGGGCGATGTTGCGCGCCACCGTCGGCCTGCTCGAAGAAGGGGACCGCCGCGAGGAAGCGCTCGATCGCCTGTGGCGCGCGGTCGACGCCGGCCGCGCCGGGCCGGCGACGTTCCGGCTGCTGGCCGGCGTCGCCGATCGCGCCAAGTTCGCGCCGGAACGGCGGCCGTTGCTCGACCGCTGGCGCCAGGCGCTGCCGAACGATCCCGAGCCGCGCATCGCCCTGGCGCGCGATTGGTATCGCGCCGGCGCCACGGCCGAGGCCGCCGCGATCGGCGCCGAGGCGATCCGCCTGCGCCCGGACCTGCTCGACAACCTCGGCGCCGCCTGGCGGCCGGCGATCGATCGCGGCGACGTCGCGACGGCGAGCGAGCTGTGTCGGCTGGCGATGCCGCCGGAGCTGTACACCGCCGACGCAGGCCTGCAACCGCTGCTCTGGCAGGTCGCCAACGCGCAGCGCGACGCCGACCCCGACCGCTTCGCCGAGCTGCTGGGCCAGGTGGTCGCCCACCCGCAGGCCAATGCCGGCCGCCTGCGCCACGCCGCCGACCAGCTGCTGCAGCGCGGTCTGGTGGCGCCCGCGATCGCCGCCTACGCGGCCGCGCTCCAGCGCGCGCCGGACGAACTTCGAGTGCGCCGGACGCTGTGCCGCCTGCGCGGCGAGCCGGAGCCCGGCAGCGACTTCGCCCGCTTCCGCCGCGACGGCGATGCCGCGATCGCCGCGTTCACCGCCGGCGAGCGCGAGGCCAGCGCGCCGGCGACGACCTTGATCGACCAGCGCATCGTCGAGGTGTTCGCCGACGGCTCGCGGCTGACCGAGGTGCACGAGCTGCGGCGTCTCAACGATCCGAGCGCCGTCGAGCAGTACGGCGACGCCAGCGCACCGGCGCGGGCCGACGAGGTCCTGCTGTTGCGGACGATCGCGCCCGACGGCCAGGAGTTCGTGCCGGTGCGCATCAAGGAGGGCTACACGATGCCGCGGCTCGAACCGGGTGCGTTCGTCGAGTGGCGCTACCGGGACTTCGAGTCGGCGCCCGCGGACGGCGCGCTCGCGGTGCCCGAGTTCCTGTTCGCCTCCGCCAACGAACACCTGCTGCTGTCGGAACTGGTGGTGATCCAGCCACAGGGCGCTGCGCTCGAACTGCGCAGCCGCAACTTCGCCGGCGATCCCGAACGCGTCGACCTCGGCGACGGTCGCGAGGCCCGCCGCTACACGGTGCACGATTCGCTGCGACTGCAGCAGGAGAACGCGATGCCGGCGTTCGCCGACCTCGTGCCGGTCGTCGCCGGCGGCAGGGACGGCGAGGCGGCGGCGGCGCTGCGACAGCACCGGCACAACGTGCTCGCGGCCGCCCAGCCGACGCCGCCGATCCGCGCCGAGGTCGCCGCGCTGCTCGAGGGCGTCACCGACCCGACGGCCCAGCTGCGGGCGCTGCACGCGTTCTGCCAGCGCGACATCACACCGGCCCAGAGCCGCTCGGCGACCGAGACCCTGATGCGCAAGAAGGGCAACCCGACCGATCTGCTGCTGGCGATGCTGCGCACCGCCGACTTCGAACTCGAACCCGCGCTGTGCGAGAGCATCCGCCAGGAGCTGATCACCGGCGAAGGCGCGCTGTTCTACGACCCCGAGGCGTTCTTCGACGACCGCTGTGTGCGGGTGCAGAAACCGGGCCTCGCACCGACGTGGGTGTTCTACGGCACGCCGCGGCACTATCCGGCCGGCGCCGTCCCACCACAACGCGCCCGTGGTGGCGCGCTGGTATGGACCGACGCCGGCATCGAGGCGACGTCGCTGCCGGGCAGCGACGAGCACCAGCAGCACCTCGAAGTGCAGGCGACGGGCACCCTGCAGCGCGACGGCATCGAGATCGAGGCCACCGTCACGATGCGCGGCGACGAGGGCTTCCGCGCCGCCGAGTACTTCCTGCGCCAGCCGGCCAACACGCGGCGCCAGTTCGCGCGCCAGTTCGCGCAGGGCGTGTGGAGCGGCTGGCAGGTGCAGCAGGCCGAGCTCGACCGGCTCGAGGCCGGTCGCCCGGTCTCGGTCCGCGCGACGCTGCGCCGGCGCGGCCCCCAGGCCGACGGCGACCGCCTGCTGCTGTCGATGCCGCTGCCGTCGAGCCGCTTCCTGGCGATGGCCGGCGCGCGCCCCGACCGACAGGTGCCGATGCGGCTCACCAGCGACGTGCTGCTGGCGTGGGACCTGCGCCTCGAACTCGGCGACCTGCATCTGACCGAACTGCCGCCGCCGGTGACGCTGCAGTCCGGGCCGCTGGTGTTCGTGCAGGAACTGCGACGCGAGGGCACCGCGCTGGTGCTGCGCCGCCGCGCGACCATGGGCGCCGGCACGATCGCGGTCGCGAAACTCGGCGACTGGATGCAGCTGCTGCAGCAGGTCGAGCGCGCCGAGGACCAGAGCCTGGGGTTCCGGGTCGAGTAACCGCGCCCGCCCGTAGGAACTGATGACTTGCGTGCAGCTCCTTGGCCGAGGGCGTCAGGAAGGCCGTCGGAATGAGTCTTCCGTCAGGCGGCGATGGCGTCGCGCACGGTGCGGTCGCCGTCGAAGCTCATGGGGTGGATGCTGCGGTCGCCCCA
>JAEUHS010000039.1 GCA_016794035.1 Planctomycetota bacterium
GCGGCGCGCCAGCAGCAGGGCGAACTGGGCGGGGCGCTCGCCGTGCTGCAGCGCACTGCGGCGCTGCCGCTCGCCGCGGCGCAGCGACAACTCGTGCAGAGCTCCGCGCAGGAACTGCGCGTTGCCGTCGACACCGCCTGCGCCGAGGTCCGCGCGGCGCTGGCCGCCGGCGACGTGCTGGCGGCGAACGACCGCTGCCGCGCGCTGCTCGCCGAGGGCGCCGACTTGGTCGTCCCGACGCTGGCGGCAGGGCTCGGCATGCCGGCGGTGTCGCTGCAACGGGCGCCCGAGCGCACCGCGCAGCCGTGGCCGATCGCGGCGCCGCTGCCGCGCGACCGCCTCGTGCGCACGCGGCTGGCCGACGGCCCGGTGACCGGGCGCGTGGTCGACGGCCGTTCGGATCAGGTCACGCTGCGCGTCGAGACGCCGCACGGCGTCACGTTCCCGACCGTGGCCGTCGTCGGCTGCGAGCCGGTCGATGCGTCCGTCGCCGAGGCCGTCGAGCTGTCGCTGGCCGCCCTGCAGGCCGGCGAGGCGCTGCTGGCGCGCCTGTGGCTGTGCAGCGCGCAGCTGCGCGGCGACCTGGCGGGGAACCCGCGCGCCCGGCGGTTGCAGGAGATCCTGCGATGAGCCGGCAACTCTGCCATACTTCGGCGGCCGCTCCGTAGGGGCCGCGTCCTCTCGCTTTCGCCATGCCCGATACCGCCACCAAGATCACCGTTCGTCACGACGACACGAACTTCGGCCCGTACCGAGTCGCCGAGATCAACCGCATGCTGGTCGACGGCCGGCTGTCGATCAACGACCTCGCCTGGGTCGAGGGCGCTCCCGAGTGGGTGCGCCTCGGCGTGGTGCCCGGGGTCGTGCGCGTGCCACCGGCGCCGAGCGAGGCACCGGCGATGCTCGACGGCGAGCCGGTCTCGCCCCGCCTGGTCCTGCCCGCGTTCCTGCTGGCGTTCTTCGTCGGCGTGTTCGGCGTGCACCGGTTCTACGTCGGCAAGACCGGCTCCGGCATCGCGATGCTGCTGCTGACGATCACGCTGGTCGGCACCATCATCACGGCCATCTGGGCGACCATCGACTGGATCCTGATCGTCTGCGGCGCCTTCCGCGACGCCGAGGGTCGGCGCCTCGTCGTCTGGACGTAACCTCGGGTCGCGCTACCGCTCGAGTCCCGCGCCGCTGCGCTTGCGCGCGACGCACAGCACGGAGCTGCCGAGGGGCAGGCGCAGGAACTGCAGCCAGACGCCCTCGCACGTGAGCCACGCCGTGCACAGGCTGCCCAGCGCGAGGTTGCCCTTGTCGAAGTCGGCGACCGGTTGCTGCTGCATCGTGCCGCGCCAGCGCTGCCAGCTGCGCACCAGCAACGCGGGGAAGAACAGCAGCAGGTTCTGGTACGAGCAGCGCAGCACCTCGAAGCCGGCGCCCTCGACGGCGTCGCGGAGCTCGCGGCGGCGGAACCGATGCACGCTGTGCACGACCTCGTCGTGCGAGCCGCGCAGAGCGGCGAACGCGGGTTCGCGCAGCACGACCAGGCCGCCGGGCTGCAGCACGCGATGGAACTCGACGAGTGCCGCGCGCCAGTCGCCGACGGCGGCATGTGTCAGCACTTCGAAGCACGTGACCAGTGCGAAGGACCGGTCCGGGAACGGCAGTGCGGTCACCGATGCGCGTGCCAGCAGGTGCAGGCCGCGCTCACGACAGCTGGCCAGGGCCGCCGCGGAGAAGTCGATCCCGACCGCGGGACCGAACTCGGCGAACGCCTCGAGGTTCTTGCCGGTGCCACAGCCGGCGTCGAGGCGGAGCGCGGCAGCCGCGGGGGCCCAGCGCAGCAACAGCCGTCGCACGACGGCGCGATTGCCGCGGTACCACCAGTGGCGCTCCTCGTGCGCCCGCATCAGCGGATACTGGTCGGGTTGCATGGCGGCGCGGATCAGACGAGCGAGTGCAGCGCCGTGACGACGCGGTCGACCTCGGCGTCGGTGAGTTCGGGGTACAGCGGCAGCGACAGTACCTCCCGGGCGAGCCGTTCGGCGACCGGCGCATGGCCGTCGGCGCAGCCGAGGAACGCGTAGCCGCGCATGCGGTGGATCGGCGTCGGGTAGTGCACCCCGGTCGCAACGCCGAGGTCACCGAGGCGCCGGCGCAGTTCGTCGCGCTGCGGCACTCGCACCACGTAGAGGTGGCGGGCAGGCTCGACGCCGGCGGCGGTCTGCACCCGTGCGATCGTCGGCGCCAGCCGTTCGTCGTAGCGCTGGGCCAGCGTGCGACGGCGTTCGACCCAGCCGTCGAGATGCCGCAGCTTGACCGACAGGATCGCGGCCTGCAGTTCGTCCAGGCGCGAGTTCCGGCCCTCGCGCTCGGCGTAGTAGGCGTCGGCGAATCCGTACATGCGGATGCGGCGCATCTGGTCGGCCAGCGCGGCATCGCGGGCGAAGCACAGGCCGCCGTCGCCGTAGGCGCCGAGGTTCTTGGTCGGGTAGAAGGAGAACGCCGCCGCGTCGCCGAAGGTGCCCGCGTGTCGGCCGCGCAGGCGGGCACCGTGGCTCTGCGCACAGTCCTCGACGACGGCGATGCCCCGGCCCGCCACCATGGCCATCAGGGCGGCGACGTCGACGACGTTGCCGTAGAGGTGCACCGGCACGATCGCGCGCGTGCGTCCGGTCAGGTGGCGCGGCAGCTGTGCCAGGTCGAGCAGTGCGGTCGCCGGGTCGACGTCGCAGAACACCGGCGTGGCACCCGTCATGCGGATCGCGCTGACGGTCGGCACTGCGGTGTTGGGCACCGTGACCACCTCGTCACCGGGGCCGACGCCGAGCGCCAAGAGGGCGATCACCAGCGCGTCGGTGCCGGAGTTCACGCCGACCGCATGGCCGCCGCCGAGCCAGGCCGCGAACTCGCGCTCGAAGCGCTGCACCGCCTCGCCGAGCACCAGGGTGCCGGAATCCAGCACCGCGGCGATCGCCGCGTCGATCTCGCCGCGGATGCCCGTCAGCTGGGCGCGGTAGTCGAAGCTGCGCACGTTCATCGCAGGTAGACGTCGGCGTGGGAACGGAAGAACTCGACGGTCTGTCGCATGCCTGCGTCGAGGTCGAGTCGCGGCCGCCAGCCGGTGGCCGCCCGCAGCCGCGACCAGTCGCCGTAGTAGTCGCCGATGTCGATCAGCTTGCGGTCGTCGGGGAATGGCACGTGCTCGACCTCGAAACGGCAGTGCCGCGAGAGCGCGGCGACGAACTCGTTCAGCGAGTGTGGTCGTTCGGCGCCGAGGTTCAGCACCTGGCCATAGCAGGCCGGCGTGGTCGCCGCCAGCAGCAGCGCATCGACGACGTCGTCGACGTGGTTGAAGTCGCGGCGCTGCGTGCCGTCGCCGAACAGTCGGACCCGCTGTCCCCGCAGCGCCTGGAACAGCAACACGCTGGTCACGCCCTGGCGTTCGTTGCGCAGCTGCTGCCGCGGCCCGTAGGTGTTGGTCAGCCGGAGCACGACCGAACGAACGTCATAGGTGCGGTGATAGAGGATGTGGTAGTACTCGCCGGCGAGCTTGTGGATGCCGTTGGTGTCGACCGGATCGACCGGATCGTCTTCGTGCACCGGCAGCCGCCGCGGTCGGCCGTAGACCTGTCGGGTCGACGAGAACACCAGGATCGCCGCGGGATTCTCGTGGCGGCATGCCTCGACCAGGTTCAACGTCGACACGCAGTTGAGTCCGAGGTCCTGCTCGGGGTCGCGCATGCTGTCGCCGTGCGAGACCTGGCCCGCCAGGTGGAAGATCAGGTCCTGGTCGCGCACCAGCCGGCGCAGCGGCGGGCCCCGGCGCAGGTCCAGGGATTCGATGCGGAAGTCGTCCCGGTGTGGGTCGAGGTTGCGCAGGTCGCCACCGTGTTCCGGAATCAGCGCATCGACGATCGTCACCCGCGCGCCCACAGCGCGCAGTCGCAGCGCCAGGTTGCTGCCGATGAAGCCGAGCCCGCCGGTGACCAGCACCGCTCGACCGGCGATGTGCGCGTCGGGTCTGTGCACAGGGGCGGTCATGGCCACGTCAGGTCTCGTGCTCACGCGGCAGCGACGGCTCGCAGTTGACCCGCTCCCGCACCACGAACTGCGGGCGGCCACTGCCCATCAGGAACATGCGCCCCAGGTACTCGCCGATCATGCCGAGCGCGACCAGCTGGATGCCGGATACGATCAGCAGCGTGACGATCAACGATGCCCAGCCGCGCTGCAGGTCGGGGTTGCAGAGGCGCTCGATCAGGAAGGCGATGGCGAGCACGATGCCGCACAAGGCGATGGTGACCCCGCACAGCGACGTCAGCCGCAGCGGCAGGATCGAGAAGTTCGTGAACATGTTGAGCCACAGCGACACCAGCTTGCGCAGCGAGTAGCCGGACTCCCCGGCCTCGCGCGCATGGTGGGTGCACGGCACTGTCGTGTAGTTGGCCGTGATGCGCAGGATCAGGCCGTCGAGATAGGGGTAGGGGCCGCGGTACCTCACGACCTCGTCGATGACGAACCGGTTGAGCGCCTTGAACGACGACAGATAGAGGTCCCTGGGCTTGCGCAGCAGCACGGTCGCCACGCGGTCGTTCCAGCGCGAGCCCAGGTTGCGGAACCAGGAATGCCGCTTCTTCTCGTAGCGCGACCAGGCGACGTCGGCCCCGGCCTCGACGGCGGCCACGAGGCGCATGACCTCTTCGGGGGGGTTCTGCGCGTCGTCGTCCATGATCACGGCGACGCCGCCGGTCGCATGGTTGAGGCCCGCCATCACCGCGTTGTGCTCGCCGAAGTTGCGCGCGAGGCCGACGAAGCGCACGTGCGGGCGCGAGGCGGCGAGTGCCCGGCACACGGCGGCGGAGTCGTCGGGGCTGCCGTCGTTGACCAGTACGAGCTCCAGATCGCGCACGGTGCCGACCTGGGTCTCGAGCCGATCGACGAGCGAGCCGATGGTCTGCGCGCCGCGGTAGACCGGGATCACGATCGAGATTCGCTGCATCTGACGGTCGCGTGAAGTGGCTCCGCGGTCCCTTCGACGTAGCGGATTGCTGCGGGTGTTCCTCCGATTGCGAAGCTATCATGCCCGCCGAACAAGCGCGTCATGAAATCACCGTCGGGAGGGATCGATGCGCCGAGGTGCGGGGCGGGCGGTTGATGGACGCGGCCATGGCGGTGCGACGGGCGCGCTGGACCGGCTGTGAGCGGCCGATCGTGGGGCCGTTGCTGATCGCGTTCGGCACCCTGGCCCTGTTCCACGCGGTCGTGGCGATCGCGAATCCCGACTACTGGGGGCACCGCGCGGTCTGGGACGAGGGCTTCTATCTGCAGATCGCGCGCACCGGCTACTCGCTGCCGGGCGGCGACTACGGTCGCTACACGACCCTGCCGTTCTCACCCGGCTACCCGCTGCTGTTGCGCGGGATCGCCTGGCTCGGCGGCGTCGATCCGCTGCCGCTGCGCGCGCCGCTCGGCGCGGCGTTGTTCGTCGGCGCCTGCCAGGCGCTCGGCTGGCTGCTGCGTGCGTTCTCGAGCGACCACCGGCGCAACAACCTGACGATCCTCGCCTTCGCGATCTGGCCCGGCGCGCTCTACTTCTGCAGCGGCTACGCCGAGTCCCTCTATGTGCCGCTGCTGCTGCTGAGCCTCGGCTGCATGCTGCGGCGGCGATGGTTCCTGGCCGCATGGCTCGCCGCCGCATGCCTGTTCACCCGCACGCCGGCCGTCATCGTCGTGGGCACGCTCGCCGCGGGCATCGTCGTCGATGCGGTGTCGGCGCGCGGTCGTGCGGCGCTGGGCCGTGCCGCGGGCACGCTCGCGGTGACCATGCCGATCGCCTCGCTCGGACTGGTCGGCTACGTGCTGATGACGCACGCGGCGACCGGCGACTGGTTCGCGTTCCGGAAGTCCTACGTCGCCTGGCAGCCGTGTGAGGTCCTGAACCACCGCAACCTCGACCTGCGCACCGTCTACGACGCACTGCTGCTGACGGGTCTTCGCCCGCAGCTGCTGCTCGCGGTGATCTGGGCGCTGCTGGTGCCGGTGCTGGTCTGTCTGCAGCGCCGCGCGATGCCGCTGTTGTTGTCGATCTTCGCCGCGATCGCCTGGTCGTTCTTCGTCTGGAACGACTGGCAGCTGCTGCCCTACCACGACATGTTGCGCTGGCTGGCGGTCGTGTTCCCGGCGCACTTCGCCCTGGTGTCGCAGCTGGCGCGCCTGCCGGCCGGTTGGCGCCTGGCCGCCGGCCTCTGCTGGTTCGGCGCCAGTGCCGCGGCCTACGCATGGTGTGTGTACCTGTTCGTGACGGGACAACCGCTGTCATGAGCCCGGGGCCGACGCTCGACCGGTGCATGCGTCTCTGGCAGTCGCGCGGGACCACCTTCGTGTTCGTGGTCCTGTTCGCGGCGGTGGTGGCGCGCGGAGTCTGGCTCGGCGCCGCCGAACGCGCAGACATCGACGCCGAGGTGCGCGTGTGCCTGCACTTCGAGAGCACCACCACGCGCGACGTGTCGTTGACCGGGCGTGCGATCTTCTCGACCGTGGTCGACAGCGACCGGCGCGCGGCGATGCTCGGACCATGCCGGCTCGACGTGCGCGCTGCCGATCTGGAGCACGCCGTCCTGCGCATCGTGCTGTCGTGGCAAGGCGCCCGCCCCGGCGATTCGATGCGACTGGTCGACGAAGCGAGCGGCGAGGTGCACGTGCTGCACGGGCTGGTCGCCAATCGCTGCGTGCTGACGCTCCCGTTGCCGCGCACGCCGACGACGCTGCGGTTCGAACCGTCGCAGGAGCGCCTCGGTGTCCGCGTGCACGAACTGACGCTGCGCGCCGATGCCGGCGCGACGTTCGCCAGGGAGGACCAGTGGGTCGAGGTGCATCGGGACGACAACGGTCGCACGGCGATCGGCAGCGGCTTCTGGCGCGACGCCGCGGACGCCAGGCTGCCGACGCTCCAGTGCGCGTGGCTGCGCATCGAGCCGACCGCGCCGGGGCCGCATCGTCTGCAGCTCACCTTCCTGCGCGCGGACCCGACCATCGGCATGCCGATCGTGGCGCTCGATGGCCGTCGCCTCTGGAGCGTCGGCGAGGGCACGGCGGTTTGGGGGCGCGCCACGACCGTCGATGGCGTGACCGAGGTGGAACTCGAGGTCGACCTCCAGACCAGCAACGTCGTGTCGGTCGAGGCACCCGGCCCGGTGGCCAGCGCGCGCGAGCGCGGGGTCGGTCGGGACGCCAGCCGCGTCGCCTACTGGCTGTTCGTCAGCCGCTGCCGGGTCGTGCCGAAGTGACCGCGTCGGGCGCGGCGTCGGGGTCGCGGCCGAACAGCAGCAGGAACGCGGCCATGACGGCGAGTCCGAGCAGCAGCGATAGCGGCCACCAGCCGGGTCCGAGCGCGACCATCGGCAGGTAGCCGCACACGAGGCTGGTCGCGCTCGCCAGCAGCGCGTAGGGCAGCTGCGTCGTGACGTGCGCCAGGTGATCGCACTGGGTGCCGAGCGAGCTCAGCACGGTGGTGTCGCTGATCGGCGAGCAGTGGTCGCCGAAGATCGACCCCTCGAGCACCGCGGCGATGCACAGCAGCATCAACGCCGGGCCGCCGGCCGCCGCGTCACCCGTGAACGCCGTCGCGGTGCCGAGGTCGTGGGCCAGCACGACGATGTTCGGCAGCAGGATCGCCATGGTGCCGAAGCTCGTGCCGGTCGCGAACGCGATGCCGCCGGCGACCGTGAACAGCGCCAGCGGCAGCAGCAGCGGCGACAGCGAGTCTTCGACCAGCGCGGTCAGGAACAGGCTGGTGCCGAGGTCGTGGCAGACGTGGCCCAGGCTCCAGGCGAAGAACAGGATGCCGATCGGCACGTACAGCGCCTTGGTCGATCGCAGCGCCGTGCGCGCGGTCTCGCGCCCGCTCAGCAGCCGCTGCGCGAACGTCATGCAGAGCGCGATCGCCAGCGCGCCGACCGAGGCCCACAGCAGCGCCTCGTCGCTGTGGGCGTTGGCGAGCACGTGGCGCAGCCGATCGCCGAAGGTCGCCTCGCCACCGGGCAGCGGAGCCGCGGACAGTCCCTGCCAGAGCATGCAGCCGACCGTGCCCAGGATCAGAGCCGCCAGCGGCACGACGGCGTTGCGTGCCCGCCGCGGCGTGCCGGCCGTCGGGCGCATCACCACCGCGTCGACGTCGACGATGCCGCGTGCGTCGGGAGCCAGGACCTGGCCGGTGCGGCGGGCGCGCCGTTCGGCCGCCAGCATCGGGCCGAAGTCGCGGCGCAGCAGGATCACCAGCAGCACGAGACCGAGCGCGAACAGGCAGTAGAAGCGGAACGGCATCGAGGCCAGGAACACTTCGAAGGTGTCGTTCGCGGTGTAGAGCGTGCCGTCGCGCCGCGTCACCTGGGTCAGCGGCAGCCGGTACTGCGACATCTCGTAGACCACCCAGGTCGAGAAGATCGACAGACCGGCGATCGGGGCCGCGGTGGAGTCGACGAGGTAGGCCAGCTTCTCGCGCGACACGCGGCGGCTGTCCGCCAACGGCCGCATCGCCGTGCCGGTCAGCAGGCAGTTGCTGTAGTCGTCGAAGAAGATCGCGATGCCGGTCAGGAAGGTGCAGAACTGCACGCTGCGCGGGCCGCGCACGCGCCGCTGCAGCAGCGCCACGAGGCCGTGGATGCCGCCGTTGCGCGCGACGATGCCGATCGTCACGAACAGCAGCGCGACGAACAGCGTGACGCGCAGGTAGAAGTCCTCGCCGAGCGAGCGCTGCCAGACGGCGCTGACGAAGTAGTGGCGCACACCGTGCAGCGTCGCGTCGAGGAACGACGGCGTCACGCCGGGCACCGCGGTGGCGACGTGCGCGATGGCGCCGGCGAGGCCGCCGAGCAGCAGCGCGCCCAGCACCGATCGGGTGGCGAAGGCGATCGCGATCGCCAGCACCGCCGGCAGCAGGCTCCAGCGGTCGGGGTACGGCACCTGCAGCGACGCGGCCGCGCCGCTCGGTTGCGCGATCGCCGCGGCGATGCCGTGGCTGCCCGCGCGCACGGTCAGCAGCAGCGTGCCGCGCCCCAGGTCGATCGTGGTCGGCGTGCCGCCGTGCGTGCGCGCCTGCGCCCATTCGGCGGCGATGCGCGCGTAGCGCGCCTTCTCCGCGGCGAGCCGCCCCGGGTCCTCGATCGGCGGGCTCAACAGGACCTCGACGGCCAGCGCCGGCATGCGGCCGTCGGCCACCCAGGCCGTGAGCGGCGAGTCGCGCGCATCGAGCAACCAGTCGCGCACGCGCAGGTGCGTCAGCTGCGCCCGGCTGCCGTCCGGCGAGGGCACCAGCGCGACCGCCGTCACCAGGACCAGGGCCACCAGGATGCGGGTGCGGAAGGACATGCGGGCCGGTTGCCGGGGCGCGCGTTTGTACCGCCGCGGCGGCGCCGCGACAGTTTTTCGTCGGCGCCCCCCCGGCGGCGGCGTAGCGTGCGGCCTCCATGCAGTCGGGACAGCTCCAGCGTCGCCTCGGGCTCACGTCGGCGATCACGATCACCGTCGGCGCGGTGATCGGCTCAGGCATCTTCCTGAAGCCGCTGTCGGTGGCGCAGAGCCTGCCGAGCGAGGCCTGGATCCACCTGCTGTGGGTCGGCCTGGGGCTGGTGTGCCTGTTCGGCGCGTTCGCCTATGCGGAGCTCGGCGCGATGTTCCCCGAGGCCGGCGGCCAGTACGCGTTCCTGCGCGAAGGGTGGGGGCGAGGCATCGCCTTCCTGTACGGCTGGACGTTCTTCTGGGTCATCAACGCCGGCACGGTCGCGGCGCTGGCGCTCGGGTTCGCCGAGAACCTGCTGCCGCTGTTCGGCGTGGACGTCGCCGCCGATGCGCACGCGGCCGCCTGGCAGAAGGCGACGGCGGTGGCGATGATCCTGGTGCTGGCGCTGGTCAACCACTTCGGCGTGTTGCTCGGCGCGATCGTGCAGAACGTGTCGACGTTCGCGAAGCTGGGGGCGATCGGGCTGATCGTGGTGGGCGGTTTCGTCGCGACCGGGGCGCCGCCCGAGGCGGTGGCCGCCCCGGCGCCGCACGCGCAGACGACCCTGACGATGGCCGGCGTCGTCAGCGCGTTCATGGGCATCTTCTGGGCCTACGAGGGCTGGTACCAGATGCCGTTCAACGCCGCCGAGCTGAAGCGACCCGAACGCAACCTGCCGCTCGGGTTGATCGGTGGCATGCTGATCCTGATCACGGTCTACGTGTTCGTCAACGTGGTCTACCTGCGCGTGGTGCCGTTCGCCGAGATCCAGGCGCTGCCCGCGGGCACGCCCTCGACCCACGTCGCCGGCCTGACCGTGGCGCGCGTGTTCGGGCCGGACATCGCGGGCTACCTCACCCTGCTGATCGCGATCTCGATCTTCGGTGCCGCCAACCCGAACATGCTGTCGTCGCCGCGCGCGTTCTATGCGATGGGACAGGACGGCCTGGTGCCGGCGGCGCTGCATCGCGTCAGCCCGCGCTGGAGCACACCGGTCGTGTCGATCTGGGTGCAGGCCGTCGTCGGCGTGCTGCTCGTGCTGTTCCTCGAGACGTTCGGAGACACGACCGAGTTCGTGGTGTTCGCGGCGTTCCTGTTCTACGCGCTGACCGTGGCCGCGGTGTACCGCCTGCGGCGTTCGGCGCCGGCGGCCCGGCGCCCGTATCGCTGCACCGGCTATCCGGTCACGCCGGCCCTGTTCATCGTCGTCGCCATCGGCTTCGTCGTCGCCGTGCTGCGCGACCCGGCGGCACGGGTCAATGCGCTGAAGGGCCTCGCCATCGTGCTGGCCGGCCTGCCGTACTACTGGTGGTGGAGCCGACGGCGGGCGCGCTGACCGGCTGTCGCGCGCCGGGGCGAGGCGCTAGAGTCAGCGCGACATGGACACGCTGCAGTTCACGCTGTTCTTCCTCGCCATCGTGGTCGGCTACGTGGTGCTGCATCTCCGGCTGGTGCGCTTCGAGGATCACCTGCAGAAGCTGACCGGCATCCGTTCGATCGACGACCGGCTGCGCAGCCTGGACGACCGCATGCGGCTGCTGGTGGAGACGCTCGAGAAGCTGCAGCTCGATCGCATCGAGCAGCGCCTCGACCGGCTGCACGACGACCTCGAAGACGTGCGCGAGGCCACGGGCGAGGTGCGCACGGCGGTGGTGCAGATCCCGTCGGCGCCGGCTGGCGCGCCGCTGGCGGCCGCGGCGGTGGCCCTGCCCGAGGCCCCCGGCGCCCGCATCGCCGCGCTGGTGGAAGGCCGCCTGCTGCAGCTCGGCTACGGCAACCTGCAGATCCTGACCGACCTCGGCGACGTGCGGGCCGATCGCGACGTCGAGGTGCAGGTCGAGTGCGAACGCAACAGCATGCCGGCCAAGGGACGCGTGCTGGTGCGCAACGGCGCGGTGCGCGACGTCGCGCTGCAGACCGTGGCCCACATGTTCCCGTGACCGGTCCGTGAGGGTGGCGCCGTCGGCGGATCACCGGCGGCTCAGTCGTCGATCCACGGCTCGAAGTCTGCCGGCATCGCCGCGGTGAACTGCATGCGCGCGCCGCTGGTCGGGTGGTCGAACGCCAGCGCGGCGGCGTGCAGCAGTTGGCGCCCCGGACTGCCATCGACGGTCCGGGTGGCAGCTTCGCCGGCCTTGACGCGGGCGACGAACGCGAGGTAGTCGGCGTCGGGCCGGCCGTAGAGCTTGTCGCCGAGCACCGGCAGCCCGACGGCCTCGAGGTGCACGCGGATCTGGTGGGTGCGACCGGAGTGCGGCGTACAGCGCAGCAGGCTGTGGCGGACACCGCGGCGCAGGACTTCGACGGTCGTGCGCGCGGGCTGCGCCTCGATCGCGTCGGCGGCGGCGCAGCGCCGCAGGCTGATCGCGCTGCTCGGCGAGCGACCGATGGCGAGGTCGACGGTGAAGTCGGCTGCGGCCCGCCCGCGCACCACGGCGAGGTAGGCCTTCTGCACCGTGCCGGCGTCGAACTGGCGCCGCAGCTGGTCGCGGGCCGCCGCGCTGCGCGCCAGCACGCAGAGCCCGCTGGTCTCGCGATCGAGGCGGTGCACCAGTTGCAGTTCCGGCGCGGCGAGGCGGGTCTGCAGCAGGTGGATCAGCGTGTGCCGGATGAACGGTCCGTCGGCGTGCATCGGCAGGTGCGCCGGCTTCTGCACCACCAGCACGGCGGGGTCGTCGTGCACCACCACGAGGCGATCGTCGACCTCGGGCTCGACGTGGGCCCGCCGGTAGCTGAGGCGCGCGCCGCCGGTCAGCCGCGCATCGGCCGCCAGCACCTTGCCGTCGATCGTCAGGCGGCCCTCGCCGATCTCGCGCAGCCAGGTCGCCCGGTCCTGGTAGCGGAAGCGCCGCAGCAGGTAGTCGAGCAGCGTGCTGCCGTCGCTGTCGGCCGGCACGCGCGAGCGCAGTTCCAGGTCGGGCACCGGGCGCCGAGGGCTCATCGTGGCATGCTCACCGCAGCGGGGGCGGTTGCCAACAAGATGCAGGGTGCGCCGGGCGGTCGCCAGCGGCGCGTCGGCCGCCGCTACCGCGCCGACTCGGAGCGTACTTCGCCGTCGCGGCGACGCCGGCGCAGCAGCGCGACGCCGGCGAGGCCGGTGCCGACCAGCAGCAGGGTGCCAGGCTCCGGGACCGGTTGGCCGCCGCCGGTGCCGCCGCCAGGGATGCCGTCCTCGGAATCGAGCTCCGATCCGCTGGCCGGCAGGCCGAGGCCGCCGCCGCCACCGACCACGGTGCCGCCGGGGGTCTCCGAGGCCGAGGCCTGGGGCGAGCCGCCGGTCGGGCCCGCCGCGTCGGTGTTCGGTGCGCCGGGCGCGTCAGCTGCGCCGAAGGTCGATCCGCTGTGGTCCGCGCAGGCAGCGAGCAGGCAGGTCAGGGTCAGGATGGTCAGCAGGTGGTGTCGCATGAGCTTGGGGCCGGGTCGACGAGTCGCTCCGGCACGGACGAGAGGAGCAATCCGCATGCCGACTCGAGGCCGGGGTGCTGCCGTTCTCGCCGCGCGGTGGGCGCGTGACGACGAAGACCCCTTGCGAGGGACCGTTCGCGCAGGTGGCGCGGATCTCGAATCGAGCGGGCGGCGGGCATGGCGATGTCGCAGCGGCAGCGAACTGCCGGCGACGGCATGGAATGGCGCGTCCTAGTGGTCGTGTGTCGACGGGTTTCACGCTGCCGTGGCCGCTGCCGAGGCGACCGGCCGATCGTCGGGGCGATGCCAGCGAGCCGACCGGCACGTGCGTGCGGCGGGACGCAAGAGTGGCGATATCCAGACGGCGTCGCGTCGGAAAGACGACGCGTCGCCGGCCTCACCGCAGCTGCGGGAAGCAGTCGACCGTACGGTCGGCCTGCATCACGAAGAGGCGATCGTCGCGCACGCCACAGCGGCCGCCGCGCCGGCTCGCCTGCAGGCGGTAGAGCGGCGCGCCGGTGGACTGGTCGAGGACCTGCAAGGCGCCGCCCGTGAGGGGAACCACCAGGCGTCCGGCGACGCTCGACATCGCACCGGCCCAGGTGGCTTCGAGCCGCGGGATCGGCGCGCCGCGGGCGCCGGTCGCGAGGTCCAGGCGTTCGATGCGTTCCGGGGTGACCAGCAGGACGCGCCCGTCGATGGCCAGCGGCGCGCCGAGCACCTCGGCGTCGAGGTCGACGGACCACAGCACCTCGCCGGTGGCGACCACGAGGCACCGCACGCGGCCACGATCGTCGGTCAGCACCACGCGGCCGGCGGCGAGCGCTGCCCACAGCCCCGGCATGCCCTCCAGGTCCCGTTGCCAGGCCGGAGCCAGCGTCGGCAGGGTGAACGCGCTGATCGCGCCGCGGTCGCCGATGCAGAGCACCGTGCTGCCGCCGGCGAGAACCTCGCCGTGCGCCGGCTGCGGCAGGTCGACGTGCAGGGAGGTCCGGGCATCGACGTCGATGGCGTGCAGTCGTGCGTCGGTGGTGGCGATCAGCAGGTACTTGTCGATCAGGGCAGGGCCTGCCTCGGCCGGCAGGTCGCCGAGCGACCATGCCAGCTTGCCCGACGTGCGGTCGAGGGCGCGCAGTTCCCCATCGAGCGACGCGACCAGCACCAGCGAGTCGCGCAGGAACGTGCGACTGAGGTAGCCCGACAGGTCGTTCGAGGCGAACTGCCAGCGCGGCTTGCCGTCGTCGCGCGCCAGGCACGACACGATGCCGCCGCGGTCGGTGAAATACAGATCGCCGGCGCCGTCGACCGTCGGCGCATGTTCGACCGGATGGTCGAACGTCAAAGTGCGCGCCGGGGCCAGCACCAGATGCGCGATCCAGTGCCCGGTGCCGTCGCCGGTGACGACGGTGTCGGCCGCGACGAAGCCGGCGAGGCGGGCGGTGACCTTGTTCTCGACCGCCGGGACGAACGACAACGCGAGCGGCGTCGTCCCGACCTCGGTGCCGTTGCAGGTGACGGTGGCCCCCGGTGGATAGCTGTCGATGCGCAGCGGCAGCCGCACGAGCCGCGCGAACGGCACGTCGGGATACGCGGCCTGCAGACTGCGGAACTTGTCGCGCGCGGTCGCGAAGTCGGCGCCGGACGTCGCCCGGTCGATCGCGGCCATGCCCTCGCAGATCGCCGTGTTGCGCGCGACGCGTTCGCGGAAGTGCGCCTTCAGCTGGGCATCGCCGGCCGGGGCGCGTTCGAGTTCCTGGTAGAGCTGCAGCGCGCCGGCGAAGTCGAAGGCGGCCTCGCGTTCGACCGCGGCCTTGAACATCGGGTCGAGGCGGCGTTCGTGTTCGTTGCGATGCTGGGCCTCCTCGTAGGCCTTGGTCAGGTGGGCGGCATGGGCGAACAGCGGCCGCGTCTGCGGCAGCAGGGACGCGATGCGCGTGCGCTGCTCGGGCGGCAGGAACTCCGGCAGGTCGTCGTCGGCGCGTTCGAGGCCTTCGAAGAACACCAGCAGGCCGGGCGGACAGATCGCGTGCAGGTCCTGCCGATGCGCATCGAGATCGCGGCGATCGATCAGGGTCGACGGCTCGGGCGGCAATCCGTGCGCGATCGCCTTGGCGGTCTGTTCGACGGCGTTCAGCAGCGCATCGAGGCGCGACGAGGCGGCGTCGGCGACTTCCTGCTGCAGGGCCTGCTCCTGCCACAGCTCGCGGTAGATCGACATGCTGCGCGTCACCTCGCCGGCGCTCAGCGCGTTGCCAGCCTCGGTCAGGCGATCGGCGATGCGCCGCCGCCGCAGCTTCTCGAGCCGGGTCTGCTCGGCGGCGTCGGCGAAGTCGACGCGGCTGCGCAGGTCGTCGACCGCCTCGCATTCGCCGAGGGTCTCCGCCCAGTACCGCCAGCGTTCGCGGGCGCCGGCCCGATCGCCGGCGTCGAGCAGCGCGGCGACCTCGGCGTCGGCCTGCTGCACGTTGCGATCGTGCGTGCTCTGCTGCCACAGGACGATGCCCATGCCGCCGAGCAGGCCGACGCAGAGGATCGCGGCGCTCAGGCGGACGATGCGGCCGATCCGTGTCTGCCGCATCAGCGACAGGCGCTTCTTGACGTCGGTCAGCGACCGGTCGATGCGCAGGATCGACTCCAGCGTCTCGATCGTGTGGGCGCGGTCGCCGAGGGCCTCGTAGCTGTCGGCGAGCTCAAGCAGGGTCTGCACGGCGCCGGCCGCATCGCGCGACTTCTGCCGCGCTCGCACCTCGCGCACGAGGATCTGCGGGCGGATCGTCCCGGTCGCGCGCGCGTCCTCGATGATCTCGAGCGCCGTCGAGGTCAGGTCGGCCTCGAGCAGCGCGTCGAGCAGGTCGATCGTGACCCTCTCCAGTTCCGGCGAGTCCGGTGCGGAGTGGGCCAGCAGGATCGTGCGCAGGAAGCTGTTGGTGCCGGCGTCGCGCGGCGCGAGGTCGCGGGCGCGACGGGCCATGCGCAGTGCGGCCTCGGCTTCGGTCTGCAGCTGGGCGGCTTCGAGCAGCACGGTGCCGGCCAGCTTGCGTTCGCCGGCGCGCTCGAGCGCCGCGGCCATCGTCTGTACGACCTCGACGGAGCGATCGCCCGGACGATCGCGCAGGGTCTGCAGCAGCACGATCGCGCGCTTCTCCTGCGACTCCTCCGCGTACTGCATCGCGACCTGCGCCAGTTCCTGGTCGTCGATGTTGGCGAGCAGGCCACCCTGGACGAGGTCCCGCGCGGCACGGGCGACCTCGAACAGGCTGTGCGTGGTCTGTTCGGCGAGCGCGCGGTAGGTGGAACGACCGTCGGCGCCGTAGAAGAGCGCGCGATGGACCTCGTCCAGATCCGCTTCGTTCGCCGGCTCGGCGATGCGGCGGGCGACTTCGTCGAGGCTGCTGATCGCCGCCAGGATGCCTTCCCATTCGTCGGAGCGGCGCGCGACTTCGAGCAGCAGGCTGTTGGTCTCGAACTCGGGGCACAGTTCGAACGCGGCGCGTTGCGAGGCGTCGGTCAGCTCTCCCTTGTAGAATTCGAAGGTGCCATGGCGCCAGGTGAACAGCGCGAACAGGTCCTCCGCGACCTGCATGCCGGCGACCTCGTCGATCTGGTCCTGCGACAGCAGGCCTTCCTGCACCAGCAGCTCGCCGAGCGGCTTGCGTTCCTTGCGCTGCAGGACGAGGGTCGAACGCAGCTGCTCCGGCTCCAGCAGGCCCGCCTGGACCAGCCGCTGGCCGAGACGGCGCAGGGCGACGCGCGGCGGCACCTTGATGCGCACGGTGCCGTTGTGACAGTAGACCTGTCGTTCCTCGAGGGGGTTGCGCACCAGCAGCACGCCCTCCATCTTCGACATCGCCAGCGTCTGGAAGATGTCCGCCAGCTGGATCTGATCGAGGTCACCGCGCATGGTGACCGTCTGGCTGTCAGGGCTGATCTCCGGGGTCGGAGCCTGGGCCTCTTCGCTCGCTGCTGCAGCCAGCAGGAAGTCGACCTCGGCTTCGTTCAGGATCTCGCGGTTGCCGCTCATGACTGACCAGACACCACCACGGCCGACGCCCCGGATCGATCGACCGGTGCTCGGCTGCGCATGGGGCGTCTCGCTCGCTATCGGCTGTCTGGGTCTGCTGTCTCAACCGGCGCTGGCCCAGGAATCCGGCGCCTACGAGGCCGGGGACGTCGGCTGGCTCACCGGCAGGAACGAGCGGTTCCGGGAGCGCTTCCAGCAGTTGCTGGTGGCGGTGCCGAGCCGGGACCTGCCCCAGGGGTGGCAGCTCGCGACCGAGCTCGGTCGCCCGGTGGCGCCGCTGTTGTGGGAGATGCTGCAGGCCGAGCGCTCGAACGTCGGCCGGCGGCTGGTCCTGCTGGCCGCGGTGGCGCTGGCCGGCGGGCCGGCCGAGGACGAGCGCGTGTTCGCCTGGCTCGATCGGCAGAAGAGCATGCCGGAGGAGCGGGTGCTGGCGGCGATGTGCCTCGCCTACGGACCGCGCCGTTTGCGCCCGGTGCCGGCGTTCTGGAGCCGGTGCCAAGGCCCGGACCGCTCGCCCGAGCAGGTGCTGCGCATCGCCGTGCGGCTGGCGGCCGCGCGCTTCCCGGGCACCGAAGTCGGCTTCGTCGGCAGCGTCGACGACGACGTCGGACTCAGCGCCGCGTGCGCCTACGCCGGGCTGCCGATCGCGACCTCGGTGGCGGCGCGCTGGTGGAATCTGCGCAGTCCGGACCGCCACGCAGAGCTGTTCTGGCGGGGCGCGATGCTGGGCGGCGCGCGTCAGGCCACCGCGGGGCACCAGCCGGATCCCGAACTGGCCCAGCGCGCCAGGGAGCTGATGGCCTTGTCCGGCGACCAGCTGGCCAACGTGCGCGCGGCCGCGGCGCTGTTCCGGCTCCGCACGGCGGACCTGCGGCTCGAGGGCTCGCGCCCGGACTGGCGCCTGCTGCAAGTGGCCGTCGCCGAGTCGGCCGGGGCGCGCGCGCTGCGCGACTGGCTCGGGCCGGTGCCGCAGCCGCGCGACGAGGAGCCGGCGCGCCTGGCGGTCTCGTACGTGCTGTCGCGCGATCCCGGCGAAGTCGTGAACGACCGCGCGCAGTGGGCGGCCGTGCCGCGGATCCGGGCCCACGTCGCCGTCGCGCTGGCGTGGCGGCTGCTCGGCGAGCGCGCCGCCTCGCCGATCGATGCCGAGCTGTCGGGCGTGCCCGAGTGGGCGTTCGTGCGCTGGGCCAGCGGCATCACCGTCGATCGCGACGTCTCGCTCGACGACGCGCCGCTGCAGGCCGCGGTCCGACTGCTGCGCGCCGAGCGGCTGCCGCGCGCCGCGCTGCGGGCCGCGCTCGAGGATGCGCTGTGGCGCTGGGGCAGCCACCCGGGCCTGGGCATGTGGGAACACGAACGCCTGCTGCTGCGCGACCTGCTGTTGGTCGGCAGCAACACCGGCGGCGGCAAGTATGCGCCGCAGGTGCGCCCGGAGCAGCGCTACCGCGCGACCGGCATCGGTCCCGACGACGTCTTCTACGACGTCGCCGTGGCGCTGTACGACTTCCAGTCGCGACCGCGCCTGCCGATCCCGCCGGAGTATCGTCTCCGCTGACCCGCCGTTCCCCCGGCCGGCTGGTCGTGGGGTCTACGCTTGACCGTCCGCCCCGGCGCGGTCACCATCGCTGCGACGGGTGGCGTCGACGCCCTGGGAGCCCGAGCCGGTTCCTGCAACGTCGCCGAGCCCGGTGCCGTTGTCCGGCCACCTGACTGCCATGACGATCCTGGAGAACGACGGCAACCTCGCCCGCGCGACCGAAGTCGAGGGCTACAAGGTCCTGCCTCCCTGCGTCATCTACGGCAAGATCGGCCAGGGCGGCATGGGCGCGGTCTACCGCGGCCGGCATCTGAACCTCGACATCGACGTCGCGGTCAAGTGCCTGAAGCCGGAACTGGTCGGCGGCGACGACCAGTTCGTGGTGCGCTTCCGGCGCGAGGCGCGCGCGGCGGCGCAGATCAACCATCAGAACGTGATCCGCGTGTTCGACGTCGCCGAGAATCAGGGTCTGCACTACCTGATCATGGAGTTGGTGCAGGGCGAGTCGGCGCGCGAGCGCGTGACGCGCAAGGGTCAGCTCGGCATCGGCGAGGCGCTCGAGATCATCTACGGCGCCGCGCTCGGCCTCGCAGAGGCGCATCGCAAGGGCTTCGTGCACCGCGACATCAAGCCCGACAACATCATGATCTCGTCGAGCGGCCAGGTGAAGGTCGCCGACCTCGGCCTCGCCAAGCCGAAGTTCCGTGACGACAACGCCTCGATGCTGTCCGGCACCAACCTGGTGATGGGCACGCCGCAGTACATGCCGCCCGAGCAGTGGGAGAACACCACCAACGTGACCGCGGCCGCGGACGTGTGGGCGCTCGGCGCGACGCTCTACTACCTGCTGGTCGGCGGCGAGGCGATCCAGAAGGACTCGCTGCCGCGCATCATGCAGCGCATCATGCTGCAGGCGTTCCCGGACCCTCGGCGCCTGCGCGCCGACGTGCCCGAGGACGTCGCCGCCGTGGTCGCGAAGGCGACCAGCACCGCGGTCGCCGACCGCTATCAGGATGCGCAGGAACTGGCCGACGCGATCCAGGACCTGACGACGCGGCGCGAGACGCTGCGCGACAAGGGTGCGGCACCGACCTCGCAGGTCTCCAACCAGATCCTGTCGCCGCCGCCGGCGAAGACGCTGGCCAAGATCAAGTTCTGGCTCGACAAGCAGGGCCAGGACGGCGACGCGGCCAAGACCGCGGGGCCGCAGGGCACCATGGTGGTCGATGGGCCCGGTCGCACGATCACGGAGCTGAACCTGCGCAAGCGCAGCGCATGGCCGTGGTTCGCCGGCGCGGCGATGCTGCTGGTCGTCGTGCTGGTCGCGACGCTCGGGCCGTGGTCGGGCGGCGGTGGCGGTGGGGGCGGCACCTTCGCCACGGCGAACCGGTTCGAGAGCGCCCACGAGTTCGCGGCGGCGATCGAGGAGACCAACCGCGTGCACGACGCGGATCCCAGCCTCGGCAACGACATGAAGAACGAGCGCCTGGCGCGGCTCTGCGCGGCCTGGGCGCAGGACCTCGCCGTGCGCGGCGACTGGCAGCAGGCGCTCGGTCAGATCGAACGCAGTCTGGTGCACAGGGCGACGCAGCGCGTGCGCGACCAGAAGCGCGAGCTGCTCGACCAGATCCAGGCGGCCCTGAACAGCCGCCTGGTGCGGCAGCTGCCGTCGACGCAGCCGCTGCCGCGCGGCGCCGCGGTGCAGTTCCGGGGTCGTCTCGACGATGCGGTCGTGCAGACGCTGCGCATCGGTGGCCACGCCGTCGACCGCGCGGCCGGGTCGTTCGACACCACGCTCGACGTCGGCGGCAGTACGCAGGTCGACGTCGAGGTGTCCCTGAGCAGCGGCGACGTGCTGCGGCTGACGCCGTGGTCGATCGTCTACGAGGACGCCGCCGAGGCGCCGGGCGAGGTGGCGGTGCAGATCTCGCCCGAGGTCGTGCAGCTCGAGGACGGCGCCGACGGCGAACTGGTCGTGCGCACGGTCCAGGGTGCCGAAGTGCGCGTCGACGGCACCTCGGTGCCGGCCGCCGCCGACGGCATCACCTTCCGCTGGCGCGTGACCTCCGCTGTGGACCAACCCGGACCGTTGAACGTGGTCGTCAGCGCGCCCGGGGCCAGGGAGGTGCGGCGTTCGGTGCCGGTGCGCCGCGTCGCGCGGCCATTGCAGTGGCTGCGGGCGCCGACGATCGAGGGGGCGCGCTCGATCCGCGGCCAGCTGGTCGGCAAGGACACGTCGCTGCAGCTGGTCGGCCAGATCGACGCCGGCGAAGCGACGCTGCTGGTCGACGGGGTGCCGATCGCCGCCGAATGGACCCCGCAGGGCGCATTCCGCGGGGCCGTGACGGTGCCGGGGCCCGGCCGGCATGCGCTGCACGTCGCCGTGCAGAAGCGTTTCCGTCCGACGCTCGAGCAGGACCTGCAGTTCGTGGTGCTGTCGGCGCCGGCGTTCGAGTTCCTCGCGCCGACCAAGGACAGCGACGTGACCTCGGCGGCCAGCTACGCGATCCTGGTGACTCCCGACGAGTGGACGACGTCGCTGGCGGCGCGGCGGAGCGGAGTGCTGCTGCGCACCGTCACGCCGCAGCCCGGCGGCGGCCCGGCCCGCATCGACGTGGCGCTGCTGGAAGGCAGCAACGAGCTCGACGTGGTCGCGGTGAACGTGGTCGGTCTCGAGACCACGCGGCGGCTCGTGGTGACGCGGTTGCCGGGCGCGGCGCCGGTCCCCGGACCGGCGCCCGGGCCGGGGCCGGTCGGCGGCAAGCCCCGCATCACCCAGGTCGTCGCCTCGTTCGACGGCCAGGAGCAGGTGGTCGAGAAGTTCAAGACGATCTTCGTGCGCTCCGGCACGCTGGTGCGCGTGCAGAGCACCGATCCGGGCGCCGTGGTGCTCTATCGCGATCGCGAGCTCGCTGCCGACGACATGGTGCTGCAGCCGGGCTCGGTGCTGCTGCAGGAGCCGCTGCGCTGCGAGCTCAAGGTGCGCAACGAGGCCGGCGTCTCGGACGTGTTCAAGTTCGGCGTGCAGATCGACGACACGCCGCCGGAGTTCACCGTGCAGGCGCCGACCGCCGGCGTCGGCGTCGGCAAGCCGTTCTCGTGCACCGGCACCTGGAACGACGAGTTCGGCGTCAGCCGTATCGCGGTGAACGGCGTCGAGGGCACCGGCGCGTCGAACGGCAGCCGCGGCACCTGGACCGTCGAGTTGCCTGGCATCGACGGCCCGGTCGACTACGAAGTCGTCGTCACCGACCGCGCCGGCAACCGCACCGTGCAGTCGCTGCACCTCGTGCCCTGACGGCCGCAGTCAGGGTCGCGGATCAGCAGGCCGCGAGCACGGCGGCGAGGTCGGCGGCGGTCAACTGCGGCCCGGGGCTGAGCCGCACGGTGCCGGTGCGCTCGGTGCCGAGGTGGGCGTGCAGCCACGGCGCACAGTGGAAGCCGGTGCGCACCTGGATCCCGGCGGCGGCGAACAGCGCGCCGAGTTCGCTCGGGTCGTAGTGCTCGTGCACGAGGCTCAGCACCGGCACGCGCCGTTCGCGCGGTGGCAGCAGCAGTCGCACGCCGGGCCGGGCGGCCAGTCCGGTGGCCAGCGCGTCGACGTGCCGCAGCGACTGCGCCAGCAGCGCGGCCGGGCTCTGCTGCTGCACCCAGGCCAGGGCGGCACCGAGCCCGAAGATCGCCGGCGTGTTCGGCGTGCCGGCCTCGAACGCCTGTGGCCAGGTGGTCGGATGTTCGTCCAGCGCGCGGCTGCTGCCGGTGCCGCCCTGCTTCTGAGGCGGCAGTTCCAGGCCGTCGCGCGCGGCGACGAAGCCGATGCCGGGCGGTCCGTGCAGCGCCTTGTGGCCGCTGGCGACGACGACGTCGGCGCCGACGCGCAGGTCGAGCAGTCCCGCGGTCTGGCTGGCATCGAGCACGGTGGTGCAGCCGGCGCGGCGCGCGCGGTCGCAGAACGCGGCGGCGTCGAGTCCGGCGCCGGTGACGTTGCTGGCGTGGGTGAAGACTGCGAGCCGGGGCCGATGCGTCGCGAGCGCCGCGGCGAACGCGTCGACCGGCAGGCCGCCGTCCGCCGCCGGCGGCAGCACCTCGAGGCGCAGCCGCCGTTCGCCGCGCAGCGCGACCAGCGGGCGCACCACCGAGCTGTGTTCGAACGCCGTCGTCAGCACCGTGTCGCCGGGTCGCAGCAGCGCGCGCAGCACGAGGTTCAACGCCTCCGTCGCGCCGGAGGTGAAGGCGACGCGGTGTGCGGGCACGCCGCACAGCGCGGCGACGCGGCCGCGGGTCGCGTCGACCTCGCGCCGCGCCAACAGGCAGCGTTCGCCGTCACCGCGGTCGGCGCTGACGCCGACCTCGTCGAACCAGCGCCGCATCGCGGCCAGCACGGCGGCGGGTTTCGGGAAGCTGGTCGCGGCGTGGTCGAGGTGGATCAAGGCAGTCCGATCCAGCGATCGTAGAGCGCGCGGGCGCGCAGCGGATCCTGCACGCCGAACAACAGCGCCCGGCCGCCGGGGAACACGCTGAAGCGGCAGCCGTCGACCTCGAACCGCAGCAGGTGGGGTGTGCGGTCGAGCTTCTGCACGACCGGGCCGAGGCGCCGCGCCAGCTGGTCGAGGTCGACCGGATGTCGCTGCGGCGGATCGACCTGCACCGCGTCGCGGCCGCACAGTGTCACCGCCGACGCCGGTGGCGCCGAGAGTGCCGGGTAGCCGGTGCCGGAGCAGGTCGGACAGCCGGCGGCGGGTCGCCGGGCCAGCGCGAGCGTCTGGTAGCTGCCGCGCCAGACGTCGCAGGTGAACACGCCGCGGGTCGGTTCGGCGCCGACCAGCAGCTTCAGGGCCTCGGCGACCTGGAAGGCGCTGACGGCGGCGATCGCCGGCGCCAGGATGCCGGCCGTCTCGCAGTTGCCGACGTCGGATTGAGCCGGCGGTTCGGGCCACAGACAGCGCAGGCACGGGCCGCCGACCGGGACCACCATCGCCGCGGCCTCGCTGCCGACCGCGCCGGCGTAGATCCATGGCCGCCGCTCGCGCGCGCACCAGTCGTTCAGCAGATAGCGGGTGGCGAAGTTGTCGGTGCCGTCCAGCAAGAGGTCCGGCGGCGCGGGCAGCGCGTCGAGGAACGCGAGCGAACAGTCGGCGACGTGGGCCGCGACCTCGACCGCGGCGTTGACCTCGCGCAGGCGCGCCGCCGCCGCGACCGCCTTAGGCAGGCCGGCCCGGGCGTCCGCCTCGGTGAACAGCACCTGGCGCTGCAGGTTGCTCCACTCGACGACGTCGCGATCGACCAGCCAGAGCCGGCCGACGCCGGCGCGCGTCAGCGCATCGGCGGCGTGGGTGCCGAGCGCGCCGCAGCCGACCAGCAACACGGCGGCGTCGCGCAGTCGCTGCTGGCCGGCGGTGCCGATGCCGGCGACGCGAATCTGACGGCTGTAGCGGTCCACGGTGCACGGTCGCGGCGCCGGTCGGGCCGGCGCCGAATCAGGATGCCGGCTCGCGACACCGACGAGGGACGCTCGTGCGCGCTCGCGCGGCCGCACCGGCGGCCGACACGGAGGTCTCGAGCGCCCGGAGCATGGGATGCCTTCGGGCGCTCAGGCGCCGAAGTACTTGCGGTTCGTCTCGGTGAACGACTTCCACTCCGCCGGCAGGTCTTCTTCGGCGAAGATCGCGGTCACGGGGCAGGCGTCGACGCACAGCGTGCAGTCGATGCAGTCGTTGGGGTTGATGTAGAGCTGCGGATCCGTGTCCTTGCCATGGATGCAGTCCACCGGACAGACATCCACACAGGCCTTGTCCTTGACGGTGATGCAGGGTTGCGCGATGACGTGCGTCATGTTGGAAGGGGTGCTCCTGGGCCGAACCGAACGGTCAATCTAGCGAGCGACGCAGTGGTTGCCAGCCCGCGATGCGAACGCGGGCGCATTCGGCGGGAACCGATGACTTGCGTGCAGCTCCTTGGCCGAAGGCGGCAGGAAAGCCGTCGCGAGGGAGTCTCCCGTCAGGCGGCGCTGGCGTCGGTCACGCTGCGGGCGCCGCCGAAGCTCATGGCGTGGATGCTGCGGTCGCCCCCCGTCCTGCGCCAGGCGAGCACTTCGTGCCGGCGCAGGTGGCGCCACAAAGCCCGGGAGCTCCACCCAAGTCATCAGTGCCCGTTCGGAGAGATGCCAGCGCGGGTCCACGCGGGCCGGGTCGGGCGTCACGCACCCGCATGCGCGACCGCCGCACCGCACGTCGCGCGGCGCCGCCGTGGGTGCCCGTGGGCCCGCTGCGCTGCGGCTGGGTGTGCCACCGAACCTGCCGACTTCGAGCGGTCAGGTGGCGCGGGCGCGGGTCGGAATCGGGCTCACCACGATCCCCCGCTCAAGCACGGACTCCCATGGGGCCGATGCCATCGGCATGTCCCCATAGGAGTCGGTGCCATGAAGCAGACGCAGTCCCCGCGTTCGTTGCTCGTCCCTGTTGCCATGTTCCTCGCCGCGTGCTCGAGCGGTGGTGGGGGGGGACCAGCGGGGGAGGCGACGGCCGGCGGCGACTTCGTGGTGCGCAACACGACGCCCGGCAACGGGGGGCGCGTGTTCCTCAACGATGCGCTCAGCATCGACTTCAGCCACGCCGTCGATCTCGGCTCGGCGAGCCTGACGACGATCACGTTCCAGGTGCTCGACCAACAGGGCAACCCGGTCAGCGAGCTGGTCCGTGGTTCCTTCCGGCTCGCCGCGAGCCCCGGGGACGCCGAGGTCGGGCGCCGGTTGCAGTTCGTGCCGAGCTACCCGAGCGACAACGCCTACAGCAACGGCGGCCTGCGCGCTGGCCGCACCTACGTGGTGCAGCTCGTCGGCGGCCAGGCGCAGAACGGCACCGTGCTGCGCGACCGCTCGGGCCGGGCCCTGCACACGCCGTTCACGTTCCACTTCCACACCGTCGAGGGCACGCAGGCCGCCCAGTTGTTCCGCAACCCGAAGTCCGGCGGTCCCAAGCGCACCGGGCTCGAGGTGAGCACGGCGACCGATCTCGGCAGCGTGCCGTTGAACCTGTTCGGCGCGCCGCCGCTCGAAGTCCGGCTCGCGTTCGACCAGGCGCTGAACCCGAGCGACCAGAACGTGCCGGTGCACTTCGACGGGAATCCGCTGGTGCGCGATGTGAACCAGCGGGGCCGCATCTACCTCGAATACGAGGACCCGGCGGCCGGGGTCGGGGTGCACGCCTGGATCCCCGCCGACGTCGCGCTCGAACGCAACGATCCGGACGGCGCCGTGGTGGTGCTGCGGCCGATCGGCGTGTTGCCCAACCACGCCGTCCTGCGCGTGGTCGTCGAGCGCACGGTCGAGGACATCTCGGGTGAGTCGAACGTCGCCAGCTACGCCTACGACCAGGTGTTCGGCACGTTCGCGACCGACGCGTCCTACGCACCGCAGTGGAACGGCATCGCCGAGGACTTCGCGACCGCCGACCACATCGACCTCGGCGCCGCCTTCCCCGAGGCGCAGGCCGAGGTGCACCAGGGATACGTGCGCGCCGGCTTCGCGTTCGAAGGCAACCCGACCAGCCTCGAGTACGAACCGCTGACCGCCGAGGTGGTGCTGAACACCGCCTTCACGCAGATCACGCCCAAGGTCGGTCTGCCGTTCACCGTGTCGGGCGGCGTGTTCCACTTCAGGAACGTGCGGATCCCGGCCGGGGTGCACGTGCAGGGCACCGGGCCCAACCCGATGGTCTGGCTGTGCAGCGGCGACTTCACGGTCGAGGGCACGCTGAGCGTGCGCGGCGGCAAGGGCGCGCGCACCGAGTCGGTGGGGGCGGCGAACATCGCCAAGGCCGGTGGCATCGGCGTGTGCGGTGGCGGCAACGGTGGCGAGGGCACGCCGAGCGCGCTGCTGCGCGATCTGCGCGGCGGCACCGGTCGCGGGCCGATGCAGGTCCCCGGCACCGGTGGCCGCGGCGGCTACCTCGCCTGCAGCGGCAACTGCTGGGCCCCGTTCGGTTCCGGCGGCGGTTCCGGCGGGGGTGGCGGCACCTTGTCCACGCAGGGTGACCCCCATTACCGCGGCGCCGTGCCGGCTGCCATCATGCCGAACGTGCCGCCGACGGCGAACACGTCGTTCCAGCAGTTGCGCGGCTACGGCGGCGCCGGGTGCAGCGGCAGTTCGGGAACGCGGACGGCGTTCCTCACCGGTGGCGAACCGGGGGACCTGGTGTTTCGCGACGGCCGCAGCGACAACGACTTCTGGGGCAGCGGCATCCGCCTGGCTCCGACCGGCAACCTGCGCCTCGCCGGCGAGCTGCAGGTCCCCGCCGGCGGGGGTGGCGGCGGCGGCGGCGGCGACACCGCCTACCCGACCGCCGACTGCTCGGCGAGCGCGTCCCCGCAGTACGACCTCAGCGGCGGCGGTGGCGGCGGCGGCGGCGGGGTGCTGATCGTCAAGGCGCTGGGCACCATCACGGTGGGCGCCACGGGTCGCATCACCGCGGACGGCGGTGACGGTGGCGGCGGCGAGCCGTTGGGTGTGTGCAGTTGGGCCGGCGGCGGCGGTGGTGGCGCCGGCGGCATGGTGGTGCTGATGGCCGCGCGCCAGATCGTCCTGCACGCGCACGGTTCGGCCACCGAGAACCGCTACACCTACGGCCAGAACGACTACGACTTCTGCCTGTCGGCGGACGGTGGCGCCTGCAACACGGGCAGCAGCGGCAGCCCGCTGACGACCGGCAAGTACCCGGCGAGCGGCACGAACATGGTCGCCGGCGCCCAGTACGACACCAGGCCGCTCGGTGGTCTGGGCGGCATGGGCATCGTGCAGCTGATGGTGCCACCGGGCGACAACAGCGCCGACGGCACCAACACCTGCCTCGACGACAACATCGTCGTCCTGCGGGCGACGGCGGGCGGCGCGCCGGTCGTGCTGTCGGGCCCGGCCAAGCAGGCGATGCTCGCCTGGCGCGGCTTCCCGGACGCCAGCGGCGAGTTCGTCGACGACCTCGGGCAGCCGACCGGCATCGGCCACGACGAGGGCGACATCCGTCCGGCGCCGGTGTTGCTGCCGTGCCCGTTCAGCGCGAAGTCGCGGCTGCGGTCGAAGTGGATCGACACCGGCTGCAGCAAGCGCCGCGAGCTCCGCGCGCCGGACGGCATGCCGGCCGGCGTCGTCGACGCCGCGGCCGGACCGGACTACGAGTTCGCCGGGACCGAGACCGCCGGTGCCAGTCGGGGCTACGCCGGCTACCGCGACGCCGCCGACGCGGTCGCGATCGACTACCCGTTGCGCCTCGGTCCGACGCCCATCCTCACCAGCGAGGCGCAGGCCAGCTATCTCGGCGCTCCGGCCTACCGCGTGACGGTGGGCAGCGGGATGCTGGGGGCCGCCGATCGCTACGTGCAACACGAAGCCGAACTGCTCGACGTCGGCGGCGCCGTGGTGGGCAGCTTCCGCATCCTCAGCCACAGCGGCGCCGCGCTGTTGCTCGACCCGCAGGGCGGCATGCTGCCGGCCAACGCATCGCGGGTGCAGATCCGCGCCAAGTTCTTCGCGGTCGCCGTCGGCGGCACCGAGGGCCTGGGCCCGGTCTACAGTCCGCTCGGCAGCGATCGCCGGATCCCGAACGCCAACGTGCGCATCGGCTTCGCCTTCCACCAGGATCCCGCGGCCGCGACGGGTCGCTTCCCGGCCGACGCGCAGACGTTCCTGTACGACCTGCACGATCCGGACTTCCTGCACTGGGTCGCCGTGCGCGGTGCGCCGCGCTACGTGCAGTGGGACGTGGTGTTCGACCTCGCGTTCGCCGACGACAGCGTGCCGCCGTCGCTGAGCCCGACGTCGCCGCGGCTGGAGCTGCGCTTCCTGCGCCTGCCGTTCCGGTTCTGAGCGCGGCGGCGCCGGCAGCGCCGACGCGACCAGGCAAGCCCAGGCCGTTGCCGAGGCCTCGGGTGTCCTGGATCACGCGCAGTCGGGAGGTGGGCCCTGTTCGGCGATGCGACCGAGCGTGTCCATCCACGCGACGCGGCTGCGCTCGATGGCCAGGCGATCGTGCCGCTTCCAGTGGCCGAACTTCGCGACGCGTTCGAGGTAGTCGCGCTTGCCGCCGGCCTCGCCGCCGGCGACGTGCACGTCGACGTCGACCAGGTAGATGCGCTCGGCGTCGACGTCGTGGCACCTGCCGACGTAGAGCTCCGGGCCGTGCGTGTCGACGGCGACGGTGATGCCGTGCAGTTCGTGGTGGTCGGGGTGCGGCAGGATGGGCTTCATCACCGTCGGGTCTCGGGGGCAGGGCGGAGGGCGCCGGCAGGCTCGTGGCGGCCGACGCTCGCATCGCCCCGGAACGCGGCAGCCTAGGCGGGCGCAGGAGCGGCCGCAAGGCGGCTCACCGGGCCTTGGGTGCTCCCGCGCGCACGTTGTTGCGGAGGTGCTCGAGCGCCGCGCGTTCGTGCGCCGAGGGCTCGTTCGCCATGAGCTCCGTCAGCGCCTCGACGACACCGGTGCTGCGGCCGGTGCGCAGCGCGAAGTCGCGTGCCATGCGCCGCACGGCCTCGCTACGGCCGCCGTCGCGGCGCAGCACATCGAGCAGCAGCGACTCGGCTCGGTCGAGATCCCGCAAGTCGTCGGGTTCGGCGGTCGTCAGCAGCCAGACCAGACAGAGCACGGCGCTCCGGTTGTGCGGCTCGAGCACGAGCACGCGCTCGTAGCAGGCCTTCGCCTCGCGCACCCGCAGCAGGCGGTCGAGCGCGTAGCCGAGGTTGAACTGGGCGCGCACGTCCCTGGGGTCGCGGGCGACGATCTGCTCGAGGATCGCCACGGCCTCGGCCGAACGGCCGAGCTTGTCGAGCAGCGCGGCTCGCAACAGGGCGAGATCGGCGCGCTGGTCGTCGTCGTCGGCTGCCAGTTGCGCCGTCGCCGCCTGGACCTCGTCGAGCCCGGCGGCGGCGTCGAACGAGAGATACGCGCGGGCCAGACGGAGGTGCCACACGGGCGAGTCCGGGCGCAGCGACGAGGCCTGACGATAGGCCACCGCCGCCGCGCGCGCATCGCCGCGGCGCGTGTGCAGGTTGCCGAGGGCGCCGGCGAGCGCCGCCGAAGCGGGCAGCAGCGCACAGGCGGTCGTCAGTTCGCGTTCGGCCTCGATCAGGTGTCCTGCCTTCTCTTCGGCCTCGGCGACGAGCAGGTGTGCCAGGGGGTTGCGGGTCTCGCCCACGAGTACGGTGCGGAAGGCCGCGGCCGCGGCGTCCCAGCGCGCGTCGGCGCGCGCGGCGAGCGCATCGCGCCAGGGGGTGAAGCCGGCCGCGGCGATCGTGGGCGGCGCGGTCCCGGCGTCGATCGCCTGCAGCGCGGCGGCACCGAAGTGGCCCGGCACCGCCGCCACCGCGGCGGCGAGCTCGCGCCGCAGGGTCGCTCGTTCCTGTTCGCAGAAGGCCAGCACGGCGCGGTCGAAGTGGGCCTCGGCCTGTTCGCGCCGCGCGCGTGTGGCGGCCGCTTGCCAGGCGAACGCGATCGCGAGCGCGAGCACGAGTGCGGCCGTGCCGCACGCCGCGGCGCGACCGGGGTGGCGGCGGGTCGCATCGAGTGTGCGCACGAGCAGGCCAGGCGGCCGGGCCCGGACCGGTCGTCCGGTCAGCAGACGGTCGCAGTCGGCGACCAGTGCCTGGGCGGTCGCCGGCCGCCAGCGCGGGTGCCGGGCGGTCGCGGTGCGCACGAGCCGCACGAGGTCGCGCGGCAGGTCGGCGCCCGGCAGGTCGGGCGCCCCGCCGGCCTTGGCGGCGGCGAGCAGCGCGGAGCGGTCGCTGCCGCTGCGGGCCGGCCGGCCGGTCAACAGCTCGGCCAGGATCAGCCCGACCGCGTGCAGGTCGGTGCGGGCGTCCGCGGGCAGGCCGTCGGCCTGTTCGGGCGCCAGGTAGCGGGGCGTGCCGAGCAGGTCGCCGGTGCCGGTCAACGTGACGTCGAGCGGATCGTGCACGAGCCCGAAGTCGACGATCACCGGCGAACCGTCGTCGCGCAGCATCACGTTCTGCGGCTTCAGGTCGCGATGGCACAGGCCGGCGCCGTGCACGGCCGCGAGCGCACAGCCGATCTGGCGGCACAGCTCGACGGCGTGCCGCCACGGCAGCGGACCGAGTCCGCTGAGCGAACGTCCCGGCACGAGGTCCATGACGAGGAACGGCAGCCCGTCGGCGACGCCGATCTCGTGCACGCCGACGATGCCCGGGTGCGCGATGCGCGCCAGCGCCTTGGCTTCCCGCTGGAACCGCAGCTGCGCATGCGGCTGCAACAGGGTGGTGACCGACAGTCGCTTGAGCGCCCGGTGCACGCCGTCCCGCTCGACCTCGTAGACGACGCCGGCGCCGCCGCGGCCGAGTTCGCGCACCACGCGGAAGTCCGCGATGCGTTCGGGCACCGGCTCGCTGTCGCCGAGCGTGGCGAGCACGTCCAGGCTGGCGCGCAGCGCGGCCAGCAGGTCCGGGCCCGCGTCCGGGTGTTCGGCGGCGAACGCCTCGGCGGTCAGGCGCGGCTCGCGTTCACGCCGGTCCAGGAAGCGATCGACCAGGTCTTCGAGGCCGTCGTCGGCGGCCGTCATGGCGCGGTCCCGAGCAGCACGCCGAGCCGCGCCACCGCGCGCTGGTAGATCTTGGTCGTCGCCTCGGGGCTCTTGCCGATCGCCGCGGCGACCTCCTGGTTGCAGAGCCCGTGCGCGCTGCGCAGGGTGACGACCTCGCGCATCGACTCGGGCAGGGTGCGGATCGCGCGTTCGAGCGCGTCGAGGCGGTCGTGGTCGAGGTAGCGGTCGGGCCCGCCGCTCGGCAGCCGCTCGAGCAGGCTGTCGGACAACGGCACGTCGTGGGCGCGCTTCTGGGCGGCGTGGTAGTTGCCCTTCTTGCGGATCTTGTGCAGCACGCAGACGTGCAGGTAGCGGCCGAGCGCGCCCTCGTCGCGCGGTTCGAAACGCACCAGATCGCCGAGCGCCTCGCGCACGACGCTGTGCAGCACGTCCTCGGACTGCAGGTGGGAGCGCAGACCGGCGCCGAGCTGGCAGCGGATCGAGAACAGCAGCCGGTCCCGATAGCGCAGGTAGAGGTCGTCCCACGCGGCCCGGTCGCCGGCCTGGATACGGCGCAGCAGCTCGATCGAGTTGTCGGTGGCGTCGTTCGCCATGACGTCTACATCCTACGGTTCGCGGCGAGAGGTTGGTCGCCGCGGCGGCCGCATCTGCCGTCGGCGGGCAGGGCAGGCGGCCCTGGCCACGAGCAACAGGACGACGGCGCTCCGGCGGCGGACATCGATCGGCGAAAAATCTGCGGCTGGCAGGCGAATCGAGTCCGCGGGCGCATCGGTCCGGGCCTGGGAAGGGTGCGGCCGCCAGTCGTCGCCGCCAAAGGAGCCAGCCATGACCACCTCGAAGTCCTTCCCCGTCGTCCTGTTGCCGCTCTGCGTCTCGCTGGCGGCGACCGTTCTTCCGGCGCAGACCGCCTACGTGCTGACGCGCGACGCCAGCTCGGGTCTGCGGCCCGCCATCGCCGTGCGGTTGCCCGGTCCGGTGGTGCCGTTCCTGCAGTACTGGGAACGGCCGGAGCTGCCCAACTACTACGCCGGCTCGATCGCCGCGACCGGCACGCCGTTGCCGCCCGTCGCCCATGAAGGCGACATCGCGATCGACCAGGACGCGCTGCTGGTCTACGCGACGGATGGCACCTCGTTCCTGTCGCAGGACGCCCACTCGCGCTACGGCGCCGTGCCGACCGCGTCGACGGTGGCGCTGCCGCTGCCGGGATGGCCCGGCGGGGCGCTGACCGGGCTCGCGGTCGCTGCCGGTGCCGGTCTGCTGTACGTCTGTGACGGCAGCCTGTTCCAGCCGCGTAGCAAGACGCATCCGTACCCGGCCGCCGCGCCGGCGATGGCGATGCCACCGTTCCTCGGCGCACCGGGCGCGACCGGTCTCGACTACGACCCGTCGACCGGCACGCTGTGGGCCTGCAACGTCGACGGGGCGACCGTCAACTTCACCACGGCGGGCGCGCTCGTGGCGGCGTTCCCCGCGCCGCCGGTGCCGGGGCTGGCACCCGTGCGCGGGATCGCGATCAACCCGATGGCCGGACCGTTCGCGATGCCGCCGATCGTGCCGCAGACGCCGGGCTTCGAGGTCTGCCTCACCAACGGCAGCGTGATCTGCGATGCGCTGCCGCCGTTCGGCACGATCGCCGTACCGCCGATGTTCCCGACCCATTGCCGCGGCCTCGCCATCGCCAGCGACCCGATCCTGCTGCCGGGCCGGTACAACACTGTCAGCGGCACGCACGAGTACGAGAGCGATCCGGTGTTCGCGCCGTTCTACCCGCAGATCCGCATGTCGCGGCCGACCAACACCTTCGCCGCGACGCCCAGCGACCTGACGCTCGACGGGGCGCCGCCGAGTGTGCCCGCGCTGTTGATCGCGAACGTGATGCCGCTGCCCGTGCCGGGCGACGGCCTGGTCCTCGACGACGACGTGTTGTGGGTCAACCCGTTCGGCAGCGGCGTGCTGTTGGGGCCGGTCGGGGTCGACGCCGCGGGGCACGCCACGATCACCATGCCGATCGGCCTGCCGGTCGGCTTCCACATCGTGACGCAGTGGGGTGTCGCGGATCCGGCGGCGCTGCTCGGCGTGCGCTTCACCGACGCGCTGATGTTCCGTCTCGGCCTGCTGTGACGTGGGCGGCGCCATGGCGGTCGGGCGCCGGCGGCGGAACTGCTCTGCGGGCCGTCGTCCGGCCGCTACCGTAACCGCGTCATGAGTGCCCGCTTCGATCCCGTTCCCGACGACAGGTTCACGTTCGGTCTGTGGACCGTCGGCAACCCCGGGCGTGACCCGTTCGGCGGCCCGGTGCGCGCGACGATGGACCCGGACCACATCGTGCGCGGCCTCGCCAAGGTCGGCGCCTACGGCGTCAACCTGCACGACGACGACCTGATCCCGTTCGGCGCCTCGGCCCGCGAGCGCGACCGCCTCGTCGCCGCCTTCCAGCAGACGCTGCGCGACACCGGCATGGTCGTGCCGATGGCGACGACCAACCTGTTCTCGCAGCCGATCTTCAAGGACGGCGCGTTCACGGCCAACGATCCGCAGGTGCGGGCGTTCGCGCTGCAGAAGACGATGCGCGCGATCGACCTCGGCGCCGAGCTCGGGGCTGCGACCTACGTGTTCTGGGGCGGGCGCGAAGGCACCGAGGCCGATGCGTGCCGCGATCCGCGCACCGCCTGGAACCGCATGCGCGACGCGATCGACTTCCTGTGCGGTTACGTCAAGGACCAGGGCTACGGCCTGCGGTTCGCGCTCGAGGCCAAGCCCAACGAACCGCGCGGCGACAACTACCTGCCGACGACCGGGCACATGCTGCACTTCATCAGCACGCTCGAACACCACGAGATGGTCGGCGTGAACCCCGAGGTCGCCCACGAAGTGATGTCCGGGCTGTCGTTCCCGCACGCGGTCGCGCAGGCGATGGCGTGCGACAAGCTGTTCCACATCGACCTCAACGGCCAGAAGATCGGCCGCTACGACCAGGACCTGCGCTTCGGCAGCGAGGACCAGAAGGGCGCGTTCCTGCTGATCCGGCTGCTGGAAGGCACGCTCGGCGGCAAGCGCTACGACGGACCGCGACACTTCGATGCGCACGCCTACCGCACCGAGGACGAGGCCGGCGTCTGGGCGTTCGCGCGGGGCTGCATGCGCACCTACAAGATCCTGCACGCCCGTGCCGAGGCGTTCGACCGCGACCCCGAAGTGCGGGCGCTGCTCGCCGAGCAGCCCGACGCCGCGCTCGATCCGCTGCTCGCCGCGGGCTACTCGCGCGGCAAGGCCGACGCCTTGGGCAAGCTGACGATCGACGTCGATGCCGTCGCGCGACGCGGCCTCGGCTACGAACGGCTCGACCAGCTGCTGCTCGAGCACCTGCTCGGCGTGCGGGGCGGGTGATGGCGGCGGGGGAGCTGTACCTCGGCTTCGACGTCGGCACGCAGAGCACCAAGGCGCTGGTGCTCGATGCGCGGCGCGGCGAGGTCGTCGCGCGCGCGCAGCGGCAGTATGGCCTGCTCGAAGGGCTGCCGCCGGGCCACCTCGAACAGCACCCCGACACCTGGCGCGACGCGGTCGCGGCGACGGCGCGCGAGGTGCTGGCGCAGGTCGATGGTGCGCGCATCGCCGGCCTCGGTGTCGCGGGGCAGCAGCACGGCTGCGTCGTGCTCGACGGGCAGGATCGGGTCGTGCGGCCGGCGAAGCTCTGGTGTGACACGGCGACCGCCGCCCAGGCGGCCCGGCTCGGCGTGCCGACCGGCTTCACGGCCAGCAAGCTGCTCTGGTTGAAGGAGAACGAACCCGAGCACTGGCGGCGCGTGCGGCGAGTCCTGCTGCCGCACGACTACGTCAACTTCGTGCTGACCGGCGCGGCAGCGATGGAGTGCGGCGACGCGTCGGGCACCGGGTGCTTCGATCCGGTCGCGCGCACGTTCGACCGCGCCGCGATGGCGGCGATCGATCCCGCGCTGGCCAACATGCTGCCGCCCCTGCGCGGTGCCGGCGAGTTCGCCGGGCGCTTGTCCGCGGCCGGCGCGACGCTGCTCGGACTCGCGGCCGGCATCCCGGTCGCCACCGGCGGCGGCGACAACATGCTGGCCGCGATCGGCGCGGGCGCGACGCGGCCCGGCGTCGTCGTCGTCAGTCTCGGCACTTCGGGCACGATCTTCACGCGCACCGACGCGCCGGTGCTCGATCCCGAAGGTCTCATCGCGCCGTTCTGCAGCAGTGACGGCGCCTGGTTGCCGTTGCTGTGCGTGATGAACTGCACCGGCGTCGCCGAGGCCGTCGTGGCGCTCACCGGTCTGGACCACGCCGCGCTGACCGCCGCCGCGCGCGAGGTGCCACCCGGCTGCGAGGGCCTGCTGTGGCTGCCGTTCCTGACCGGCGAACGGGTCCCCGATCTGCCGGCCGCGACCGGCACCCTGCTCGGCATGCGCCCCGGCACGCTGCACCCGGGTCATCTCTACCGCGCCGCGCTCGAAGGCACGTCGCTGAACCTCGGTGCCGGCCTCGATCGCATGTGCCAGCTCGGCATCACCGTGGCCGAAGTGCGCCTCGTCGGCGGCGGCGCCAGGAACCCGCTGTGGCGCGCGATCCTCGCGGCGGTGTTCGGCGTGCCGGTCGCAGCGCTGGTCGAGAGCGAGGCCGCCGCGCTCGGCGCCGCGCTGCAGGCGCTGTGGTCGGTGCGGCGTCGGACCGAGCCAGGGCTCGGCCTCGACCAGGTGGCAGCCCGTTTCGTGCACCTCGCCGGCGAACGCGCCGAGCCGGACGCGGCGCTGGTGGCGAGCTATCGGGACATCGCAGCGCAGTTCCAACGCGCCGTCCGGCGACAGTACCGGTGGACGTCGTGAGCGCGACTGCCACGCCCAGGTCGACTCGAGCAACTGGTGCGAGAGCAGGGACTCGAACCCTGAAGAGCTTGCGCTCGCGGGCACCTAAAGCCCGTGCGTCTGCCAGTTCCGCCACTCTCGCGCGGCCGGCAACGTAACCGCCCGTCCCGGCGGCCGCCAAGCCCGCTTTGAGACCGGAGCCGGCTTCGGGATTCAGGCCGGGGATCGGGGTTCCGATGTCCGCGGCACGGTCAGGGCGCGTAGAGGCGCCTGACCGCCACGCACCTGGGACCTGCCATGCACAACCTGCTCCGCCGACGCCATTGTCCTGCTCTTCTCCTGCTGGGTCTTGCCGCGTGCGGCCTCAGCGGCGAGGGCACCAGCGGTTCTGCCGGCGATCCCGGTTCTGGCGGCGGCCCCGGCGGTCCCGGCGGCATCGGCAACCCGCTCGACGTGGTGCTCGAGTTCTCGGTCACCAACGAACAGTCGACGGCGCGCACGGAGACCGTCTGCGCGTCGGTGCCGTTCCCCGAGCACGGCTACCAGTCGACCGCCAACCTGGTGGTCAGCGGCCATCAGACCGCCTGGCTGCCGCTGCAGCAGTGGGCCGACGGCTCGCTGAAGATCGCGCAGGCGCAGTTCACCGATACGCTGGCGGCCGGCGAGACCAAGACCTACCGCGTCGCGCGCGACGAGCCGTCGCTGACCGGCGCGTTCGTGCGCAACAACTGGGTCGCGCAGATGGGGGCGGCGCTGCAGGTCGGCGCCGAGGTCAAGGACACGTTCTCGGTCGCCTACCGCGGCTTCGCGGCCGGCGCCGGCACCGTGCTGCAGACCTCGCCGCTGGTGCAGACGACGCGCTGGCGCACCTATCATCTGCCGGTCTCCGGCCCCGGCATCGGCCGCGACTACCTGACGTCGACGTTCTACGCGACCGAGTATCGCGACATGCCGTTCGTGGTCGTCGACTGGATCCTCGGCAACGACTATCTCGGCGCCGACGTGGTGCCGCCGGGCAACACCGACCCGAACCTGCGCGCGCTCGGCGTCGCCGACGTCAAGGACGCGCGCTTCCTGTGCAAGGGCGCGTCGGCCGTGATCCCGTACCGGCCACAGTACGAGGCGATCTCCGGCCAGCAGGTGACCGGCGACGGCTTCTCGTCGTTCCAGGTCATGCAGGACACCTACATCGGCGACGCGCAGACGCGGCGCTATCGCTTCCTGCTGCGCTTCGAACCGCCGGGTGCGGTGCCGGACGAGGCGACGCTTTGGCGCGAGACGGCGTCGGCGATCATGGAGCGTCCGATCTACGCGCTCGCGACGCAGCCGACCTGGCAGCAGACCGCAGCGGCCGGTCTGCTCGGCGGGCCGATCCGCGGACCGGCGAACGCCAACGCGCTCGCCGCAGGTGAGTACCAGAGCTGGGCCGGCGCCAACATCTTCGGCACCTGGGGGCTGCGCGGCGACGTCGCCGCCACGGCCGCGACCGGTACGCCGCGCAACCAGGCGCTGACGCCCGACCTCGCGCACGCGATCCAGGGCCAGCATCACCGCCTGCTGCAGAAGCTCGAGCAGCTGGCCTGGGCACAGGCGATGCGGCCCTACCACCTGTGGAACCTGACCGTCGGTGCCGAGCAGAACATCCTGCTGTGGGGCGGCACGCCGCTGCTCCTGGTGCAGGGCGAGACGCTCGGCCGCCGCGGGCTGCAGGACGCCGATCCGTACCCGCAGTACCGCACGCTCAGCGCCGGCCAGCCGTGGGCGCACGGCTGGGAGCCGTTCGACCACGAGCACTTCAGCTGCGACCATGTCTTCGACTACTGGACCATCAGCGGCGATGCGTGGGCCAGGGAAGAACTGCGCCAGCTGGGCCAGAGCCTGAAGGGGCTGATGCGGTTGCGCACCTACTACACCGCCGGCGTGCAGCCGGCGCGCGCCGAGGGCTGGTGCATGCAGGGCTTCGTCGAGTGCTACCAGGCGACCCGCGACGAGTCGCTGCGGCAGTACGCGATGCGGCGCGTCAACGAGATCGTCGACGTCGGGCGCAAGAAGAACCACCCGAGCAAGGCGATGGTGTTCCAGGCCAACTACCCGTCGACCGGCTATCCGACCGACAACGAGTTCTTCATGCCGTGGCAGCACGGCGCGGTGCTCTACGGCTACCTCGGCGCCTACAAGGCGTGGGGCGAGCCGAAGCTGCTGCAGATCGCCTCGGACGTCGTCGACACCGTGCAGTACTCGTGGGTCACGAACGTGAACTCGAGCTACTTCGGCTTCGTCGCCAACGGTCTGCGCTACTACGTGCCGGCGACGTTCAACGGCACGCCGATCCCGGCCAACTACTGGGACAACCTGCCGTACGGCATCCACTGGGGCGACAACCCGCTCGGCGGTGCGCACACGTTCCTGATCGGCGGCCTCTATCATCTGGCGACGATGACGACCGACCTGTCGGTGCGCACGCGGGCGCTGCAGTACGGCGGCCTGCTGCTGGGCAACATGTCCGACGCCCAGCGCTGGAACAAGTGGAACTACTGCCTGCCGATCCAGTACGCGCCGCAGTGAGCGCGCATCAGCCGTCGCCACCGCCGGCGGCGCCCGACCAGCGCACCGTGCGGCCGCAGCGGCAGCGGTGGTCGCCGATCGGCACCGTGCCGCGCACGGCCGTCGCGACCCTGCGGCCGCAGCGGCAGACCGCGCCGACGAGGCGCGCCGGATTGCCGAGCACCAGCGCGTGCGGCGGCACCGGGCGGGTGACCGTGCTGCCCATGCCGACCAGGCAGAACGCGCCCAGTTCGAGGCCGGGCCCGATCGTGCAGTTGGCGCCGATCGACGCGCCGCGGCGCACCAGCGTGCGCGGCATCGCCGCCGGTGCCTCGCTGGCCAGCAGCGCGCGAACCTCCGGGTCGGTCGCGCGCGGCGTCGGGTCGTTGGTGAACACGGTGTGCGCGGCCACCAGCACGCCGTCTTCGAGTTCGATCCCGGCGCAGACGTAGACGCAGGCGTTCAGCTTGCAGCGGTCGCCGATGCGCACGTCGCCGGCGACGTAGGTCTTCTCGCCGACGATGCAGTCGCGGCCGATGCGGGCGCCGCCGCGGATGTGCACGCCGTCCCACACCGCGGTGCCGGCGCCGATCTGCACGTCGTGCTCGACCAGCGCGGTCGGGTGGATGCGCGGGGCGCTCGGCTCGCTCATCGCCGCATCATGCGCGGCGGCCGCGGCTCACGGAAGCGCAGGCAGTTCGATCCAGCGCCGCTCTGCCGCCGAACGGTAGGCGCACTCGACCGCGGTCACCGCGGCCAGCGCATCGTCGCCGTCGAGGCGGCCGGCGACGCCGTCCTGCACGCAGGCGGCGAAGTCCTCGAACTGCGCCTGGAACGCGGCCGCCTTGCGGTAGCCGCCGCCGAACGCGCGCCAGTCGGCGCCCGCCGGCTGCCAGCGCGACCGTTGCCAGCCGAGTTCGAGCACGCCGTGCGTGCCGACGAGCCGCACGTAGTGCTCGATCGCGGGGGCCACGCTCCACGACAGGTCGATCGAGCCGAGCACGCCGGTCGCCGACTCGAACGTCACGTGCGCCGTGTCCTCGACCTCGATCGGCAGCACGCGGCGCGCGAACGCCGCCTGCACCCGGCGCAGCGGCCCGAGCAGGCAGCGCGCCAGGTCGAACGCGTGGCTGCCGTTGTCCATCAGCACGCCGCCGCCGGCGATCTCGCGGCGGCTGTTCCAGCGCGTGCTCATGTCGACGCGGGCGCAGAACGCGTTCTCGTAGCGCACCAGGTCGCCGATCTCGCCGGCGCCGAGCAGCTGCCGGGCCAGGCCGACGTCGGCGACGTAGCGGAACTTGCTGCACAGCATCAGCCGGCGGTCGGTCGCGCGCGCCGCCGCGAGCATGTTGCGGGCCGCCGGCGTCGTCGGCGCGAGCGGCTTCTCGCACAGCACGTGCAGGCCGTTCTCGAGCAGACGGATCGCCAGCGCCTCGTGCTGGTCGGGCGGCGTCGCGAGCAGCGCGGCCGCGAGCGGCAGCCGCGCGGCGAACAGCTGGTCGAGGTCGGCGAACGTCGGCAGCTGCCAGTCGCGCGCGGCCAGCGCACGCGCCGCGGCGCTCGGATCGACCGCCGCGACGGCGGCGATCGCCGGCACCGCGCGCAGCGCCGCCGCGTGGTCGCGCGCGATGGCGCCGCACCCGACCACGGCGAGGCGCAGCGGCTCAGCCACGGTCCAGGTCCCGGGCCGCGGCGGCGATCACCGCGGCCACGTGCGCGACGTCGTCGGGCCGGTAGCGTTCGTTGATCGGCAGCACGACGACCTCGTCGAGCGCGCGCACGGCACCCGGATACTGTGCGCGTGCGAACGGCGGTTGCGGGCCGGCGCCGCGCGGGTTGTGCTGCAGCGGCAGCGCGGTGACCGGCGAGCTCTGCCAGTGCTGGAACAACGCGCACTCGAACGCGGGCTTCTGGATGTAGCGCGGCACGCAGTGCACGCCGGCCTGCTGCATGCGCCGGCCGAGGGCGGGTGCGCCGCCGTCGAGGCGCCGCGCGTCGACGAAGAAGGGGAACTTCCACCACGAGTGGGTGCCGTACGCGGGGTCGCCGGGCAGCGTCAGCCCCGGCACCGCCGCCAGCTGCTGCGCCAGCGCCGCGGCCACCTCGCGCCGCCGCCGCACGACCCGGTCGAGCTTCGGCAGTTGCGCCAGCGCCACCGCGCCGGCCACTTCGCCGAGGCGGCCGTTCAGCGCCGGGAACGTGTGGTCGGGCTTCGCATCGCCGTAGCCCCAGGCCTTGTTGACGAACAGGAACAGCCGCCGCGCCAGCGCGTCGTCGTCGGTGGCGACGATGCCACCTTCGCCGCAGGTGATGTGCTTGCCCTGCTGCAGCGAGAACGCGGCCATCGCGCCGAACGTGCCGACCTTGCGCGGGCCGATGGTGGCGCCGAACGCCTGCGCCGCGTCCTCGATCACCGGCAGGCCGCGCGCCTCGGCCAGCGCCAGGATCGGCGCCAGGTCGCACGGCAGGCCGAACAGGTGGGTGACGACGATCGCGCGCGTGCGGTCGGTCAGCTGCGCCGCGATGGTCGCGGCGGTGACGTTCAGCGTGCGCGGGTCGACGTCGGCGAACACCGGCACGCCGCCCTCGTAGAGGATCGGCGTCAACGCGCCCATGTCGGTGATCGGCGTCGTGATCACCTCGTCGCCGGCGCGCAGACCCAGCGCGGCGATCGCCGCGTGCACGGCCATGCTGCCGCTGTTGCAGGCGATCGCGTGCCTGCGGCCGAGCCACTGCGCGAACCGGCGTTCGAACTCGGTCACGAACCTGCCGCGCGTGGAGTTCAGGGTGCCGCTGCGGATCGCGACGGCGGCCAGCGCGACCTCGTCGTCGCCGAGCGTGCGGCCGGTGTGGTCGCCGTCGTTGGGCAGCGCCGCCGCGGCGGGCGGCGCGATCGGCTGCCCGGTGGCGGGTTCCCGCAGCGCCGCGAGCACGCGCACGAGCGGGAGCGTGCCGTCCTCGTACGGCGACGCCGCGCGTGGCCGCTGCAGGGCGTCGGGCAGCGCCGCGGCCAGGCCGGCGCCGCCCGGACCGACCAGCGACGAACCGCCGGCGCGCACGGTCTCCGGCCGCGCGGTTGCGTGCGCGGCCAGCAGGCACGGCACTCCCGTGACGGCGGCCAGTTCCTGGTAGCCGGCGCTGTCGGTGACGATCAGCCTGGCGCGGCGCGCGGCGTCGAGCTGGCCGCGGGCCGTCAGGTTGCTGGTCAGGGTGAACCCGGCCGGCAGGGACAGGCCGAGGCGCTCGAGCGCCGGGGCGAGCCCGGGCGCGGCGGCGTGCACCGGCAGGCCGTGGCGGCGCGCGAGGTCGGCGAGGTTCGCCAGCAGCGACTTCAGCGTGTCGGCATCCGCCTGGGCCGCGGCGTGTTCGAGCGCGAGCCATACGAACGGCGGCACCGGCGCCGGCGGCGGCAGCGCCGCGAGCGCGCGCGGCAACAGGCTGCCGGTGTCGTGGATGCGCGCCGCGGGCAGACCTTCGCGCAGCAGTTCCAGTCGCTGCAGGTCGGAGCCGACGCACCAGTGCGCAGCGGCGTGGTCGGCGGTGGCGCGGCGCCGTTCGTCGTGGCTGGCGTCGTGCGCCCGCTGCCCGGCGTTGGCGCGCAGCACCGGCACGCCCTCCTGGTGGAACACCGCGCCGGCCGCGCGGGCCATCGTGCCGTGGCCGCAGGTCAGCACGACGGTGGGCGGGGTCGGCTCGAGCAGGTCGGCGGCGAAGGCGGCGGCCGCCGCGTAGCGCAGCGCCGGCGACGTTGCCGGCGGCGGGGTGCCGTGGCGCGCGACCGGCGGCAGGCCCAGTTCGGCCGCGTCGCGCAGTCCGGCGGCGTCCCCGAACCACGCGCAGTCCACGTGCCAGCCCTCGTCGCGGCACGCGCGCAGCACCGGCGCCAGCTCGAACGCCTCACTGCACGAACCGACCGGGACCAGGAGGCGTGACAACGGCGTTCGCGTCCTAGCCGGGACCCGGCTGCTGGTTGATGCGCACGGCGACGATGCTGAGCAGGTCGTTGACGCTCTTCTCGATCTTGTTCACGCCCGCGACGTTGTCGAGCACGATCGCCTTCTTCGACGTCGCCGGCTGGAAGATCAGCCGACCGCTGCGCAGGAGCAGGTACTCGGCGACGTCGTAGATCTCCTTGTTCATCTCGAGGCCCTCGGTCGACCAGCGCTGGATGTCGCCGAGGTAGCCGCTGTGGTGCAGGATCTCGCGCGCGTTGACCTCGTAGTAGTGGAAGCGGCTGTTGACGAAGACGAGCAGCAGGAGGAAGCCGAGGCCCGCGCTCAGGAAGCCGTAGAACGGCGTGTTCATCTCGATGGCGATCGAGCCGAACACGCGGCCGAGGAAGCTGGTCAGGTCCCACTTGTTGTCGACCCAGAGCACCAGCAGCACCAGCGCGATGCCGCCGATCACGATCGTGATCGACTTGATGCGCGAGAAGTCGAACGAGAACACCAGCAGGTTCAGCAGCAGCACCGTCATGAAGGTGTTGCCGAGCGTGGTCGCGCTGACCAGGTTGAGCCACGACATCAGGAAGTGCACCGTCGCGACCACGAACGTGGGGTAGAGGAACACGATCTTCGGCCACGGCCGGATGATCACGCTCTCGGGCGGGCGGTCGACGATCGGCTGGGGCTGGGCGGGTGCGTTCGAGGTCATGGCGTTGGGTTACGGGGTCGCGGCGGCGCCGGCGGAGCGACGCCGCGGCTCCTACGTGGCGGCCGGCCGAGGATTGTGGACAGCGGGGCCGGCCGTTGCCAGCCTCACGCGTAGCTGTCGACCGGCGGGCAGGCGCAGACCAGGTTGCGGTCGCCGTGCACGTCGTTGACGCGCGAGATCGGCGGCCAGAACTTGTGCTCCCGGGTCCAGGGCGCCGGGAACGCGGCGCGCTCGCGCGAGTACGAGTGCGGCCAGTCGGCCGCGGTCACGGCCGCCGCAGTGTGCGGCGCGTTCTTCAGCGGGTTGTCCTGCCGGTCGAGTTCGCCCTGCTCGATCTGCCGGATCTCGTCGCGGATGGCGATCAGCGCGTCGCAGAAGCGGTCCAGCTCGGCCTGCGACTCGCTCTCGGTCGGCTCGATCATCATCGTGCCGGCGACCGGGAAGCTGATCGTCGGCGCGTGGAAGCCGTAGTCCATCAGCCGCTTGGCGATGTCGGAGACCTCGACGCCGCTGGTGGCCTTCAGCTGCCGCACGTCGACGATGCACTCGTGCGCGACCATGCCGTTCTGGCCGGTGTAGAGCACCGGGTAGTGGCCCTGCAGGCGCTTGGCGATGTAGTTGGCGCCGGCGATCGCGACCTGGGTCGCGCGGCGCAGGCCGTCGGGACCCATCATCGCGATGTAGGCGTAGCTGATGGTCAGGATCGAGGCGCTGCCCCACGGTGCGCCGCTGATCGGGCCGATCGCGTGCTGGCCGCCGGTCGCGATCACCGGGTGGCCGGGCAGGAACGGCGCCAGGTGCCTGCCACAGCAGATCGGACCCATGCCCGGACCGCCGCCGCCGTGCGGGATGCAGAACGTCTTGTGCAGGTTCAGGTGGCAGACGTCGGCGCCGAGGTCGCCGGGCCGCAGCAGACCGACCTGCGCGTTCATGTTCGCGCCGTCCATGTAGACCTGGCCGCCGTGGTCGTGCACGAGCTTGCAGATCGCCCGGACCGATTCCTCGAACACGCCGTGCGTCGACGGGTAGGTGATCATCAGCGCCGCCAGCTGGTCCTTGTGCTGGGTGGCCTTCGCCGTCAGGTCGGCCAGGTCGATGTTGCCGTTCTGGTCGCAGGCCACCACGACGACCTTCATGCCGCACATCACCGCGCTGGCTGGGTTGGTGCCGTGCGCGCTGCTGGGGATCAGGCAGATGTTGCGCTGCTCCTGACCGTTCTTGCGGTGGTAGGCGCGGATCACCGACAGGCCGGCGTATTCGCCCTGCGAGCCGGCGTTGGGCTGCAGCGAGCAGGCCGCGAAGCCGGTGATGTCGCACAGCCAGCGCGACAGGTTGGCGAACATCGCCGTGTAGCCCTTGCACTGGTCGAGCGGCGCGAACGGATGCACGCCGCCGAAGCCGGCCAGCGACAGCGGGTACATCTCGGTGGTCGCGTTGAGCTTCATCGTGCAGGAGCCGAGCGGGATCATCGACGTCGTCAGCGACAGGTCCTTGTGCTGCAGGCGGTGGATGTAGCGCAGCAGTTCGTGCTCGCTGCGGTAGCGGTGGAACACCGGGTGAGTCAGGTAGCCGCTGGAGCGCGCCAGCGAGCCGAGATCGGGCGCCTTCGGATCCAGCCGCAGCTGCAGCGGGCTGCCACCGAACGCGGCGAAGCAGTCCTGCAGGTCGCCGGTCTCGACCGTCTCGTCGAGCGTGACGCCGATGCTGCCGTCGCCGAAGTCGCGCAGGTTGATGCCCTTCTGCAGCGCGTTGTGCAGCACTTTCGGCGCGTGCTTCGGCCAGACCCGCAGCGTGTCGAAACGGGCGCCGTCCTGCACCCGGTGGCCGAGCGACGCCAGCCCGTGCGCCAGTGTCTCGGTCTGCGCGCGGATGCGGTCGGCGATCGCGCGCAGGCCTTCGGGGCCGTGGTAGACCGCGTACATGCTCGCCATCACGGCCAGCAGCACCTGGGCGGTGCAGATGTTCGAGGTCGCCTTCTCGCGGCGGATGTGCTGCTCGCGGGTGCCGAGCGCGAGGCGCAGCGCCGGCGCGCCGGTCGCGTCGATCGTCAGGCCGACGATGCGGCCCGGCAGCTGCCGCACGAACTCCTTCTTCGCGGTCATGTAGGCCGCGTGCGGGCCGCCGTAGCCGAGCGGCACGCCGAAGCGCTGCGACGTGCCGCAGGCGACGTCGGCGCCCATCTCGCCAGGCGACTTCAGCACCGTCAGCGCCAGCAGGTCGGCGGCGACGGTCGCGAACGCGCCGGCGGCGTGCACGCGTTCGATCGTCGGCGACAGGTCGTCGATGCGGCCGTCGGTGCCGGGATACTGCAGCAGCGCGCCGAAGTGCGCCGCCGTGAACACCGCCGAACGGTGGTCGCCGATCTGCACCTCGATGCCCAGCGGCTCGGCGCGCTGCTGCACCACGGCGATCGTCTGCGGGTGGCAGTTCTGGTCGACGAAGAAGGTGTTGGCGTCGTCCTTGCCGTGCAGGCGGTGGCACAGCGTCATCGCCTCGGCGGCGGCGGTCGCCTCGTCGAGCAGCGAGCTGTTCGCCACCTCGAGCCCGGTCAGATCCAGCACCAGGGTCTGGTAGTTCAGCAGCGCCTCCATGCGGCCCTGCGAGATCTCGGCCTGGTAGGGCGTGTACTGCGTGTACCAGCCCGGGTTCTCGAGGATGTTGCGCTGGATGACGGCTGGCGTCAGCGTGCCGTGATAGCCCATGCCCAGATAGCTGCGCAGCACCTTGTTCTGCGCCGCCAGCGCGGTCAGTTCGGCGAGCGCTTCCCGCTCGGTCTTCGCCGCGGGCGTCTGCAACTCGCCCTGCCAGCGGATGCTCTTCGGGATCGCCTTGTCGCACAGCTCGTCGAGCGAACTGCAGCCGAGCGTCTGCAGCATCGCGGCGAGTTCTCCCTCACGCGGGCCGAGGTGGCGGTTCTCGAAGGTGTCGTGACGGGGGAACGCGTTCTCTGGGCTGGCCATGTGGTGGGCACCGGGCGCTGGGGGGCGACCGCGGGGCGACAGGTATAGGCACAGGGACGCTCGGGTTGAAGAGGGGCACGCGGGTGGACGGCCGCGCGCCGAGGCAGGACCATCGCGGGATACGCCGCGAACCCGCTGTGACGAGGTGCTGGCTGCGGCGAGACCGGGCGGCTGCGGCTGGCGTGGCAGCCGATGCAGCTGCGCTGCCGCGAACCGGGCCACGTCGACGTGCGCGAAGTGGCGCCGCAGTGAGAGGTCCTACCTGGCCCGCTCGACGGTCGCCGTCGAGCCGTCCGCAGCGCGAACGACGGCGCGCGGGGCGGATTCGAACCACGGCGGCGACTGCGACAGATAGCCGGCGCCGGCCTGCACCTCGACGGCGCGCCGACGGCCGTCGGCGAACTCGAGCACGACGCGCGCGCCGACCGACTGCGGGTTGCCCTTGCTGGCCGGCAGCGCGACCTGCGTGCGCGCCAGGGCCGGGGCGTGCCAGGCGAGCACCGGCCCGTCGTTGGTCGCGTCCAGCAGCGTGCCGTCGCCGGTGACGACCAGCGACTTGTGGTCGCCGAAGGCGCCGATGCCGTGCGCGCCGGGCGGCACGACCTCGAGGCCGGCCGCGGTGCCGCGGATCACGAGCCCGGTGCCGCCGTCGTGCCGGCCGGTCTCGGGCTCCGGCGTGAAGCTGTTCTGCGCGCACACCAGCAGGTCGCCGAGCGCGACCATGCCGAAGATCGGCGCGATCTGCGCGCGGCGCGGCAGCGGCTCGACCGTGAAGTGGCCCGCGCCGTCGTTGCGCAGCAGGCAGCTCGCCAGCGTGGTCGCCTCGAGCGTGCCGGCGGCCGCGAGCTTGTCCTGCGGGTAGATGTCCTGCAGCAGCGAGCTCGCGAACGCCTCGTAGGTCTTGAACTTCTCGGCCAGGAACGGCATCGCCTGGCTGCTGCAGCTGCGGCCGCGCACCGGCAGCAGATGGTCGCCTTCGTACTTCGCCTCGATCAGGTCGCGGGTGCCGTTGTCGTCGAAGTCGCCGAAGAACAGCCGCGCCGGGTGGGCGGGGCTGGCCTTGTACTTGGTGTTCCAGCCCTGGTTGCCAGCGACGTAGTCGAGGTCGCCGTCGGCGTCGCAATCCCACGCGCACAGGCTGTTCCACCAGCCGGTGTGGGGCGCGAGCCCGGCGGCGGCGGTGCGATCGCGAAACGCCTTGCCGCCGTCGTTGTGCAGCAGCCGGACCGGCTGCCAGTGCGCGGCGACCAGCAGGTCGGGCCAGCCGTCGTCGTCGACGTCGGTGAACAGCGCGCTGGTCACCATGCCCGCGGTATGCAGGCCGGGCGCCAGCTCCGCGGTGACGTCGACGAACGTGCCGCCGTCGTTGCGATACAGGTGGCTCGGCGGTGCGTCGGGGAACCGGCCCGGCACGAGGCGGCCGGCGACGAACAGGTCGAGGTCGCCGTCGCGATCGAAGTCGCCGGCGCAGGCGTGGCCCGACGACTCGCGCACGTCGGGTAGCACCGTGTCGTCGCGCGTGAACGTGCCCGTGCCGTCGTTCCGGTACACGCGGTCGCGCAGCGCCGCGTCGCCCGGCTTCGCCTCGGCGCCGCCGCTGGCGACGAACAGGTCGAGGTCGCCATCGCCGTCGACGTCGAGCCACAGCACGCCCATGTCCTCGCTGGCGGCGTCCTGTTGCCAGGGGCCCGGTCGCGCGCGCCAGCCGCCCTCGCTGGCCAGGAACAGCGCGCCGGCCTGGCCCTGCGCGCCGCCGACGAACAGGTCGTCCCGGCCGTCACCATCGGCATCGCCGAGCGCCATGCCGGGACCGAGCCTCGACACGCCGGCCGGCAGCAGCGGCTGGTCGACGTACTCGTCGAACTCGTTCTCCTGGTGCCGGAACGGCGGCGCGCTGCCGGCGACGAACGTCGTCGGTGCCGTCGGCGTCGGCGCGGCTTGCGCGGGGGCGCCCGGCGGTTCGGTGATCGTGTAGTGCCGGCCGGCGGCGAGGTCGGTGAACGCCTGCCCGTGGCCGGACGGCCAGCGCACCTGCAGGCTCGCCACGGCCGCGGCCGTCCCGACACCGAAGTGCAGGTCGGTCGTCTGCCCGGACAGGTAGCCGCGCGCCAGCGACACCTCGCGCACGAGCTGGCGCCCGTCGGCCAGCGTCGCGGTGACGCGCGCGCCGACGCCGAAGCGTTCGCTCTTCTGGCCGACCAGGCGCAGCGTGATCGCGCGCCCGTCGGTGGTGCGGTTCTCGTAGACCGCGGCCGGCTCGTTCCAGTTGTTGACGAGCACGTCGAGGTCCCCGTCGCCGTCGAGGTCGACCAGCGCCGCGCCGTGCGTCACCGCTTCGAGGTCGAGGCCCCAGTCGGCGCCGGTCTTGGCGAACTGCAGGTCGCCGGTGTTGCGCAGCGCGAGGTTCTGCTCCGGTACCTTGCGCACGTTCTGGATCAGGTCGATCGCCGCCTGCCGCCGGTTCTGCGCCCACAGCTGCTGGACCCGGAGCTCGAGGTCGGGGTCGGTGTCGAAGCGCGCGATGCCGTTGGTCGCGAACAGGTCGAGCCGCGCGTCGTTGTCGAGGTCGCCGAACAGCACGCTCCAGGTCCAGTCGGTGCTCGCCACGCCGGCCAGGATGCCGGCCTCCTGGAAGCACCCGAGGCCGGTGTTGAGCAGCAGCGCATTGCGCATGTACTGCGGCGGCCGCATGTGCAGCAGCACGTCGCGCTGCCGCGTCATGTCGCCCATCAGCACCTTCGCCTGCTTGTGCGTCGTCATGCTCATGTCGGCGACCAGGAAGTCGAGGCGGCCGTCGCCGTCGACGTCGCCGGCGTCGCTGCCCATGCCGTAGTAGGCCGTGTGCGGCAGCACGGCCGCGGTGACGTCGCGGAAGGTGCCGTCCTGCTGGTTGTGATAGAGCGTGTCCGGCGATTCGAGGTCGTTGGCGACGTAGAGATCGGGGTAACCGTCGCCGTCGTAGTCCCACCAGGTCGCCGACAACCCCATGCCGTGCCCGGCGATGCCGGCGCTGGCGGTGACGTCGACGAACCGGGCGCCGACCCGGCGCAGCAGCCGATCGGGTGCGCCGGTCATGAACGTCTTGCCGCGGAAGGTCAGGAAGTGCTCGCGCAGCTCGGGCGGCAGGTCGGCGTCGCGGCGCAGTTCGCCCTTGCGCTCGCGGGCGCCGATCTGCGCCAGCTGTTCCTGCGTCGGCACCATCTGCCGCGGCGTTCGCGCCGCCGTCGCCGGCGCGCGCATGCCGTCGAGCACCTCGGGCGTCAGCGCCCAGCCCGCGTGCAGCGCGCGGTTGGTCAGCAGGTACAGGTCGAGTTTGCCGTCGTTGTCGTAGTCGGCGAACGCCGCCATCGCCGAGGCCGCCACCAGGTCGAGGCCGTATCGCGCCGCGTTCTCGCGGAAGGTGCCGTCGCCCTGGTTCTCGTACAGCAGGTTCTTGCTCTCGAGGTTGCAGACGTAGAGGTCGAGGTCGCCGTCGCCGTCGACGTCCGCGAACACCGCGCCGGTGCCCCAGGCCTCGCCGCCGTCGACGCCGCCGGCCGAGCCGGTCACGTCCGCGAACTGCAGCGGCGCCGTCTGGCGGAACAGGCGGTTGGGTCCGTCCTGCGACACCAGATAGACGTCCGGCAGGCCATCGCCGTCGTAGTCGCCGACCGCGAGGCCGGCGCCGTTGGTCAGGTACTGGTAGCGGTTCTCGGGCCGCAGCTCGTTGGTGAAGCGCAGGCCGCAAGCCGCCGGATCGAGGCGCCGGAAGCGCGGCGCCTCACCGCCCACGGCCGCGCGCAGCGGCGCCGACGTGATGCCGCCGGGGACCTCGGCTCGCGGGGCCCGGCGTGCGTCGGTGCAGGCGGCGAGAACGGCGAGCGCCACGAACGTCGCCGGCTGCGGGGGTCGGAGTCGCATCGCCGCATGATCGCACGCCGCGCGGTCCGGCGGCAGTCGCGGCGCGCGGGTTTCCGCGAACGGCGGATCCGTGCTTGCAGCGCTGCCGGTGGTTGGCGATGACTGCAGGCGCCGCCGATGCAGACCCCGTTTCGCTCGCGCCCATCGTCGCTCTACCTGCTGGCCATCGTCACGGGGGCGGTGGCCGGGCTCGGCGCGCTGGCGTTCGAGTACACGTCGTCGTGGATCGTGCGCCGCGCGCTGGTCGATGCCGCCGGCTACGTGCCGCACGGCCCGCGCGGCGAGGTGCGCCTGTTCCCGGCCGCGGGCACGCACACGCTGGTGCCGTGGCTGCTGCTGGTGCTGCCGGCGCTCGGCTGCTGGCTCAGTGCGCTGTTGTCGCAGTGGTTCGCGCCGGAGGCGCGCGGCCACGGCACCGACGCCGCGATCGAGGCGTACCACCGCAAGGGCGGGCGGATCCGCGGTCGCGTGCCGATCGTCAAGGGCGTCTGCAGCGCGCTGACGCTCGGCCTCGGCGGCAGCGGCGGCCGCGAAGGACCGATCGCGCAGATCGGCGCCGGCTTCGGTTCGTTCCTGGGCCAGCGGCTCGGCCTCAGCGACCGGGCCTGCCGCACGCTGCTGGCCGCCGGCATGGCCGCCGGCGTCGGCGCGATCTTCCGGGCGCCGTTCGCCGGCGCGCTGTTCGCCGCCGAGATCCTGTATCGCGACGCCGAGCTCGAGACCGAGGTGGTGATGCCGGCGTTCCTGTCGTCGGCGGTCGCCTACTGCGTGTTCTGCGGCGCGCTCGGCGAGTGGGGCTCGCTGTTCGCGCTCGGGCCGGGGTTCGCGTTCCATCGCGTCACCGAACTGCTGCCGTACACGATCCTGGCGCTGGCGCTGCTGCCGGCGATCGCGTTCTACACGCGGTTCTTCTACGCCAGCGAACGCTGGTTCCACGGCCTGCGGGCGCCGCGGCCGCTGGTCGCCGCGCTCGGCGGCCTGCTGACCGGCGCCACCGCGCTCGGCGTCTACCACCTGGTCGGCGACGACCGCGCGCTGGCGGTGCTCAGCAACGGCTACGGCATCCTGCAGCAGACCCTGGACGGCGAGCTGGTCGGCTGGAGCGGGGTCGGGCTGCTGCTGCTGGTCGCCGCCGGCAAGGTGGTGGCGACGTCGTGCACGATCGGCAGCGGCGGCAGCGCCGGCGTGTTCGGGCCGAGCATGGTGATCGGCGGCAGCGTCGGCGGCGCGGTCGGCATCGTCTGCCACCAATGGGGCCTGGTGCAGAATCCGGCCGCGCTGTGCGTCGTCGGCATGTGCGGGTTCTTCGCCGGCGCCGCGAAGACGCCGATCTCGACCATAGTCATGGTCACCGAGATGACCGGCAGCTACCGGCTGCTGCTGCCGGCGATGTGGGTCTGCGGCCTGACGTTCCTGCTGAGCCGGCGCTTCCAGCTGTACCAGAAGCAGGTGCAGAACCGCGCGCTGTCGCCGGCGCACCAGGGCGAATACGTCGTCGCGCTGCTCGAGCGCATGACGGTCGCCGACGTGTTCGAGCCGAGCGCGGTCGAGACCGTGTCGGCGGCGATGCCGCTGCGCGAGATCGTGCAGCGCATCGCGATGACGCGCGAGGACTACTTCCCGGTCGTCGACCAGCAGGGGCGCTTCGTCGGCATGCTGTCGGCGCACGACGTGCGGCAGTTCACGTTCGATCAGAGCGTCTACGAACTGGCGATCGCCGCCGACGTGATGGCGTCGCCGCCAGTCGTGGTGCGGCCGAGCGACGACCTGCACCGCGCGCTCGAGACGTTCGATTCGGTGTGGCTCGACGAGCTGCCGGTGGTCGCCAGCGACGACCCGGACCGGGTGCTCGGCCGGCTGCGCCGCCGCGCCATCAACCGCGCCTACACCAAGAAGCTGCAGGAACTGCGGCAGCAGCAGGCCGAACGCGAGCGGGGGCAGATGTGATGCCGGGGGCGGCGCAGGATTCGGCAGTTTGGCTGCCACCGCGGCGCGATCCGGGCCACCCTGCAGGGCCCGATGGATTCTGTTTGTCTTTTGTTCGGGTCACCGCTAACCTCTGCGTTTTGACCCAATCGACCGATCCCAAGGGAGGGACCAAGCGATGAAAGCCAAGGCAGGTGAGACGACGAAGGCGCCGCTCAGCGGGCCACTGTTGGACGCAATTGCGTCCATCCAAAAGGACTACGGCACCGGTTCGATCATGCGCATGGGCGACCGCGTCGAGACGCCGGTCGACGGCATCTCGACCGGCTCGCTCGGCCTGGACCTGTCGATCGGCGGCAAGGGTCTGCCGCGCGGCCGCGTGATCGAGGTGTTCGGACCGGAGTCGTCGGGCAAGACGACGCTGACGCTGCACGTGATCGCCAACGCCCAGAAGCAGGGCGGCGTCTGCGCCTTCATCGACGCCGAGCACGCGCTGGACCCGCAGTACGCCAAGCGCCTCGGCGTCGACCTGGATTCCCTGCTGATCTCGCAACCGGACAACGGCGAGCAGGCGCTCGACATCTGCGAGACGCTGGCCAAGTCGGGCGCGATCGACGTGATCGTCATCGACTCGGTCGCGGCGCTGGTGCCGCGTGCGGAGATCGAGGGCGAGATGGGCGACAGCTTCGTCGGCCTGCAGGCGCGGCTGATGAGCCAGGCGCTGCGCAAGCTGACCGCCATCACCTCGAAGGGCAAGACGACGCTGATCTTCATCAACCAGATCCGCGAGAAGATCGGCGTGATGTTCGGCAGCCCCGAGACCACCACCGGCGGTCGCGCCTTGAAGTTCTACTCGTCGGTGCGCATCGACATCCGCCGCATCGGGCAGATCAAGGACGGCGAGCTGCCGATCGGCGCGCGCACCAAGGCGACGGTCGTCAAGAACAAGGTCGCGCCGCCGTTCAAGAAGTGCGAGTTCGACATCCTGTTCGCCGAGGGCATCAATCGCCTCGGGGAGCTGCTCGACCACGGCGTCGAATCGGGCTTCCTGAAGCGTTCGGGCACCTGGATCAGCTACGGCGAGACGCGGCTCGGCCAGGGCCGCGAGAAGGCGCGCGAGTTCCTGCGCGAGAACCCCGAGCTGGCGAAGGAGATCGAGGTCGGACTGATGCCGGCCCTGATGCGTCGCAACGGCCTGCTCGCCGCCGAGGTGTCCGCCGCGGCCGCGGGCGAGGAGCCGGTCGATGCCAGGCAAGTCGATGGCCGGCAAGGTGACGCGAAGGCGGGTGATGCCGCGGCCGCGGGCCGTCCGGCGGGGCGCGGCGGCGCGGCGAGCCGTCAGCAGGCCAGCAACGCCTGACGCAGGAGGCGCCGCGGACCGGCCCCGTGGGATCGGGCCCGTCGGATCGGGCGGTCGAGTCCGCGGTTGGCCTTGGCCGGGGGCGTTGGCTACAACCTTCGCCCCCGACCACGGAAGCCCATGAACCCGTTGACCGCAGCCGAGATCCGCGCCCGCTACCTGAAGTTCTTCGAGCAGAACGGCCACAAGGTGCTGGCGTCGGACTCGCTGGTGCCGGCCAACGACCCGACGCTGCTGTTCACCGGCGCGGGCATGAACCAGTTCAAGGACATGTTCCTCGGCAAGGGCACGCTGCCGTGGCAGCGCATCACGACGGCGCAGAAGTGCCTGCGCGTGCCCGATCTCGACAACGTCGGCTTCACGGCCCGGCACCACACGTTCTTCGAGATGCTGGGCAACTTCTCGTTCGGCGACTACTTCAAGAAGGAGTGCATCGCCTGGGAGTGGGCCTTCTTCACCGAGGTCTGTGGCATCCCGGCCGAGCGCATGGTCGTCACGATCTACCGCGACGACGACGAGGCGTTCGACATCTGGACGCAGCACGTCGGACTCGCTGCCGACCGGGTGTTCCGCTTCGGCGAGAAGGAGAACTTCTGGCCCGCGGAGGCGCCGAGCAAGGGGCCCAACGGCCCGTGTGGCCCCTGCTCGGAGATCTACTACGACGCGCGGCCGGGCACGCCGTACCCGGACCGATCGGGCCTCGAGTCGCTGCCGACCGACCGCTTCACCGAGATCGGCAACTGCGTGTTCACGCAGTTCGACCGGCAGCCCGACGGCACGCTGAAGCCGCTGCCGCAGAAGAACATCGACGTCGGGCTCGGCCTCGAGCGCATCGCCGCGGTGCTGCAGGGCGCGAAGAACAACTTCGAGACCGAGCTGTTCCGGCCGTACCTCGAGCACCTCGGCGCGCGGACCGGCGTCGCCTACGGCAAGGACGACCAGCGCGACATCCGCATGCGGCGCATCGCCGACCACATCCGGGCGATCACCTTCTGCATCGCCGACGGCGCGCTGCCGAGCAACGAGGGCCGCGGTTACGTGGTGCGCAAGATCCTGCGCCGCGCCGCGCGCGACGGCTACGAACTCGGGCTGCAGCGGCCGTTCCTGTGCGACATGGTCGACCTGGTCGGCAAGCTGATGGGGGACCACTACGCCGAGGTGCGCGAGAACGCCGGCCAGTGCCGCGCCGTGATCCGCGCCGAGGAGGAGAACTTCCTGACCGTCTACCGCCAGGGCATGGCGCGGCTCGACGAGTGGCTCGCCACCGCCGTGCGGCCCGGCGCCAGCCGCGGCTCGCCGCACCAGCCGACGGCCGGCAGCGGTGAGTTCGCGTTCCAGCTGCACGACACCTACGGCTTCCCGATCGACATCACCCAGAAGGTGATGGAGGAACGCGGCCACCGGCTCGACGAAGACGGCTTCGAAGCGGCGATGGAGGCCCAGCGGCAGCGCGCCCGCGCCAGCATGGCCACCAGCGACGCGGTGTTCACGGCCAGCATCGCGGTCAAGCTGCGCGAGGCCGGCGTGCGCGCGACCACGTTCGTCGGCTACCAGGACCTGCACGCCGAGACGCTGCTGCAGGCGGTCGTCGGCGAGGGCGACGTGCTGCTGCCGCGCGCCGAGCAGGGAGCCAAGGTCGTGCTCGTCGCCGTGACGACGCCGTTCTACGCCCAGGGTGGTGGCCAGGTGGGCGACCGCGGCCGGCTGCGCACGCCGACCGGCGAGGCCGAGATCGCCAACACGACCGCGCTCGACGGCATCCATCTGCACCGCGCGACCGTGGTCCGCGGCCACGTCGAGCCGGGCCAGCCGTGCACGCTCGAGGTCGACGGACCGGCGCGCCGCGCGACCGAACGCAACCACACCGCGACCCACCTGCTGCACGCGGCGCTGAAGAAGGTGCTCGGCGACCACGTCAGCCAGGCCGGCAGCGAGGTCGCGCCCGAGCGACTGCGGTTCGACTACACGCAGCCCGAGAAGCCGACCCCGGAGCAGCTGCAGCGGGTCGAGGACGAGGTCAATCAGCAGGTGCTGCTGGCCAGCGACGTGCAGGCGCGCGTGCAGCCGCTCGACGCGGCGCGCGCAGCCGGCTTCATGGCGCTGTTCGGCGAGAAGTACGGCGACCAGGTGCGCACGCTGCAGGTCGGTGAGTTCTCGCGCGAGTTGTGCGGCGGCACGCACGTGCGCAACAGCGGCAACATCGGCCCGTTCCGGATCGTCGGCGAGACCGCGGTCGCCGCCGGCACGCGGCGGCTCGAGGCCGTGACCGGCACCGCCGCGCTCGAACTCGCGCGCCAGGAGCGCGCCTGGCTGCAACAGCTGGCGACGAGCCTGAAGGTGCCGGTCGCCAAGGTCTCCGATCGCGTCAAGGAGCTCGCCGACGAGCTCAAGCAGACGCGCCGCGACCTCGAGAAGGCACTGGCGCCCGACCTCGACGTCGAACTCGCGCAGCTGCTGGCGGTGACCTCGCAGAAGGACGGCGTGCACAGCTTCGTGCACGAACGACCGGGCCTGCAGCCCAAGGACGCGCAGGAACTGCTGAAGCGGGCGCAGCAGGCCAGCGAGCCGCTGGTCGGCGTGCTGCTGAGCCCCAGCGGCGACGAGGTCCACGTCGCCGTCGTGGTCAGTCCGTCGCTGCACGACCGGGTCCGCGCCGGCGAACTGGTGAAGTCGCTCGCGGCCGTGCTCGGTGGCGGCGGTGGCGGCCGCCCGGAGTTCGCGCAGGGCAAGGGCAAGGACGGCAGCCGCCTCGCCGAGGCGCGGGCCGCCGCGGTCGCGGCCCTGCGCGCGGCCGGGGTCGCCGGCTGACCGGAGACGGCGCGCGGCCGCGGCCGGCCTCGACGTGACGCCTGCCGCCACAACACGTTGTGCCCGGGCGGCGGGCCCGGCGGCGGCGCCGCGTTGCGCGCGAACGCACGTTTGACTTCGGCAGGTCGCTCCGTAGGCTTCTCGCCCTTTCCCTCGACAGACCCCCGTGTTCCGTGCATCCGATGCGCGCACACGGCACCGACCATGGCAAATCCGAAGAGAAAACTGAGCCGCGCCAGCAAAGGCCACCGGCGTGCCCACCTCGCCCTGACGCGTGCTCAACTCGTGCGCTGCACGCACTGTGGCGCGATGATCAAGCCGCACACGATCTGCAAGGCGTGCGGCCACTACCGGGGCCGTCAGATCCTGGTGGCGGAGAACAACTGATCCACGGCTCGTCGGCGGCGTGACCCCGCGGCGACCTCCGTCGCGCCGGGTGGCGTCTCCCGGTCCACCCACAGTCCCCTGCGCGGAGTTCTCGCTTGACCAAGGTTGTGCTGGATGCGCTCGGTGGCGATCACGCGCCGAACGAGGTCGTCGCCGGCTTGGCGATGGCGCTCGAGCGGCAGTATGCGCGACCGGAGCAGGTGTCGCTGACCGGGCCGCGCGACCAGGTGCTGCAGGAGCTCGCCGCGCGCGGGCTCGGCGCGGCCGGCATCGAGGTGCACGACGCCCCCGATCTGCTGACCGGCGACGAGACGCCGACCGACGCGATGCGCAAGAAGCCGCGCAACAGCATCGCGGTCGGCATCCAGCAGGTGAAGACCGGTGCCGCGGGCGCGTTCATCAGCGCCGGTTCGACCGGGACGGTCGTGGCGACGGCGACGCTCGGCCTGGGCTGCCTCGAAGGCATCCGGCGGCCGGCGATCGGTGCGATCATCCACGGCGAGAAGCACCCGTTCCTGGTGCTCGACGTCGGCGCGAACCCGCAGCCCAAGCCGCATCACCTGGCGCAGTACGCGCTGATGGGCTCGGCCTACTACCGCGGCACCTTCGAGGTCGCCGAGCCGAACGTCGGCATCCTCAACATCGGCAGCGAGGAGTTGAAGGGCAATCCGCTGGTGCGCGAGGCGCGCGCGCTGATGAAGCGCCTGCCGATCCGCTTCCACGGCAACGTCGAGGGCGTCGAGGTGTTCTCGGGCGACTGCCACGTCGTGGTCACCGACGGCTTCACCGGCAACGTCCTGCTGAAGGTCAGCGAGGGCGTGGCCGAGTACCTGTTGCGCGCCATGTTCGGTCTGATGCAGCAGGCGGGCATCGACGGGCAGAAGACCAGGAGCGTGCAGGCGCAGATCATGCCGCGGGTCGACTTCTCCGAATACGGCGGCGCACTGTTGCTCGGGGTCGACGGCATCGTCACGATCTGTCACGGGCGCTCGCGCGCCCCGGCCTTCGCCAATGCGATCCGGTTCGCGCTGCGCGCCCTCGACGCCGAGGTCAATCGTCACATCGTGCAGGCAGCGCGGGCTCTCGTGCTTCCGACCGCCGAGCCCAATGCGTGAACCACGGCCCGTGGCCACGACTTCCGTCCCGTGCCTCCCCGTGCCAATGGAGCGTCCAGCATGGCTTCCCTGATCCCCGTGGGCATCGCCGGGCTTGGTCGCTACGTCCCTGAGCGCAAGCTGACCAACTACGACCTCGAGCAGATCGTCGACACGTCGGACGAGTGGATCGTGCAGCGCACGGGCATCCGCGAGCGGCGCATCGCCGCACCGGAGGAGGTCACCAGCACGCTGGCGCTGGCGGCGGCGCAGGCGGCGCTCGCCGACGCGAACATGGCGGCCGACGAGATCGACCTCGTGCTCTGCGCGACGGTCACCGGCGACCAGCCGTTCCCGGCCACCGCGTGCCGCGTCGGTCACGACCTGGGCGCGACCAGGGCCGGCGGCTTCGACATCGCCGCGGCATGCAGCGGGTTCGTGTTCGCCTCGCAGATCGCCGCCGGCTTCGTGCAGTCGGGCCAGTTCCGCAACGTCATGGTCATCGGCGCCGAGGTGCTGAGCCGCATCCTGGACTACGAAGACCGCAACACCTGCGTGCTGTTCGGCGACGGCGCCGGCGCCGCGATCTACACCTCGCTCGAGCGCGCGGGCCGCGGCGAGTATCTCGGCGGCTCGGTCAGCATGGAGGGTGGTGCCGAGGCGATCCTCGCCCAGCCCGGCGGCGGCAGCCGTCATCCGGCCAGCAAGGACAGCATCGAGCAGCGCCTGCACTTCATGAAGATGGGTGGCACCCGGGTGTTCCGCTTCGCGGTGCGGGTGTTCGCCGAGCTGGTGCAGAAGGTCGTCGACACCTACGGCCGCGACCAGATCGGCGTGATCGTGCCGCACCAGGTCAACCAGCGCATCATCGAGGCGGCGATGGACCAGGTGGGCCTGCCGATGGACCTCGCCTTCATCAACATCGACCGCTATGGCAACACCTCGGCCGCGTCGGTGCCGATCGCCCTGCGCGAGGCCTACGACGCCGGTCGCATGGAGAAGGGCAAGCTCGTGCTGATGCCCGCCTTCGGCGCCGGCATGGCCTGGGGCCATGTGCTGCTGCGCTGGTGAGGCGCGGCGCTGCGTCGACTTCCCAACGAACCCTGCTCCGATCGATCTCGTCCCATGCAATTCACCGGCAAACTGGCACTCGTGACCGGCGCCTCGCGCGGCATCGGCCGGGCGGTCGCCGTGGCGCTCGCGCAGCACGGCGCCGAGGTGTTCTGCACCTCGACGAAGCCGGGTGGCTGCGCCGACACGCTGGCGGCGATCGCGGCGCTGCCCGCGGGCAGCGGCAAGGCCCACGCCGTCGTCGCCGACGTCGCCGCGGCGGCCGATGTGCAGCGGCTGGCGGCGACCGTGATGGCCGACGGGCGCGCGCCGGACTTCCTGATCAACAACGCCGGCGTCACGCGCGACGGACTGTTCCTGCGCCTGTCGGAGGAGGACTTCGACGTGGTGCTGAACACCAACCTGCGCGGCGCGTTCCTGGTCTGCAAGGCGTTCGCGCGCGCGATGGCCAAGGCGCGCGGCGGCCGCATCGTCAACATCGGCTCGGTGGTCGGACTGACCGGCAACGCGGGCCAGGCCAACTACGCCGCCAGCAAGGCCGGACTCGTCGGCCTGTCGAAGTCGCTGGCGCAGGAGCTGGCCGGTCGCGGCATCACGGTGAACGTGGTCGCCCCGGGCTTCGTGCAGACCGACATGACCGCGGCCCTGCCGGCCGAGGTGCAGTCGGCGATGCAGCAGCAGATCCCGCTCGGCCGCTTCGGCACCCCCGAAGACATCGCCGGCGTCGTGTCGTTCCTCTGCAGTCAGGCCGCCGGTTACGTCACCGGGCAGACGCTCGTTGTGGACGGCGGCATGACCAGGTAGCTACGCTCTCCCGGGGTCGGGACGGCTGGACCGTCGCGACCTGACTCTCCCTAGTACGAGGCAAGAAAGTGTCGAAGGCTGACAACATCGAAGAACGCGTCCACAACATCGTCTGCGAACAGCTGGGTACGACCCGCGACAAGATCTCGGCCGAGACGTCGTTCATCAACGACCTCGGTGCGGACTCGCTGGACACGGTCGAGCTGGTCATGGAGTTCGAGGACGAGTTCGAGATCAACATCCCGGACGAGGACGCCGAGAAGATCATGACCGTCGGCGACGCCGTGAAGTACATCTCGGGCAAGCTGGGCTGAGAGCCGGCTGGCGGCCCCGGCCGCGGCGACAGCTCGTGGTCGGGAGCCGCACCGGCGCCGGCGCCGCACTGGCGCGCCGTCGGCGTCGGGCGTCCGCATGCCCGCACCGCCAGCTGCACCTGATTCCACCTGACTACCATGGCGAAACGGCGAGTTGTCGTCACGGGCCTCGGCGCCGTGTCTTCCCTGGGGCTGGACCTCGCGACGAACTGGAGCAATCTCCTGGGCGGCGTCTCGGGTGCCGGGACGATCACGCGATTCGACACCGCCAAGCACACGTGCAAGTTCGCCTGCGACGTGTGGGACTGGGACACCGAGAAGTACTTCCCGCGCACCGAGGCCAAGCGGCTCGAGAAGTTCACGATGTACTACCTCGTCGCCGCCGACGAGGCGATGAAGGCCGCGGGGCTCGACATGGGGCGGGAGGACCGCACGCTGGCCGGCTGCATCACCGGCACCGGCATCGGCGGCATCCACGAGATCGAAGCCTCGAAGATCCTGCAGGTCGAGCGCGGCGCCGACCGCATCAGCCCGTTCTTCATCCCGAAGATCATGGCCAACGCGATGGCCGGGCAGGCGGCGATCCGCTTCGGCCTGCAGGGGACCTGCTACGTGACCTCGTCGGCCTGCGCCAGCGCCAGCCACGCGATCGGTCTGGCGATGCGCACGATCCAGTGGGGCGAGGCCGACGTGATGCTGACCGGCGGTTCCGAGGCGGCCACGACCGAGCTGGGCCTCGGCGGGTTCTGCGCGCTGAAGGCGGTCTCGCAGCGCAACGACGATCCGAAGCGGGCGTCGCGGCCGTTCGACCGCGACCGCGACGGATTCGTCATGGGCGAGGGTTCGGCGGCGATCGTGCTCGAGGAGTACGAACACGCGAAGCGCCGCGGCGCGCCGATCCTGTGCGAGCTGCTCGGCTACGGGTCGACCGACGACGCGCATCACATCACGGCGCCGAACGAGGATGCGGACGGCCCCAGCCGCGCGATCCGGCAGGCGCTGAAGGACGCGGGCATCGCCGCCGAGCGCGTCGACTACGTCAACGCCCACGGCACCAGCACGCACCTCAACGACAAGATCGAGACCGCGGCGATCAAGCGCGTGTTCGGCGACCACAGCAGGCGCCTGTGGGTGTCCTCGACGAAGTCGATGGTGGGACACCTGCTGGGCGCCTCGGGCGCGATCGAACTGGCGGCCGCGGTGATGTCGATCCACACCGGCAAGGTCCATCCGACGATCAACTACGAGACGCCGGATCCGGACTGCGACCTCGACTACGTGCCCAACGAGGCCCGCGAGCGTCGCATCGACTGCGCGATCAGCAATTCGCTGGGTTTCGGCGGCCACAACACCTGCCTCGTCGTCGGTCGCATCTGACGACCACGCGCGCCGACCGGTTGCGTCCGAGTGCAATCGGGCGCCAGACGGGCCGTTGCGGAACGAGGCCGCGGCCTGTAGGGAAGGTGCTTTCCGACCCCCCGCTGATTGCCCCGAGGACCGCAAGGAGTCCGTTGTGAAACAGAAGCTCAAGGACGCGCTGCATCGCTACAAGGTGGATGCCTTCAAGATCACCCACATGAGTCCGGAGGAGCAGAAGGAGGTCGGTCGTGAGATCATGGAGCACACGACGCAGGCGCTGCAGAACGCCTACCACTTCCACTTCGACAGCAACACCAATCCGCACCGCGTCGAGACGTTCCAGCTGATCAAGTCGGTGGTGCTGGAGACCTTGCTGCCGCCGGTCGTCGAGAAGGTCATGCGCCGCATCACGGTGCTGGAGCACCAGAACACGCATCTGGTGAAGTTGCTCGACGAGCTGATGGAAGCTCTGTCGGAGGACTGAGCCACCGTGCGGTCCGTGCTCGCCGGCGATCTCGGCGGCACCAAGTGCCGCTATGCCCTCGTCGGCGAGGACTTCACGGTCCACCGCGTGCAGCACGTGGCGACGGTGCGGGAGCGCCCCGCGTTCCTCGCCGGGCTCGAACGGGCGATCGCCGCGGTGCTCGCCGACCTGCCGCCGGGTCTCGACGCGCCGCAGGCCGCGGGCTTCGGCACCGCCGGCGTCGTGCCCCCCGCGGGCGGCTCGATCCTGCAGGCGCCGAACCTGCCGCTCGACGGCTTTCCGTTGGCGGCCCACGTGCAGCAGCGCTTCGGCCTGCCGACCACGCTGGTCAACGACGGCCGCGCCAGTGCCTGGGGCGAGTTCCTGCGCGGACACGCGGTCGGCCGCGATCCGTTGTTGTGCCTGTTCTTCGGCACCGGCATCGGCATCGGCCTGATCGTCGGCGGCAAGCCGTACGGCGGCGCCGCGAACGCCGCGGGCGAGATCGGCCACACCACGTATCGGCCCGACGGCCACGCCTGCCCGTGCGGCGCGCGCGGGCACTTCGAGGCCTATTGTGGCGGCCGGGCGATCACCGAACGTGCGGCGCAGGACCTCGGCAGCGCGCCGACGGGGCAGTGGACGGTCGGCGGCGTGGTCGCGGCCGCCGGTGGCACCGATCCGCGCGCGCGCGCGGCGCAGTCGCTGCTCGACGAGGCCGCGCTGGCTGCCTGCACGCTGGTGGAGAACGCCTGCACGCTGCTGAATCCGGCGGCCGTGGTGCTCGGCGGCGGCGTGCTGGACGGCTGGCCCGACCTGCGGGCGCGCATCGAGGCGCACGTGCGCCGGCACGTGCGGCCGCCGGTCTCGGCGGTGGCGTTCGCGCCGAGCCTCGGCGGCTCGGATGCGATCCTGTGGGGCGCCGCCGCGGCGACCGGCGCGCTGTGGCCGTAGCCGGTGCCCCGGAACGGGCGCCGTGCTCGCGTCGCCGCCGCCCGGCTCTATGCTGCGTCGATCACCGCGGAGGGGTGATGCCATGCAGGTAGCCGTTCTCGCCGGCGGCAGATCGCCGGAACACGACATCTCGCTCGCGTCCGCCGCGCAGGTCCTGCGGCATCTCGATCGTTCGCAGTGGCAGGCGTGGCCGGTGCATCTCGACCGCGACGGCACCTGGTGGCCGCGGCGCAGTGCGCTGCCGGCGGCGGCGGCCTGGCAACCGCTCGACCGGTCGCTGGCGATCGGACCGCTGCGCCCCGGCGCGGCACTCGACTGGCTGCTGGACACGGCCGGCATCGAGGTCGTGTTGCCGGTGTTGCATGGCCCGAACGGCGAGGACGGCACCGTGCAGGGCATGCTCGAGCTCTACGACGTGCCGTTCGTCGGTTCGGGCTGCGCCGCGTCGGCGGTGGCGATGGACAAGCTGCGCACGCGCCACGCCCTGCAGGTCGCGGGCGTGCCGCTGCCGCGCGCCTACGAGCCCGGCGGGCCGCTGCAGACCGCCGACGCCGCGCTCGAGTTCCGCCGGCTGCAGGCCGAGATCGGCACTCCGGCGTTCGTCAAGGTCGACGCCTCGGGCAGCACGGTCGGCGTGCAGCGCATCGAGACCGAGGCGGAGCTGGCGGCGTTCTTCACGACGTTCCGTGGCCGCTTCCGGCGCTGGTTCGCGGAGCAGCAGGTGCAGGGCGAGGAGATCACCGTCGCCGTGCTCGGCAACACCGGCGACGAACTGCAGGTGCTGCCGCCGGTCGGCATCTACCCGCGCTGCGACAGCTGGTTCACGCACGAGGCGAAGTACCGGCCCGGCGCGACCGAAGAGGTGATTCCGCCGCGCGGGCTCGGTCCGGCGCGACTCGACGAGGTGAAGGCGCTGGCGAAGCTCTGCCACGAGACCCTCGTGTGCGACGGCATGTCGCGCACCGACATGATCGTCACCGCGGCCGGCCCGGTCGTGCTCGAGACCAACACCATCCCCGGCCTGACCGAGACCAGCCTGCTGCCGCAGGCCGCCGCGGCTGCCGACCTGTCGTTCGCGGCCTTGCTGGATCGACTGCTGCGCCTCGCGCTCGAGCGGCGCCAGGGCAGCGATCGCGCGCGGGTCGCCGCGGGCTGATCGGCGCCGATGCTCCACTTCCTCGCGCCATCGCTGATGCTCGCGCCGCAGGACGCGGCCCCGGTCGCGCCGACGTTCTGGAGCCGCGTATGGGCGCTCGGTGCCGAACGCGGCGTGGTCGAGATCCTGCTCGCAGCGACGGTGCTGGCGGTGGTGGTGGTGCTGTGGTGGCGACTGGCACGCCTGGTCAGCGGCGCGCGCAGCCGGCGGGCGCTGCTCGACTACCTGCTCGGCGTCGAGCAGGCGCTGCACGGCGACCTGCAAGGGGCCCAGAAGCGCCTGACCGCAGTGGTCGACGCCGATCCGGAGAACCACTATGCCAGGCTGCTGCTCGGCAAGGTGCTGGCGGAGCTCGGCGAGCCGGCGAAGGCCCACACGCAGCACCTCTACCTGCAGCGCGCGTTCGGCATCGACAGCCCCGAGAACGACCTGATGCTGGCGCAGAGCCTGCTCGGCGCCGGCATGCCGGCCGAGGCCGCGAGCGCGGCGGAGCGCGCCCTGCAGCGTGCGCCCGAACGCGCCGACGGCTGGGAGTTCGTCTACCGCGCGCGGCTGCAGAGCGGCGACTTCGACGGCGCCGCGGTCGCCGGCCGCCGTCTGCTGGAACTGCTGCGCGACGGCGGGCGGCGGTCACAGCTCGGCAAGGACCTCGCGCGCACGCTGGCGCAGGCGGGGGCGCAGCGGCTGCGGCGCGGTGACGCCGCGGCCGCGACCCTCGCGCTGCAGCAGGCGGCGCGGCTGCATCCGGAGTCGGACGCGCTGCCGCTGCTGTCGGCGCGGCTCGAAGCGGCGCGCGACGGCGTCGACCGCACGGCGCGGGCGCGGCTCGCCGAGGCGCCGCAGCCAGGTGCGCTGGTCGTCGCCGGCGCGCCGGGCAGCGTCACCGCCGCGAGCGGCCTGCCGATGGCGACGCTCGCCGGGCTGACGGTGCCGAGCCGCTGGCGGTGCCGCGCCTGCGGTGTGCCGCTGCCCGGCGCGCTCGGCGAGTGTCCGCGCTGTCGCAGCCGCGCTCCGGGCGTGCTGCAGGAGCCGGCGCTGGTGACGACGCTGGCGCAGGCGAGCCACACCATGGACGCCATCGACCAGAACGACGCCTACGTGCAGCGTCTGGTGCGCGCGTTGCTCGACGGCGAGGGCGCGCAGCGGGCGACGGCGCGCGGCGAACTGCTCGACCTGCGCGAGGCGGCGGTCGAGGAGCTGCTGCGCCAGGCGTGGCACCGTTCCGGCGACGGCCAGGCGGCGGCGATCGAGCTGCTGCGCGCGATGGGGCCGGCGATCGCGCCGGCGCTGTTCGCCGCCAGCGACGCGCTCGAGCAGCAGCGCCTGTTCCCGGTCGGCTCGCGTTCGCCGGCGGCGCTGGTCGGCCGCATCGTGCAGGGCTTCGACCGCTCCGCGCTGCCGCACGTCGGGCCGCTGTTCTCGTCGGCACGGCCCGAGCACCGCAAGATCCTGATCGACTTCTTCCTCGGCCTCGCCGACCTCGACGAGTTCCAGCTGGTGCTCGAACGGTTTCCGCCGCTGGAGATCCTGCACCGCTTCAACAAGTCCGACAGCGCGGTGCTGCGCCGGTTCCTGCAGGCGGTGCCGGCCGGCCACTTCGTCGCCGAATCGCTGCTGCTCGAGCCGGCGTTCTACCGCGAGGACGAAGTGCTGGCGGCGATCCCCGGCGCACGCCATCCGGAGGTGCTGACCCACGCGCTGCTGCGGCGCGGACCGACGCGCACGCTGACCAAGGCGTTGATCGCCGCGCTCGACGAGCCCGAACTCGCCGAGGTCGCGCAGCGCATTCTCGGCCAGCTCGGTGCGCCGGTCACCGACCACGTGCTGGCCGCCTACACCGACCTCGAGCGCCCGGTCGACGAGCGCCGCCGGCTCGGCGACGTGCTGGCGGCCATCGGCGTGCCCGCGGTCGAGGACCTGTGTTCGAGCTTCGCGCCGGAGCCGAGCGCGTTCGACGACGAGCTGGGCACGATCCTGGTCGCGATCGGCGATCCGGCGGTGCCGGCACTGCAGGAGGCGTACGAGCGTTCGGGCTGGCTCGAGAAGGTCAGCATCGGCCTGATCGCGCGCCACACGAACCGCCGCGTGCAGATCGTGCACACGCTGCGGCGGCTCGGCTCGCCGGCGGCGGCCGCGGCGCTGCGCAAGCTGCGCACCGCCGAGCGCGACCCGAACCTGCGCCTGCGTCTGGACCAGGCGCTGCACGAACTCGGTGCCGGCACGGACAGCACGGAGGCGCGCGATGGGCTTGGGTGACGTCGTGCGCAAGACGCTGTGGGCGCCGGTACGCGTGCTGCTGCCGAAGAACCCGTGGCTGCGCGTGCTGGTGTTGGCGCTGCCATTCGTGCTGCTGCTGGCGTTGTTCGGCCCGGCGCTCGACGTCGTGCTGAAGCTGATGGAGCTGGGCATGCGGGTGATCGAGCCGCTGCTGCAGACGATGCCGGGCCGCATCCTGCTGCTGCTGGTCGTGTTCTCGCTCGGCGGCCTGTTCGCGGTGTGGTTGCTGAAGAGCCGCGTGCGCGACATGCGCGCCGAAGCCGTACTCGGCCGGCACCTGCAGGCGGTCGCCGACCTGGTCGGCCTCGATCTGCGCCGCAGCCGCGAACGCTTCCGCCGGGTCTCGCGCTACCGCGGCCCGTTGCCCGACCGGTATCCGCACGTGGTCGCCGACAGCAACCTGAAGCTGGCGCGGCAGAGCCTCGAACAGGGCCGTGCCGACGAGGCGTTGGGTTGGCTGACGCGCGTCGTCGAAGCCGGCCTGCCGGACGAGCTGTTGCGTTCGCTGGTCCAGTTGCGCGTGCGGGCGCTGCGGCGCCAGGGCGAGGTGCTGCCGACGGCGCTGCGCGAGGAGGTGCGGCAGGCGGTGGCGCGGTTCCCCAACGACTACCAGCTGCTCGGCGAACTGCGCGACCTGGTCGCCGCCGACGGCGATCCGCACGCCGCCGCCGCGGCGCAGGAGGCGGTGCACAGGCACGCGCCGCCGGCCGCGGCGCCGCGCGAACACCAGCGGTTGGTCGACGAACTGCTGGCGTCGGGCCGCGCGCACCTCGACGCCGGCGAGCTCGACGCCTGTCGCAAGGTCGCCAAGCAGCTCGCGCACGTCGACAAGGACGGCCCGACGGCGGGCCTGCTGCTCGGCGACCTGCACCGCCGCGCCGGCGACCTGCGGGCCGCGATCCGCGCCTACGGCGGCACACGGTCACCGACCGGGCTCGATCGCATCGCCGAGCTCTTGACCGAGCATCCGGGCGCGGTCGACGAACGCGAGCTGCTCGAGAGCTGCCCGCTGCAGGGCACCCTGCTGCTGATCGCACGCGAGCTCGCGCGCCGCGGCGACACCGCGCGCGCCGAACGCGCCGCCCGCCGGGCCGCCGACGCGCTCGGTCCGACGCCGACCGTCTGCGCGGTGCTCGCCGAGGTCCTGGAGCTGCTCGGGAAGGACGAGAAGGCGCGGTTGCTGCGCGAGCAGGCGATCGCACGCCTGTTGCAACCGGCGCCGGCGCCGTCGCCGACGGGGACCGCAGAGGCTGGTGCCGGAGGCGGGACTTGAACCCGCACGCCTTGCGGCGCAGGTTTTTGAAACCTGTGCGTCTGCCGATTCCGCCACTCCGGCGAGTAGGGCGGGGCACGCTACCACAGCGGTAGGTGCGGTCAACAAGACTCAGTCGGCGGGCGTGCGGGTGCGCAGACGGTGGCAGCCGTCGCCCGCGGGCTGCACGACGCCGACCCGCTCCGCGGCCTCGAGCACGACCCGCGCGTCGTCGAGGTCGGTGCCGAGTCGCTGCGTCAGTGCGAACAGCAGCGAGTCGGTGGTGACCGTCGCCGCCGCGCCGCCGAGGTGTGCGAACAGTTCGGCGAACAGGTGCGGTTCGGGGCCGGTGTCGATGTCCGTGCTGGTCGCCGCCTCACTGGCGGCGTCGGCCCCGCCGCAGCAGGGACCGATGTTGGTGTGGCAGCGCGCGCACTGGCCGTGGCCATGGACCTGCACGACGGGGCCGCGGTGGCCGCAGTAGGGGCAGCGCTCGGCGGCCGCACCCGCCGGCTTCACGACATCTGCACGACGAGCTCTTCGTCGATCTCGCTCTGCAGCAGGTTCTGGATCGCGACCAGGGTGCCCGACGTCGAGCTGGGGCAGCTGCCGCACGCGCCCTGGTAGCGGATGCTCAGCGTCTTGCCCTCGAGTCCGAGCACCTGCAGGCCGCCGCCGTCCCCGGCCAGCGCCGGCCGCACGCGGTCGTCGAGCAGGCTGTTGATGCGCGCCAGCATCGCCGGGTCGCCGCCCTTGGGCAGCGTGTCGAGCGGGTTGTCGGGCTTCGGCGCCGCGGTGGCTCCGGTCGCCGGCGCGTCCGCCACGTGGCTCTCGAGCAGGCGTGTGACCTGCTCGGCGACGGCGCGCCAATCGGCCTGCGCGGTCATGCTGACGGTGACGAAGTTGTCGCAGAAGAACAGGGTCTCGATACCCGGGATCGCGAACAGTCCCTGCGCGAGCACGTCCTGCTGCGCCTGTTCGGGCTTGCTGTAGGCCAGCGTCTGGCCGCTGTTGGCCAACGTCCGGTCGACGAGGAACTTGAAGGCGTTGGGATTCGGGGTCGGTTGGATGCTCTGGACCTTCATGTTGCGTGCAGGATAACAGGTCGGCGCCGAAAGGGCCCTTGTCGACCCCGCCGGCCGTCTCGGCAAGCAGCCAGCTCAGAGTCCGTAGACCTCGCCGAGCTTGCGTTCCAGGTAGCCGAGGAAGGCCGTCGCCGACAGCGCGGCGCCGGACGCCCGCCGAACCAGCTCCGCCGGCGGGAACCGACGACCGTGCCGGTGCACGTGCTCGCGCAACCACTCGCGCAACGGCGTGAACTCGCCGCGCCGCAGCAGCGGCGCCAGACCGCCGAGCGCGCGATCGGCGGCGGCCGCGAACTGGGCCGCGTACAGATTGCCGAGCGTGTAGGTCGGGAAGTAGCCGAACAGGCCGCAGGACCAGTGCACGTCCTGCAGGCAGCCGCGGCGGTCGTCGGGCACCGCGACGCCAAGGTAGTCGCGGTAGAGCACGTTCCACCGCGCCGGCAGATCGGCCAGCGGCAGGTCGCCGGTCAGCAGTTCCTGCTCGAGTTCGAACCGCACCATCACGTGCAGGTCGTAGGTCGCCTCGTCGGCCTCGACGCGGATCAGGCTCGGCTGCACCCGGTTCGCCGCGCCGAACACGCCGGCCGCGCTGTGGCCGTCGCAGGCGTCGCCGAGGTGCTGCTGCGCGACCGGCCAGCACCACTGCCAGAAGTCGAGCGAGCGGCCGACGTGGTTCTCCCACAGCCGGCTCTGGCTCTCGTGGATGCCGAGCGAGACCGGCTCGCCGAGCGGCGTGCCGAGGTGCCGGACCTCGAGGCCCTGTTCGTAGAGCCCGTGCCCGGTCTCGTGCATCGTCGAGCCGAGCGCGTCCAGCACGTTGTCGCGGTGGAAGCGCGTCGTCAGCCGCACGTCGCCGCCAGTGCTGGTGCAGAACGGGTGCGCGCTGCGGTCCAGGCGGCCACGCGTGAAGTCGAAACCCATCGCCGCGGCGACGGCGCGCACGAACGCCTCCTGGCGCGACTCGTCGATGCGCCGCCGCGCGAACGCCGGGTCGGGCGCGCGGCCGCCGGCCAGGCGCTGGCGCAGCGCGACCAGGCGTTCGCGCAGCGGCGTGAACACGCGTCGCAGGTCGTCGGCCCGCATGCCGGGCTCGTAGAGGTCGGCGAGCGCATCCCAGCGCGTCTGGTCGGCGGCGCGCAGGCAGTCGGCCTTCTGCTGCTGCAGCGCGACCATGCGTTCGAGCCACGGGCGGAACGCGGCGAAGTCGGACGCGGCGCGCGCGCCGGCCCAGGCCTGCTGCGCCCGGCTCTCGGTCGCGGCCAGCTCGGCGACCAGCGCCGCCGGCAGCCGGGTCGCGCGCGTGTGGTCGCGCCGCAGCTCACGCACGTTCGCGGCCGCATCGGCGTCGGCCAGCAGCGCCGCGTCGGCCTCGCAGGACGAGAGCCAGTCGCCGACGCGCGGGTCGGTGCTGCGTTCGTGCTGCAACCGGGCCAGCAGTTCGAGCTGGCGCGCGCGCACGTCGCCGGCGCCGGTGGGCATGCCGGTCTCCTGGTCCCAGGCCAGCAGCGCCGCGGTGCTGGCCAGCAGGTGCGCCTCGCGCACGTGGGCGAGCAGCAGGTCGTAGGCGCCGGTCATCGCGCCACCGTGTGTTCGCCGCCCGAATCGTCGGCGAGCCGTTCGAGGAACTCGCTGCGCCCGCCGAGCGCGACGGTGTGGATGCGCAGCCCGCGGTCGACGTTCCAGCGCCGGACCTCGCGCGCCAGCGGCTCCGGGGCGACGATCGCGCCGGCGCTCGGCCGCCCATCGGTCAGCAGGAAGATGGTGTCGACCTCGGCGTCGGCGAACGCGAGCTGCAGCGCCGCGTGGACGTTGGTCGCGCCGCGAGCCTGCAGCGCGTCGGTCCAGGCCGCGGCGGCCTTGCGCCGGCGATCGTCGATGGCCTGCAGCCCGGTCGCGAGCCCCTGCGCATCGTTGCCGAACGCGATCACGTTCGCCTTGGCCTTCGGCGGCAGCGCCGCGAGCACGCGCCCCAGCTGGCGTTTGGCCTCGTCGAGGCGCGTCGCGTTGCCGGTGCCGAACGGCTGGTTCATGCTGCCCGAGACGTCGACGACGAACACGACCCGGTCGCTGACCACCGGCAGGTCCCAGTAGCTGGCCGTGGTGCCGGCGGCGTCGCGCCGAGCCGGCTCGGCCTGGTCGCGGCGCGGTCGCACGGTGAAGGTCGCGCCCGCTTTCGCCCACCAGTCCCGCCACGCGGCCGTGGTCGGGAACTGCTGACCGGTCAGGTCCTTCAGCGCCGCCGTCAGGTCGGCGCGCAGCCGCGCCTGTTCGGCGTCGAGGCGTTCGAACAGCGTTGGCACGACGTCGGGGGTGCGGACCGCCGTCAGCAGGGCGATCGCCGCGGCGCGCACGTTCCAGTGCTTGTGCGCGAGGCCGGCGCGCGCGGCGGCGAGGGCGGCGCTGGCGTCGACGTCGCGACAGGCGGCCAGCAGTTGCAGCGCGGCGGCGCGCAGCCCGGGCGTGCGGCCGGTCGCCAGCGGCAGCAGTTCGGCGGGCCAGGCCGGGTCGCGGCTGCGCAGCGTGTGCAGGGCCTCGAGCGCGATCGCCGCCAGCGGATCGGCCCCGGTGGCGACGAGCGGCAGCAGCGCGTCGGCCGCACGGTCGGGAGCGAGCGACACCAGCGCGGCGGCGGCGGCGCGCACGACGTCCGGATCGCGTTGCCCGAGCAGGCCGCGCAACGCGCTGGTCGCCACGTCCAGGTGCGCCGGGTCGACGAACTGCAGCGCGATCGCCGCGACGACCCGCTCCGGCACGGCCTTGCGTCCCGGCGCCGCGGCGGCCAGCGCCTGCACCCAGGCTGCGTCGCCGAGCGCGCGGCGCCACGCCGGCAGCCGTTGGTCGCCGAACGGGTCGTCGGCCGCGGCGGCGCTCGCGAGCAGGGCGTCGAGCGTGGCCACGGTCGGGGCCAGCAGCAATCCCTGCAGCACGGCGCCGTGCTGCTCGGGCGAGGCCTTGTCGCCGAGCCGACGATGCAGCTCCAGCGCGAGCGCCGGCGCGTGGCCGTGCGCCTGCTCGGCGAGCTGCTGCAACGCCGTTGCCGCCACCAGCGGGTCCTTGTCGCGCGCCAGCAGCACGCGCTGTTCGTCGACCGCGGCGTCGCCGGACCAGCGCCGCAGGTTGCGCAGCGGCGGCAGGCGGTCGCGGTCGCCGACCTTGCGCAACGACGTCAGCAGCGCGTCGCGCGCCGCCGGTGTCTCGGCCTGGCCGAGGCCGCCGCAGACCGAGTTCCACTTGCTGCTGCCCGCGGCCTCGCGTTCGAGCAGTCGGGCCAGGGCCGCGATGCCTGCCTCCCCCTGACGCGCCAGGCCCTCGGCCGCGCTGTCGGCCAGCCGCGGATTCGTCGCCTGCTCGAGGGCGCCCGCGAGTGCCGGCACCGCGCCGTCGCGCGGCTGCCGGCCCAGCGCACGCACGACCGCCTGGCGGTAGCCGAGTTCCTGCGCGCGGCCCAGCTCCGCGACCAGCAGCGTGGTGACCTCGGCATCGGCGAATGCGCCCAGGTCGTCGACCGCGCGACGCCGTTCGCCTTCGGCGCGGTCGCGGACCTGTTCGAAGCGGGCCAGCGCGTCGCTGGCGGAACGGGGTCGCTGCGCCGCCAGCCCGGCGCCGAGCAGCGCGAGACAGACGGCGACGCGAACCAATCGGCAGGCCGGGAGCATGTGCACGGCGGCATGCTACGCGGCCCCCCTGGTCGTGCCGAACCCCGACCGGGTAGACTGCGCGCCGCGCATGCAGGGTACCCGCCTCTCGCTGTTGGGCATCGCCGCGGTCGGCGGCGCCGGCCTCGTCGCCGGCGTGCTGCTCGCGCGCTGCTGGCCCGGACCCGGACCGACCTACGTGGCGGCGACCGGCAACGAGCGCCCCGCCGCGGCGATCCCGACCAGTTTCGCCGACGTCGTGCGGCAAGCCGCCCCCGGCATCGTCTCGGTCCGGGCGCGGCTGCAGCCGGGCGCCGACGCCACGCTGGCGCCGGGACTGGCCGCCGGCCGGCCGGTCTACGCGCCGGAGCCCGACGTGCGCAACGGTTCGGGGTTCGTCGTGCACGCACGTGGTCTGGTGGTGACCAGCCGCCACGTGGTGATGTCGTCGATCGGCATCGAGGTCGTCGTGCCGCAGCACGGCCCGGTGCCGGCCGAACTCGTCGGCGAGGATCCGGCGACCGACCTCGCGCTGTTGCGGCTGGTCGACGCGCCCGGGCCGTTGACGCCGCTGCCGATCGGTGACAGCGGGGACCTGCACGCCGGCGACTGGATCATCGCGGTCGGCAACCCGTTCGGCTTCGCGCAGACGGTGACGGCGGGGGTGGTCAGCTTCGTCGGCCGGCACCTGCTGCACTCCGATCTGGGGGTCACCAACGACTTCCTGCAGTTCAGCGCGCCGGTCAACCCCGGCAGTTCCGGCGGCCCGGTGCTCGACCTCGCGGGCCGTGTCGTCGGCGTGACGACGCAGGCCGCGATCGAGGCGCAGGGCATCTCGTTCGCGGTGCCGAGCGCGACGCTGAAGTGGGCGCTCGAGGCGATGGAGAGGCAGCCCGACGGCCGCGTGCGGCGCGGCTACCTCGGCATCGAGTTCGCCTCGCGCGCCGGGACCGACGAGACCGGGGCGCCGTGCGAAGGTGCGGTCATCGTCCGCGTCGCCGCCGGCGAGCCGGCGGACCGCGCCGGCCTGCGGCGGGGCGACATCGTCCTGCGCGTCGACGGGGAACGGGTCGCCGACGCGCAGGTGCTGCACGCCAACATCGTCCGACGGGATCCGGGGACGCGGATCGCGCTCGCGCTGTTGCGCGACGGCGAGATCCAGGATTCGATCGAGGCGGTGTTGGGCGAGGTGGGTGGTCCGAAGACCGCCGAACGTTCGCATTGACAGGACCTCGTCGCCGCGGCGGCGCCTTCGAACCGTGCATCGCGTGACGACATCGAGCCTCTCCTTCCTGGCCCCCGGGTTGCTGCACCAGCTGGGCAACCAGCTGTTCGCGGTGCAGGGCAGCGCCCAGCTGCTGCCCGAGCAGGCAGTGGAACTGCGCACGCGGATCCTGGCCGCGGCCGCGCGCGGTGGCGAGACGCTGCGGCTGCTGCGCGCGCTGCTCGGCGATCCGGCCGCGCCGCGGCTGCCGCTGGAACGGGCGCTCGCCCCCCTGCTCGACGTCGCCCGGGTGTCGCTGCGGGAGCGTGGCCATCAGCTCGCCGCCGCTTCGACGCCCGGGGCCGGCGGAATCCCGGTCGAGGCGGGCGCGGTGCTCGAGTGGACCGCGCAGGCCCTGTGCCTGCTCGCGGACGCCGTACCGGCCGGCGTCACGGGTCGCTTCACGGTCGCGACCGGCATGGCGCCCGCAGGCGCGGTGGTGGCGGTCTGCTTCGAACCGGTCGCCGGGTCGTTGCCGTTCCCGCTCGGCCAGGCGGATGTTCGCGACCGGCTCGAGCAGGAGGCGCGGCGTGCGGGGCGCGCAGGTCGCGCGAACGGCCCGACGTGCCGGTCGGTCGCCGCGGGCCTCGAACTCACGTTCCCGTCGGCACCGAGCGCCACCAACCTGGAAGCTTGAGGTAGCCTTCACCGATCCTTGGCGGAACCTACCTAGTGTCCTCGTGGATTCTCCATCTCCGAGCCGAGACACGTGATCGCAGTGGCAAAGCCCAAAGTCCTGGTCATCGAGGACGAACCGGACATCCTCGAAGTCATCCAATACAACCTCGAGCGCGAGGGTCACAAGGTCATCGCGTGTCGCAACGGCGAACAAGGACTCAGTCGGATCCGCACCGACAACCCCGATCTGGTCATCCTGGACCTGATGTTGCCCGGCATGGACGGCGTCGAGGTGTGCCGGCAGGTGAAGTCCGATCCGGTGACCCGCTCCATTCCGTTGATCATGGTCACGGCCAAGGGCGAGGAGAGCGACATCGTGCTCGGCCTCGGCATCGGCGCCGACGACTACATCGCCAAGCCGTTCAGTCCGCGCGAGCTGGTCGCGCGGGTCAAGGTCGTGCTGCGCCGCGGTCCGTTGCGCGAGCAGAGCGGCGGCGGCGAGCGGGTGGTGCGGGGCTCGCTGTCGATCGATCTCGGTCGCCACGAGGCTCGCGTCGGCGAGCAGATGCTGAGCCTGACGCCCACCGAGATGCGGCTGCTGCACTTCCTGGCGTCGCACCCGGGCCGCGTGTTTCCGCGCGCCCACCTGCTGAGTCGCGTGATCGGCGAGGATGCGATCGTGACCGACCGCAACATCGACGTGCACGTGCGGGCGCTGCGGCAGAAGCTCGGCGAGCACGCGAACTGCCTCGAGACCGTGCGTGGCGTCGGCTACCGGTTCGCCGAGCCGGGCAAGTGAGGGCGGTCGGCGCCGCGCCGATCGAGACGGCATCATGACGACGGCGGTCTGCGTCGCGCTGGCGGCCGTCGTCGCGGTGGTGCTGTATCTGCAGCGGGAACTGCAGCGGCGCCACCGTGGCCAGGGCGAGCTGCTGCAGCAGGCCAACCGCCGCGCGGCCGAACTCCAGTTGCGCATCGACCGGCTCGAAGCCGGCCTGTCCGGTGCCGGCGAGGGCCTGATCGTGCTCGACGAGGCCGGTTGCGTGGTGGCGACCAACCAGGCGGCCACCGACCTCGTGCGACTGCCGCGGCAGGGGTGCCGAGGCCGGCCGTTGCGGGATCTGGTCCCGTGGCCGCGCCTGCACGAGAGCCTCGCCAGCTGCCGTGCGACCGGCGAGGACGTCGTGTTCGAACACGACGACGCGCTCGGCGGCCGCACGCTCGCGATCCGCGTGCGGGCCATGCCGGGGCTCGCCTGCGTGGTCGGCATCGACGACCAGAGCCGCCTCAAGCGGCTGGAGTCGCTGCGCCGCGACTTCGTCGCCAACGTCTCGCACGAACTGAAGACACCGCTGGCCGCCATCCAGGGTTTCGTCGAGACCGTGCTCGACGATCCCGACATGCCGGTGGCGACCCGGCACCGATTCCTCGAACGCATCGCGCGCCAGGCCGATCGGCTGACGACGCTGGTCGGCGACCTGTTGACGCTGTCGCGCCTCGACGACCACGCCGCGATCGAGCCGCCGCCCGAACCGTGCGACCTGGTGGCCGTCGTGCGCGACATCGTGCGCGATCTCGGGCCGCTGGCCGAGCGGCGCGGCCTGCACCTGCAGGCGGCGTTGCCGGCGCATTCCCTGCCGGTGCGCGCCGATCGGGAGGCGCTGCGGCAGGTGGGGGGCAACCTGGTCGACAACGCGATCAAGTACACGCCCGCGGGCGGTCGGGTCACCGTGCAGGTGACGTCGGCGGCCGGCCGCGCGCTGCTGGAGGTCCGCGACACCGGCATCGGTCTGTCGCCGGAGGACCAGGCGCGGGTGTTCGAGCGCTTCTACCGCGTCGACCGCGCGCGCTCGCGCGATCTGGGCGGCACCGGCCTCGGCCTGTCGATCGTCAAGAACACCGTGTTGAACCTCGGCGGCGACGTCGGCGTGCGCAGCGAACTGGGACAGGGCAGCACGTTCTGGGTAGCCTTGCCCCTCGGCGCCGGGGACATGGGCGCACCATCGTCGGAACCGCAATGAGCCTACACCTCTATCGAGATCTGGATGCACTTCGCAACCGCCTGCTGCAGCTCGGCGGGCTCGTCGAGCGGTCGATCGCCGACGCGACCGCCGCGTTCCTGCAGCGCGATGCCGAACGTGCGCGCCAGGTCGTGCGCGGCGACCGCGAGGTGGACACCGCCGAGGTGCGCATCGAGGAGGACTGCCTCAAGGTCCTGGCGTTGCACCAGCCGGTGGCCGGCGACCTGCGGTTCGTGGTCGCGGTGCTGAAGGTCAACACCGACCTCGAGCGCATGGGCGATGCCGCCGAGAGCATCGCCGCCCGTGCCATCCAGCTGGCGGCGCTGCCCGCGTTCGCGCTGCCCGAGGAGTTCCCGCACATGGTGACGATGGCCAGCGGCATGGCGCAGAAGGCCATGGAGTCGCTGCGCCAGGAGGACACCGCCCTGGCCCGGCGGGTGCTCGAAGACGACGTCATCGTCGACTCCGCCCTGCGGCGCATGTTCGAGGTGCTGCAGGAGCGCATGCGCAACCACCCCGACGACGTCGAGGCCGCGGTGCTGACGCTGTCGACGTCGCGCCAGGTCGAGCGCATCGCCGACCTCGCGACCAACATCGCCGAGGACGTCGTGTTCCTGCACGACGGCGAGATCGTGCGGCACAAGCGTTCGCAGCTGCGGCTGGTGTAGGCGCGGGCCGCCCGCGGCGCTACTGGATCACGCCGCCGCGTTCCTGGAACTCGGCGCTCTTGGTCTGCATGCCCCGCTTCGCGTACTCGCGCACCTCCTCGGTGATCTTCATCGAGCAGAAGCGCGGGCCGCACATCGAACAGAAGTGGGCGACCTTGGCGCCGTCCTGGGGCAGCGTCGCGTCGTGGTACTTCTGCGCCGTCTCCGGGTCGAGCGCGAGCCGGAACTGATCGTCCCAGCGGAACTCGAAGCGGGCCTTGCTCAGCGCGTCGTCACGATCCTGCGCACCGGGGTGACCCTTCGCGAGGTCGGCGGCATGCGCGGCGATCTTGTAGGTGATCACGCCCTGCTTGACGTCGTCCTTGTCGGGCAGCCCGAGATGCTCCTTCGGCGTCACGTAGCACAGCATCGCCGTGCCCATGCTGCCGATGATCGCGGCGCCGATGCCCGACGTGATGTGGTCGTACCCGGGCGCGATGTCGGTGGTCAGCGGGCCGAGCGTGTAGAACGGTGCCTCGTGGCAGACCGCGAGCTGGCGGTCCATGTTCTCCTTGATCAGGTGCATCGGCACGTGGCCAGGGCCTTCGATCATGGTCTGCACGTCGTACTCCCAGGCGATCTGCGTCAGCTCGCCGAGTGCCTCCAGCTCGCCGAACTGGGCGGCGTCGTTGGCGTCCCGGATGCTGCCGGGTCGCAGGCCGTCGCCCAGCGAGAACGAAACGTCGTAGCGCTGCATCAGCTCGCAGATCTCGCGGAAGCCGGTGTAGAGGAAGTTCTCCTCGTGGTGGTGCAGACACCACTTGGCCATGATCGACCCGCCGCGCGAGACGATGCCGGTGACCCGATCCGCGGTCAGCGGCACGTGCCGCAACAACACGCCGGCGTGGATCGTGAAGTAGTCGACGCCCTGCTGGGCCTGCTCCTCGAGCACCTCGAGATACAGCTTCAGGTTCAGGTCCTCGACCCGACCCTGCACGCGCTCCAGCGCTTCGTAGATCGGCACGGTGCCGATCGGCACCGGACTGTTGCGCAGAATCCATTCGCGGGTCGCGTGCAGGTTCTTGCCGGTGCTGAGGTCCATCACCGTGTCGGCACCCCAGCGGATCGACCATTGCAGCTTCTCGACCTCTTCTTCGATCGAGGAGCCGAGCGCCGAGTTGCCGATGTTGCTGTTGATCTTCACCAGGAAGTTGCGGCCGATGATCATCGGTTCCAGTTCCGGGTGGTTCCGGTTCGCCGGGATGATCGCGCGGCCACGCGCCACTTCGCTGCGCACGAACTCCGGGTCGCAGTTCTCGCGGATCGCGCAGAAGCGCATCTCCTCGGTGACGATGCCGCGGCGCGCATAGTGCATCTGCGAGAAGTTCGTGTCGCCGCGGGCGACGCGGGCATCGATCCAGGGCTGCCGCCGCTTGGGCAACCCCTGGTGCAAGTCGCAGTCCTGCGGGCCCGTGGTGTCGTAGACGCGCACGACGTCGCCGTTGGTGAGGCGGATCTCTCGCGCGGGCACCTGCAGGTCACCGACAGCGACCTTGGTGGAGCCGGGGAAGGACTGTTCGAGGGCCGGCAGGCCCTTCTCGGGAATCGTCGTCATGGCTGCTGTTTCCTACGCCGGCATGATCCGGATCAGGTTCCAGGGGTACGTCTCAGCCGGCGAGACGGCCGGCGCCCCCAAGCAGTGAGGCGACCAGGATGTCGGCGCGGCGCGCGCCGCGCAAGGCGCGGCCGCGATCAACGCGGCGGCTGATCGGGAATCGGCGCCTGCGGTGCTACGCGCTGGCGCGGCGTGGACTCGTCGGTGGACGGCTCGGGCGCACGCGGCGGGGCCGCCGGTCGGTCGCCGGGCCCGGGCCCCACGGCACCCGACCCGGACGGCGCCGGCGCGGCGCCTGCTGGCGCGGGGTCGGCTGGCGACGGTTCCGCCCCGGCCGGGGCCGGCGCGTGCAGCGGTGCCAGCGCGATCACGGTGCGCAACTCGTCGGGCACGCCATCCCCCAGCAGGTCGATCGCGCGCCGGGACAGCCGCAGTGCGTGGGACGTCTCGGCGGCGCTCGCGAGCTGGCTGCCGCTGAAGAACATGTTCACCACGAACAGGCCGAACAGGACCACGCAGGCGCCGGTGGCGATGCCGAGCAGGCCGCCGCCGAGGCGATCGAAGAAGCCAAGCCCCGCCTTCTGCGCCAGACGCTGGAGCAGCATCGCCAGCAGGCTCAGCGCGATCAGCACGGCGAGGAAGATCAGCACGTAGGCGAGATACAACGTCGTCTCGGGCGTGTCGGCCGCGGCCAGTCGCGCCGGATCGCCGGCGCCGGCGCCGCCGACCGCCGGCGTGCGCGCGAGCCAGCCGCCGACGGTCCCGCCGAGCCGGCCGGCGGCCACATAGGCGACGACGAGGATGCCGATGCGGCTGACCTGCCAGATCAGCCCCTTGAACAGGCCGATGACGAAGAAGACCAGCAGCACGGCGAGCGCCGTGTGGTCGACCCAGCCCAGGTGCTGCAGTTGCTGCAGCAGCTGCGGCGCCTCGGTGGCCACGGGATCCTGGACGTCCATCGACAGCACGGGCGCATTGTGCCCGGGAGACGGGGGGGAGACGAGGGGGATTGTGGGGCGGTCACGTTGGGAACTGATGACTTGCGTGCAGCTCCTTGGCCGAGGGCGTCAGGAAGGCCGTCGGAATGAGTCTTCCGTCAGGCGGCGATGGCGTCGCGCACGGTGCGGTCGCCGTCGAAGCTCATGGGGTGGATGCTGCGGTCGCCCCAGTCCTGTCGCCAGGCGAGCACTT